>JAEUJY010000125.1 GCA_016794525.1 Myxococcales bacterium
CACCATGCTCGATGCTCAGTTGCTCACTCTCGATCTCATCCGCGCGCTGCGCCCGCTGTGCGAGCAGATCGCGCGGTCGTCGGCCGACCTCGCGGATCAGCTGCGGCGCGCTGCGACCAGCGTGATGCTCAACCTCGGCGAGGGCGTGCGCCGCACGGGCCGCGACAAGAAGCGCGCGTACCGCATCGCCGCCGCCGAGGCGCACGAGGTGCAGGCCGGCCTCGAAGCGGCCGTCGCCTGGGGCTGGGCCGATGAGGCGGCGGTCACCGCGGCGCGCGCGCTCGCGGATCGCGTCGGGCGGATCACGTACGCGCTGGCCAGGTAGCCGCGGCCGGGGCCGCGCGCCCCATTCGGGGACGGGGACGGGGACGGGGACGGGATCGGGATCCGGATCGGGATCGGGATCGGGGACGGGATCCGGATCGGGATCCGGATCGGGATCCGGATCCGGATCGGGATCCGGATCGGGATCCGGATCGGGATCCGGATCCGGATGCGGATCGGGATCGAGACCCGGAATCGGATCCGGCGCGGCCCGCCGCTACGGCCGTCGCGCCCGGAACACGAACGCGCCGCCTAGCCGCAGCTCCTCGTACTCGGCGAAGCCCAGCCGCGCGAGCTGTGCCCGTAGCTCCCCCGGATCGTACCGGCGGATGCCCGCGAGCCGCGCGGTCACGCGGCCGACCAGCGTCGGCGCCTGGGCGAACGTCGAGCCGACCAGCACCCCGCCCGGGCGCAGCACGCGGTGCACCTCGCGCAGCGCCTGCTCGGCGTCGTCGTAGGCATGCAGCGCGCCGGCGTTGTTGACCCCGGCGAAGCTGCCGTCGGTGAACGGCAGCTTGTGCGCGTCGGCGCGGACCAGCACGACGTTGGCGTAGCCGCGGGCCCGCTGCGCCGCGACCTCGAGCATCGCGCGCGAGATGTCGAGCCCGACCACCAGCGCGCCGGGCGCCGCGGCGGCCAGCGCGCGCGTGAACAACCCCGGCCCGCACGACAGATCGAGCACCGGGCCGGCCCCGTGATCGAGCGCCAGCGCGCCCTTGTGGATGAACAGCTCGCCGGCGAAGCCGCCGACCGACGCGCCGGCGCCGCGGCCCGCCAGCACGCGCACGAACGTCGGCCGCCACACCCGCTCGTAGAGCCGCGCGACCACCGGGCTCTCCATCAGCCGCTGCTCGGAGCTGGTCGCGGTGGGCTCGGTGCCGGTCGCGAGCAGATCGAGGTAGCCCGCGGTTGCGTCGACCGCGACGCCGCACGGGCAGCGCACGGTACGCCCGAGCGTGAACGAGCCGGCGCGCTGACAGGACGGGCAGACCAGGATCGGGACGACGTGCGGATCCACGGTCGCACCGTACACGATCGGCGCCGCTACCAGGCGCCGGCCACGACCGCGATCGCCAGGCCGCGGCCACCCTCGGGCGAGCGCACCGGCGCGAGCGCCGGGGCGCCGACCTGCCAGCCACCGCGCGAGCCGCGCCGCGCCAGCGCCAGCGGCGCGTCGTCCGGCGCGGTCGCCCCCGCGTCGTCGCGGGTGATCTTGGCCCCGAGGTACAGCCCGCCGGCCATGCCGGCCAGCGACAGCAGCCCGAAGGTCTGCTCGTCGTCGTCGGTGGTGTCGTCGTTGGTCGCCGACCACAGCAGCCACGGCACCGCCGCGCCGACCGCGGCCAGCGCGGTCACCTTGGCCACCCGCGCGGGCGTCACGTCGATCTTGCGCGCGGTCAGGTGGCCGATCACGTAGCCGCCGGCGGCGCCGAGCGTGCCGTTGAGCGTGTACGCCTCCGACTCGGGCGGCGCCATGACGAAGCCGAGCTGGAAGCCGGCCAGCGTGCCCAGCGCGGCGCCGGCGTCGACCACCGCGACGTCGCCGAGCGTCAGGTCGCCCGAGCGCATGCCCAGACCGATCAGCGCGCCGACGCCGCTGCCGATCGCCGCGCCCACCGCGACGTCGCGGGTGTCGGTGTCGGTCAGGCCGCTGACGACGTCGGCGAACAGGCCACCGGCGACGCCGCCCCACACCACGCCGCTGCCGATCACGTGCGCGGCCACCCGGTCGGAGCCGAGCCGCTTGCCGACGGTGTAGCCGAGCACCCCGCCGGCCAGCCCGCCCAGCGCCAGCCCCGCCGCGACCGCGCCCTGCGAGTCGACGCCGGCGATCGCGCTGCCGATCGCCGCGCCGCCCAGCACGCCGTACAGCGCGAGCGCCGATCGCGCCGAGCCGGGCGACGCCTCGGGCGGCGGCGGCGGCAGCGCGTCGGCCGCGGGGCGGCGATCCATGTAGATGTCGGCCGGGCTCACCACCGGCGGCCCGGCGACCGTCGGCGGCACCCGCGCCGCCAGGCGCGCGTCGACCTCGGCCAGGAGCGCCGTCGCCTCGCCGAGCGTCGGCTCGGCCGGCTCGCGGCCCAGCGCCTCGCTCAGCAGCTGGCGCGCGCTGGCGTCGTCGCCGTCGGCGATCAGCGCGCGGGCCCGGGCCACCAGCCCGGCCGCCACCGCGGTGTCGAGCTCGACGTCGCGCGCCGCCGCGGCCGGCGCCGGCGCTGGTGCCGGTGACGGCGCGTAGGGATCGACCGGCTGGGCGGCGATCGCCGCCGGGGCGAGCACGAGACTTGCGGCGACGACCAGGCTGCGCACGCCGCGAGTATGGGCGCGCCCCCGCGGCGGTTCAACCGATCGCGATCGCCGTCACGCGGCGCGGGTCAAGGCGCCGGCGCCGACGGCGCCGGGATGGTCGGCACCGCGCCGGTCGGCGGCCGGCCGTCGCGCCAGCTGCGCCGGTAGAAGAACATGAACACCACCGAGATGATCGACAGCACCGGCACCGCGAACAGCGCGCCGATCAGGCCGTAGCTCTTCTCGCCGAGGATCAGCGAGAAGATCACCAGCACCGGGTGGATCTTCGCGGCGGTGCCGATGATCTTGGGGTTGAGGAAGTTGGCCTCGATGAAGTGGATGCCGACGATCCACGCGACCATCACGACGCCGCGGAACACGTCGATGCCCGACTTGCCCGACACCAGCGCCGCCAGCACGATCGGGATCGTCGACAGGATCGATCCGAAGATCGGGATCAGGCTCATCATCGCCGCGACGAACGCCAGGATCAGCGAGTACTTCACGTCGAAGATCAACAGGCCGATGTAGGTCAGGATGCCGTTGATCAGGCAGATCAACAGCTGGCCGCGGATGACGCCCGACAGGCCGCGATCGATGCCGGCGATGATGACGTCGTAGTCGTCGCGGACGTTGGGCGGGAACAGGCTGCGCAGGAAGCCGTGCACCTTCTCCATGTCGATCAGGATGAAGGCGCCGATCATCAGCACCAGGAAGAACGTGAAGATGCCCTTGATGACGCCGCCGATCAGCGCCTGGCCGAAGCGCACGAGGTCGTCCATCTGCGACTGCAGCCCCTCCATGCCCTTGCGCAGGTAGCCGCGCAGCTTCTCGTCGAGGGTCTGCGCCTCGGCCGGCAGCTCGGCCGGCACGACCCGGTAGCCGCCGCCGGCCTCGGGCTTGATCAGCACGCCGGTCGGCGGCACCTGCGCCGCGAACGTGCCGTCGGGCAGCGGCGTGATCACCAGCGCGGTCCCGGGCGGCAGCGGCACCTCGGGCACCAGCGGCGCCGCCTCGGGGGCGACCGGCTTGGGCGCCAGCGACGGGAAGCGCTTCTCGAGGGTCCGCGACAGCTGCGGGATCCACACGTCGTTGGCCTTGGTGTAGAGCGCCGGCGCCTCCTTGCCGATGCGCGCGACGTCCTTCGACAGCCGCGGCACGAACACGACGAAGAAGCCGACCACCGCGCTGATGAAGACCAGGTAGCAGATGATGATCGCCAGGCCGCGCGGCATCCGCCGGGTGCCGTCCTTGCGCTCGACCATCCACCGCACCACCGGCGCCAGGATGTACGCGACCAGCGCGGCGAACACGAACGGCAGGAGCACCCGCCGGCCGAGGTAGGCGACGAACACCACGAACACCGGGAAGCCCCAGCGCCGCAGCACCCGCCGCACCGGGCCGCCGGGGCCGAAGACGTCCTTGCCGGGCGCCGCGATCGGCCCGGTCTGGATCGGCCCCGTCTGGATCGGTCCAGTCTGCATCGGTTCGACGGGAGCGGGTGCGTCGGACATCGCCGGCAGTCTTACCCCACGGGTCGCCGTCGCGTCACCCCGCCAGCCGACTCTCGACCTACCCCTTCTTGCGCCCGCCGGGCCAGGCGCCAGCCAGCCAGCCGCCGACGCGGCCCAAGAGCGAGCGCCGGGTCGCGCGCGCGGTGAGCTCGGCGCCGGTGAGGCCGTGCTCGACCTCGCCCGCCGGCAGGCTCAGATCGGCGCGCGCCCCGAGCAGCGCGGCCGAGGGGCGACGCTCGGCGCGGCGCTCGCGCGGCGGCGGCAGCGCGGCGGCGGTGCGCTCGCGGCCGAGCTCGGGCGCGGCGGTGGCCCAGCGCCGGCAGCCGCCGCACCGCCACGCGAAGCGATCGCCGCGCTGGCCGCAGTGGCGACAGCGCCACGCGCTGCCGTCGGCCCACGCCAGCGCGTCGATCAGCGCGGCCAGCTCGCGGCGCACGGCGCCGCCATCGTCGCCGGCCAGCGCGGCCCGGGCGGCGACCAGCCGCGCCGGCAGGTACGCCGGGGCCGCGGCCTCGATCGCGGCGACCCGCGCGTCGCTGGCCGCGCGATCGATCGGCGCCAGCGCCGCGGCGGCGGCCAGCGCCAGGTGCGGCGAGCGGGTGCGCTCG
>JAEUJY010000127.1 GCA_016794525.1 Myxococcales bacterium
CGCGGCGATCAGGCGTTCATCGCCCAGGTGAGCGGCGGCAACCTCGCCGTGGTGCCGCTGCGTCCACCGGCGACGTTCGAGCACGCCTACGGCCTCGACGGCGGCGCGTTCCTGACGTTCGGGCGCCGTGGCGCCGAGAGCTGGGACGCCAGCCAGCGCACGCCGACCGCGCGGCTGGCGCTGGCGCTGCCCGACGACGTCAAGGAGTCGGGCGTGACGTTGCGCAGCTCGAGCCTGTGGGTCACGACCGACCAGGCGGCGCTGACGACGATGCGGCTGTCGGACGGGCGCGCCAGCGCGCTCAAGCTCGACGCGCCGCCGCGCCGGGTCCACAGCCACCGCGCCGTCGGATGGATCACCGCTCAGGTCGGCGCCGACGACGTGGCGATCAACCTCGCGGTGCGGGTGGTCGAGACGCTCGATCGCCGCCACGGCCCGGTGATCGGGCTGGCGCCGGTGAAGGACCGCGAGGCCTGCGCGACGGTGCTGTGGCTCGACGGCGATCGCCTGCACACGCACCTGCTCGGCGGTGAGGCCGCGCGGGCGTGGAGCCCGGCGGTATCGACGACGATCGACGATCCGGCCCGCGCCGCGGCGCCGGTGGCCGCGGCCGTGGCGTCGCCACCGCCGCCCGTGGCCGCGCCGGCGCCGGTCGAGGCGGCCGCGCCGCCGCGCGCCCAGACCGTGAGCGAGCGCCTCGCGGCCCGACTTGGGCGGAGCGCGCCGGGCGGATCGGGGCCGGTGGTCGCGCCGCCGAGCGCACCGGTCAGCGCGCCGATCCGGGGGCCGATCGCGCCGCCGCCGAGCCCGCCGATCAGCCCGCCGATCAGCCCGCCGATCAGCCCGCCGATCAGCCCGCCGATCAGCCCGCCGGCCAGCGCCCCGATCGCGCCGCCGCCGAGCCCGCCGGCCGCCGCCGCCGCGCCGGTCAGCGCACCGCCGAGCGCTGCGCCCCGCCCTGCCCCGCCGTCACCATCCCCGGCGGCGATCGCTGGCGCCGAGTGGCGCGACCAGCTGCTGACGTGGGCGGCGACGCCCGGCGCGCCCCCGCCGTCGCTCGCCGACACGCCGCTACGCGCCCTCGGCGATCGGCTCGCCAGCCCCGCGGCGTGGCCGGCGCTGTGCGCGCTCTACGCCGCGTGGCTGCGCGGCGACGGCGAGACCGGCACGCCGATCGCGACGCTGGCGGCGCTGGCGCCCGGGGAGCCCGACCGCTGGCCCGAGGCGCTCGGCACCGGCGCGCTCGGCCGGCTCGGCGTCGCGCGGTGGGATCGCGGGCGCGCTCGGCTGACCGCGGTCGCCGGCGAGTTCCTCGACGGCCAGCCGCCGCTCGAGCTCGAGGTCTTGACCGCCGGGCCGGCGCGCCCCCGGATCCCGGGGCTGTTCCGCGTCGATCTCGACGCCGTCACGTCGCCGCGCATGGGCGCCTTCGCGCTGGCCGAGCAGCTGGGGCTGGTCGCGTGGGTCAACCCGGCGCGCGATCGCGTGCGCGCCGGGCTCGCGCAAGCCCGGCTCGAGGCGTGGCTGCGCGGGCTGGTGGTGGTGACGCCGCACGACGTCTCGACCGCCGAGCTACGCCCCGGCGAGTGCGTGATCTGGCTGGCCCGCCCGGGCACCGCCGAACACCCGGCGGCGCCGCAGCCGTGGCCGATGCGCTGACCCACGCGCGCGACCGTCGCGCCCGACCATCGCGCCAACCGACGCGACAACCCGCCGCAGCGAGGATCGCCGAGCGGCGGAACACCGCACCGCGCGCGCGGGTGGAGTTCCCGCGTCGACGCGTACTGTGGAGGAAACGCGCTCGGAGTCTCCGTGAGTGACCTCGCCGTACCGGTTCTCGCGCACGCACCACCGCCCACGCTCGACGACGAGCCGCCGCGCCCGCCGCCGTCCGCGGCGCGACCGAGCCCGGCGCCCTCCCTCGCGCCGGCCCGCGCCGACGGCGGCTTCCAGGGCTACAGCTACGACGCCGCGCTCCAGCGTCAGGCCGCGGCGACCGCCGCCGCGACGACCGACCCGGCCGAGGTCCACGCGATCGCGACCCACGGCGTCGCGGGCAGCGGCGCCCCGCTGCCCTTCGCCGATCGCATCGGCGCGGCGTTCGGCGCGCACGACGTCAGCGACGTCCGCGCCCACGTCGGCGGCGACGCCAGCGCCGCCAGCCGCGCGCTCGGCGCCCAGGCCTACGCGACCGGCAAGGACGTGGCGTTCGCCGGCGCGCCGGACCTCCACACCGCGGCCCACGAGGCGGCGCACGTCGTGCAGCAGCGCGCCGGGGTGTCGCTCAAGGGTGGCGTCGGCGAGGCCGGCGATCCCTACGAGCGCCACGCCGACGCGGTGGCCGACGCGGTGGTGGCCGGTCGCTCGGCCGAGCCACTGCTCGACGCGATGGTCGGCCCGGCGAGCGGCGGCGCGACCGCCGGCGTGCAGCGCCAGGCGGTGCAGTTCTGGTCGGGGCACGAGCACCGCGCGGTCGGCAACCTGGCGGCGGTGCTCGCCACCGGCAACGCCGACTTCCGGACCGGCGAGATCAACCGCCTGCGCGCGTCGTTCCGCGGCCGCGCCGGCGAGACCTTCGACCGCCACGACTTCGCCGACGGCTCGATCGACGCGATGGGCGACAAGCACTCGACCGATCCGACGCTGGTCGGCCTCGAGGCGCGCGGCCGGCGCGTCAACCGGGTGCGCACCAACGACCAGGTGATCGCCGATCCCGGCGGCGGCCCCGCGGTGGCGCTGCCGTCGAGCATCTCGTTCGGCGCCGCCAACGAGTTCGGCGGCGACTTCGCCCAGACGCCCGAGGCGCTGGCCCGCGAGCACGACGACGACGACCCGGTCGGTCACGACTTCCTGGTGATGGTCCAGGCCGCCGAGACCAACATCAACCACTTCTTCCCGCTCAACGGCGCCGAGTATCGCGCCCACCACGCGACCGCGGTGCGGCTGGCGCGCGAGAGCTTCGCCGCCGCCCAGGCCGGCAACGCCGGCGTCGCCGACGCCAAGGTGCGGCAGGCGATGCTCGAGGAGGGCTTCGCCGCGCACTTCCTGGCCGACACGTTCGCCGCCGGCCACATGGCGCCGCGCGCGCTCGATCGCATCTCGACCACCGGCCTCGACGAGGGCGAGCTCGGCCTCAACCGCAGCAAGCACTGGCACGACGCGCTCAACGCGGTCACCAGCTCGCCTGGCCTGCCGACCACCCGCGGCCGGTTCCACGGCGACGACACGATGACCGGGCGCGAGCTCGCGATCATCGGCAACGACGCCGGCGCGTCGCTGCGCGAGGTGGTCACCACCGCCGCCGGCAACCCCGAGCCGGCCGACATCCAGATCGCCGCGCCGGCGGTGCCCGAGATCCTGGCGGCGCCGGAGTACGCGCCGATCTGGCGGGGCATGATGGGCGACTACGAGCAGGACCTGCGCGCCGCCGAGCGGCGCGGCGGCCACCTGACCTCCGACGGCGGCACCCGGACCGGGACCGCCGACGTCGCCGCCGCGATGCGCGCCGACGTCTACGGCGGCGAGCGCGCGCGGCTGGTGCGGCTGGCCGGCTCGGCGTGGCACGGCGCGACCCTCAACTTCACGGTCACCGTCGAGGGCCGGCCGGCGCCGGCCGGCACCGAGGTGTGGGTGCAGTTCTTCGACAAGGACATGGGCTTCGATCGCAACCCGGCCGGCTACACCGCCGGGACCCTGGGCAGCGACGCCGGCGCCGGGCTCAACGACACCGACGAGCGCATCGGCGGCCCGCGGCTGGTCACCGTCGGCGACGGCGGGCTCGGGACGATCACCGCCCCGACCGACGACGCCGGCGACGTCTACGCGGTGCTGTACGCCAAGGACTCGCGGCTGACGCCCGACGCCCAGCCGGCGGCGGCCGGTCAGTTCCAGCCGACCGAGGTGCCGATCGGGCGCACCGAGGTCCAGGGCACCAGCCGCGGCGCCGTGGCGCTGCCGGTGACGGTGTCGGCGCTGGCGTGGTCGGGGCCGCGGCTGACCTTCCGGGTCACCGCCGACGGCCGGCCGGCCAGCGGGCGCACGCTGTACGTGCGGTTCTTCGACAAGGACGCCGGCTTCGATCACGACGAGCGCGGCAACCTGCAGGGCGGCGTGGTCGACGCCGACGAGACCCTCGGCGGCCTCCACGCGGTGGCGATCGCCGACGGCGCCGGCGAGCTGACCGCCACCGGCGCGGCCGTCGATCCCGGCGACACCTACGCGGTGGTGTTCCTCGACGCGGCCGGCCGCACGCCGCTGGCCCGCTCGCCGCTGATGCCGTGATCCGCCGGCGCGCGGCCGCGGCTACGTGCTGGCGCCCTCGAGGTAGACCCGGCCGCTGGTGGCGGCCTCCTCGGCGGCGGCGGCGGTGAGGTGGCGCATGCGGATCTCGGTCTGCTCCCGCGCCGCGGCGTAGGCGGCGCGCAGCACCGAGTTCTTGATCTCGCCGCCCGACAGATCGAGCTTGGCCAGGCGGTCGTAGTCGATGCGCTCGGCGGTCGGCACCGACGGCGGCAGCATCAGCCGCCAGATCTGGGCTCGCTCGTCGGGGTCGGGCCGCTCGAAGTGGACCTTGAACGTGATGCGGCGCTCGAACGCGGTGTCGAGGCCCTTCTTCAGGTTGGTGGTCAAGACCGCGGTGCCCTCGAAGCGCTCGATCAGCTGCAGGAGCACGTTGACGTTCATGTTCGAGAAGCGATCGGAGGCGTGCTGGACCTCGGTGCGCTTGGTGAACAGCGAGTCGGCCTCGTCGAACAGGAGCATCGTCGTGTCGGGGCGGGCCTGATCGAAGATCCGGGTCAGGTTCTTCTCGGTCTCGCCGATGTACTTGTCGACGATGCTGGCGACGTTGATGCGCAACAGCGTCAGGCCCAGCTCGTGGGCGATCACCTCGGCGGCCAGCGTCTTGCCGGTGCCGGGCGTGCCGTCGAACAGGCAGCTGATCGACAGGCCGCGCTTGATCGTGCGGCGCAGGCCCCAG
Organism: Myxococcales bacterium; assembly: GCA_016794525.1. Lineage (GTDB taxonomy): Bacteria > Myxococcota_A > Polyangia > Haliangiales > Haliangiaceae > UBA2376. The sequence goes on from JAEUJY010000127.1 coordinate 4,979, forward strand.
CGGCGCAGCACCAGGTCGCGGTTCTTGGCCGCGCTGATGATCTGCTCGAGCTGGCCGCGGGTGTCGGGCCGCAGGATCAGATCGTCGAGCGACACCGACGACGCCGACATCTCGGCCAGGCCGCCGATGCCCTGGGTGATCTGGGCGCGGGCGGCGGCGTCGAGGATCGGCCAGGTCAGCGGCTGGCCCGGGCCGGCCACCGCGACCGCGGCGCGCCCCGCCGCGCTGACCTGCGCCGGCGTCAGGTGGATCGATCGCGCGAAGGTCTCGAGATCGAGCTCGCCGTCGAGCTCGGCCGCCGACGGCAGGTTGACCAGCCACAGGTGGCTGGCGTCGACCGCCTGCGGGCGCAGGTGGTGCTGGTGGCGGAACACCACCGCGCGCTCGACCTCGGGGGCCAGCGGCGCGTCGTCGAGCACCATCAGGAGCGCCACCACGCCGTGGCCGGCCAGCGCCCGGCCGACCAGCGCCGAGGTCGGCGAGCCACCGCCGCCGACCGCGTTGACCCACTCGTGCGCGTTGGCGATCACCAGCCACTCGTCGCAGGCCGCGGCCTCGGCGGCGGCGCTGTCGACGGCGTCGGCGATCAGCGCCAGGCTGGCCCCGCGCAGCCGCGCGGCGTCGAGCACCAGCAGCCGCTGGCCGAGCTGGCCGGCGAGCGCGCGCACCAGCACGCCGCGGCCGGAGCCGGCGCGCCCCTCGACGACGACGGCGACGCCGCGCGGGTGGTCGAGCCCGGCGGCGGCGAACCGCGGCTCGGGCGCCGCGACCGCCAGGCCGCGCAGCACCGCCGCCAGCTCCTCGGCCCGCTCCGGCAGGGGCACCTCGGCCGGCGTGATCGTGGGGCTCTGCAGCGTGGCCACGCCGTCGAGGCGCCCGCCGACCGCGCGCTGACCGCGCAGCGCCGCCGGCAGCCACGTCGCGGGCTGGAGCTCGCGCCGCGCCAGCGGCTCGCCGGCCGCCGCGCGGATCAGCTGCGCCGCGCGCAGCGGCGCGCCCGGCTCGAGATCGGCGTAGACCGCCATCCGCGCGGCGCGGCTCGCGGCCAGCGCGCGGGCGGCGATCACCGGATCGACCCAGTCGCGCGGCCCGCCCTCGAACCGGCGCAGCAGCGCGCCGACGGTGGGATCGATCGCCGGCGCGGCGATCAGCCAGAGCAGATCGAGCGTCGGCGGCGCCAGGTGGTAGCGCCGCGCCAGCTGCTGGTCAGGGAGCAGCAGCCCGGCCGCCGCCGCCGCCGCCGCCGCCTCGGCCAGCGGCCGGGTCGGATCGGCGATGTGATCGCCCTTGCCGTCGAGCGTGCGCACCAGCATCGCCTCGACCTGGGCCATGCGGGCGTCGAGGTAGGCGACCACGAGCGGCAGGTGGACAGCGGCGGGCGACGTGATCACGGCCATCGCCGCCGATAGTACGCGCCCGCGTCGGTCGGCGCAGGTCCGGACGCGCCTAGCGGAACACGCGGCCGCGCAGCTCGGGGGCCGGCTGGGCGATCCGCTCGAGCTCGACCAGGCGATCGCCCGCCGCCGCCGCCGCCGCCGCCGCCGCCGCGTCGACCGCGTCGAGATCGCCGGTCAGCGTGAAGTACGCCTTGCCGGCCAGGTCGACCGCCAGCCGCACGTCGCGCACGACGACGTCGGCGGCCTTGCACGCCGCGTCGGCCGCGGCGATCGCCGCGCACACCGTCGCGGTCTCGACGATCGCCAGCGCCTCGGCGGTCGCGTCGTCGGCCCAGTCGGCCGGCACCACGACGCCGGCCGCGGCCAGCATCGGCCACACCTGATCGTCGGCGTAGGCCAGCTCGACCCGATCGCGCAGCCGGTCGCCGGCGGCCAGCTTGCCCGCCGCCATCGCCTCCTCGACCTCGGCGACGCCGCCGGCCAGCACCACCAGCAGCTTGCCGCCCGACAGCGTCCGCGACGACAGCAACACCGCCGGCGCGCGCTTGAGCGCGGCGTCGGCGACGACGACGCCGCGGGCCACCGTGGCGAGCTCGAGCAGCCCGAGCGCCGGGCCGTCGGCGGCGGTCGGCCCGGCGGCGGTCGAAGAGGCGCGCGCCGGCCCGCTCACACGAACCGGAACGCTTCCTTCAGCGTGCAGCGGCGCTCGCGGGTGAAGTGCACCGCGGTGGTCAGGCCCTCGCCGGTCGGGCTGGCGATCGTGAACGAGGTGTAGCCCTCGCCGCCCAGGCCGAGGCCGGCGTACGACGCGTCGTTCTTGACGAAGATGGAGCAGTTGCAGACCCGCGCCATCGCCGCCATGTGGTCGACGTTGGTCGACTGCATCGTCGCGGTGTGGTGGAAGCCGTGCTCGACCCGCAGCGCCATCGCGATCGCGTCGGCGGTGTCGCGGGCGCGGACCAGGCCGATCACCGGGGTCAGCAGCTCGTGCTGGACGAACGGGTGCTGCTCGTCGACCTCGGCCAGCAGGATCTTGAGGTCGTGGCCGTGGCCGCGGATGCCGGCGGCCGCCGCGATCACGCCGGCGTCCTTGCCGACCCAGTCCTTGTTGACGTGATCGCCGTCGAGCACGACCTTCTCGACGTCCTTGACCTGGCGCGCGTCGAGGAGCAGCGCGCCGTTGCGCTGCAGCTCGCGGACGAGATCCTTGGCGATCGCGTCGACCGCGATGATCTCTTTCTCGGCGATGCAGACGATGTTGTTGTCGAGCGAGGCGCCGCGGACGATCGCGTCGGCGGCCTTGGCCAGGTTGGCGGTCTCGTCGACCACCGCCGGCGGATTGCCGGGGCCGGCCGCGACCACCTTCTTGCCCGACGCCATCGCCTGCTTGACCACCGCCGGGCCGCCGGTGACGACCACCAGGCGCACCAGCGGGTGCTTCATCAGGATCTGCGCGCTGTCGATCGTCGGCTGCTCGACCGACGTGATCACGTCGCGCGGCCCGCCAGCGCCGACGATCGCCTCGTTGAGCAGGTGCACGAACCAGTTCGACGTGCGGCCAGCCGACGGGTGGACGTTGAACACCACCGCGTTGCCGCCGGCGATCATGCCGATGGCGTTGCACAGGATGGTCTCGGTCGGGTTGGTCGTCGGGGTGACCGCGAGGATGACGCCGTAGGGCGCGCGCTCGGTGATCATCAGCCCGTCGTCGCCGGTGTAGGCCTGCGGCCGCAGGATCTCGACGCCCGGCGTCTTCTCGGCGACCAGCCGGTTCTTGTTGAGCTTGTCCTCGTAGCGGCCCAGCCCGGTCTCCTCGACCGCGTAGCGCGCCAAGAGCTCGTTGTTGGCCAGCGTGACCGCGCGCATCGCGGCGATCATCTTGGCCCGCACCTGCACCGGCAGCCGCTCGTTGGCCTCGAAGCCCTTGCGGGCGGCCTTCACGGCGGCGTCGGCGTCGGCGTAGACGCCGAGCGTGCCGCGCGGGATGTTGGGCCCGGCCTTCTTGCCCGGCTCGGGGGCGGCGGCGGTGCGGGGCGGCGCGGCGCTGGGCCCGGCGCCCAGCCGCTCGACCACCTTGCGGACGATCTCCTCGATGCGCGCGTCGTCGAGCATCGCCATCGCGGCTACGCCTTCACGTAGCGACGATCGTCACCGACCGTCACCTGATCGACGATGGCCATGATCGTCGCGTCGACCGGGCGGTTCTGCGTGACCTGGGTCTGGCGGGCCGAGCTGCCGGAGCAGTACAGCACCACCTCGCCCACGCCGGCGCCGACCGCGTCGACCGCGATCACGATCGCCCCCTTGGGGTTGTCGTTGCCATCGACGTCGCAGGCGCGCACGACCAGCAGCTTCACGCCTTCGAGCGTGGGCTCCTTCTTCGACGCGACCAGCGTGCCGATGACCTTGCCGAGGACCATGGGCAGGTCCTACTTGGTCGGGGCGCCGGCGCGGCCGAGCGGCAGCACCGCGTCGACGTTGGCGTGCGGGCGCGGGATGACGTGCACCGAGACGACCTCGCCGACGCGCTCGGCGGCGCGCTGGCCGGCCTCGGTCGCGGCCTTCACCGCCGCGACGTCGCCACGGACGATCGCGGTGACGTAGCCGCCGCCGGTCTTCTCGAACCCGACGAGCTCGACCTTGGCGGCCTTGACCATCGCGTCGGCGGCCTCGACCATGCCGACGAAGCCTTTGACTTCGATCATTCCCAGAGCGTCAGCCATCGTTGTCTCCT
>JAEUJY010000135.1 GCA_016794525.1 Myxococcales bacterium
GGAGCGACGCGCGCGGCGCGGGGGCGTTCGGGCCGCTGGCCGGGCTCGGCCTGGCGGCCGCCGGCCCCGGCACGGCGCCGACCACCCGCGCGACCGTGGTGTCCGACGACGGTCGCGTCGCCGCTGGCTTCGCCGAGAACGGCGCGGTCGATCGCAGCCCGGCGATCTGGCAGGCCGATGGCACCGGCGAGCTGCTCGATCCTGCGGTCATGGACGCGCCGGGCGAGGTGCTGGCGATCGATGGCGTCGGCGCGGTGATCGCCGGGCAGCGCGGCAACGACGGGTTCATCTGGACCCGCGCCGGTGGGTTCACCGACATCCCGCGCCTCGCGGCGGCGCTGCCCAGCGATCCGGTCTACCCCAACGCCATGACCGCCGACGGCACGCGCGTGTTCGGTGGCATCGGCAACGCGTTCTTCACCACGCCGCTCGCGTTCGTGTGGAGCGCGACCGCCGGGACCCGCGATCTCACCGCGCTGGCCACCGCCAGCGGCGTCGACCTGCCCACCGGCACCGTGCTCAACAACGTCATCGCGGTCAGCGCCGATGGCACCGTGCTGATCGGCACCGCCATGGACGCGGTGTTCGCGCCCAAGACCTTCGTGCTGCGGCTGCCGGCGAGCGCGCTGTAGCTCAACGCGCCGGCTATCGCCCGATCGTCGGCGCGCTCGCGTGCGCCGCCGGCGGCGCGCCTGGCCGCGACGCCTGGCCGTGACCGACCAGGCTCAGCACGACCGCGGTGATCGCCGCCGCCAGCGCGTAGCGCGCGCGGCGGGGCAGGGGACGGATGGACAGTGACGACACGGCAGCACCTCGTGGTTGAGTGCCGCCGCTATCGACCGCGCCGCGGCGCGGTTGCGTGCGGGGACGCGATTCGCAGCCGCGCGGCTCAGTCGTCGTCGGTGACGAGGTGCGCTTGCAGCGCGGCCGGCACCGCGGCCGCCGGATCGCCCGCGACCAGGGCGGCCAGCTCGGCCGCGGCAGCCGCGTTCAGGTCGATCCACCAGCGGCCAGCGGGGTACTCCACCGCGGTCGGTCCATCGAAGCACCGCCCCAGGCACCCGCACCGCGTGACCGCCACCTGGCCGCCGGCGCCGTGCGCGAGGATCGCCTCGGTCAGCGCCAGCGCCACGTCGTCGCCGCGCGCGCCGCACGCCGGCCGCCCGCCTTCGGGACGGTGGTTGTCGCAGACGAAGACGTGGACCCGCGGCGGCACAGCGACAAGGTAGCGCGTCGGCGAGGATCGTGCTGCGTCGCGCGCGTCGATCCGGTAGTGTGCGCGTCGATGGCGATCGACGACGATCAGGGCGTGAGCGACCCGGCGCTGGAGAAGACGGTTTCGGCGGACGAGGTCGGCGTGACGCCGGGCGGGGCGGTGGCCGATGGCGGGCGGCTGACGGCGGGCACCAAGCTGGGCCGCTACGAGATCGTCGAGTTCATCGGCGGCGGCGGAATGGGCTGGGTGTACCGGGCCAAGGACAGCGAGCTCGAGCGGGAGGTGGCGATCAAGGTGGTGCAGCCGACGGTCGCGGGGCCGAAGGGCCGCGAGCGGCTGCTGGCCGAGGCCCGAGCGATGGCCAAGCTGCGGCACCGCGCGGTGGTGCCGGTGCACGACGTCGGCGAGTACGCCGGCGGCATCTACGTTGCGATGGCGCTGGTGAAAGGCGGGACGCTGCACGACTGGATGCACGCCGAGGCGCGGCCGTGGCGACAGGTCGTGGCGCGCTTCTTGGACGCTGGGCGCGGGCTGGTCGCGGCGCACGCGGCGGGGATCGTGCATCGGGACTTCAAGCCGCGGAACGTGCTCGTGGGCGAGGGCGGCGAGGTGATGGTGGCCGACTTCGGGATCGCGTCGGCGAGCGCGGACGGCGGGGAGGGCGACGGGGCTACTGGCGGCGCGCGCGAGACCACGTCGATCGTCGGGACGCCGGCGTACATGGCGCCCGAGCAGGCGGCGGGGCAGGCGGTCGACGCGCGGGCCGACCAGTACAGCTTCTGCGTGAGCCTGTGGGAGGGCCTGCACGGCCAGCGGCCGCAGGAGGCCGAGACCCGCACGCAGGGCGCGCTGCTCGAGCGGTCGCCCGCGGCGCCGAAGTCGCGGCGCCGGGTGCCGGGCTGGCTGACCGACGCCGTCGCGCGCGGCTTCGCGCCGGCCCCGGAGAAGCGGTGGCCCTCCATGGCCGCGCTGCTTGACCGGCTGGAGCGCGGCCTCGCGTGGCGCCGCCGAGCCGCGATCGTTGCAGCTGCCACGACCACGGTGGTGGTCATCGCGTTGAGCGCGTCCCTGCTCACTCGGCGCGCGGCCCCAACGCTGTGCCCGGTGCCAAGCGGGCTCACCTGGGATGCGAGCCTTCGCGCCAAGATCGTGCGGGCGTTCCGCGAGACGAGGGTCGCCTACGGTGAGGACGCGGCAGAGCGCGTCGTGGCCGACCTCGACCTCTACGTGTCAGGCTGGCGTGAGCGGATGGTGGCGTCGTGTCGCGCGACGAACATCGAACACGCACAGTCCACGTCGCTGTTTGACCGGCGGCTAGTGTGTCTGGAGACACGGCGAGCGTATGCCAACGGCCTGATCGAGACGCTCGCTCAGGCCGATCGCATCATCGTCGCCAACGCCGCCGATGCGGTCGCGCGCTTGCCGGCGCTCGAGGCTTGCGACCAAAGCGAGGCGCTCCTGTCCCGGCCGCAGCCACCTCCAGACAAGGCCGACCAGGTCGCGGCCGTCTACGCCAAGATCGTGAGCGCCCGTAGCGCTCGCGACCGCGGGCGCTGGCAGCCGGCGCTCGAGCTGGCCGAAAGTGCCGTCGCGGATGCTCGCGTGATCGGCTGGTCCCCGCTGACGACAGAGGCGCTCTCGGAGGTGGCCGGGCTTCGCGGGCAGATGCTACGCCCGTCAGCGACTGGGCTGGCCGAGCTGGCGTTGGAGGCTGGTCGCGCCAAGGATGATGTTGGCGTCTTGACGGCGCAGCTGGAGCTGTACGCGATGGAAACGCAACGCGGGAACCTCGACCGCGCCGTGGCATTGGAGCCCGTCTTGCTGGGCACGTTGGCGCGTGTCGACGGCGCTCGTTGGCTCCAGGTGCGTGCGCGCGTCGTCATGGCTGCGCGACGTGGCCATCCGCGCGCGAAGGAACTGCTCGATGAAGCGGAGCACTTGGCGACGACCCCGGCGCAGCGTGCGGCGGTGCTCGGTGCGCGCGGGGCGGCGCAGTTGAGCGCGAAGGCGGCGGTCGAGCTCTACCGCCAGGCACTCGCGGAGGCCGCGAAGGGCTTTGGCGACCACCATCCCGCTCTTGGAAAGGCGTATCTCGATCTGGCAGTTGCACGCTATCGCGCCGGAGATCTGGAGGGGGCGGTCGGCGAGTGGCAGGCCGCGGGGCGGCTGTACGACGAGGCCTACGGTGACGTGGATAATCCGATGGTCGCCGACTACCTGCAGCTCGGCGGCATGCTCGCAGAGATGCGCGGCGACGACGATGACGGGATCGCCAAGGTGCGGCGGGCATCGGAGATCTACGGCGCTGCTGGCATGGTGAGAGCGCAGGCCCAAGCCGAGCGAAACCTGGCGAACATCGTGGCGTACAAGGCGGGTGGCGCCGCCGAGGGGGAACGCTACTATCGACACGCGCTTGCGTTGCTGGAGGCAGAATACGGGCGAGACTCGGTGGAGTATGCCGATGTGGAAGCCAGCCTCGGCATCTACCTGGCGTCAGAGTCGTGTCCACGCGGCGTCGCCTACCTCGAGCACGCACAGCAAGTACTGGGCCCGCTACGGCACCCGTTGCTTCCCGGAACGCTGGGGCAACTCGCCGACTGTGTGGCGCCGGAGAATCCGGAGCGTGCGATGCAGTACTATGAGGCTGTGCTCGCGATGTGCAACGAACGAGGCTGCATGGCGGGGTTGAAGGAACAGATCTCGTTTTCCCGGGGTCGGCTGCTGATGGCGTCGCCATCCACACGAGCGAGTGGTCGGACGTTGCTGCAGACGGCGCTCGAAGGGTTTCTTCGTTTGAACCTCCAAGAAGATGCGGAGGAGGTTCGGCACGAGCTGAAGAAGTGGCCCCGGTAGCAGGCGGACTTGCTGAGACACCGGGTTCGCGAATCTCATTGCGCCCACCGCATGCGCTGACGACATGTGCGCTTGATCCGTTAGACCCCGTCCACGATGTCGACCGACGAACGTCAAGGCGATCCCGAACCGGCCCTCGACGCGACGGTGTCTGCGGAGGAGGTCCGTGTAACGCCGGACGGCGCGGCGACTGATGGCGAGCGGCTCGCGGCCGGGACCCAGCTCGGGCGCTACGCGATCGTCGAGTTCATCGGCGGCGGCGGAATGGGCTGGGTGTACCGGGCCAAGGACACGGAGCTCGAGCGCGAGGTGGCGATCAAGGTGGTGCAGCCGACGGTCGCGGGGCCGAAGGGCCGCGAGCGGCTGCTGGCCGAAGCGCGGGCGATGGCGAAGCTGCGGCACCGCGCGGTGGTGCCGGTCTTCGACGTTGGCGAGTACGCCGGCGGCATCTACGTCGCGATGGCGCTGCTGAAGGGTGGGACGCTGCACGACTGGGTGCACGCCGAGCCGCGGCCGTGGCGGCAGGTGGTCGCGCGATTCCTCGAGGCGGGACGCGGGCTGGCGGCGGCGCACGCGGCGGGCATCGTCCATCGGGACTTCAAGCCGCGGAACGTGCTGCTGGGCGACGGCGGCGAGGTGATGGTGGCGGACTTCGGGATCGCGTCCGCGAGCGCCGACGGCGAAGGGGAGGTCGTCGCGGGGGGCGCACGCGAGGCGACGTCGATCGTCGGAACGCCGGCGTACATGGCGCCAGAGCAGGCGGCGGGGCAAGCGGTCGACGCGCGGGCCGATCAGTACAGCTTCTGCGTCAGCTTGTGGGAAGGCTTGCATGGGCAACGGCCGCAGGAGGCCGAGACCCGCACGCAGGGCGCGCTGCTCGAGCGGTCGCCGGCGGCGCCGAAGTCGCGGCGCCGGGTGCCGGGCTGGCTGACCGAGGTGGTCGCGCGCGGGTTCGCGCCGGCGCCGGAGAAGCGCTGGCCGACCCTGGCGGCGTTGCTCGACGCGGTCGAACGACGGCTGGGACGCCGTCGACGGCGCGCGTTGATCGGAGGTGCCGCGGCGGCGGTCGCCGGCATCGTCGTCGCGGTTGCGTGGGGCGCGACTCGTCGCGACGGCGCCGCGCCGTGCGTCGCGCCCGGGTCGGGCTGGAGCCCCACGGTTCAGGCCCGCCTCGAGGCGGCGTTTCGAGGTGCCCAGAGCGCGATCGCCGAGGACGTGATCCCGCGCGTGGTGCGCTCCCTCGACGCGTACGCGACGAAGCTGAGCTCGAAGTCGCTCGCCGTGTGCGAGGTCCGGCGGGGCGAGCGTGGCCCGTCCGACCTGTCCGATCGCCGGGGACTCTGCCTCGAGCGGCGCCGAGATAAGCTCGTCGAGTTGTTGGCCACGTTCGAGCGCGCCGATCGCGCCGTCGTCGCCGGTGCGTTGGACGCCATCGGGCAACTCGAGGAGATCGAGGAGTGCGATAACGCCGGACGCCTTCGATCGCTCGCCGAGCAACCGCCCCCGGCGCTGCGCGATCCTGTGGCCGTCGTGGACGGCGCGCTCGCCGCGGGGGAGGAGTTCCGGCGGCGAGGCCGGATCGTCGACGCGTTGCGCACGTATGAGCGCGCGCTGACGGAGGCCGATCGGCTGCGGTGGCCGCCCGCGCAGGCGGCGGCGCTGGTCGAGATCGTCGCGCTGCGTGGCGCGCTCGGGCTGGCGTTCGTCGCGCCAGCGCAGCGCCTCATCGAGGTCGCCTCCGCTGCCGACGATGACTCGTACCTGGTGTTCGGGCTGAGCCAGCTCCTGAGTCACTACGTGTCGATCGGGAGGCTCGAGCAGGCCGCGGGTATCGCCGAGGCGCTTCGGGCAGCGCTCGCGCGCGAAGGCGTCTCCCGCGTGATGCGCGTGCAGGGGTTGTGGAAGCTCGCGCTCTTGGCGATCGAGCAACACGGCGGGCCGCGCGCCGAGGGCTTGCTCGCCGAGGCCGATCGCCTCGCCGCCTCGCCGAAGGAGAGGGCGTGGTTGCTGGCTGCACACGCGGAGGTCGCCGGCACCAACGCCGCGCGCATCCAGTACGCCGAGGAGGGGCTGCGCATCACGATCGAGGCTGTCGGCCCGCGTGATGTCGCCGTGGGGACCGCGCACATCCGGCTGGCGCGTTTGTTCTACCTGAACGGTGACCTGGCGTCGGCAGAGCGCCACCTGGAGGCCGCGCGCGCGATCTGCGTGGATGCAGGCATCGTGCGTGCGTCACTCCCGTGGGCCGACTATCTGCAGATCGCGGGTTCGATCGCGCGCAAGCGCACGCGGTTCGATGAATCCGTCCGACTTCTCGAGGACGCCGTCGCAGTCTACCGCGCGACTGGCCAGCTCGAGAAGGAAGCGCAGGTGGTGCGGAGCCTCGGGAATACCGAGGTCGACCGGGGCCGCCCCGCGGAGGCGCTCCGCTACTTCAACGACGCGCTCGCGTTGATGGCGCGCGCGCGCGGGCGAGACTCGCTCGAGTACGTCGACATGGAGGCCAGCCTCGGCATCCAGCAGGCCAACCAGGATTGTGCCCAGGGCGTCCGCCTGCTCACCCACGCGCGCCAGGTCCTCGAGCCGCTGCGCCACTCATCGCTGGCGCCGATCTACGGTCAGCTCGCTTCGTGCCTCGAGGCGACGGATCCCGAAGAGGCGGGGCGGCTATATCAGGCGGGGCTGGCGCTGTGCGTCGAGCGTGGCTGCGCACCAGGCACGGCGGAGAACTTCCGCGCCAACCTTGGGAAGTTGTTGACCGGGGACCCGTCGACGCGCTCACAAGGCGTCGCCTTGCTGCGCGAGGCCCGCGAGGGCTTCGCGCAGCTTGGGCAGCAGCAGATCGTGGAGATGATCGACCGCGACCTCGCCCAGATCGCGAGGGGCCGCGCGCCGCGGTGAGTCCGCGGAGGGCGGCGCGCACAGAAAGCTGGATTGCGCGCTCCCGCGCTTTGCGGCATCGTTTCGAGATGCCGCTCTTTGATTTCGCCTGCGAAGCCTGCAAGCACCGGTGGGAGGACATGCATCGCTCCGGCGAGCCCTTGCCGGTCTGCCCTGCCTGCGGCGCGTCGACGACGGAGAAGATCCTCTCGATCGGCACGGCATACGTGTTCCCCGTGATCGAGCCTAACCGCACCTACGACTTGCCCGTCGCGAAGAAGGTTCGGAAGCGCACGTACAACTTCTAGGTGGCGGCGGTCGTTGCGCGCTGCGTCAGCGGCGATCTTGATCGAAGATTGCCGGACGTGGTGGGGACAGAAAGTAGGCGCTTGCTCTTGTGACATCGGCGGCCTTTCGCCACGATTCGCGTCGGCTCCTGAGTCGCTCGAGGAAGGGCGAGCGGCTCACGAACGCCGGGGGCGCGTTCCGATGAATCGACAGTCTCGATGACCACCACGCCGCAGCACCACGTCATCAAGGAAACCTCGGACACCCTGACCCGGTTGTTCCAGGACGAGTTCAAGCGCAACGGCTACAAGCGGGTCCACATCGTCGACGGCGCGCCCAAGCCGGACGCCATCGAAGGGAAGCTCCCGGCGGTCTCGGTGTATCTCTACCAGATCGCGTTGGACCCGCCCGCCACCGAGAACACGGCGGTGCATGAGGTCGTTGAGGTCGCGCAAGAGGATGGAACCATCAAGGAGTACGCTCGCCGCCGCCGCCTGTGGGTCCGCCTCGACTACCTCGCCTCGGCCTGGGCGCAGACACCTGAGGATGAGCAGCTGCTTTGCGGATTGCTGCTTCGGACCATCATCGACAACGCCGAGATCACGAAGGACAAGCTCAAGGGCACGACCTTCGAGGAGAGCATGCACGGCTATGAGTTCACCGGGCTTCCGTTGATCCTCAACACCCGCATGGACGAGGGGACCCTCGCCCGCTTCTGGGGCAGCCTCAACCAGCCCATCCGTCCCGCGATCCAGTTCTGGACTGCGGTGCCGATCATTCCCGAGCGGATGGAGGAGTTCCAACGCGTGCGGTCGCGCCAGCTGGAGTACCGCAACGTCCACGACCCTGTCGTCAAAGAGCAGGGCCCCAACCCGAACCCGTTCGCACGCCGCCTCGACCTCGGGCGCGGCAAGAAGGGCGGCACCTAGCCGCTCCACCAACCCAGTTCAACCGAGCGGTCCAAGGGCCCCAGGCGCGTCGACGATCTCGACCTATTGCCAGCCGGGCTAACGACCGACCGCCATCGGAAGAAAAACAGCAGGAGGATTCTCGAACATGGCGACCAGCTACCTCTCTCCAGGCGTGTACGTCGAAGAAGTCGATCGCGGCTCCAAGCCGATCGAGGCCGTGGGCACCAACACCGTGGGCTTCCTCGGTGAGTCCAGCAAGGGCCCGGTCAACGAGGCCGTGCTCATCACCAACTGGTCGCAGTTCGTGAAGACCTTCGGTGACTTCAAGGAGTGCTCGCAGGCGTTCGTCCACGGCGTCTACGGCTTCTTCAACAATGGCGGCTCGCGCGCGTTCGTGGTGAACGTCGGCGCTCCCGCCGACGCCGCGCCGGCCAAGGCCGCGACCGCGGGCAAGGACGACAAGGACGCCGCCAAGGCGGCGGCCCCGGCCACCGGCGGCGGCGGCCGCGACGGCCTGTTCATCGGCAAGGACGGCGGCCCCGGCGCCCGCACCGGCCTGAAGTGCTTCGAGGAGATCGATGAGATCGCCCTCGTCGCCGCCCCGGGCCAGACCTCGCCGGCGATCCAGGACGCGATCCTGTCGCACTGCGAGACCCGCAAGGACCGCTTCGCGATCCTCGACTCGCCCGAGACCATCTCGGGCGGCGTCGACAAGCTGCCGAAGCCCCGCGACTCGAAGTACGGCGCGTACTACTTCCCGTGGATCCAGGTCTACGACCCGGAGCAGGGCAACGTGTTCGTGCCGCCGTCGGGCCACATCGCCGGCGTGTACTCGCGCGTCGACTCGGAGCGCGGCGTCCACAAGGCGCCGGCCAACGAGATCGTCCGCGGCGCCCTGGGCCTGAAGTACAACGTGTCGAAGGGTGAGCAGGACCTGTTGAACCCGAAGGGCATCAACGCGATCCGCTTCATGAACGGCGCGATCCGCATCTGGGGCGCCCGCACGCTGTCGACCGACCCGAGCTGGCGCTACATCAACGTCCGCCGCCTGTTCATCATGGTGGAGACGTCGATCGAGCGCGCCACCCAGTGGGTGGTCTTCGAGCCCAACGACCACCGCCTGTGGAAGCGCGTCCAGCGGACGATCTCGTCGTTCCTGACCCTGCTCTGGCGCACCGGCGCCCTGATGGGCACCGCCCCGGAGCAGAGCTTCTACGTCAAGTGCGACGCCGAGACCAACCCGCCCGAGGTGATCGACGCCGGCCAGCTGGTCTGCGAGATCGGTCTCGCCCCGGTCAAGCCCGCGGAATTCGTCATCTTCCGCATCGGCCAGATGGCTGCGGGCGGCGGCGTCGAGGAGTGATCTCTTAGGTGCGGGCGGGCAGGGAAGGTTTTTCCCCGCCCCCCCGTACTAGTGCGCGAAACCAGGCACCAACACTGCTCCGACGCAGGGGGGGTGCCGCGAATCCTCACAGGTTCTTGAGGATTCTCGGCAGTCTCCGTGCTGGGGCCACCAGTCAAGGAGAACGACATGGCGATTTCTCGCGGTTACAACGTCACGAACTTCCACGCGGTCGTCAACGGAATGAACGGCGGGTACCTGACCCAGTTCGGCCCGCCGACCTACGAGGGCGACGCGATCAAGCAGGCCCTCGGTCCCGACGGCGTCACGAAGATGATGGTCGGAAAGCCGAAGATCGGCGACGCCAAGTGCTCGTACAACATCTCGGAGGCTGGTCCCCTCATCGACCTGATGAACCAGATCCTCAAGAAGAACGTCACGCACTTCGACGCGTACGTTGCCTTGGGCAACCAAGACTACAAGATCCAGCGCGCCATCTCGATGCTCGGCTGTCTCCCGAAGGAGCTCGGCTTCAGCAAGCTCGAGTCGAAGGACGGCAAGAAGCTGTTCGAGGTGAACCTCACCTTCGCTGTCGAGGACATGAAGTACGAGAAGGGCGGGGATGCCATCAAGAGCAACCTGTCCAACAAGGCCAAGAGCTGGCTCTGCGCGCACTTCCACCCGGTCGGCATCTTCGGTGGTATCCCCCCCCAGTCGATCACCGCGATCGACCTCTGCAAGTACACGGCGAAGATCTCCGAGGAGCACACCGGCATGCTCCGCCAGCCGACCCGCCAGGCGGCTGCGTGGGAGGTGGCTGGCCACAAGATCGAGGGTCAGCCGAGCGGCTTCGAGGCCGCGAAGGACCACGTGGTGAAGTGCCTGTACGATGGCGAGATCAACGAGGGAGACTTCGTTGACTGGTCGGTGAACATCATGGCGCCGAACAACAAGGACATCATCGGCGAGGTCGTGTTCATCCAGTCTGCCCCGCAGAAGTTCACTTGGGCGCCGGAGCTGAAGGGTGGCGGCGACGGCATGGCCACTTGGACGATCGACTGCATCACGGAAGAGATGCGCATCGAGCCGAAGCACAAGGCGTAGTCGCGCTAGACACTCGCAGCTCTCGACGTGATAACGTGCGGCTCACCCATGCCAGGGGTGGGCCGTGCGCTTTTCGGGGCGCGCACGGCGTGCGCTAGCATCGCCCCCGCATACACCTCCAACCCAACCGCCGGATTCCGCACATGGCAATGAAGACTGAGTTCAGGTTTCGCCTCCCGCGCGGCTTCGTTGACGGCGACGGGAACGTTCAACGCGACGGCGTGATGCGCCTAGCGACGGCGCGCGACGAGATCGTGCCACTCCAGGACTACCGCGTGCAGTCGAATCGCGCGTACCTGGTCATCGTGCTGCTGTCGCGCGTGGTCACCAAGCTTGGGGACCTCGAGCGAATCACCGTCGAGACCATCGAGAACCTGTTCTCGACCGACCTCGCGTACCTGCAGGAGTTCTACCGCAAGATCAACGAGGAGCAGGGCACGCCGAAGCACCACGTCGCCTGCCCGAAGTGCGCCCACGAGTTCGACATCGACATGGCGACCGGCGCGCTGATCACCGAGGGGAGCGAGGGCCGGCCCCCGGGGTAGTGTGGGCGGCGGTCGCCACGTATCCCCGCGAGCAGCTCTACCAGGAGATCGCGTACATCGCGTACCATTTCCACTGGTCACAAGACGCCATCCTCGACATGGAACACGAGGAGCGCCACACCTGGCTCAAGGAGATCGCCCGCATCAACCGGGAGATCAACGCCGCCAGGCGCCAGGACTAGTTCGGCTCGCCGACCGTCGCCCAGTCACACCGCTTCGCCACCGCGCTCCACCTGAGCGCCGACGCTTCGCACCGAGGAGCCCATGCGTTCTGCCGCCGACTTTCGTGCCCCGGGCGTGTACGCCACGTTCGCCGAGCCAGTCCGTCCGGACCTGGCGATCGCGGACACGCGCTGCACTGGCTTCACCGGCCTGACCCAGAAGGGACCCATCAACCAGCCGGTGCGGGTCTCGAACTGGGACGAGTTCGTCGAGGTGTTCGGCTACACCGACCAGTTCTACCTGTCGGACTCGGTGTTCGCGCACTTCAAGAACAGCGGCGGCCCGTGCTGGATCGTCCGCGTGGCCCACGTGCCCACGCGCGGCGAGACGGCCGACGCGACCCACGCGCAGTGCGCGGCGCACATCCAGGTCGACGACTGGAACAAGCCGTCGCTGAAGATCCGCGCGCTCAACGAGGGCGTGTGGGGCAACAACATCTGGGTCAAGTGCGAGCACGCGCAGGGCGCGACGACGCTGCTGACCCGCGACCTCGACGTCGGCGCCGGCGAGGCCCACGTCAAGTCGACCCGCGGCTTCGAGGTCGGCTCGCTGGTGCGCATCTACGACCGGGAGAACTCCGACTACGTCGTGCTGACCGAGATCTGCGACCGCCTCATCAAGTGGGGCAAGGAGACGCCGGTCAACCGGCGCCACCGCGCCGCCGCGCCGACGCACATGGAGGTGCTCGAGTTCGACCTGCACGTGACGCTGAAGGACCGCAAGGAGGTCTTCCGGCACCTGCAGATGTCGCCGCTGTCGCGCCACTACGCGCCGCGGGTCATCGAGCAGGGCTCGCGCATCGTGCGCCTCGAGGACCTGCTGACCAAGTCGCCGGTGCCGCACAACCTGCCCGAGCCGCTGCCGCTGACCCGGCTCGGCGGCGGCAACGACGGCACCGACGCGCTCACCACCGAGGACGTCATCGGCATCGACGGCGGCCCCGACGATCGCCGGGGCATCCTGTCGCTGACGCCGATCGACGAGGTGGCCATCATGGCGTGCCCCGACGCGATGGTGTTCTACCAGCGCGAGCCGGGGCCGGCGGGCGAGCTCCGCGCCCAGCGCATCCAGGACCAGCTCATCAACCTGTGCGAGAACCTCAAGGACCGGTTCGCGGTTCTCGACATCCCGCACCCGCTGCCCAAGCACGTGCCGCCCGGGCAGCTGGTCGAGTGGACGCGCGGCTGGCGCCGCCGCACCGACTCGTCGTTCTGCGCGTACTACTGGCCGTGGATCAAGGGTGTCAACGGGGCGGGCGTCAGCCGCGCGGTGCCGCCATCGGGATACCTGACGGGCATCCTCGGTCAACGGGACCAGCAACACGGGGTCCACGTCGCCGCAGCCAACGTCGAGATGGTCGGCGCGGAGGACCTGTCGATCCGCGTCTCGGAGGACGACGTCGGCCTCCTAAACCACGATGCTGTCAATACGTTCAGGTTGCAGCGCGGCGTGCGGCCATGGGGTGCACGCACCGCGTCATCGGACCCCGACTGGCGTTACGTGACCGTGCGTCGCTTGTTCATCATGCTCAGGCGCAGCCTAGAGTCCGGATTTGCTTGGGTTACCTTCGAGCCCAACAACCACAAGACGTGGGAGTACGTCGAAGGAACGGTTCGGCTCTTCCTCGGGGATCTCTTCAAGCGCGGTATGTTCGCGGGAGGGAAGGAGGAGGAGGCCTTCTTCGTAAAATGCGATGGAGAGACCAACAGCCCCGACGACATCAACGCCGGCCGTCTCATCTGCGACATTGGCGTTGCCCCGATCTCCCCGACCGAGTTCATCATGGTTTCGCTCGTCCAGGACATGAACAGCCCCGCGGGGGGCTGAGCGCCCCCAGGAGTCAACGATGCCTGCAGCTTCCAACAGTCCGCGTCGCGACCCGTACCTGGCGTTTTGCTTCCGCGTCAATATCCAGGGCGCGGGCCTGACCGACGCGACGGGCCTGTTCAAGTCGGTGAGCGGCCTTTCGTTCGAGACCGAGGTGGTCGACTTCAAGGAAGGCGGGGTCAACGACATGACCCACAAGCTCCTCGGTGGCACCAAGTTCAAGAATATCGTCCTCAAGCGTGGCTTCTCCGGCAACGAGTTCGCCGACTGGTGGAAGCAGTGGCAGGCGCCCTCCGGCAAGCCCGGCCGCGTGATGGGCACGATCGAGCAGCTCGACACCAAGGGAGCGGTCAAGGCCGCCTGGCAGTTCGTCGGCGGCTGGCCGTGCAAGTACGAGGTCTCCGAGTTCGACGCCTCGAAGAACGAGGTCACGATCGAGACGCTCGAGATCGCCCACCAGGGTCTCACCAAGACCAAGTGATCCGGAGCCCCCGATGACCGAGCCCCGCGCCCTCACCGCTGCCCTGTCCGGCCCCGCCTTCGACGGAGCCGCGTCGCGTTCCGCGTTGCACGCCAGCGAGCGTCACGCCGAGCGCTGGGCGCCCGAGGGCGAGGGTGCGCGCAAGGCCAGCGGCATGCGGTCGCTGGCGTTCGCCGATCGCGTCGCCACGCCGTGGATGTCGACCGCGAACTACTCGCGGATGACCCAGATGTTCGCGATGTCGTCGACGGGGCACAGCGACCGCGTGGTGCCGCAGGTGTCGTGGCTGTTCCCGCGCCCGTGGTTCCAGGACGAGCTCGACTGGATGGCCGCGGCGCGCATGGGCCTCGAGTCGACCCAGCGTCGCGGCGCGATGACCACCCGCGGCACCTTCGTGACCCCGACCGGCGAGTCGAGCTGGGCCGGCGTCGCGATGCCGGTGCTGTCGCCCGACGTGATGGCGGCCGTGGCGCCGTCGATGAGCGGCGGCGAGGGCGCCGGCCTGCGCGCATGGTCGCCCGGCGTCGACTTCGCAGCGGCGGCGGCCGCCGAGGTGGTCGCGGGCGCGGTGTCGTCGGTCGCAGGCTCGGGCCTGTCGGCGGTCGCCGAGCGCTCGCCGATCTGGTCGGGGTTGTCGATGGTGACGCCGCGCGGGCTGGCGCCGACCTCGACGAGCTCGTCGACGTCGAGCTTCGGGTCGCCGATGTCGGCGATGGCGACGCCCAGCGCGATGTCGCTGGCGGCGCCGCGTCCGACGTACACCGCGCCGGTCTCGCCGTCGGTCGTCGAGGCCGCCCAGCAGTCGATCGCGCGCATCGAGTCGCGCGTCGAAGAGCTGCGCCAGCCGGCGACGTCGTTCTCGTCGATCGACGCGGGCGTGGTGCCGCAGGCGGCTGGCGCCGCCGACGCTTCCGCACCGGTGGAGGGTGGGGCGCCGGAGGCGTCTGTCTCGCCGCTGTCGAGCGCCGAGCAGCGCCTCGCCGACGTCGCCCACGGCTCGACCGCCGCCTCGGGCGCGCTGCGGACGGTCGAGTTGTTGCTCGGCGCGCTGAGCGGTCGACGCGAGACCGCCGCGACCAGCGCGGCTGCCGCTGCGACCAGCGCGGCAGCCGCTGCGACCGCGTCGCCTGATGCGACGTCGACGCCGGCCGGCGCGGCGTCGGCTTCGTCGGTGGCGGCCGTCGCGCCGACCGCCGCCTCGATGGCCAGCGCCAACTTCGCGCCCGCCGCGGGGCCCCGCGTGGCGATGCCGGCGGGCCTCGGTGGCCTGGTCCAGGCGCTGTCGGCCGCGGACGCGGTCGGCCGCCCGATGGTCCAGTCCCGCGACAGCGGCGCGTTCGCGCCCGCCGCCAGCATGGCGATGACCAGCACGATGCTGCCCGCGGCGCCGTCGATGCCGACGGTCGCCGGTGCCGTGTCCCCGAGCGCGCGCGCGGCCACGGCCGCGACGCCCGCGTTCAGCCCGGTCTGGGCCGCGCCCACCAGCGCGCTCGCCGCCGTCTCGGCCTCTCATGCCCGCGCCGTCGACCACCTGACGTGGAGCGATCGCTGGCTCGCGCGCTTCTCGGGCGCGTCGCCGCTCGCCATGTCGGCCTTCGACAGCGCGAGCGACGTCGCGGGCCCGGCGCTGCGCCCGCTGCAGGTCGGGTCGCCCGAGGTCGTCTACGTCCACCCGCGGCTCGCGCCGGCCAACATCGCGCAGCTCGCGCGCTCGTCGACGTTCGCCGCCGCCGCGCCCGAGCGCGGCGCGCCCGCGATGCCGGTGATCGCCCCTCCGACCGCGACCCGCGCGGACGGTCGCCCGGCGCCGCTCCGCATCGACGACAGCGAGGCGGTGCCGGACTCGGTGTTCGCCGCGATCGCCGCGGCCTCGGTCGCGCCGGTGCGCCCGGCGACCACGGCGGCGACCCCGTCGAGCGCCCGCGCCTCCGATGCGGCGGCGGCTCGCGCCGACGTGGCAGCGTCCGCGGTCGGCGCGCCCGCGCTGGCCGCTGCGCCGACCACCGTCTCCGCCCCGGTCGACTTGCTCGCGACCGCCGGCCGTCGGCTGTCGATGGCCGACCTGGTCGCCGTGGCCGCGCCGGCTGCGCCGGACGCCGGCCTCGCCCCGGGCCTCGCGTCGTCGCCGATGGCGCCGGCGCTGGCGTCGATGATGCCGCTGCCCGCCGCGCCGGTGTTCGATCCGCGCGCGCTGCACGGCGACGCGCTGGCCACGGCGTACCTCGGCGGCCTCGTCGCGCGCTCCGCTGCGCCGATCGGCGTGCTGACGGGCGCGCCGAGCCTGGCCGCGCTCGCCCGCGCCGGCGTCGACGCGCCGTCGGGCACCGGCGTCAACGCCTGGATGGCGCGCGACATGGCGCTCGCGCCCGCCGCGCTGCGCCTCGCCGAGGCGGCGCCGCAGCAGACCTTCATCGCCCGTGGTCCCGATGGTCAGCCGCGAGGCCGCGGCTTCGAGCCCGCGGCGAGCACGGTCGCCGCCAGCCGCGAGCGCGTCGGTGCCGCGATCGAGCAGACGCTGGTGACGCCGGCGGCGATCGCGCCGTCGGACGCCCAGGTCAGCCAGGCCGCGGCGGCCGCGACGACGGCGGCGTCGAACATCGAGGCGCCCGCGTTCGCCGCGAACGAGACCCGCGCGCTCGAGCAGGAGCTCGTCACGCTGCGCGCCGCGATGCTCGCGGTGCCCGACGTCACGTCGGTGCCGCTGGCCCACGCGGAGCACGCGCCGCTGGTGTCGGGCCGCGTGGCCGTGCCGTCGACGACCTCGACTTCGCTGCCGTCGCTGGGCGGCCTCGCCGCGTCGTCCGCGGCGCCGCTCGCCACCGCGCAGGCGCGCAGCGCCGCCGCGTCGCTGGGCGACAGCATCGCCATGACCTACGCGGCGCCGACGGGTGCCCAGCCGACGCTGCCCGGCGGGGAGCCGACGCTGGCGGGCGCGCCCGCTGGCCACGCGATGCCGCGCCTCACGGCGGCCTCGGGGCGCCCGGGTGGGCTGGCCGAGGCGGCGCTGGCGTGGTCGATCGCCGAAGAGCGCTCGGCCGCCAACCTGGCGTTCGACTTCGTCACGCCCGAGCTGATCCTGGCCGCGAAGGTGTACGGGCTGTCGCCCGGCGCCGCGGCCGAGGCCGTGCGCCTCGCGTCCGCCGGGCCCGCGTCGATGGCCTCGATGGCGACCCAGCTCGACCTCACGCTGCTGCGCGCGTTCCAGGCTGGCCCCGCCGGGGCCGCCCGCCCCGGGGCGGGCGCGTCTCCCTATGCGATGACGCAGGCTCCGGTCGGCGCCGCGCCGGGCATGCCGACGGTCGCCGCCGGACCCGTGCCGGGCGTCGACGTCGCGGCTGGCAGCGCGCCCTCGTTCGGCGCGCCCTCGTCGTTCGGCGCGGCGTCCCCGCCCGCCGCCGATGCCATCACTGCGTCCCCGGTCGCCGGTGGCCCGGCCTCGTCGTACGCCGGGGCTCCGAGCTACGCCGCCCCGGCGTTCGATCCGGTCTATGCCAGCGCTGCCTGGCCGTCGGCCGCCATGGCCTCGTCGGCCAAGCTGCCCCGTGGCGCGTTCTTGTGGCCGCCCGGCGCGGTCGCCGCGCTGGGCCTGCGTGCGCTGTCGCCCGACGGCGCGGCCGGCCTCCCCGTCGTCGCGCTCGAGCTGCTCGCCGCGCAGGCGGTGGCCGAGCTCGGGACCCTCGTGACCGCGTACCCCGGCATGGCGCGCGCCAGCGACAACGCGGCCGCCGCGGCCTATGGCGCCCCGGGCTCGCCCGCGGCCGCCCGCTTCGCCGACGCCAGCATGCCGCTGACCAGCGTCGTGCAGGGGCCGCAGGGCCCGACGTCGGTGGTGTCGCCGATGAGCTCCGCGGCGTCGCCGATCGAGCTGGCCCGCGCCGCCGAGCTCGCGCACGCCGAGGAGTCCGCCGCCCAGGCCTCCGCCGCGATGGCGGTGCCGTCGCTGGCTCGCCAGCGCTTCGAGTCGGTCTACATCGCGCTCACCCGATCGGCCGAAGGCCAGTCGCTCTCGCCGGCCGCGCGCGCGGCCCGCGCGATGTCGCTGGTGGCGAGCTCGACGCCAGGCCTGTCCCCCCGCGAGGCGGCGGCGGCCACCTGGTCGATGCTCCCCGACGTCTACCGCGGCGGCCTCGACATGGTCGCCCCCTACGACGCTCGCGCCGAGCGCGGCGGCGCCGCCGACATGATCGACGCGCGCCCCGGCCTCGGCGGCCTCGCCGCGCGGGCGGGCGAGTCGCTCGGCTCGTTCGTCTCGCCCTCGATGGCGGAGGTCCGCGACGTCGCCGCGCCGAGCGAGACTGCCAGCGGCGCGTCGAGCTCGGCCGCGAGCCGCGCGGCGGCGCCGGTGTACGTCGAGAACGCCCCGGCCCCGTCTCGCCCGACCCCGAGCCCGTTCTCGGCGCCGCGTCCTGGCCGCGCGTTCGGCCAGTTCGGCGGCGGCGAGCCGGAGGTGCCGGCGTGGTTCGAGTCGGCCGCGCAGCGGATGTTCTCCTCGGGGGACGACCGCGGCGGCGGCATGAACCTGGCGCAGATGGTGCTCGTCACCGCCATGCCGCAGCAGCAGGTGGCTGCGGCGACGCGCGGCACCAGCGCGGGTGGCGGCGGCGGATCACCCGCAGCAGGGGGCAGCAAGCACGCGCCCGCCGAGAAGCCAGACGTCGAGCAACTGGCCTTCGAAGTCTATCACGAGGTCATGCACCTCCTCGACATCGCTCGCAAGCGCAGCGGAGATCCATTCCAATGACCACACTGGCGAAGCTCCACATCATTGGTCTCGAGGCTGGGGGCGATCTGGAAGCCCAGTACAACCCCAAGGAGGTCGGGATCGACAAGTCGGTGCCGTGGCAGAAGTCGCCGACCTCGTCGGGAGACCAGCCCGAGCTCCAGTTCACGTCCGCCGAGGGGCGCTCGATGTCGTTCGAGCTGTTCTTCGACGCGTACGAGTCGGGTGGCAACGTGCACACGACCTACGTCGAGAAGCTGCTGGGCTTCACCCGCGTCATGAACCCCGCCAAGGACGCCCCCGAGGACAAGCGCCGGCCGACCCGCGTGCGCATCGCCTGGGGCGGCGGCATCCCCGACTTCGAGGGCGTCATCGAGTCGGTGTCGACCAAGTACACGATGTTCCTCCCGAGCGGCGCGCCGTGCCGGTGCACCTGCTCGATCAAGGTCAAGGAGGCGTCGCGGGCCAAGGGCGCCAAGGCGCCGCCGCCCGCCGGTAAGGGCGGCGCGGCGCCGGCCGGGGGCGCGGCATGAGCGACAACGCGAGCACCTCATCCGGCGTAAAGTTCGAGGTCACGATCGGCGGCAAGCCCATGGAGCCGACCGACGTGATGACGATCCTGGTGGATCACGACCTCGATCTGCCGGCGATGTGTCTGGTCACGCTCAAGAACCCGGCCAACAAGTTCAACGAGAGCTTCAAGCCCGGAGACGCGGTCGAGGTCAAGCTCGGCGGCGGCACGCGGCGCAGCGACGCCAGCACCGGCTCGGGCGACACCGGGTCGGTCTTCAAGGGCGAGGTCGTGGGTGTCGAGGCGCACTACAAGCAGGGCGGCGAGCCCAAGCTGTCGGTGCGCGCGTTCGACAAGCTCCACCGCCTGACCCGCGGCAAGAAGTCCAAGACCTACCAGAAGCAGACCGACCAGGACATCGCCAGCGCGATCGCTGGCCAGGCCGGCCTGTCGGCGCAGTGCGGCTCGACGCCGAAGATCAAGCACGAGCACGTCTACCAGCACAACCAGGACAACCTGTCGTTCCTGCGCACCCGCGCGGCGCGGCTCGGCTACTCGATCTGGTGCGAAGACACCAAGATGTTCTTCGACGCGCCCAAGCTCGACCAGGACTCGGGGCTCGAGTTCGCGTTCGAGCAGCAGCCGAAGGACGGCAAGGGCGACAAGCTCAAGAGCTTCAACGGCCGCCTGTCCAACGCCCAGGTGGTCAAGAAGGTCACCGTGCGCGGCTGGGATCCCGAGAAGAAGGCCGAGGTCGTCGGCGAGGAGTCCGCCAAGGGCTCGAAGCTCGGCTCCTCGAACGCCGCGTCCTCGCTCGGCGACTTCGGCGAGATCGAGACCTACGCGGTCGATCGCCCGATCGCCTCGGTGGAGGAGGCCAAGGCCATCGCCAAGTCGATCCTCGACGAGGCCTCGATGAGCTACCTGACCGCCGAGTGCGAGGTCATGGGCAACAACAAGCTCAAGGCCGGCATCGTCATCAAGATCAAGGTCAACTTCGACAAGGCCGACGATCGCTTCAACGGCAAGTACCTGGTGCGCGGCGTGACCCACAAGTACAGCGCCGACAACAAGGGCAGCCAGGGCGGCTACGCGTGCTTCCTGCGCCTGGCGCGCGACGCGGAGAAGGGGAACTGACCCGTGCGCGCCGGCGGCGATCGTTCGTGGGGGAGCGACCCGGTCCTGGCCGGCGTCTACTTCGCGATCGTCTGTCAGAACAAGGACGACGAGAAGAAGCTCGGGCGCATCAAGGTGCGGTTCCCCTGGCTCGATCACGGTGATCAGGACCAGGCCCACTGGGCCCAGATCGCCACGCCGATGTCGGGCAACAAGTTCGGCTGGTGGATGATCCCCGACGTCGACGACGTCGTCGCGGTCATGTTCATCGCTGGCGACATCCGCGAGCCGGTCGTGCTGGGCGGCATCTGGAGCAAGGTCGACTCGCCCCCCGAGCCGATCACCGACGGCAAGAACGAGTTCCGCGGCTACAAGAGCCGCTGCGGTCACCGCTTCCTGATGGACGACAGCGACAAGCCCAAGGTGACCTTCCACGACAAGACCGACGCCCTGGCGCTCTCGGTCGGCAACTTCAGCAAGGGCGGCGGCGGGCCCAACGGCCACGATCTGCCCAAGCCGCAGGGCGCCGGCGACAAGGGCGTGGGCGCCGCGTCGATGACCGGCAAGCTGAAGATCCTCTGCCCCTCCGGCAAGCTGACGATCGAGGGCATCAACGTCGAGGTCTCGGCCGACGAGAAGCTCGACATCAACTCCGCGGCCAACCTCGATCTCAAGGGCGCTACCACGACCGTCGCCTCGTCTGGCGCCAGCAAGTACGAAGGCGCGACGGTCAACCTCGGATGACCTCGTGATCAACCCCGATCGTCCCGATCCCGCCGCCCTGCGCGCCGACAAGCTGCGCGGCGTGTGGCTCGCCATCGTCACGGACAACAAGGACGAGGGGCAGCCGTTCCGGGTCAAGGTGAAGTTCCCGTGGCTCCCGGGCGACGAGAAGACCTACTGGGCTCGCATCGCGGTGCCGATGGCGGGCCCGGATCGCGGCACCTACTTCCTCCCCGAGAAGGACGATCAGGTGCTGGTCGTCTTCGAGCACGGCGACGTCGAGCGGCCGATCGTCATCGGCTCGCTGTGGAACGAGAAGCAGCTACCTCCCGAGAACAACGCCAACGGCAAGAACGAGATCAAGGTCATCAAGTCGAAGTCCGGTCACCGGATCATCTTCGATGACACCGAGGGCGCGGAGAAGGTGACCGTCGTCGACTCGACCAAGAAGAACAAGGTCGTCCTCGACACCAAGGAGAAGACCGTCTCGATCGAGTCGTCCAAGGACATCACGATCAAGGCGTCGTCCGGGAACATCGTCATCCACGGCAAGAACGTCAAGATGACGTCCAAGACCGGCAACATCAAGGCCGAGGCCACCGGCATGATGACCGTCGCGACCAGCGGCGCGATCAACATGAAGGCCGACGCGACGATGACGATCGGCTCGAAGGTGACGATGCAGATGGCGGGCGCGTCGGCGAAGGGCGGGCTCGGCGGCGCGGCGGGAGCCGGACAGCAAGGGAACAAGGCCAAGGATCAGGTCAAGGAGCAGGCTGGCGGCGCTGGTGGCGGCGGCGGTGGTGCGGGTGGCGGCGCGGGCGCTGGCGGTGCGGGTGCGGGCGGTGCGGGGGCTGGCGGTGCGGGCGCTGGCGGTGCGGGCGCTGGCGGTGCGGCTGCTGGCGGTGCGGCTGCTGGTGGCACCGGCGCGGGCGCTGCGACCGCCGGGACGCCGGGGCAGCGCTCCGGCGCGGCGACGGCCGGCGGCGCGGGCGCGGGCGCCGGCGCGGGGACCGCGTCGGCGGGTGCTGGCGGCGAAGCGTCGACGGGGCAGACGCCTCAAGCTGGGACGCCTGCGGGGCGTGACCAGGCGGCCCAGAACGCCGGTGCCGGCGGTTCGGCGTCGGCCGGTGGCGCAGCCGGCGGCTCGGCGTCGGCGGGCGGTTCAGCGGGCGGTGCTGCGGGCGCGGGTGCTAGCGGTTCCGCGTCGGCCGGTGGTTCGGCGTCGGCCGGTGGCGCCGCGTCGGGCGGCGGGCGCGCGGGCGGCGCGGCGGCTGGTTCGGCGGGCGGCTCGGCCTCGGCGGGCGCCGGCGGCTCTGCGGGCGCGGGTGGCTCTGCAGGCGCAGGGGCCAGCGGCTCGGCGTCGGCGGGCGGCTCGGCGTCGGCCGGTGGCGCGGCGTCGGGTGGCGGGCGCGCGGGCGGCGCGGCGGCTGGTTCGGCGGGCGGCTCGGCCTCCGCGGGCGCAGGCGGCTCTGCGGGCGCCGGCGGCTCTGCGGGCGCCGGCGGCTCCGCGTCGGCAGGCGGCGCAGCGGGCGGTCGGGCAGGCGGCGCAGGGACCGGCGCGGCTGGTGGTTCCGCGTCGGCCGGCGGCTCTGCGGGCGCTGGTGGCTCTGCGGGCGCTGGTGGCTCTGCGAGCGCCGGCGGCTCCGCGTCGGCAGGCGGCGCAGCGGGCGGGCGTGCTGGCGGTGCCGGCAGCGGCGCTGCCGGTGGTTCCGCGTCGGCGGGCGGCTCTGCGGGCGCGGGCGGCTCGGCAGGCGCGGGCGGCTCGGCAGGCGCGGGCGGCTCGGCAGGCGCCGGCGGCTCGGCGGGCGCAGGCGCGAGCGCGTCGACGAGCGCGGGCGGCTCGGCATCGGCAGACGCGGGCGGCGCGGCCTCCGCGGGCAGCTCCGCGGGTGGTTCGGCTGCCGCGGGCGCCGGCGGCTCGGCCTCCGCGGGCGGCGCGGCCTCCGCGGGTGGCGCGGCTGGCGCCGGCGCGCAGGGCGGCGCGTCGGTCGGCGCGGGTGCGTCGGCCGCCAGCGATGGCGCGTCGTCCGCGGGTACCGCGAGCGGCGCGGTCCGCGGCGGCGCGTCGGTCGAAGGCTCGTCGGTCGCCAACGCGCGCGCCGCGACCAACGCGGGGGCGCAGGCCGAGGCCAGCGTCGAGCGCAGCACCACCATGCCGTCGGCCGACAGCGTCGGCAGCGCCGAGGTGTCAGCGGCGGCGCGTGGCGACGTCTCGGGGGCCGCGGGCGGCGGGACCGCCGGGGCGGTCGCCACCGGCGACGCGTCGGTCGCCACCTCGACGCTCGACAGCGCGCCGGACGCGTCGGTCGCGACCGACGCCCAGGCCCGCGCCCAGGCGCGGGTGCAGAGCGACACCGGCGCCGACGACGTGATGTCGGCGCGGGATCAGGCCACGTCGCGCGTCAACAGCGAGACCGACGCGGCCGAGTCGAGCGCGCGGGGCGCGGTCGACGTCGAGGCCCACGCCGAGGCGCAGGCCGCGCCGGTGACCCAGGTCGGTGAGGACGCGCAGGCCTCGGTGCGCGCGCAGGCGAAGCCGGTCGACGACGCCCAGGCGCGCGTCGACGCGGGCCGCGCCAGGGCCGAAGGCAAGAAGGCCGAGGTCGAAGGCCACGTCGCCTTCGCCGAGGAGGCGCGCGCGCGCCCGGCCGCCACCGGCGAGGCCGTCGTCGCGGACTCGTTCGAGGCCACGCGCGGCGTGCGTGACGCCCAGGGCGCCACCGACCGCGCGCGCGACCTGGCCGTCGATCGCGCCACGAGCGCGACCGACATCCAGGGTTCGGTCGACGCCGAGATCGAGGTCAGCGATCCGACCGCGCTCGGCGACAAGCTGAAGCCGACCTGACCGGCGCGCGCCCCGTTCGCGCGACCGACACGACACCGCGGCGTGCGTGTTGACGCGTCGCGTCGGCACGCGCGGGGTGATGCCGGCAGGTGCCGTGTTCTTCCGCCTGGTTCGGGCGGGAAAAGACCCGTCGACGCGTTGACCGTGCGCGGGACCCTTCCATAGGATGTGTCTCGCTTCGGAGTTGTTCCGATGCGAAAGGATCTCCGGTGGACGAGGAAGAGCTGATCGCGTGGCAGGACGTGCTCGACATGATCGTCGCGGGGCGACCCAACGATCTGTCGTGTCCGTACTGCAAGCACCGCCCGCTTCTCGTCGAGGAGGTCGACTACACGACCAAGATCTCGTGCAGCAAGTGCGGCAAGTACTTGCAGGGTCGCTTCGCGCAGCAGTAGCCACACCGCCGTCGGGCCGGCACGCGGGGGACGCACGCCGGCTCGTTCTCACACACGCACGTGACCGACCCTCGGGTTCGGTCGAGGGAGCCTGATGTCCGACGATCGCTCGTTTCTCGGCAAGGGATGGCGCTTTCCGGTCGCCATCAACTTGACCGGCGGCATCGCGTCGTCGTCGCTCGAGGAGAACATCCGCGAGTCGATCTTCATCATCCTCGGGACCGCGCCGGGCGAGCGCGTGCAGCGGCCCGACTTCGGCTGCCGGATCCACGACCTGATGTTCGAGCCGAACAACTACGCGACGTCGGCCCGCGCCGAGTACTACTGCGAAGAGGCGCTCTACAAGTACGAGCCCCGCATCTCGGAGCTGGCGGTCAAGGCCGCGCCCAACCCGCACGAGCCCAACCGCCTCGACATCCGGATCAACTACACGATCATCGGCCAGACCTACCCCAAGAACCTGGTCTACCCCTTCTACCTGCGGAAGCCCGACGAGGCGAAACCATGATCGCTTCCGGTAGCCCGTCGACCCCCAGCGAGCGCGCCCCATGATCCCAAGTCCCAAACTCGACGACCGCAAGTTCAAGGACATCGTCGATGAGGCGATCAGCCTCATCCCGCGCTACGCGCCCGAGTGGACCAATCACAACCCGGCGGACCCCGGCATCACGCTGATCGAGCTCGCGGCGTGGATGACCGACATCCTGATCCACCGCCTGAACCAGGTCCCCGAGAAGAACTACGTCGCGTTCCTCAACCTCCTCGGCATCAAGCTGCGCGCGCCGCGCGCCGCGAAGGTGCTGCTCCAGTTCAAGCTGGTCGACGGCACCGCCGTGCAGCGGGTGCCGGTGGCGACGCAGGTGTCGACGCCCCAGGCCGGCGACGACTCGACGGTCACCTTCGAGACCGCGCGCGACGTCGTCATCACCGCGGTCCCGCTCGATCGCTGCTTCTCGTACTTCGACGACACGTACACCGACAACTCGCGCTACACCAACCAGGCCGGCGACGGCTCGTTCGAGGTGTTCGCCGGCGCGCAGCGCATCGATCGGTTCCTGTACCTGTCGGACCCGCGCTTCGCCGGCGTCGGCGACTCGGCGGTCATGCGGATCTACATCGGCTGCCCCGAGCGCGGCGGCCGCGATCTCGCGCGCATGCTCGAGTGGTCGTACTGGAACGGCGAGCGGTGGAAGGAGATGACCCAGGCGCCGATCGAGGTCGATCGCGGCGAGGTCGCGTTCTTCGGCCCGATGGCGTTCGCGCCGGTCGCGGTCAACGACGTCGAGGGGCTGTGGATCCGCGGCCGGCTGGCCGAGGTGCCGCAGGATCCCGGCGAGACCGAGGTCGACACCGTCCGCACCCGCGTCGAGGTCTCGGGCGAGGGCGTGCTGCCCGAGAAGGCGTTCGCCAACCTCGACAACGGCGCGTTCATCCCGCTCGACCTGGGCAAGAACACCTTCCCGTTCGGCAAGGAGCCCAAGCCCGACTGCGTCCTGTACCTGGCGTGCGACGAGCTGGTCCAGACCCCCGACGCGTACATCTCGGTCGACCTGCAGCTCGCCGACCAGGGGGCGTTCCCCCGGCCCAACCCCAGCGATCAGCTGGTGCTGGCGTGGGAGTTCTGGGACGGCAAGCGCTGGCGCTTCCTCGGCCGGTCGAGCCCGCGCGGCATCCTGCCCGGCGCCGGCGACGAGTACGGCTACCACGACGACACCCGCGCGATCTCGCAGTCCGGCACGGTCAGCTTCCGCCGCCCGAAGGACATGGACTTCATCGAGATCAACGGCGAGAGCCGCCGGTGGATCCGCTGCCGCATCGAGAAGGGCGACTTCGGCCAGGCGCCGGAGTACGCGCTCGAGGGTGACAAGTGGATCACCAAGGACGAGCGCCCGCTGCGGCCGCCGGCGCTGCGCGCGATCACGCTGAAGTACCGCGAGGACTATCGCGACGTGAAGTTCGCGATGACCTACAACGACTTCTCGTTCACCGACGTGACCGAGGTCGCCCGCACCGAGTACACGATCTTCCAGCCGTTCACGCCCAAGAGCGACGAGTCGCCGGCGCTGTACCTCGGCTTCGCCGACAAGCTGCCCAACGACCTCATCGGCCTGTACTTCCACATGGACGAGGAGCTCGGCCTGGGCTCGCTGCCGTCGGACGAGGCCGACGTGATCACGCCGGAGCTGACGCAGTACGAGACGATGAAGAAGATGGCGTGGGAGTCGGAGCAGCGGGTGGTGTGGGAGTTCTACAACGGCAAGACCTGGGAGCCGCTGCCGGTCACCGACGACACCGCCAGCTTCACCGGGTCGGGCTTCGTGCAGTTCATCGCGCCCGACAACATGGCCAAGGTGCAGAAGTTCACCGAGGAGAAGTACTGGGTGCGGGCGCGCCTCGAGATGGGCGGCTACGTCCGCTTCCCGCGCATCCGCCGGATCCTGTCCAACGTCGTCGAGGCCTTCCACCACCAGACCATCGTCGACGAGGTGCTCGGCAACGGCGACGGCAGCCCGCTGCAGCAGTTCAAGCTGCTGCACGGCCCGGTGCTCGAGGGCGAGACCCTCGACGTGCGCGAGCGCCAGGCGCCGCGCGAAGAGGACGTCGCCGACCTCGGCCCCGGCGCCGTGCGCAAGGTCGAGCCCGACAACGCCGACTCCAACGAGGTCTGGGTGCGGTGGAAGCGGGTCGACAGCTTCTTCGAGTCGACCCCGACCAGCCGCCACTACACGCTCGACTACCTGACCGGCGTGGTCGCGTTCGGCGACGGCCGCCGCGGCATGGCGCCGCCCGACGCCCGCAACGGCGTCGTCATGCGCACCTACCGCGTCGGCGGCGGCGCCGCCGGCAACGTCAACGCCGGCACCGTCACCTCGCTGGTGCGCGCGCTGTCGTACGTCGACACCGTCACCAACCCGATGCAGGCCACCGGCGGCTCGGATCGCGAGGGGGTCGAGGAGGCCAAGGCCCGCGCGCCCTACACGATCAAGAGCCGCGACCGCGCGGTCACCGCCGAGGACTTCGAGATGCTGGCGCTGCGCGCGTCGACGTCGCTGGCCCGCGCCAAGTGCGTGCCCGATCGCTCGAACCGCGGCGAGATCACGCTGGTGCTCATCCCCAAGGCCGAGACCCGCTCCGACGACCTGACCAAGCGGCTGCTGCCGTCGCACGAGATCATGCGCTACATCAAGCGCTACCTCGACGAGCGGCGCCTGGTCGGCACGGTCGTGAACGTGATCAAGCCCCGCTACAAGGACCTGTCGCTCAAGATCACGCTCCTGCGCCGCACCGTCGGCACCTCCGACCGGCTGCGCCGCGAGATCGAGCTCAAGGTCCGGCGGTTCTTGCACCCGCTGCTCGGCGGCAAGGACGGCAAGGGCTGGGAGTTCGGCCGGCCGGTGCTCAAGAGCGATCTGGTCCACCACATCGAGGAGATCCCCGGCGTCGACGGCGTCGACGGCATCGACATGCGCGACGAGCTCAAGGACGTCACCGTCGAGCACGTCCGCATCGACGACGACGAGCTGCCGTTCCTGATCAACGTCACCATCGCGGAAAAGGTCCGCGACGACATCCGCTAATGGCGACCGAGCTCATCAACCGCAAGGTCGTGCGCGTGCCCGAGGTCAACGGCCTCGGCATCGCCAAGGCGCGCATCATCCTCGAGGACGCCGGCCTCAAGAAGGTCGCGGTGCTGTACCGCGAGGGCTACGAAGAGCACGACACCGTCGTCGACCAGCGCCCGGCCCGCGGCCAGATGGTCTACGAGACCACCGAGGTCGTGCTGTGGATCGCGCGGCGCGGCTACCTGCAGCACCTGCCGGCGCTGTACCGCCGGTCCGACGCCGTCGGCCACAACGTCGTCCGCGACCTGTGCTTCCTGTTCGAGCACATGTTCGGCACGATCGCCGAGAAGATCGAGGAGAACGCCCGGTACTACGATCCGCACACCACGCCGGCCGAGTTCCTGACCTGGCTGGCGTCGTGGATGGCGTTCACCGTCGACCTCGACTGGCCCGACGAGCGCAAGCGGGCGCTGATCAAGCGCGCCGTCGACCTGTACCGGATCCGCGGCACCAAGCGCGCGCTCGCGTTGTTCCTCAAGCTGTTCACCGGCTACGAGCCGACCATCGACGAGAACGTCTGGCCGTTCAAGGGCTTCCGCGTCGAGAGCGAGGCCCGCATCGGCATCGACTCGGTGATCCTGCCGCCGGTCAACCTCGCCCACTGCTACGTCATCACGGTGCCGGTCGCCTTCGACAAGGTCACGCCCGAGCTGGTGCTGCGCATCCACCAGATCGTGTCGATGGAGAAGCCGACCCACACCCACTACTACCTGAAGTTCCTCGAAGAAGAAGGCGACGTCGAGCTGCGCGAGTTCTTCGTGATCGGCGCCCGGTCCGGCATCGGCATCGGCGCCGAGGTCATCGAACCCCTCGACGGCGACCGCTAAGCCCGCTTCTCGTCACGCCCAGTCTGGAGCACGTCCATGAGCGATCAGAAAGAAATCGGCTACAAGCGCATCAACTTCTTCAAGGGGTTCCTCACCACCGAGAAGGACTGGAACGACGCGGAGAAGTACCACATCGACAAGCGGATGCTGCACAACCGCTTGTTCCACTCGCCGGGCGTGGCGATGGGCTACGGCGGCGACCTGCGGGTCACGGCGCGCGCGCGCGGCGACCTGTCGGTCGAGATCCAGCCCGGGTACGCGATCGACGGCGTCGGCCACGACCTGATGCTGTTCGACGCGGCGATCAAGAACATCAACCCCGAGGAGTTCCGGCTCCCGCAGACGATCTACGTCGTCTTGCGCTTCTACGAGGAGATGTCCGACTTCATCGCGTACAAGGAGAACCTCGAGTACAAGGGCCACCGCCGCGTCCTCGAGAGCTGCAAGATCGAGGTCTCGCAGACCGAGCCGGACATCGCCCGCGAGGTCGAGCTGTGCCGGATCTACCTCGAGAAGGGCGCCAACCGCGTCCGCGACGCCCGCGACGCGGCCGACCCGCGCGCCAACGAGATCGACATGCGGTTCGTGCCCAAGGCCGGCCGCGCGGGCTCGTTCATGCACCCCGCGCAGCGGCTGCGGCTGCAGAACCTGCTGTGGCAGATCCGCAAGGGCGGCCTCGAGTACAGCCGGCGCGGCATCCACTCGGCGAACAACGTCATCCAGTGCTGCAACACGGCGCTGATGCTCGACGCGTCGAACATGGTCGACCTGCGCAACATCTTCGACATCTTCTACCTGCTCATCGAGAGCGAGGGCGAGATGGCGCTCGACATCGACGCCCACCACCCCGCGATCGCGCAGAAGAAGGAGTTCTCGGAGTACCGCCGCCACGTCGAGATCCTCCGCGGCCTGATCGCCGAGGGGAAGTTCAACCTCGAGGCGTTCCAGAACATGCTGGCCTACCAGGGCAAGCTCAACGAGATCGCCAACCAGGCGATCGCCGGCGAGAAGCTCCTGGTCGAGGTGAAGGAGGAGCCGAAGGAGGAGAAGCCCAAGGTCGCCAACATCAGCGACTGGGAGGGCGTCAAGGTGATGCCGTACCCCAAGGAGTCGATGGACCTCGAGGGGCTCACCTGGGTGCTGGTCGACGAGATCAAGATCCTCGACAACGACTCCGAGGCCAAGCACTCGTTCAACATCAAGGAAGCCAAGGACAGCTACCGGTCGCGCCAGAAGCTCAAGTACCCCGACGGCACGGTGATCGAGGGCGTCGGCCGCGCCCACGTCGGCGGCTTCGCCGAGTTCAAGGTCAACGTCACCGCCGGGCGCCCGGTGGTGATCCTGCGCCGCATGGACTACGTCTACGGCGACTACGAGCTCGAGATCCAGGTCAACAACAAGGCCATCGGCGTCGTGGCGTGCACCGGCACCGACCGCGTCCACCGCTGGCGCAACTGGCCGGCCATGATCCCGGCCGAGCAGGTGACCGACTCGACCCTGACCATCAAGCAGGTCGCGCTCACCGCCGGTCGCGACGTGAACATGTTCCACATCTGGGTCTACCAGCCGAAGTAGGCGAGGGGCGCTCGCCGCCCCGTCGGATGTTCGGGGCGGCCGGCGTGGCATCATCGCCGCAGCCGTTGCCGTGAGTTACCGGAGCGGATCCCCGCGGCCGGGGCGGTCGTTCATCGTCGCGAAGACCGGCGCGAGACTTGTTTCCCGCGGCGCGCCCGGTGCTAGTATCTCGCAGCGGGAATTCCGGGATTGACCCCGGCGCGGAGTCGCACGCCCCATGTTCTTCGAGAAAGTCTTCGGCCCGATCCTGGCTCCGTTCCGTGCGATCCGGAACAAGTGGGTCGGGGTCAAGAGCGTCAAGGGGTCCCTGCAGGCCGACGTGTCCCGGGCCAAGGGCCTGGGCGCGAACGTCCAGAACATGGGCAAGGACGCGCAGAAATTCGCGGGGCAGGGGCAGGCCGCCGCCGCCGGCGCGCAACAGCAAGTGCAAGGAGCACAAGGGTACATGCAGCAAGGAATGCCGGGCGCACCCGGCGCGCCGGGTGCGGCGCCGCCGATGAATCCCAACCCCCCCATCCGCACCACCGGCTTCTGGATCTTCAAGAAGAAGTTCTGCAGCCAGTGCGAGAAGGAGCTGGACAAGACGTGGGACAGCTGCCCGCACTGCGCGCAGGCCGCGGCGCTGGCGAACGCGCCGAAGCCCGCGATGAAGACCCAGGCCATCGCCATCGGCGGCGGTGGCGGTGGCGGCAACGCCAACCCGTTCTCGGGCATGCAGATGATCGGCTGGTTGGTGCCGCTGCAGGGCCCGCAGCGCGGTGAGCTGTTCACGCTCGGCTCGTCGACCGTCGTCGGCAAGGATCCGTCGGCGTGCACGCTGGTCCTGCAGGACAGCTTCATGTCGTCGAAGCACGCCGAGATCAAGGTCGAGGCCGGCACCTGGATCCTCAAGGACATGGGCTCGACCAACGGCACCTACGTCAACGACAAGCGTGTCGACAAGCAGGAACTGGTCGACAACGACTTCATCAAGTTCGGTCAGTTCCTCTGCAAGTTCAAGAGCCTATGAAGCACCATCGGCTTGCCCTCGCGCTCTGTGCGCTGGCGACGCTCGCGTCGACCGCGCTGGCTGATCTCACGTGGACGCCGGAGTCGATCCCCGGCGAGCCCACCGAGAAGGACAAGAACCCGGCGCCGGCGATCAAGGTCAAGCTGATCGGCGAGCCGCTGCCGACGCAGGACGTGTGGAGCACCTTCCTGCTCAAGCACGACCCGGCCGAGGTCAAGAAGATGCCCGGGGTCAAGCCGGTCAAGGCGATCCCGTATCACAAGTCGAGCGAGACGCTCGGCATCGTGCTGCTCATCGAGGGCCACGAGTACTACTTCGGCAACGACACGTACAAGCAGGCCCAGGACTGCAAGGACCCGGCGATCGCCGCGAGCGGCCAGCCGTGCCGCATCGTCAAGGTGTCGGCCGGCGTCTACACCGCGATCCGCGGCGCGCTCGAGGCGCCCGGCGCCAAGGACGAGGAGATCCCGTCGACGATCTCGCGCGCGGGCCCGCCCGGCTCGAAGGGCGCGATGATCATCTACAGCGCCGGCGCCGAGAAGAAGTACGAGGGCGACCTCAAGAACCTGACCGCCGACAAGATCGGCGACCAGCGGGCGCAGGAGGGCAAGACCTCGCGCGAGTTCATCGCCGGCCTGCAGATGGCGTCCGACGTGCTGAAGCGCATCGGCACCAACCGCAAGGCGCTGTTCATCTTCTCCGACGGCTTCGACGCCGGTTCGACCGAGGAGATCCAGGCGATCAAGAAGAAGCTCGACGCCGACAAGGTCGAGGTGTTCGCGTTCTCGCTCGAGGCCTCGTCGGACTTCATCCCGGACGACGCCAACGCGCTCAAGCAGTCGAAGACCAAGCTCGACACGCTGGCCGGCGGGCCGGCGGTCAAGGCCAAGGACTCCGACACGCTCAAGGCGGCGATCACCGCCGCGGTCATCCAGCTCAACAGCCGCTTCACGCTGGTGTTCCCGGGGCGCGCCGTCGACCCGAAGACCAAGATGAAGGCGGGCTTCCAGTGGGACGAGAAGGAGCACATCCTCAAGCTGTTCCGCGGCGACGAGGAGATCATCAACTACGCGTCCGACGGCGGCGAGAAGGTCACGACGATGGTGATGGCGCCCAAGTGGGGCCAGTCCAAGGGCGGCAGCCTGTGGTGGCTGTGGGTCGCGATCCCCGGCGGCGTGCTCTTGCTCGGCATCATCATCGCCGCGGTCGGCGGCAAGAAGGCCCCGGCGCCCGCGCCGGTCGTGGTCGCCGCGCCGGCCCCGGCCGCGCCGGCGCCCGCTATGTCGGCGCCGCCGAACCCGGCCAAGACGATGATGGTCAACATCTCGAGCGGCGACGGCCTGCCGGTGGTCGGCTGGATCGTGCCGATCCAGGGCGAGAAGCAGTTCCAGACCTTCAAGCTCCAGTACGGCGAGACCCGCATCGGCACCACGTCCAACGCCCACATCGTCCTGAACGACGGGTTCATGAGCACCGATCACGCCAAGATCGTCATGTCGCCGACGGGCTTCACGTTGATGGACAACAACTCCACCAACGGCACGTTCGCCAACGAGCGGCGCATCCAGCGCCACGAGCTCGTCGACAACGACATGATCATGTTCGGCAAGACCGTCTGCAAGTTCAAGACGATCCTCGGTACGTGAATATGAGAGGGTCTTTCGAAAAGACCCTCCCCCACAAGACGTGGGGCCCCCACCCGAAACGCGAGACGCCTGGCCCCGTGACCTTGGTGCTGTGTGAGGGCTGTTCGATCGCCCCGCCCGTGCGCTGACCAACCCTCCGACTTCTCGTGTCGACCCCGATCCTCCTCGTCGTCATCATCGGCTCAGTGCTGGGCGTCGCGTTGCTCGTCTTCGCGATCGCCCGCGGCCGCGGCAAGGGAGGGGCAGGCGCCAGCGGCGGGCTGTGCCCGAGCTGCCGCCGGGCGATGCGCCCGGAGTGGCCGCGCTGCATGTTCTGTGGCTGGATGCCGGTGGCGCGCCTCGAGTTCGTGCTCGGCCCGCTGACCGGCCAGGTCATCGAGCTGCGCGAGGACGTCACGACCGTCGGCTCGGTGGTGGGCAACTCGATCGTGCTCGCGGATCCGGCGGTGTCGCGCAAGCACGCCGGCATCCGGCGGATGGAGGGCGGCTACGAGCTGGCCGACCTCGGCTCGACCAACGGCATCTACGTCAACGGCCACCGCCTCCCCAAGAAGAACCTCGCCCCCGGCGACGTCATCCGCGTCGGCAACAGCGAGTGCGTGTTCCGACCGCAGTAGGCCCAAGAGAGTCCGCATGCACCTGCCTCGTTCGATCTTCCTCTCCGCGCTGGTGGCCGTGGTCGCGACGACCGCGCTCGCCCGCGCCGACGTCACGCTCGAGACCACCGTCCTCGATCCCGAGACCAAGGGCGGCGCGCCGACCTTGCAGGTGACGGTCATCGGCGCCACGCCGGGCGAGCTCGGGAGCTACTCGCTCAAGCAGGGCGACAAGGCGACCGCGGCGATCAAGGCGTCGAAGCTGGTGCCGTTCCTCGAGGGGCCGGACGCGATCGGCATGGTCGTCGTCGTGCTCGCCGACGGCAACTGGCTGGCCAACCAGGGCCGCTCGGACATCGGCGACAGCGTCCAGGCCGCGTTCGCCAGCCTCGCCGCCGCCGGGCCCAAGGGCTCGCAGGTGTCGGTGGTCACCTACGCCGAGGGCGCGACCGTCGTGAAGTCGGCCGTGCCGCTGGCCGACCTCGCCAGCGTCAAGCTCACCCCCGGCCCGACGGGCCCCAAGGCGCAGCGCGCGCTGGCGGCGGGCCTCAAGGCCGGCGTCGCCGAGCTCGACAAGCTGGCCGGCAAGCGCAAGGTGCTGGTGCTGATCGGCGACGGCGTGGACGGCGCGGGCGCCAGCGCGCCGTCGACGGCGGTCCGCGACATCGGCAAGCAGCTCGTCGACAAGAAGGTGATGGCGGTGGCGATGATCTACCAGATCCGCTCCGCCGAGTTCGGCCAGCCCGAGACGCCGATGAAGCTCGACCCGGTCACCAAGCAGCAGGTGCCCGACGAGGACGCCGGCGCCGAGCTCGAGCGCGCCTGGCGGCAGACGCTCAAGCAGGCGGTCGAGGACGCGAAGTTCATGACCTCGGATCACTCGACCGAGCTGACGTCCAAGGCCGGCTTCGCGGTGGCGGCCGACAGCCTCGCCAGCGAGCTCGCCGATCGCTTCTACCTGCAGTTCCCCGGCTACGACAAGACCGCCAAGGCCGGCCTCAGCTGGGACGGCAAGGCCCACCCGCTGGTGCTGCGCGTCGACGGCAACGACCTCGCGACGGTCGAGGCGACGCTCGAGCCGAAGTGGAGCGCCGGCGGCGGCGGCTCGCCGATCTGGTTGTTCATCGTGATCCCGGTGGCGCTGCTCGGCATCGGCGCCGCGGTGGTGATGGGGATGAAGAAGAAGCCCGCCGCCGCGGCGACGCCGGCGGGGGCCGCCGCGCCCGGGGCGCCTGGCGTCGGTGGGCCCGGCGCGCCGGGGGCGGTGCCCGGTGCGCCCGGTGGGCCTGGTGCGCCCGGTGCGCCGGGTGGCGCGCCCGGCAAGCCGATGAAGACCCAGTTCATCAACCTCGCGGGCGACGACGTCTTCCCGATCGTGGGGTGGCTGGTGTTCCTGAACGGACCGCAGAAGTTCAAGACCCACAAGCTCGGGTCGGGGGTCACCAAGATCGGCACCAGCAAGGAGTCCGACATCGTGATCGACGACGGCTACATGAGCACCAGCCACGCGATCGTGCTCACGACGCCCGACGGCTTCACGCTGCAGGACAACAACTCGCGCAACGGCACGTTCGTGAACAACCAGCGGGTCTCGAAGTACGAGCTGATGGACTCGGACGTGGTCACGTTCGGACAGACCCAGCTGAAGTTCAAGGCGACGATCTGATTCCCAGGGAGGTCTCTCGCGAGACCTCCCCTCGGCGGGGCCAGGTCCCCGCCGAGCCTCCCCTCCACGACGATCTGAAGACCCCAGGCGCCGGCGGTGAGTTTCCCACCCGGGGGTTGCGCCCCGGGACCGTGTTGACCGGTCGAGGGTGAGGCCGAAGCGGTCGGTGGATGCTGGTAATTTCCGTCGAGACATAGCGGTGGCCGCGGGCGTCGGGTAGGATCGTTTTCACCCATGGGCGGAAGGCTTCTGTTCCGCGACGCCACCGGTCGCGAAGGCGCGGTCGATCTCGATCCGAACATCACGCTGTTCATCGGCCGCGGCCTCGAGTGCGCGGTGCGAACGGACGACGGGATGGTCTCCCGTCGGCACTCGTCCGTGCGGATGGAGAACGGCCGGTTCCTGATCGAGGACATGCAATCGGCGAACGGCACGGTGATCAACAACCAGCGCATCCAGCGCCACGTGTTGACCCACAACGACGTCGTCCAGTGCGGCTCGATCATCATCCGCTACGTCGAGGATGGTCCGCTGATCCCGCCGCACCAGGCGCGGCCGCCCATCGCCGGCGGTGATCCGCCGCCCAAGGCGAACCGGACCATGGCGCTCGATCAGGGGAACATCCCTGGCCACCCCGGCGCTGCGGGCGGTCCGGGCGGCTACGGCGGTGGTCCGCCTGGCTATCCCGGCGGCCCGCCCGGCATGGGCGGTGGCGCGCCGGGGATGCCTGGGATGCCCAGTGGCCCGCCCGGCATGGGCGGTGGTGCGCCGGGTATGCCCGGAATGCCCGGCGGCGCGCCGGGGATGCCCGGCGGCGCGCCGGGGATGCCCGGCGGTGCGCCCGGGATGCCTGGCGGCGGATACGGCGGCGGAGCGCCTGGGTATCCGGGCGGTGCGCCGGGGATGCCTGGCGTGGGTGGCCCGCCTGGCTACCAGCCGCCCGCGGGCGGCACCTTCGGCGGTTCGTCGGGTGGCTTCGGCGGCAGCGCCGCGGGCGCCGCCCGTCCTGGCATCGGCGGCGCGCCGGGCATGGGCGGTCCTCCCGGCATGCCGGGTGGCGCGCCCGGGATGCCTGGCGGCCCTCCGGGGATGCCCGGCATGGGCGCGCCTGGGATGCCCGGCGGCCCGCCGGGGATGCCGGGCATGGGCGGTGCGCCCGGGATGCCCGGCGGTCCTCCGGGGATGCCCGGTGGCGGCATGGGCGGACCGCCGGGGATGCCCGGCGGCGGCATGGGCGGTCCTCCGGGGATGCCCGGCGGCGGTCCTCCCGGCATGCCCGGTGGCCCCGGCGGCGCACCCGCCTACGCGCAGCATGGTCCGCCGCCGATGCCCGGCGCGGGCGGCGGCATCTTCGGCGGCGGAGCCCCTGCGCTCGGCGGCCCGCCGGCGATGCCGGGCGGTCCTCCCGCGATGCCGGGCGGTCCGCCGGCGATGCCCGGCGCGGGCGGCCGTGAGCCCTCCATCGTCGTCGACATGGACGGCGTCGGTGGCGACGGCGGCAAGGCCGCCGCCGAGCTGAAGAAGATCCGCTCCGAGCTCGACAGCGTCCAGCAGAGCTACGACCGCGAGGTCGCCGACGGCAAGCGCATGCGCGCCGAGGCGGCGACGCTGCGCGACACGATCGAGAACCTGCGCGCGACCGTCCGCGATCGCGAGGAGCAGGTCGCGGCCCACGGCCGCGTCGCCGACGAGCTGCGCGAGGAGATCGGGCAGCTGCGCGAGGAGCTGGGCACGGTCCGGCAGCAGATGACGCAGATGGCCGAGACGATGGCCACCCGCGAACGTCAGCTGGCCCGCGCCCAGGACGACGTCGCCAAGCTGAAGGACGAGATCGAGGACGTCTCGAAGCAGCTGGTCGACGTCTCCAAGACCAAGGACGACGGCTGGAAGAAGCTCAACGATCAGCTCTCCGAGATCGAGCACCTGCGCGAGGTGATCAACGAGCAGGAGCGCATGCTCGAGGAGCGGCGCGTCGGCCTGATCTCGCAAGAGGAGGTCATCAAGGAGCTGCGCACCGAGCGCGAGAAGTACCAGCGCCAGGTCGCCAGCCTGAAGGCCGAGCGCGACGAGGCCACCCAGAACGCGACCCGCCGCGAGGCCCAGACCCAGGCCCTCGAGGAGGAGAACCGTCGCCTCGGCCGGATGATGGTCGAGCAGCAGACCGGCGGCGGTGGCACCGCCGGCGACAACGTGCTGCGGCTGACCAACGAGCTGAAGGACCTGCGCGTCGAGCACCGCAAGGTCGAGGCCGATCGCGATCGCCTGCAGGAGCGCTACGACACCGCGTCGCGCGACCTCGATCGGATCGAGGGCCGCGTCGCGCAGCTCGAGGTCGAGCTGCAAGAGGTCACCCACGCCAAGCTGACCGCCGAGAGCGCGCGCTCGGTCGCCGAGGACGCGCTGGCCAAGGCCGAGGTGGCGCGGCACAAGGCCGCCGAGCAGGCGCTGGCCGCGGCCAAGGCCCGCGACACCCAGGCCACCGGCGACGCCGCCGCGGCCCGCGAGCTCGACAAGCTTCGCAAGAAGCTGCTCGAGCTCGAGCAGCGGACCGCCGCCGCGGTGTCGGCCTCGGACATGACCGCGCTGTCCGCCGATCTCGAGACCCAGCGCGCCAAGCTGGCCGAGGCCGAGGGCCGCGCCAGCACCGCCGAGCGCTCGGTCAAGGGCATGCAGGCCGAGCTCGAGGCGCTGCGGGTGGAGCTGAAGGCCGCCAAGAGCGAGTCCGAGCGCGCCAAGGCGTCGGCGCCGGCGGCCAGCGCGCCGGCCGCGGTCTCCGACGACATCGCCCAGGTCGCCCGCGAGGTCTACGACCAGATCAACGACGTCCTGTCGGAGCTGCGCAACAACATCAACCTGGTCAAGGGCGAGCTGCCCAACCTCGGCGGCGCCAACGCCGACAGCCTGACCATCGTCAGCGACACCATCGAGACCCTGGTCGGCCAGGCCGAGGACGCCAAGGGCTCGCTGCGCGGGCTCCGTGATCTCGCCGGTGGCTGACGCGTCCGCGCGGCGGCCCGGGCCGGGCCGTCGCTGATCGTTCCGCGTCTGGTGACGACCCGACGGCGACGTCCGCACAGCGCGCCGTCCGTGTGAGAGACTGGAAGGACCTGCCGATGCTCACCAACGACATGCGACGAAGCTCCCGGGGCGAGATCGAGGACCTGATCCGCGCCCGCTACTCGCTCATCTGGGTGACCTCGCCCGAGGAGACCCGGGTCGAGGAGTCGCTCAAGAAGCTGTGCGTCGAGCGCGAGATGCGCCTCGAGGTGTGGTCGATCACCGAGGGGTTCAAGGTGCTGGCCAACGGCCAGGGCACCCGCGACGTCAAGGACCCGATGAAGGCCATCGACCACGTGATCCGTGGCGAGGGCCGCGCGCTCTACGTGCTGCGCGACTTCCACCCGTTCCTCAAGGAGCCGGCGGTGGTGCGCCGCCTGCGCGACGCCGCCACCGAGCTGCGCAAGACCAAGAAGAGCCTGCTGGTGCTGTCGCCGGTCACCAAGATCCCGCCCGAGCTCGAGAAGAGCGTGTCGGCGATCGTCGACTGGGACCTGCCGAACCGCCAGGAGATCGAGCAGATCGCCCGCAACCTCCTGCGCAGCGCCCCGCCGGCGACGCAGCAGCTGGCCGAGAGCGACGCGACGTACATCGAGCGCGTCGTCGAGGCCGCCCTGGGCCTCACCGCCGTCGAGGCCGAGAACGTCTTCGCCAAGGCGATGGTCCGCACCCACACCTTCGACCTCGAGACCATCCTCGAGGAGAAGAAGCAGATCATCCGCAAGAGCGGCCTGCTCGAGTACTACGAGCACCGCGAGGAGTTCGGCGACGTCGGCGGCATGGACACGCTCAAGGACTGGCTGGTCAAGCGCCGGTCGGCGTTCTCCAGCCGCGCGCGCGATTTCGGCCTGCCGCTGCCCAAGGGCATCCTGCTCATCGGCGTGCCCGGCACCGGCAAGTCGCTCACCGCCAAGGCGGTGGGCGCGCTGTGGCAGATGCCGCTGCTCCGCCTCGACGTCGGCAAGATCTTCGCCGGCCTGGTCGGCAGCTCGGAAGAGAACATCCGCACGGTGATCAAGACCGCCGAGGCGGTGGCGCCGGCGATCCTGTGGATCGACGAGCTCGAGAAGGGCTTCTCCGGCACCGGCAGCTCGGGCCAGACCGACGGTGGCACCACGTCGCGCGTCTTCGGCTCGTTCATCACCTGGCTGCAGGAGAAGACCTCGCCGGTGTTCGTGATCGCGACCGCGAACAACGTCCACCAGCTGCCGCCCGAGCTGCTGCGCAAGGGCCGCTTCGACGAGATCTTCTTCTGCGACCTGCCCGATCGCGAGGATCGCCGGTCGATCCTCGACATCCACATCCGCAAGAAGCGGCGCGACCCGAGCCAGTTCGATCTCGAGAAGCTGGTCGACATCACCGTCGACTTCTCGGGCGCCGAGATCGAGCAGGCGGTCGTGGCGTCGCTCTACGACGCGTTCGACACCGGCGGTGACCTCAACGACGAGCTCCTCGTGCACACGCTCAAGGAGACCGTGCCGCTGGCCATCACGATGCGCGAGATGATCGAGAGCATGCGCGAGTGGGCCCGCACCCGCGCCCGGCCGGCGTCGTCGCGGCGCAACGCGCCGCCCAAGCCGGCCGGCGGTGGCTGGATGGCCAAGTACGGCGCGCCGCGCGGCGGCCCGGGTGACAAGCCGGGGGAGAACACGAGCGACGATGGCGAGCGCAAGCTAGAGTTGTAGAGTTCAGGCTCACGCCAGGAGAACGCGATGTCTCACTTCACCAAGTGCGAGCTGAAGATGACCAACCTGGCGGCGATCCGCGCCGCCCTGGAGGATCTCAAGCTCACGTACGAAGAGGCCGCCCAGGGCCAGCAGGTCGTCGTGCGCGGCTACCGCGGCGACACGCTCAAGGCGGCGTTCAAGATCGACATGGGCAAGTACGACATCGGCGTGATCGCCAACGAGAACGG
Source organism: Myxococcales bacterium (assembly GCA_016794525.1). Taxonomy (GTDB): domain Bacteria; phylum Myxococcota_A; class Polyangia; order Haliangiales; family Haliangiaceae; genus UBA2376. The sequence continues at coordinate 39,897 of JAEUJY010000135.1, forward strand.
CACCTACGACATCACCGCCGACTGGTGGGGCGTCGAGACGACCAAGGGCGTCTCCGAGGAAGAGTTCAAGAACCAGCTCTCGCAGCGGTACCAGTACCACAACGTCAAGCAGGCCTGCGAAGAGAAGGGCTACGCGCTCGAGGAAGAGGTCGAGGAGAACGGCGAGATACGCCTAGTGATGAGGAAGTGGAGCGCCGAGTAGCTCGGTCGTCGCGGCGCACGGCCCGTGTCCACCGGGGCCGTCGCGAGGAGCCGCGGATGCAAGGCAGCGGTGGGGCCCCGGCACCGCAGCGTACGTCGGTACGCGAGGATGACGGGGGGGACCGATAACGCAGCAGACGCGGCCCGCAGCAGGCCCCCACGAGAGGACCCCAGATGCGCAAGCAGGATATCGAGATCACCATCAGCCCGACCGGTGAGGTCACCTTCACCGCCAAGGGCATCAAGGGATCCAGCTGCCTGGACGAGACCAAGTTCCTCGAGCAGGCGCTGGGCGGCGGCGTGCTGGACCAGCAGAAGACCGGCGAATACTACGAACAATCAGAGGGTTACGTCTCGACCTGGGCCGGCAGCGACGGCAAGGACGACTGACCGGCGCGACGCGCGGTTCGGGGGGGCCTGCGGGGGCCGCGGCAGGGGGACCCGCTGGTGGGAAGGTTGGGCGGTCTGATCGCGTACAATGGGTGAACGCCTCACCCGGCTGGAGCCTCGTGTCCAACAACGAAGACGAAGAACTCGACGACCTCGCGAGTCTCCCGCCCGAGCAGCTCTCGGACGAGCTGGCCCGGGACATCGCGAAGCGCTGGGATCCCGAGCGGCTGCTGAAGCTGGTCGCGGCGCGCGCCGGCAAGGGCGAGCAGCTCGACCACTCGCTGCGGCAGCGCTACGAGCAGAAGCTCGGCGTCGACCTCGGCCACGTCCGGGTGTTCACCGGCACCTTCGCCGAGGAGTTCAACCGGCAGCGCAACGCCGACGCCGTGACGATCGGCGGCACCGGCATGATCCTCATGGGCAACTCGACCGACCGGTCGATGGCGACCGCCGACGGGCAGGCGCTCTTGGCCCACGAGCTGACCCACGTCGCCCAGGCCGAGAAGGGCGTCCACCGCGCCGGCCGCAGCTCCGACCTGGTGCTGGCCAGCGAGGAGCACGAGGCCGAGGCCGAGGCGGCCGAGGCGGAGGCGGCGGCCGAGCACAAGGGCGAGGCCCAGACCCAGGGCGCGGGCCACGCCAAGCACGAGCAGGCCGCGGCGAAGAAGCAGAACTCCGAGAAGCTGAAGGAAGAGATCAAGGAGAAGGTCCTCGAGATGCTGGGCGAGTGGGGGCGGGTGGAGGAGATGCGCTCGGGCCAGGCGATGCGGCGCCCGTGATCGCCCGGCACCCGTCGCGGGTGCGCGCGTCCACGATCGAAGCGGCGGCGGCGACTCGCGGGGCGCCGCGATTCGCGGTACCGTCGAAGACGATGTCGATCTCGAGCCGCCCGGTGCGCCATGGCTGACAGCTCCGCCGACGCTGGCGTGGTCCAGTCGCGGTTCCAGCTCGAGCGGCTGGTCGCGGACGACGAGCTGACCGGTCGCCAGATCGTCGGGTTCGCCGCCCGCGGCGCGCTGCTGCGCGGGCTCGATCTCGACGGCGTCACGATCGAGCGCCTCGACCTGCAGGAGGCGATCGGCGACGACGCCCGCCTCGAGCGCGCCCAGCTCAAGCAGACCGACTTCCGCCGCTCGCGCTGGACCGGCGCGCTGTGGAACCGGGTGCAGGTCGCCGAGTGCGACCTCACCGAGATCCAGTTCCGCGGCGCCCAGCTGTTGCGGTGCGAGCTGGGCCCGGTGCGGATGGCCAAGGCCAGCTTCCACAAGGCCCGGCTGATGTCGACGACGTTCAAGCAGTCGGAGCTGTACTCGGCGGACTTCTCGGGCGCGGTGCTGACCAAGGTGGTGTTCGACGGCTACGACGGCTCGACGGTGTCGCTGTCGCGCACCGACTGGACCGGCGCCGCGCTGTGCGAGGTCGACTTCCGCCGCGCCAACCTCTACGGCGCGGTGTTCCGCGAGGCCGTGCTGTTCAAGTGCGACCTGCGCGGCGTCGGCCTGTCCAGCGCCGATCTGCGCGGCGCGCGCCTGGTGGGGTGCACCACCGCCGGCGCCGACCTCGACGGCGCCGAGCTGTGATCCAGAGAGGGTCTTTCGCAAAGACCCTCCCCCACAAGACGTGGGGCCCCCACCCGAAACGGCAGAACGTTCAGCGCAGGGTATCGCTCGATCCATACACCTCTTCTTCCTGCCCAGGGCCCCACCCGAAACAGCAGAACGTTCAGCGCAGGGTATCGCTCGATCCATACACCTCTTCTTCCTGCACAGGGCCCCACCCGAAACGCGAGAACGTTCAGCGCAGGGTAGCGATTGACCCGGCACCCACCACCGCGAGAGCTGCAATGCCGACCCGACCTGACCTTCGCGACATCACCACCGGCGTCAAGGACGCCCTCGCCGACTGCGATCGCGACACGCTGCTCGACATCCTCACCTTCGTGATGAAGGAGTACGTGGTCGACGGCCCGCCGCCGATGCTGATGCACCAGACCGAGTCGTTCGCCGACCTCAACCGGCTGACGTTCGCGCAGCTGATCATCGCGCTGCAGACCCGCCTCGACCTGCCCGAGCTGGGGCTGTTCGCCGTCGACGGCGAGCAGGTCTCCGTGCGGATCGGCGGGGTGATGCAGGCGCTCGGGCGCGGCCCCGCCGCCGCGGCCCCCGCGGCCGAGCTGCCCCGACCGTCGGCCGGCGTGCGCGTCGTCGAGACGCCGACCCGCCCCGCGCCGTCGGCGGCGCCCGCCGCGCCGATGCCGCCGGGGGCGATGGTCACCGAGCGCGCCGCGCCGCCGCCGGCCCGCGGCCTGTCGCTGCGCGGTCGGCCGGGCGGGGCGATGGCCGCCGAGGGCGGCGACGCCGCGCCGCCCCCAGCCGCCGCCCCGGCGCCGGCCCCCGCGGCACCGGCGGCCGCGGCGCCCCCGGCGACGCCCGAGCGGCGCGACGACCCCGCGGCGAGCGGCGACGACGCCTCGGCGCGCTTCTCGCTCCTGGAGCTCGACTGATGTCGGCGGTCGCGCGGCGGTACTACGCGCGTGGCGTCCAGGCGATCGGCTCGGGCGAGCTGCAGATCGCCGTCGAGCAGCTCCAGGCCGCGGTGGATCTCGCACCGAACTTCGGCGACGCCCGGGTCGCCTTCGCGGTGGCGCTCGCCAAGTTCGGCGACGCGCCGCGGGCGGCCAACGTCGTGCGCACCGGGCTCGGGCGCGCGGTGTCGCCGGTGGGCGTGGCCGCGCTGTGGGCGACGCTGGGGGACGTGCTGACGCTGTCGGGCGACTTCTTCGGCGCCGAGGAGGCGTTCCGTCAGGCCGCTACGCACCCCGACTTCGCGGTGCGCGCGGCCGCCGGGCTGGCCCGGGTCTACGCCAAGCTCGGGCGCTACCCCGACGCCGTCGCGCAGCTCAAGCGCGCCGCGGCCGGCTCGGTCTGACTCAATACGCCTGCTGGTAGCCGTAGTGCGGCTGCGGCGCGGCCCACAGCGTGTCGAAGAACGCCTGGGTCAGCACGACGGTGATGTTGTCGGTGCCGCCGTTGTTGTTGGCGGCGCGCACGAGGTTCTCGGCGGTGACCTCGAGCGGATCGCCGGCGGTCATGATCTCGCGGATCATCCAGTCGTCGACGAGGTCCGACAGGCCGTCGCAGCACAAGAGGAAGATGTCGCCGTGCTCGATCTGCAGCGCGTTGTGCTCGATCTCGACCGCGGCGTCGAGGCCGACCGCGCGGATGATGACGTTGGAGGTCGCCGGCCCGAGCTGACCCACCAGATCGGGGCGGTCCTGGTACAGGTTGCGCAGCGAGTGGTCGCGGGTGATCGGGTGGAACTGGCCCTGGCGCAGCAGGTAGCCGCGCGAGTCGCCGCAGTGGGCGATGTGCGCCGTCGCGCCCTCGATGCGCAGGCCGACGGCGGTGGTGCCCATGCCGTGGCAGGTCGGATCGACCTGGGCCCGCTGGAACACGGCCGCGTTGGCCGCCTTCATCGCCGCCACCAGCGGATCCTGCCCCGGGGCGGGGCGCGGGTCGCCGGTCTTCATCGCGTGGACGATGGTGCGGATCGCGATGTCCGAGGCGACCTGGCCGGAGGCGTGGCCGCCCATCCCGTCGCACACCAGGTACATCCCGAGGAAGTCGTCGAAGTACATCGCGTCCTCGTTCTGCGTGCGCTGCACACCTACATCGGTGCGACCGACACCACGCATCACGAACGGCTCGACCGGGATGATCTTGGGCTCGGGAGTCATGAACGCCTCGGCTGGCCAGCGGCCGGCCCGCTCATCGTACGGATCGGGGCCGATCGATCTTCCCTCGGCGTCACGACGATCTCCGCTGGTGACGGATCGCCTTGGCCGTCGCGACCGTCTCGGCCCACGGCGGGGCGGTGATCTCGCGGAACTCGGCGTGGGCCGCGCGCGCGTCCGCCGCCAGCGCCAGGCGCTCGACGGGCTCGGGGCGCCAGTCCAGCGCCGCCAGGACCTCGCGGTGGCCGTCGGTCGGCTGGTCGCTCTCGTCGTCGGGGGCGGTGAGCTGGATCGTGAACTCGGTCTCGGGCCGGTACAGGTCGCGCAAGACCGCCTGCGGCGCCGCGTCCGCGAGCGCCGCCTCGACCTCGCGGTCGAGCCCGTACTCGCGGGGCTCGCCGATCGTCGCCATCTCTTCCTCGTTCGGGACGCGGACCGCCAGGATCGACGGGTCGAGCACCGGGGTCGGCGGCACGATGGGGCGGACGTCGTAGCGCTGGTGGCGCTCGAGCAGGTCGTACATCCATGGGAAGATCGACGCTGCCACGGCGGCGACCCGCTTCTTGCGCTCGGCGGCCTCGGCCGCCAGTTGGCCCTCGTCCAGGTCCTCGCCGAAGCCTAGCAGTGGGACTTGCTCCCGCGTCCCCGCCGCCTGCTCCTCGACCACCATCGCGCTCGGGCGCGCGAACCAGCTCTCGAGCTCGGCGCGCACCGCGGGGTCGAGGTTGCGCTCGAGCTCCTCGAGCTCGGCGGGGCTGCGCGTCAGCACGTCCTTCGCGCGCAGGTCGCTGCGCGCGGCCGGTGGGCCGGGCTCGACGTCGGTGGGGGCCGGCGTCGTCAGGTCGTCGTCGTCGGGCGTCATCAGAGCTGGAGGACGATGACGTACGCGAGCGCGCCGACCGCGGCGCCGACGAGGATGCTGCCGATCCAGAAGCCGGTCGACGCGCCGGCGGCGGCCGGGGCAGCGCCGGGGCCGCTCGCCGCGGCGGCGGGGCCGCCCTGCGCGAACGACACCACGCCCTCGGTCGGCTGCAGCATCATGGTCTTCTGGGGGCCGGCCTGCGGCGGTCCGCCCGGCGCGCCCGGGTAGGGGGCCGCGCCCGGCGGCGTTCCCATCGGCATGCCCTGGGGCATGCCCTGCGGCGGCATGCCGGGCGGCGGCGCCATCGGCGACGGTCCACCGGGCGGCATCATCACCGGCGACAGGCCGGCGATCATCGTCTTCTGGGCGTGGCCGGCGGGCTGGTAGCCACCCGGCCCGGCCGGCGGGGCCGCGGGGGGCGGATAGCCACCCGGCGCGCCAGGCGGCGGACCGCCGGGCCCGCCCGGATACCCGGGGGCGGGCATGCCCGCGATCATCGTCTTCTGGGCGGCACCCGCGCCCGCGGCGTTGGGGTTCCAGCCAGGGGCGCCCGGGGGCGGGCCGGCCGGCGGGGGCATCTGCTGCGGGTTCCAGCCAGGGGCGCCCGGCGGCGGGCCCATCCCGGGCGGCATCATGCCCGGCGGCGGGGCCATGCCGGGCGGCATCATGCCCGGCGGCGGGGCCATACCCGGCGGCATCTGCGGGCCACCCGGCATGCCGGGGCCCGGGGCGATCATCGTCTTGGGGACGCCACCACCGCCGACGTTGATGCCCACGCCGCCCGACAGCTCGGCGAACACCTGCTGGCAGTGCTGCATCATCTCGCCGGCCGACTGGTAACGGCGGCTGGGCTCCTTGTCGAGCGCCTTCTTGATGACGTTCTGCACGCTCGGCGGCACCGAGGGCGGCATCGGCGGCACCTCGCTGCGGAGGTGCATCTGCAGCACGGTCATCGGGTTGTCGTCGTTGAACGGCACCCGCCCGGTCAGCATCTCGTAGCCGAGGATGCCGAGCGCGTAGAGGTCCGAGCGCGCGTCGAGCGGCAGGCCGCGGCCTTGCTCGGGCGACATGTACTGCGGCGTGCCGAAGACCACGCCGGCCTGGGTCTTCATCTGCCCGCCCTCTTGCAGCAGCTTCGCCACCGAGAAGTCGAGCAGCTTCACGAAGTCGGGCGAGCCCGCCATGTTCAGCAGGAACACGTTGTCGGGCTTGATGTCGCGGTGGATGATGCCGATCGCGTGGGCCTCGGCGAGCGAGGCGCAGCACTGGATCAGGATCTTCATCACCCGGTTCGCGGGCATCGGCTGGTTGTTGATCGCCGCCCGGAGGACGTTCCCCTCGAGGAACTCCATCGTCATGAAGAACCGGCCATCGGAGGTCTGGCCGAAGTCGAACATGCGGATCGTGTTGGGGTGCTGCAGGCGCGAGCACGCCTTCGCTTCGTTGGAGAAGCGCTGCACCCACTGCTGATCCGACGCCATCTGCGGGTTCAGCACCTTGATCGCGATGACGCGGTCGATCGAAACCTGGCGCGCTTTGTAGACGACACCCATCCCACCCTCGCCGATGCGAGCCAGGATCTCGTAGCGTCCATCGAAGACTTTGCCGACTAGAGGGTCATGCACGTCGGTTGACTACCAGGTTGTGGGGGATGTGCCGCCGGGTCGCGTTCGGGCGTCTCGCGTTCAGGCGTCTCGCGTTTCGGGTGGGGGCCCCACGTCGTGTGGGGGAGGGCGTTTCGAAAGCCCCTCCAAGGTCATGGGGCCAGGCGTCTCGCGTTTCGGGTGGCGGCCCCACGTCTTGTGGGGGAGGGTCTTTTCGAAAGCCCTCTCAAAATCACCTCACGGCGCGCTGAGCCGCACCGGGTTGTTCGGGATCAGCTTGGAGGCGTCGATCTTCACCTTGGCCACCGAGGACTTCTTGGTGACCTTCGACAGCTTGAACTCGGAGCCGCGGATCGGCTTGTCGTTGGAGTCGAGCAGCACGCCCTTCCAGCCGCGATCGACGCCGTCGTCGGTGCCGATGTTGATCGTGATCTGGATGCCGCTACCGCCGGCGTCGGCCTGGACGTCGGTCACCTCGCCGAGGCGATCCGGCGGCTTGTAGCCGTCGCAGTTCGGGTTGCCCGGATCGATCTTGGCCGGATCGCACGGCGGCCAGTTCGACGGCTTGCACATCGCGAACTTGCGGTCGGGCGGCTGCGGGCACGGCATCGTCTTCAGACAGGCCGGGATGTTCGGGTCCGGCGGCGTCGGGCACTGGCCGGCGCAGCCGGGCCAGGTCGGATCGACCGGCACCGGGCACTTGGTGGCGCAGTCGGGGTTCTTCTTGTCGAAGGCCGCGAGGTCGCACGGCTTGACCGGCTCGGGCACGGCCGGCAGCTTGGGCGGGTCGAGGATCTCGACCGCGAGCCAGTCGAACGTCTCGACGGTCAGCTCCTTCCAGTCGGCGGTGAGCGTGTAGCGACCGGCGTCGCCGCGCTCCGACGCGTAGATCTGGATGAACAGCTTGCCCCGGATGTTCTCGAGGGTGAGGTTCTTGGTGGTCTTGCGCGAGTGCTTGCGCTTGTTGGGCTTGGCCTCGGTGAGCAGCCGGCCCCACTCGTTGTAGACGGCGATCGACAGGTCGAGGCCCGGGCGCGGCGGGGTCCAGCGCAGGCGCAGGCCGAGGGTGCCGACCTTGTCCTTGGGCAGGTCGAGGACCTTCCAGTCGACGCGATCGCCACCCGGGTAGGTGACGATGCCGCGCGCCTTGGCCTCGTTGTTCTCGAGCTTCATCTCCTGGGCGCCTTTGTTGCGCCCGTCTTCGCCCGTGTGGGAGTCCTGGGGGACGTTCTTCGCGCACGCGGAGACGAGGAAACACGCCGCGACCGCGGCGGCGACGATCAGGCGTGGTCGCCTGGAAACCCGAGCCATGGCGGGATCGTGCGTCGAAACGCGGGGCCGGCGCAAGGCCCCCTTCGTACTAATGGCAGGCCTTGATGGCCGGGCCCGGCTTGGGCTTGATCACGATCGTCGATCCCTGCGGCACGCTGCTGTTGGTGGTCTTGCCGACCGAGGCGCGCTTGCCGACGCTCACCAGCTTGAACGTGCCGGTCAGCTTGGCGCCGGCGGGGTCGAGGATGTCGCCGACCCAGTTGGTCTTGTCGATGCCGTTCTCGGTGCCGAGGTTGATCGTCACCTGGGTGCCGTCGGCGAGCGACTTGATGTCGGTGATCTCACCGGCCTGGGGCTGCTTGGTCACGCCGTCGCACTTGGGGTTGGTCGGGTCGACCTTGTCGGGATCGCAGGCCGGGTAGTACTGCAGGCAGTCCGGCAAGCACGGATCCATCTGGTCCTTGTTGCACAGCTTGCACGCCTTGATCTTCGGGTCCGGCGGCACCGGGCAGACGTTGGCGCAGGGCGGCCACGTCGGATCGTACGCGGTGATCGGGCACTCGTTCTTGCAGGCCGGGTTGGCCTTGTCGAACGGCTCGCACGGCTTGATCGGCTCGGGCACCGCCGGCAGCTTCGGCGGATCCATCAGCTGCACCGCGAGCCAGTCGAGGCCGGTGTCGATCACGTCGGCCTTCCAGCCGGCGGTCAGCGTGTACTTGCCGGCGTCGCCGCGACCCGACGCGTACACCTCGATGAACAGCTTGCCCTTCGCCTTGGGCACGGTGACGACCTTCTGGGTCTTGCGCGAGCGGGCGCGGGTGTTCGGCTTCGCGCTCTCGAGCAGCCGGCCGTACTCGTTGTAGACGTCGAACGACAGGTCGAGGCCCGGCCGCGGCGGGGTCCAGCGCAGCTTCAGCTCGACGGTGCCGGTCTGATCCTTGGGCAGCTCGAGGACCTTCCAGTCGACGCGATCGCCGCCGGGGTAGGTGACGATGCCGTGGGCCTTGGCCTCGTCGTTCTCGATCTTCATCTCCTTCGCGCCCTTGTTGCGGCCGTCCTCGCCCGTCTTCAGGTCCTGTGGGACGTTCTTGACGCAGGCGACGGACGCGGCCAGGACCAGGCCCACCCAGATGGCGTTCGGCATGCCGTGATGGTGTGACGACCCGGCCCGGTTGTCGAGCCCTCGCACCCGATCGCGCGCGCCCCGCCGGCGTGGTAACCGACGGCATGCGCTGGATCTCGATCGTCGTGTTCGCCGCCGCGTGCAGCGGCCAGGTGGCGGGTGGCTCCACCGACGGCGCCAAGGTGTTCGCCGCCGCGTGCGCCCGCTGTCACGGCGAGCAGGGCCGGCCGCCGCAGCAGATGATCGATCAGCTCGGCGTGCGCGATCTGACCGGCGCCGACTGGAAGGGCCGCCGCAAGGTCGAGACGATCGAGCACCAGGTCCGGCAGGGCGCGGCCAGCGGGCGGATGCCCGCGTTCACCGGCGCGCTCACCGACGCGCAGATCAAGGCGGTCGCCGCCTACGTCATGACGCTGGGGGACTAGCCGCGCGCGGCGGCCAGCTCGGCGCGGACGTCGGGATCGTCCTCGACGTCGTCGGCGGCGGCCAGCGCGGCGTGGGCGGCCGCGGCGATCGCCGGCACCGCGGCGGCCAGCGCGCCCAGCCCCCAGGCGGCGTGGCCGCGCACCTGCGCGACCGGGTTGGCCAGGAGCGCGCACAGCGGCGCGAGCGCGGCGGCGTCGCCGGTGTTGCCCAGCGCGACGGCGACGTTGCGCAACAGGCGCGGCCGATCGATCCGCCGCAGCGCGGTGCGCTTCACGAACTGCCGCAGCTGGTTGGCGCCGATCGTCGCCAGCCGCGCGAGCGCGGGGGCGGCGTGCTCGCGATCGCGCGCCACCAGCTCGGCGGCCGGCTGCACCCGGGCCGGCGCCGCGGCGTTCCACGGGCACACCTCCTGGCACACGTCGCAGCCGAAGATCCGCGTGCCCATCGCCGCGCGCAGCTCGCGCGGGATCGGCCCGGCGTGCTCGATCGTCAGGTACGAGATGCAGCGGCGGGCGTCGAGGACGTAGGCGTCGACGAAGGCGCCGGTGGGGCAGGCGTCGAGGCAGGCGCGGCAGTCGCCGCAGCGGGCGCGGCTGGCCTCGGCGATCACCGGCGCGACGTCGGCCGCGAGCAGGAGCTCGCCGAGGACGACGTACGAGCCGAGCCCGGGCGCGATCACCATCGTGTTCTTGGCGGTGAAGCCCAGGCCGGCGCGCTCGGCCAGCTCGCGCTCGGCCAGCGGCGCGGCGTCGACGCACACCCGCCACGCCAGCGGGCCGGCCAGCGCGACCAGCGCGGCGGCGACGGCCTGCAGGCGATCGCGGACGATCAGGTGGTAGTCGGTGCCGCGGGCGTAGCGCGCGATCGCGCCGCGCAGCGCGACCGGACCGTCGGTCGGCGGGGCGGCCGGGGGCGCGTCGGCGCCGTAGGCCAGCGCGACGACGATCGCGGTGCGGGCGCCGGGCAGGAGCGTCGTCGCGTCGGCGCGGCCGGCGACGTGCTCGGGCGTGGCCAGGTAGCTCATCTCGCCGTGGTGGCCGGCGGCGAGCCAGGCGCCGTAGACGTCGGCCCGCGCCGACGGCGCCAGCGGCACGATGCCCATGCGGTGGAAGCCCGCGGCCTTGCACGCCGCGATCGCGGCGTCGCGCAGCGCCGCGGGATCGGCGGTCACAGCGGCGGCGCCGCCTCGGCCGAGCCCTCGCGGTCGTCGTCGGCGGGCTGGCCGGCGAAGTACACCCGATCGTAGGGGACGGTGCAGTCGCGCTCGCGCGGCTCGGGGTAGTCGACCAGCTCGCCGCGGTAGGTGCGGACGACGACGCGATCGGGGTGGCGCTCGACGATGTAGTCGGGCCCGATCGGCAGCTTGCCGCCGCCGCCCGGCGCGTCGATCACCAGGTGCGGGATGCACATGCCGCTCATCCACCCGCGCAGCGAGCCGTACAGCTCGATCGCCGCGTCGACCGGCGTGCGCAGGTGATCGGTGCCGATCACGGTGTCGCCCTGGAACAGGTAGTACGGCCGCACCCGTGCCCGCAAGAGGCCGCGGAACAGCGCGCGCAGGCTGCGCGTCGACGAGTTGATGCCGCGCAGGAGCACGGTCTGGTTGCCGACCGGGATGCCGTGATCGATCAGCCGCTCGCACGCGGCCCGCGCCTCGGGGGTCAGCTCCTTGGCGTGGTTGAAGTGGGTGTTGATGAACAGCGGCGCGTGGGCCCGCAGCGCGCGGCACAGCTCGTCGTCGATGCGCATCGGGCACACCACCGGGATGCGGGTGCCGATGCGGATCGTCTCGATGTGCGGGATCGCGCGGATCCGCCCGACGATGCCGGCCAGCTTCTCGGTGGTCATCAAGAGCGGATCGCCGCCCGAGATCAGCACGTCGCGGATGCGCGGCGTGCGCGCGAGGTAGGCCAGCCCGGCGTCGACGTCGCTGGCGCTGGGCGGCGCGTCGCCGCCGACGAGGCGCCGGCGGTTGCAGTGCCGGCAGTAGATCGCGCAGCGGTCGACCACCAGGAACAGCGCGCGGTCGGGGTACTTGTGGATCACGCACGGCGCGGGGTGGTGGTGATCCTCGCCCAGCGGGTCGCGCAGCTCCTCGTCGCGGATGTCGAGCTCGGCGGCGCGGGGGATGGCCTGCATCCGCACCGGGCAGCTGGGATCGGCCGGGTCCATCAGGCTGGCGTAGTAGGGCGTGATGCCGACGCGGAACAGGTGCGCCGACGCGGCCAGCCCGTCGCGCTCGGCCGGCGCCAGGTCGAGCACCCGGGCCAGCTCGTCGCCGCTGGTGATCATGTTGCGCAGCTGCCAGCGCCAGCTCGACCAGTCGCGGTCGGCGACGTCGGCGCGCGCGAGCGAGCGCGCCGGGGCGGGCTGGTCGAGGACCGGGAGCATCGGCGTCCGTTACCGCGGGCCGCCGCCGTTGGCAACCGCCAGCGCACGGGCGCGGTCGATCACGGGCACCAGGCCGTCGGTGAGCGGCAGTCGGGCCAGCTCGGCGGCGTCGACGAAGCGGGCGGCGCGCGCGTCGTCGCCGGGGCGGGGCGCCGCGGACGAGGTCGGCGTCGCCAGGTAGTCGAGGATGACGTAGTGGTACGCGCCGGCACCGGCGGCCACGACGCGCTCGACGACCTCGACCAGCGGGCCGACCTCGACCTCGACGCCGGTCTCCTCGCGCACCTCGCGCGCGACCGCGGCGGCCAGCGCCTCGCCGTGGTGCAGCTTGCCGCCGGGCACGGTCCACTGGCCGACGCCCGGCGGGCGGCCGCGCTCGATCAACAGCACCCGGCCGGCGGCGTCGAACACCACCGCGGCGACCGCGACCACCGGGTGCGGGGCGGGCTGGGTCATCGGTGGGGCTTCGCGGGCTTCGCGGGCTTCGCGGCCCTGGGTTTGGCCTTGGGCGTGGCCTTGGCCGTTGCCTTGGGCTTCGCCTTGGTCGTCGCCGGCGTCTTGGCCTTCGCCGCGGTCGTCGCCTTCGCCGCGCGCCCCGCGGGCTTCGCCGCGCCGGCGGCCCGCCCCGGCACCTCGGCCGACGGGCACAGCGGCGCGAGCGTGCATTGCTCGCAGGCGGGCTTCTTGGCGAAGCACACCCGCCGCCCGTGCCAGATCAGCCGGTCGGCGAACGTCTTCCACTCCGACCGCGGCAGCTGCGCCATCAGGTCGCGCTCGATCTTCACCGGGTCGGTCTCGCGGGTCAGGCCCAGCCGGGCCGACAGCCGCGTGACGTGGGTGTCGACGACGACGCCGACCGTGGTGCCGAGCGCCGTCGACAGCACGACGTTGGCGGTCTTGCGCGCCACCCCGGGCAGCGCGACCAGCGCGTCGAGATCGGCCGGGACCTGGCCGCCGTGGCGCTCGACCAGCGCGCGGGCCATGCCGATCAGGCTGCGGGCCTTGGCCCGGTAGAACCCCGACTTGTAGATCAGCGGCTCGAGCTCCTCGGGGGCGGCCGCCGCCAGCGCCCGGGCGTCGGGGTAGCGGGCGAACAGCGCCGGGGTCAGCGTGTTGATCATCTTGTCGGTCGACTGCGCGGCCAGGATGGTCGCGCACAGGAGCTGGTAGGCGTCCTGGTGATCGAGCTCGCAGGTGGCGTCGGGCCAGGCCGCGGCCAGGGCGGCGATCAGCGCGGACGGCGGGGAGGCCGTCGCCGGCGCGGGAGACGTGGTAGACCGAAGGCGGTGACCCATGAAGCTCTGGCACGGTAGCACCGCTCGCGCGATCGCGATCGCGGTGGTCGCGATGACCTGCGGCTGTCTCTCCAAGAAAGAGATCAAGACCGCCCGCAACTCGGTCTACGACACCGAGTTCGCCAACGTGTACTCGGCCGCCGTCGAGGCGGTGCGGTCGCTGTACCCCACGTTCGAGGAGAACCCGACCAACGGCGTCATCAAGACGGCGTGGCACCAGGTGAAGTTCTCGGACCCCAACGCCGACGATCCCAAGACCACGCAGATCGCGGATCGCGCGGCCGGCGTCGGGGCGGCGTCGCCCAACCCGTCCAACCTCGGCTACAACCCGTCGTTCGCGCGGCGGATGTACTTCATCAAGTTCAACGTCGTCGTCGCCGGGATCCGCCCGTTCCGCGTGCGGGTCGTGGGGAGCGCGTCGGAGCTGCGGCCCGGCGACGCCCTGCCGACCGAGCTCAAGGGCGACGCGGTGCCGCACTGGCTGGCCGGGCGCACCGACGAGCTGATCGTGAAGATCTACCGCCGGCTCAAGAAGTACGCGGTGGCCGCGCCCGAGGAGAAGCTCGCCCCCGAGGACATCGAGGCGGTGGTGGTCGACGGCGACATCCCGGCCGGCGCGCAGGAGGTGGCCGCCGACGTCGTGCGCGCGCTGCACAAGCGCGACTACGCCGCGCTCCGCGCCCAGGTGGCCGACGACGTCGTGTGGAGCCGCGGCGCGGCGCCGGGCGCCGACGTGGCGATGGCGATGTGGCAGGCCGATCCCACGGTGCTGGCGGCGCTCGAGGCCGCGATCACCGCCGGGTGCCACGGCGACGGCGAGCAGGTGGTGTGTCCGGCGAGCGGGGCCGCGGCCCACGCCGAGTTCCGGCTGCGCGGCGGGGTGTGGAAGCTGACCGCGTTCGTCGACGGCGATCGCTGAGCCCGCGCCGGGCGCAGCGCCTGCAACTGCTTCGGTCGATCGACGCGCCCTCCCAGGCGCTCAGTCCTCGCGGGGCGGGCCGCCGGCCAGCTCGACCACCGCCTCGAGGATGCGCGCGGTGGCGCCCCAGATGCGGTGGCCGGCGTACGGGTACGCGCGCATCGTCCACGCGCGGCCGCGCCAGGTGCGGGTGCCCATCAGCTCGACGTCGGTGCGCTCGAAGAACCGCGCCAGCGGCACCCAGAACCAGCTGGCCACCTCGCGCGGGTTGGGCGCGATCGGCTGCCCGCCGTCGAGCTCGGCGACCACCGGCGTGATCGCGTAGCCGGTCGGCGTCGGCACGTCGTCGAGCGTGCCCAGCACCCGCGGCGCGGCCCGCGGCACGCCCAGCTCCTCCTCGGCCTCGCGCCGGGCGGTCGCGACCAGATCGACGTCGGCCGCGTCGAAGCCGCCGCCGGGCAGGGCGATCTGGCCCGAGTGGGTGGGGGCGTCGGCGCCGCGCTCGATCAGCGGCACCCAGGTGGCGCCGTCGCGCTCGACCAGGAGCAGCGCCACCGCCGAGCGGCGCAGCTGGTCGTCGGCCAGCCGCACGCCGGGGCGATCGGCGAGCGCCGCGGCCAGCCGCTCGATCAACGCGCCGTGCGACAGCATGGCGATCCGATGCCCGCCGGTCGTCACTCGCTGCACGTCGGGCGGCGCTCGGGGATGAGCTTGCCGGGGTTGAGCAGATCGAGCGGATCCCACATCGCCTTCCACCGGCGCTGCCACTCGAGCACGCGCTCGCTCTGCTCGAGGTGCATGTACGGCCGCTTGATCAGGCCGATGCCGTGCTCGCCCGACAGCGTGCCGCGCAGGTCGACGGCGTCGGCGAACACCCGCGCGCACGCCCGATCGACCTTGGCCCAGCTGGCGGGATCGGCGGGGTCTTCGTCGGAGACCACGTTGACGTGGAGGTTGCCGTCGCCGGCGTGGCCGAACACCGCGATCGGCAGGCCGACGTCGGCGGCGATCCGATCGACCCGGCCGAGCATCTCGATGATCGCGCTGCGCGGCACGCACACGTCCTCGCCGATCTTGATCGGGTGGGCCTCCTTGAGCGACGGCGAGATCAGCCGGCGCGCCTCCCACAGCGCGCGCCGCTCGGCGGGATCGTTGGCGGCGAACACGTCGAGCGCGCCGGCGGCCTCGCAGTCCTCGCCGAGGCGCTCGATCTGGCCGTCGAGCGTGTCGGCGTCGCCGTCGACCTCGATCAGCGCGATCGCGCCGGCGTTGGCCGGGAACGTGTAGCGCGAGCGGCCGCGGACGTGATCGATCGAGGTGCGGTCGGCGATCTCGATGACCCGCGGCCGCACGCCGCGGCCGATCAGCGCGGTGATCGCGCGGGCCGCGCCGGCGACGTCCTTGAAGATCGCCAGCAGCGTCGCCACCGCCGGCGGCTTGGGCAGGAGGCGCAGCGTCAGCTCGGTGATGACGCCGAACGTGCCCTCGCTGCCGACGAACCCGGCGGTCAGATCGTAGCCGGTGACGCCCTTGGTGGTGCGCCGCCCGACCCGCAGCACCTCGCCGCCCATCAGCGCCACCTCGAGGCCGAGCACGTACTCGCGGGTCACGCCGTAGCGGAACGCCCGCGGGCCGCCGGCGTTGTTGGCGGCGTTGCCGCCGATCGAGCAGTACTCGAGGCTGGCGGGATCGGGCGGGTAGAACAGCCCCTGGGCCTCGACCGCCGTCTGCAGCTCGCCGGTGATGACGCCGGGCTCGACCACCGCGACCAGATCGTCGGGGCTGATCTCCTTGACCCGCTGCATCGTCTCGACCGACAGCACGACGCCGCCGCGCACCGGCAGGCAGCCGCCGGTGAGGCCGCTGCCCGCGCCGCGCGGCGTGCACGGCACGCGGTGCTCGGCGCACAGCCGCAGCACCGCCGCCACCTCCTCGGTGGTGCCGCACTTGACCGCCACGTCGGCGGGGAACGGACCGGCCGGGCTCTCGTCCCGGCCGTAGTCGGCGAGCCGCTCGTCGCCGGGCAGGATCACCGCGCCGGCGGGGAGCTCGCGCGCGAGGATCGCGCCGATGTCGACGCCGCCGGCCACCTCACACCGAGAACGAAGAGCCGCAGCCGCAGGTGGACTTCACGTTCGGGTTGTTGAACTTGAAGCCCGCGCCCGACAGCCCCTCGACGTAGTCGATCTCGGTCCCGACCAGGTACATGAGGCTCATCTCGTCGACGACGACCTTGACCCCGGCGACCGAGAACTGCTGGTCGACCTCGGTCGGGTTGTCGAAGTAGAGATCGTAGCTGAAGCCCGCGCAGCCGCCGCCGACGACGCGCAGCCGCAGGCCCATCTCGGCCTCGATCTGTTCGGCGTCGCGGATCTCGTTGACCTTGGTGGCGGCGATCGGGGTGAGGGAGACGAGCGTGTCGAGGCCGACGGGCTCGTCGGTAACCGGCGGTGGAGCCGCCGAGGGAGTGGTTTCGCGGAACAGAGTGGCCATGGGACCTCCTGCGGACGAAGCCGCCAGGATTTACAGGTGTACCTACCTGGGGCACGGTTGGCAACCGGATCGCTCACCGCTACCCTGGCGCGGTGCCCAGCTACGCCGACTTACTGGCCGCCACCCGCGCCGAGATCCGCGAGGTCGCCCCCGCGGAGGTGCCGCTGGGCGGGGTTCAGCTGCTCGACGTGCGTGAGCCCGACGAGCTGGGTGAGGGCGGGCTGCCGGGCGCGATCGCGATCCCGCGCGGCCACCTGGAGAGCCGGATCGAGGCGGCGCTGCCCGATCGCGCGGCGCCGGTGGTCGTGTACTGCGCCGGCGGCGCCCGCTCGGTGTTCGCCGCGCGCACGCTGCGCGAGCTGGGCTACGCCGACGTGCGGTCGCTGGCCGGCGGCTTCGCGGCGTGGAAGGCCGCGGGGCGGCCGGTGGCGCGCGGCGACGGCGGGTTGTCGGCGGCGCAGCGGGCGCGCTACGCCCGTCACCTGATCTTGCCCGAGGTCGGGCTGGCCGGGCAGCAGCGGCTGCTGGCGGCGCGGATCGCGCTGATCGGCGCCGGCGGGCTGGGCTCGCCGGTGGCGCTGTACCTGGCGGCGGCCGGCGTCGGCGCGCTGACGATCATCGACGACGACGTCGTCGATGCCTCGAACCTGCAGCGCCAGGTGTTGCACACCACCGAGCGGGTCGGGCAGCCCAAGGTCGACTCGGCGACGCGCGCGATCGCCGCGCTCAACCCCGACGTCGCCGTGACCGGGCACAAGGTCCGCCTGACCAGCGCCGAGGCGCCCACCTTGCTCGCCGGCCACGACGGGATCATCGACGGCACCGACAACTTCGCGACCCGCTACCTGGTCAACGACGTCGCGCTGCGGCTCGGCATCCCGGTGGTCCACGCGTCGATCTGGCGCTTCGAGGGCCAGCTGACGGTGTTCCCGGCGGCCGGCGGGCCCTGCTACCGCTGCCTGTACCCGGCGCCACCGCCGCCCGGCGCGTCGCCGAGCTGCGCCGAGGCCGGCGTGCTCGGCGTGCTGCCCGGGGTGATGGGCGTCCTGCAGGCCACCGAGGCGATCAAGCTGGTGCTCGGGTTGCCGTCGGTGGCCGGGCGGTTGCTGATCTACGACGCGCTGCGGGCCAAGCTGCGCGAGCTGGCGCTGCGGCGCGATCCTGCGTGCCCTACCTGCGGCGACGGCGTCGATCGCGCGGCGATCCCGCTGATCGACTACGCGGCGTTCTGCGCCGGCGCCTGACCGCGATCACATCCGGGCCGCGACCGACACCGACAGGATCTTGCCCGACAGGCCGAGGCCGTCGCTGTCGTCGAACGTGTCGAACGGCAGCGTGATGCCGGCGCCGAGGGTGGCCTGGCCGGCGTCGTACTGACCGCCCAGCGTGATCGCGTCGAAGGTGCCGTCGTCGGAGTCGTCGGTGCCCGTCGAGCCCACCGACGACAGCTCGATGGTGCCCGCCGCCGCGCCCTGCTTGATGCCGGCGGCCAGATCGATGTGATAGAGCGGGTCGGGGGTGTCGCTGCCGGGGCCGTCGAGGAACACGTCGATGCCGACGTCGGCGCGCGCGAACACCACGCCGCTCTGCGTCGACGGCGACACCCCGAGCCGCAGGATCGTGCTGTCGATCCCGGCGTCGGCCAGATCCGACGGCCGGCGCGTCGCCAGGTGGACCAACGGCAGGAACGCCTCGTCGAGGCCGCTGTCCTCGCCGGGGCCGGTCGGCAGCACGATGCCGGCGCGCACCGTCAGCGCGCCCTGGGCGCCCTCGGCGCGATACAGGCCGCCCAGCTCGGCGTTGGTGAGCGTCTGGGTGTCGTCGATCGACAGCGCCGTGATGTGGGCGTAGCCGCCGACGTGCTCGGGGCTCATGAACTGCGCGCTCAGCCGCGCCGACAGCAGGTTCTCGTCGACGTCGTCGTAGACGCCGATGCCGAACTCGGCGGCCACCTCGGAGGTAGCGCCGTCGGCGGCGAGCGACGTGAAGCGCAGCGGACCGGTCGGCGCGGCGGCGGCGTCGTCGGCGAGCGCGGTGCCGGCGGTTGCCATCGTGAGGAGCGTGGAGGCGAGGAGCGTGCGAGGGGAGGTCAGGGGCATGCCCGACCCATCAGCAAATGTCTGGCCAGGGGGCAGAGCGCTCTGGGACGGCCTGGGGGGCACCGGTGTGTCCAGTCCTTCACGCCACGGCGTGTGGCCGGCCGGTCGCGGTGTCGACGACCTACGGTGGGCACCTTGACCCACCGGGGGGGCCACGGGACACTTGCCGCAGTGGCCATCGCGCCTGGGCAACAGGTCGGCAATTACCGGGTGCAAGCGCGCCTGGGTGTCGGCGGCATGGGCGTGGTGTACCTGGCCGAGCACCCGATCATCGGCAAGAAGGTCGCGCTGAAGGTCATCCACCGCGAGCTGTCGGCCAACCGCGAGGTGATCGGGCGCTTCTACCAGGAGGCGCGCGCGGTCAACCTGATCGGCAACGAGCACATCGTCGAGGTCCACGACTTCGGGCAGTCGCCCGAGGGCGACCTGTTCTTCGTGATGGAGTACCTCGATGGCAAGACCCTCGCGCAGGTGCTCACCCGCGAGCGGATCCTCGACGTGCGCCGCGCGCTGCACGTGTGCGCGCAGATCGCCGACGCGCTGGCCGCCGCCCACACCGTCAGCATCATCCACCGCGACCTCAAGCCCGACAACGTCATGCTGCTCGAGCGCAGCGGCGATCCGGACTTCGTCAAGCTGCTCGACTTCGGCCTCGCCAAGGTCATGTCCGAGAGCGGCGCCAAGAACCTGACCGCGGCCGGCGTCATCCTCGGCACGCCGCAGTACATGTCGCCCGAGGCCTGCGAGAGCAAGAAGGTCGATCACCGCACCGACATCTACGCGCTCGGCGTGTTGCTGTTCCAGATGCTGTGCGGGCAGGTGCCGTTCGACGGCGAGACGATGGGCGCGGTGCTGATCAAGCAGGTGTCGCAGCCGCCGCCGGCGCCGCGCGGCCTGTCGCCGCTGATCCCGCCGGCGGTCGAGCAGATCATCCTGCGCTGCCTGGCCAAGGCGCCCGACGCGCGCTTCCAGTCGATGGCCGAGCTGCGCGCGGCGCTGATCGATCCGGCGCTGTACCTGCAAGCCGCGCCGGCGACGTTGCCGGCCGCGCAGCCGAGCGCGGCGGCCCAGGCCGCGACGATGTACGCCGTCGAGACCAACGCGGCGATGGGCTACGCCGCGACCGCGGGCATGGCGCCGTACAACACCCAGGCGATGGGCGCGGCCAAGCTCGGCACCGCCGCCACCGCGAGCCACGCGGCGGTCGCGCCGCCGCGGCTCACCGGCCCGGTGTCGTCGCAGCAGGCCACGATGATGATGGACAGCGGGCCGCCGCTGGGTGGGCCCGCGATGGTCGGCGCGATGGCGGTGGCCGCGGCGGCGTCGCCCGAGCCGGTCGCGCCGCGGCGCATGACCGCGCCGCCGATCGCCGTGCCGCAGAACCAGACGCTGGTGATCTCCACGCCGCCGGGGCACAGCCGCAAGCCGCCGAGCCGCCGCGGCCCGCTGATCGCGGTGCTCGCGGTGGTGGCGGTCGTCGGCGTCGCGACCGCGGTGATCGTGGCCGGCGGCGGATCGTCCGACGGCGGGGGCGGGGCGGGCGGCGCCAGCGGGGCCAGCGGCGAGCCCGGCGCGAGCGGCGATCCCGGCGGCGGCACCGCGCGCGGCGCGGTGTCGGTGGTCGATGGTGGCGCGGGGGTGGCGCAGGCGTCGCCCGACGCTGGGTCGGTCGGGATCGACGCCGCGCCGGCCACGGCCCGGGTGACGATCACCAGCGACCCGCCCGGCGCCGAGGTGTCCGACGCGACCGGGCGTCCGCTCGGCGTGACCCCGGTGACCGTCGACGCCGTCGTCGACGGCCAGCCGTGGACGCTGAGCTTTCGCCGCGCCGGCTCGAAGCCGCGCGACAAGGTCATCACCGTCACCGGCGACATGACCGTGTCGGTGCTGCTCGACGCCGACGGCAGCGGCAGCGGCGGGAAGCGGCCCGGGGGCCGCAAGCCGCCGGGCGACAAGCCGGGGCCCGGGCCGGGATCGGGCTCGGGCAGCGACAAGATCGACCTGATGGAGCCGACGTTCCGCTGACGTCCAGGGTTCGAGGTCGCGGGTTGCGTCGCCGCCGGGGATCGGCGAGGGTTAGCGGGTGATCGTCGTCCCGATCGTCGCCTTGATCGCCGCCGCCGCGCTGGCGTTCGTGCTGGCGCGCGGCCGGCGCGACGCCGAGGCCCGGGCCGCGGTCGAGCGCGCGCGCGCCGACGCCGACGCGGTGCTGTCGTCGGCCAAGGTCGAGGCCGCGGCGGCGCGCCAGGCGGCCGAGTCCGCGGCGCGCGCCGAGGTGCTGGCGCAGCGCGCCGCCGCCGACGCGGAGCTCGATCGCGCGCACGAGCAGGTCAGCGGGCGCGAGGCGGCGGTGGCCGCGGCGCGCGCCGAGCTCGACGGGCGCGCCGACGATCTCGATCAGCGCGAGGCGGCGCTGGCCGCCGACGAGCAGGACCGGCGCTCCAAGGGCGATCGCGCCCGGGGGCTCGAGGGCGACGTCGCCCGCCGCGCCAAGGAGGCCCACGCCGCGCTCGAGGCCCGGGCCGGGGTCGGCGCCGACGCGGTCGCCGCGGCGCTGGTGCAGGGCTGGACCGAGACCGCGCGCGCCGAGGCCGCGGCGATGGTGCGGGCCGCCGGCGAGACCACCGCCGACCCCGCGTTCGATCGCGAGGCCAAGCGGGTGATGGAGATCGCCAGCGGCCGCTACCACAACCACTTCCTCACCGAGCGCAACCTGTCAACGTTGCGGCTCGAGGCGCCGGTGATGGAGACCGTGCTGGCCCAGGGCGGCATCGTCCACGCCGCGCTCGAGGAGATCGGCGGCGTGAAGGTCATCGTCGCCGACGATCAGACGTCGGTGCGGCTCGACGGCCAGGACAGCCTCGGCCGCGAGGTGGTCCGCCGCGCGCTGGCGAAGCTGGCCAAGCGCGCCGACGCCGCCAAAGAGGCGCTGACCAACCCGGCCGACTTCGTCACCAAGGTGAAGGAGCACCTCGACGGCGAGGTGAAGACGCTCGGCAAGAAGGCGTTCCAGACGCTCGGCGTGCCGCGGGCGCACCCCGAGATCGTGTGGCTGGTCGGCGCGCTCAACTGGCGCACCAGCTACACGCAGAACCAGTGGCTCCACGCGGTCGAGGCGTCGTTTCTCGCCGGCATGATGGCCGCCGAGCTCGGCCTCGACGAGAAGCTCGCGCGCCGCGCGACCTTGATGCACGACATCGGCAAGGCGCTGACCCACAAGATCGAGGGCAGCCACGCGGTGATCGGCGCCGACATCGCGCGGCGGCTCGGCGAGCCTGAGCTGGTCGCCAACGCGATCGGCTCGCACCACGCCGACGAGCCCGCCAACTCGGTCTACGCCTACCTGGTCGCCGCCGCCGACGCCATGAGCGGCGCCCGGCCCGGCGCGCGCCGCGAACAGACCGAGGGCTTCTCCACCAAGATCGAGGAGCTCGAGCGCATCGGCGAGCGCCACCGCGGCGTCGATCACGCCCACGCCGTCCAGGGCGGCCGCGAGCTCCGCGTCTACGTCCGCGAGCGCGACGTCGACGACGCCGGCGTCGTCGAGCTCTCCAGCGAGATCGCCGCCCAGGTCTCCGACGAGCTCGTCTTCCCCGGCCAGATCAAGGTCACCGTCATCCGCGCCTTCGAAGCCGTCGCCACCGCCAACTGACCGGTGGGGACAGGATCCTGGGTCCTAAGCTTCTGTGATCGCTTGCTAATTTTGGCCTGGCGCGTCGCAAAAGGGGACACGTCGCGCCCCGTAACCATTCTGGATCGTTGGAAAATTCGCTGGGTTTTTCGCGACGGATTTCGCCGGGTTGCGAGGTGGGAACGTGTCCCTTTTCGCGACGCGGTGGGGCGAAATTCACAAGTGATCTCGGCGGGATCGAGGGGTAGATCCTGTCCCCAGCGGGGAAAGCTTACGCACACGTCAGGGTGAGGCTTGACAGGGGAGGCTGGGTGCCGCCATAGTGCGCCCAGGAAGCACTACCCTTACGTGAACGTGAGGGTTGGTGGAAGCAGATGGACAAGCCGGAAGATAAGCTGCTGCG
Organism: Myxococcales bacterium; assembly: GCA_016794525.1. Lineage (GTDB taxonomy): Bacteria > Myxococcota_A > Polyangia > Haliangiales > Haliangiaceae > UBA2376. The sequence goes on from JAEUJY010000135.1 coordinate 62,739, forward strand.
CGTCGGCGAGCTGGCCAAGGTGGTCGGCAAGACGGTGCGTGCGATGCACCTCTACGAGGAGCTCGGGCTGCTCGAGCCGGTGGCGCGGTCGGAGGGCGGCTTCCGGCTCTACGGGCCGAGCGCGGTCGACCGCATCCACTGGATCGTCAAGCTGCAGGCGATCGGGTTCACGCTGGCGGAGATCCAGGGCTTCGTCCAGGACTTCCGCGACGCCGGGAGCGGCAAGGACGCGACCGACCGCGTGCGCGCGGTGTTCGCCGGCAAGCTCGGCGAGATCCGCGATCAGATGACCCAGCTGCAGGTCATCGAGAACGATCTGCACGAGGCGCTGGCCTACCTCGACTCGTGCACGTCGTGCTCCACCGAATACACGCCGCACGAGTGCGGCGAATGTGGCCACAACGGCCACGAGCGCGCCAAGGCGCCGCGGCTGTTCGCGGGCCTGTCGCGGCGCGCGCTGCCGATCCACGGCCGCGAGCGCGAGTTCGACGTCGCCGCCACCGAGCTGGTCAAGGACCCGCGCAACTAGGACTGTCATGGCCACCAACGCAACCCCCGCCTCGACCTCCACGCTCGGCCGCCTCGTCGCGCCGCCGCCGTCGGTGAAGCTGCCCATCTTCATGGACAACCACTCGACGACGCCGGTCGATCCGCGCGTGCTCGAGGCGATGCTGCCGTACTTCACCGAGCACTTCGGCAACGCCGCCAGCCGCAACCACGTCTTCGGCTGGACCGCCGAGGCCGCCGTCGAGGCCGCCCGCGGCCAGATCGCCGCGCTGATCGGCGGCGACGCCAAGGAGATCGTCATCACCTCGGGCGCGACCGAGGCGATCAACCTGGCGATCAAGGGCGTCGCCTCGTACTACGGCAAGACCAACAAGCACATCATCACCGTCGAGACCGAGCACAAGGCGACGCTCGACACCTGCAAGCGCCTCGAGCGCGACGGCTTCACGGTCACGTACCTGACGCCGGCCGCCGACGGCCTGGTCACGCCCGAGCAGGTCGCGGCCGCGGTCACCGACCAGACGATCCTGGTGAGCATCATGCTCGCCAACAACGAGATCGGCGTCGTCCAGCCGATGGCCGAGATCGCCCGCGCGGTGAAGGCCAAGAACCCCAAGACGCTGATCCACTCCGACGTCGTGCAGGCGGCCGGCAAGGTCGAGTGCGACGTCGAGGCGATGAAGCTCGACCTGGCGTCCTTGTCGTCGCACAAGATGTACGGCCCCAAGGGCGTCGGCGCGCTGTGGGTGCGCCGCAAGCCGCGGGTGCGCATCGACCCGATCATCGACGGCGGCGGCCACGAGCGCGGCATGCGCTCGGGCACCCTCGCGGTGCCGCTGATCGTCGGCTTCGGCAAGGCCGCCGAGCTGGCCCGCCTGGAGCGCGTCGACGAGGCCGAGCGCCTGCTGCGGCTGCGCACCCGCCTCCACGCCGGCATCACCAAGCGGCTGCCCGAGGTCTACCTCAACGGCTCGCTCGAGCACCGGCTGCCCGGCAACCTCAACATCTCGTTCGCGTTCGTCGAGGGCGAGAGCCTGCTGATGGCGCTCAAGGACATCGCGGTGTCGTCGGGCTCGGCCTGCACCTCGGCGTCGCTCGAGCCCAGCTACGTGCTGCGCGCGCTGGGCATCGGCGAGGAGCTGGCCCACACGTCGATCCGCTTCGGCATCGGCCGCTTCAACACCGAGGCCGAGATCGACTACACGATCGACGTCGTCGTCAGCGCGGTCGAGCGGCTGCGCGAGCTGTCCCCGCTGTGGGAGATGCACCAGGACGGCATCGACCTGAAGTCGATCGCCTGGACGCCGCACTGAGATAACTGGAGGGTTTCTCGCGAAACCCTCCCCCCGGCATGCGCCGGGGCCCCCCACCCGAGACGGCCCGGAGCGAGACCACGAACGCCGCGTGAGACCTCGAAACGGCCCCGAAGAACGACTCGCCACGGATACCGACCCGATCACGACACGAACGCCCGACCGCGATGGTCGGGCACCAAGGAAACCCGCCATGGCCTACTCCGACAAAGTCATCGACCACTACGAGAACCCCCGCAACGTGGGCTCGCTCGGCAAGGACGAGGAGGACGTGGGCACCGGCCTGGTCGGCGCGCCGGCGTGCGGCGACGTCATGAAGCTGCAGATCAAGGTCAAGGACGGCGTCATCGCCGACGCGCGGTTCAAGACCTTCGGCTGCGGCTCGGCGATCGCCTCGTCGTCCCTGGCCACCGAGATGATCAAGGGCATGACCCTCGATCAGGCGGCCGAGATCAAGAACACCCAGATCGTCGCCGAGCTCAACCTGCCGCCGGTCAAGATCCACTGCTCGGTGCTCGCCGAGGACGCGATCAAGGCCGCGATCGACGACTACAAGAAGAAGCAGGCGGCCCGCACCGAGGCCGCCACCGCGGCGACCGCGACCGCCGCCACCCCCGCCCAGCCGGCGTGAGCAAAGGCCAGCCATGATGTCGACCGCCACCGCCGCCACGCCCCAGCCCGCGCCGCCCCCGGCGACGGGCATCGTCATCACCGCCAACGCCGGCGCCGAGATCGCGCGCCAGCGCGACAAGCGCGGCACCCCCGACGCGGCGATCCGCGTCGGCATCCGCGGTGGTGGCTGCACCGGCTTCACCTACGTCTTCGAGTGGGCCGACGAGCTGCGCCCGACCGACAAGCTGTTCGAGGCCCACGGCATCAAGGTGGTCACCGACCCCAAGAGCCTGGTCTACCTGCGCGGCATGACCCTCGACTTCGTGCGCGGCATGATGGGCCACGGGTTCAAGTTCCTGAACCCCAACGCCAAGGGCGCCTGCGGCTGCGGCGAGTCCGTGCAGTTCTAGCGCGACCTCGACCTCGATGAACGCCACCAACCTCCCCGATCCGTTCGGCGCGCTCGGCCTCGAGCCGCGCTATGACGTCGATCCGCGCGCGCTCGAGGATCGCTTCCGGCAGCTGAGCCGCGAGGTGCACCCCGATCGCTTCGCCGGCGCCCCAGCCAGCGAGCGCGCGGCGGCGCTGTCGCGGACCCGGGCGATCAACGACGCCTACCAGGTGCTCAAGCGGCCGCAGCGGCGCGCCGAGGTGCTGCTGGCCCGCGCCGGCGTCGCGATCGGCGATCGCGAGGTGCTCGAGCCGGCGTTCCTGATGGAGATCCTCGAGCTGCGCGAGGAGCTGGCGACCGCGCGGGTCGCCGGCGACCAGGCCGCGGTCGGCCGGCTGGCGGCGGTGATGCGGGCGCGGCAGCGGGCGCTCATCGACGGGCTGGCGCCGCGGTTCGCGGCGCTGGGCGGCGGGGACGACGCGGCGATCCTCGCCGCGGTCAAGCACGACCTGATCACGCTGCGCTACGTCGACCGCTACCTCGACGAATGTGACGCGGCGCTCGACGAGTAGGCCATGTTGCTCCAGATCTCCGAACCCGGCGCGTCGACCCCCAAGGCGGCGTGCCGCGAGCGCGTCGTCGGCATCGACCTCGGCACCACCAACTCGCTGGTCGCGACCGTGCTCGACGCCCAGCCGACCGTGCTCACCGGCGGCGCCGACGCGATCGTGCCGTCGGTGGTCAGCTACGACGGCGCCGAGCCGGTGGTGGGCCGGGCCGCGGTCGCGCGCGGCGAGGCCAACCCGGTCGACACCGTGGCCAGCGTCAAGCGGCTGATGGGCCGCAGCCTGGCCGACGTCGCGGCGGTCGCGCCGCTCCTGCCCAACCAGCTGATCGACGACGCCGGCCGCATGGTCAAGCTGCGGTTCTCCGACGGCCGCGAGCGCAGCCCGGTGCAGGTGTCGGCGGCGATCCTCGACGAGCTGCGCCGCCGCGCCGAGGCCGACCTCGGCGGCCCGCTGGGCGGCGCGGTGATCACCGTGCCGGCGTACTTCGACGACGCCCAGCGCCAGGCCACCCGCGACGCCGGCCGGCTGGCCGGCCTCGAGGTGCTGCGGCTGCTGGCCGAGCCGACCGCGGCGGCGCTGGCCTACGGCCTCGATCGCGGCACCCGCGGCACCTACGCCATCTACGACCTCGGCGGCGGCACCTTCGACATCTCGATCCTGACGCTGGTCGACGGCGTCTTCGAGGTGCGGTCGACCGGCGGCGACTCGGCGCTCGGCGGCGACGATCTCGACCGCGCGATCGCGCAGGTGGTGCTGGCCGAGGCCGGCGTGGCCGCCGACGATCGCGCCGCGGTGCGCGCGGTGATCGGCGCGGCCCGGGCCGCCAAGGAGGCGCTGACCGACGCCGAGACCACCGAGCTGGCGGCGACCGTCGGCGGCCGCACGATCACCCGGACGCTGACCCGCGACGAGCTGGCGACGATCGCCGGGCCGCTGCTCGATCGCACCGGCAAGGCCTGCCGCCGCGCGTGGAAGGACGCCGGGTTCACGCCCGAGGAGCTCGACGGCGTCGTGCTGGTCGGCGGCTCGACCCGGTCGCCGGTCGTGCGCGACTACGTGCGCACGCTGTTCGGCAAGGAGCCGCTGTGCGAGCTCGACCCCGAGCAGGTGGTGGCGCTCGGCGCGGCGGTCCAGGCCGACGTGCTGGCCGGCGGGCAGCACGACGTCGTGCTGCTCGACGTCGTCCCGCTGTCGCTCGGCCTCGAGACCATGGGCGGCGTCGTCGAGAAGCTGATCGTCCGCAACTCGACGATCCCGTGCGGGGCGACCCAGACCTTCACCACCTACGCCGACAACCAGACCGGCTTCGACCTGCACGTCCTGCAGGGCGAGCGCGAGACCGTCGAGGCCTGCCGCTCGCTGGCCCGGTTCACGCTGCGCGGCGTGCCGCCGATGATCGCCGGCGCGGCCCGGGTCGAGATCAGCTTCCAGGTCGACGCCGACGGCATCCTCCACGTCGCCGCCCGCGAGCTGACCTCGGGCGTGTCGGCGGCGATCGACGTGACGCCGTCCTACGGCCTCACCGACGAGGAGGTCGAGCGCATGCTGATCGAGTCGTTCGAGCACGCCGAGGACGACCTGGTCGCGCGCAACCTGCGCACCGAGCGGGTCGAGGCCGAGCGCATCCTGGCCGCCACCCGCGCGGCGATGGTCAGCGACGCCCACCTGCTCGACGCCGACGTCGCGGTCGCCACCGAGGCCGCGATCGCCGCCCTCGAGACGGCGCGCGCCGGCGACGACTACCTGGCCATCCGCGCCGCGGTCGAGGGCCTCGACCGCGCGTCCAAGCCGTTCGCCGAGCGGCGCATGAACCTGGCGATCGCCGCGGCCATGGCCGGCAAGACGGTGGCGACGGTCGAAGAGGAGCTCGGTCGATGACCCGCGTCACGTTCACCAACCCCGGCGGCGCCGGGACCGCGGCGGTCACCGTCGAGGCGTCCCACGGCGCCACCTTGCTCGAGGTCGCCGAGGAGTGCGGCGCCCGGGTCGGCCACGCCTGCGGCGGCAACCTGGCGTGCTCGACCTGCCACGTCTACGTCGACCGCGGCGTCGACTCGCTGGGCGAGATCAGCGACAAGGAGAACGACATCATGGACAAGGCGTGGGCGGTGCGGCCGGAGTCGCGCCTGGCCTGCCAGGCCCAGGTGGCCGCCGAGGACGTCGTCGTGACGATCAGCCCCGAGAGCCTCAAGGCCTGGCTCGACGAGCACCCCGAGCTGCGCAACGCCTCCAAGGCGTCCTGAGCACGCCGGGCGCGAAGCGGTTGGTGCGCGGCGCCGCGACCGGGTAGGGTGCGGCCGTGCCGTTCGAGTTCTCGACCCCGGTCCGCTTCGCCGACGTCGATCACGCGGGCATCGTCTACTACCCGCGGTTCTTCCACTACTTCCACATGGCGTTCGAGGAGCTGTTCCGCGCCCGCCTGGGGCCGCGGGCCTACGTCGACCTGCTCGACAAGGACCGGGTCGGCTTCCCGGCGGTCCACGCCGAGGCCGACTACCACGCGCCCTTGAAGTTCGGCGACACCGCCACGATCGCGCTGTCGGTCGCCAAGCTGGGGGCCACCTCGATCACCTTCCGCTACCAGGTCCGGCGCGACGACGTCCGCTGCGCCACCGGCGCGGTGGTGTGCGCGGTGGTCGACCTGGCCCGGTTCAAGCCGCTGCCCATCCCCGCGAACATCCGCGCGCTGGTCGCCGATCTCGTCGAGTCCTGATAGAACCCGCCCATGACCGCGACCGATCCCCGCCTGGCCCGCCTGCATGAGCTCCTCGCGATGCTCACCGAGCAGCGGTTCGCCAGCTCGCTGGCCGAGGTCGAGCAAGCCCTGGCGCGCTGGCGCGGGGGCGAGCTCGAGACCGTCGGCGCCCACGAGGCGGTGGTCCGCCACGTCGAGCGCGCCGACGCGATCATGCGCGAGGCGATGGCGGCCGCGACCCGCCCCGACGAGCTGGTCGCCGCCGCGGTGTCGGCCGGCTTCCTCGACGAGGCCGAGCGCGAGGCGCTGACCCGGGAGCCGCTGCCGACCCTGGCCGAGGCCCCGCCGCCGCCGGCGGCCGAGCGACCCAAGAAGCGGGTGGTGGCCGACGCGCTCCTGGCCAAGGGGCCGATCCTGGTCCACCTCGACGCGCGCCGCGAGGGCGTCGCGGTGCCCAGCCGGTTCACCCGCGAGGCCAAGCTGGTGCTGCGGTTCGGCTACGGCCTGACCCCGCCGATCCCCGACCTCACCGTCGACGACGACGGCATCACCGGCACGCTGGTGTTCGGCGGCGTGCCGTTCCGCTGCCACCTGCCGTGGACCGCGATCTTCGCGCTGATCCTCGACGGCGAGTCGCGCGGGATGGTGTGGCCCGAGGACGCGCCCGAGGCGGTGGCGACCGAGGGCGAGGCCGGCGAGCCCGACCCCGACCCCGAGCCCGATCCCGAGCCGCCGCGGCGGGCCCGCCGCCCGAGCCACCTGCGCCTGGTCGACTGACGCAGGCGTGTCGACGTCGGGCCGCGCGCGGACCGGCCGCGCGTGGTTTGATGCGGCATGCCCCGGGCACCGTCGTCGACCGACGACTCCACCACCACCGCGCCGCGCACCCGCGACGGCGAGGAGCCGGCGTTCCCGACCGCCGAGACCCTGCGCGATCCGCGCTCGACCTCGTCGACGATCGACCTCGGCCTGGCGACGCCGGTCGCCACCGACGACCGCTACGACCTGCGCGAGGTGATCGGCAAGGGCGGGATGGGCGAGGTGTGGCTGGCCGACGATCGCCAGATCGGCCGCGAGGTGGCGATCAAGGTCGCCCGCGCCGGCATCGACGACGACGGCCTCGCGCGCTTCCTGCGCGAGGCCCGGATCCAGGGCCAGCTCGATCACCCGGCGGTGGTGCCGGTCCACGAGCTGGGCGCGCGCGACGGCTCGACCTACTTCACGATGAAGCGGGTCCGCGGCGAGACGCTGGCGACGTTGTGCGCGCTGCTGGCCACCGGCGACGTCGAGGCGCGTCGCCGGGCCTCGCCGCGCCGCCTGCTGACCGCGTTCGTCAGCGCGTGCCACGCGATCGAGCTGGCCCACGCCCGCGGCGTGCTGCACCGCGATCTCAAGCCGGCCAACATCATGCTCGGCGATCACGGCGAGGTCTACGTGCTCGACTGGGGGCTGGCCAAGGTCGCCGGCGTCACCGACGTGCCGTCGTCGACGCCCAGCCTGCCGCCCGGGCTCGACGGCGCGCTCACCGAGGCCGGCCAGTACCTGGGCACGCCCGGCTACATGGCGCCCGAGCAGGCCCGCGGCGAGCCGCTCGACGAGCGCGCCGACGTGTGGGCGCTGGGGGCGACGCTGTTCGAGCTGCTGACCTACCGGCCGCTGATCGCGCGCGGCACGCCGGCCGCGGTGATCTCGGCGACGCTGGCCGGCGTCGACGCCCGGGCGTCGCTGCGCGCGGTGGGCAGCGTCCCGCCCGAGCTGGAGGACGTCTGCATCCGCGCCACCGCGCTGGCGCCCGGCGAGCGCTTCCGCACCGTGGCGGCGATGCGCGAGGCGATCGAGCGCTACCTCGACGGCGACCGCGACCTCGAGCGCCGGCGCGAGCTGGCCGAGCGCGCCACCGCCAGCGCGCTGCGCGAGCGGGCCGCGGCGCTGGCCGGCGACGCCGGGGCCCGCGCGGTCGCGCTGGGCGAGCTGGGCCAGGCGCTGGCGCTCGATCCCAGCCAGCCCCGGGCCCAGGCGCTGCTGATGGAGCTGCTGGTGGCGCCGCCGCCGGTCACGCCGCCCGAGGTCGAGCGCGCGGTGGTCGCCGCCGAGGACGCCACCTACGCGACCCTGGCCGCCGCCGGCGCGTGGATCTACGTGCTGTGGCTGCCGCTGGCGCTGTTCCTGGCGTGGATGGGCATCAAGCACGTCGACCCGCTCCTGGGCTGGGTCGGCTTCACCGTCGCCACCGCGTTCGCGATGCTGACCGCCCGCGCCCGCGGCCGCCTCGACGCGCTGACGTTCTTCGCCGGGCTGGTGCTGTCGTCGACGGCGATCGCGATCGCCAGCCGGGTGTTCGGGACGATGATCCTGACGCCGACCCTGTTCACGATGAACGCGGTGGGCTTCGCCGCGGCCGGGCGCCGCTCCTGGCTCTACCCGACGATCGCGGTGTCGCTGCTCGCCATGATCGCGCCGGCGGTGCTCGAGGCCAGCGGCGCGATCTCGGCGACGACGACCACCGGCGACGGCGCGATCCGGGTGACGTCGGCGGTGGTCACCTTCCAGGAGCCCCAGGCCACGGTGATCACGCTGGGCGCTGCGGCGCTGTTCCTGATCATGGTCACCGTCGCGGTCGGCCGCATCCGCACCCGCATGCTGGCCCAGACCAAGCAGGCCGAGCTCGCCGCCTGGCAGCTGCGCCAGCTGGTCCCTCGCATCGAGCGCTGACCGGTCGCCCCGTGCCCGTGCCCGTGCCCGTGCCCGTGCCCGAAACTCAGTCGCCTCGCCGCGTCAGCCGCACCCCACACGCCTCGGGGACACCCGGGCAGGGCGGGGCCAGCTTCTCCAGCGTGATCGTCACGGTCACGCCGGGGTAGGCCGCGAGGATCGCGTCGGCCATCGCGCCGGCCAGCGCCTCGATCAGCTTCCACGTCGACTGCGTGCCGAGCCGGACCACCAGCTCCGACAGCTTGCCGTAGTCGATCGTGTCGGCCAGCCGATCGCTCTTGCTGGCGGTCGACAGGTCGCGCTCGATCGTCACGTCGACCCGGAACCGCCGGGTGCCGCGGCGCTCGGCGGCGGTGTAGCCGTGGTTGCCCTCGAACACCAGCCCGCGGACGAAGACGGCGTCGGTCACGCGCGCTACTCGTCGTCGCGCTCGCCGCGCTTGGCGAGCTTGCGCTTGATCATCTGCCGCTTGAGCGGGCCGACGAAGTCGACCAGCAGCTTGCCGGTCAGGTGGTCGTTCTCGTGCAGGAGGCAGCGGGCCAGCAGGCCCTCGCCCGACACCTCGAACCAGTTGCCGTCGAGGTCCTGGGCCTTGACGGTGGTGCGCATCGGGCGCTCGACCTGGACGTAGATGTTGGGGAACGACAGGCAGCCCTCGTCGGACTTCTGCTTGTCGTCGCTCTCGAACATCACCTCGGGGTTCACGAACGCGACCGGCGGGTCTTCCTTGGCGCGGCCGGCCAGCTCGGGCTCGACGATGAACATCCGGGTCGGATCGCCCAGCTGCAACGCGGCGATGCCGAGGCCGCGCTCCGCGTACATGGTGTCGACCAGGTCCTGGTACAGCGCGCGCAGCGCCGGCCCGAACTCGGTGACCGCGACCGACGGCTGGCGCAGCCGCGGATCGGGCCACACGACGACTTCACGAACCGACATGGGCGCACCCTACGAAGGACCAGGCGGGCTGTCAAACCTCGACGAGGGCGCCGTTGACAAGGCCCCCGGCGGGTGCCAAGGATCCGCCCGCCATGGACGTGGTCCGATACGCCGCGAGCAAGCTGCCGACGCCCCACGGCGAGTTCCGCCTGGTGGTGTACCGCACCGGCGCGGCGCTCGGCCCCGGCGGGACCGCGGTCGGCGGCGCCGTCGACGAGGCCGCCGAGGAGCACGTCGCGATGGTGATGGGCGACGTCACCGGCGACGCCGTGCTGACCCGGGTCCACTCGTCGTGCTTCACCGGCGAGGTGCTGGGCAGCCAGCGCTGCGACTGCCGGGCCCAGCTCGACGCCGCGCTGGCGCGGGTCGCCGCCGAGGGCCGCGGCGTCGTCGTCTACCTGGTGCAAGAGGGCCGGGGCATCGGCCTGGGCAACAAGGTCCGCGCCTACGCGCTGCAGGACGCCGGCGCCGACACCGTCGAGGCCAACCTGCAGCTCGGCTTCGAGGCCGATCACCGCAGCTACGACCTCGCCGCCGCGATCCTGCGCGATCTCGGCGTCCGGTCGGTGCGGCTGATGACCAACAACCCCGACAAGATCGCCGGCCTGGTCGCGGCCGGCGTGCCCACCACCCACGAGTCGCACTGGGTCGACGCGGGCGCGGCCAGCGCCGATTACCTCACGGTCAAGAAGGCCAAGATGGGACACCTCGCATGAGCATCACCGACGCCAAGGTCCGGGACGTCCTGGCGACCGTCATCGATCCGGCGATCAACGCCGACCTCGTCAGCCACCGCATCTACGCCGGCTGCGAGATCGACGGCGCCGACGTGCTGGTCAAGGTCGAGCTGCCGACCCACGCCTACCCGCAGGCGCTGCGCCGCGAGCTGGCGACCCGCATCGAGGCCGCGCTGCAGGCCGCTGGCGCCCGCCGGGTCACGGTGGTGCCGACGGTGGTCACCGCCCACACGCCGGCGCCCAGCGACAAGGCGCTGCTCAAGGGGCCCAAGAACGTGCTGGCGGTCGCCGCCGGCAAGGGCGGCGTCGGCAAGTCGACCGTCGCCACCAACCTGGCGCTGGCCCTGGCCCGCCACGGCGCCAAGGTCGGCCTGCTCGACGCCGACGTGTTCGGCCCGTCGATCCCGACCATGCTCGGCCCGCCCGAGCGGCCGCCGGGCACCGCCGGCGAGAACAAGATCGTCCCCGCGGTCCACCACGGCATCAAGGTGATCTCGGTCGGCTTCTTCGTCGACAAGGGCGAGGCGGTGGTGTGGCGCGGGCCGATGGTCCACCGCCTGCTGCAGCAGTTCCTGGGCGACGTCGAGTGGGGCGATCTCGACTACCTGGTGTGCGACCTGCCGCCCGGCACCGGCGACGTCCAGCTGTCGCTGTCGCAGCTGATCCCGATCGCCGGCTCGGTGATGGTGACGACGCCGCAGGAGGTGTCGATCGTCGACGTGGTCAAGGGCATCGCGATGTTCGAGAAGGTCGAGATCCCGATCCTCGGCATCGTCGAGAACATGAGCCACTACACCTGCCCGGCGTGTGGCCACCGCGACGAGATCTTCAGCCACGGCGGCGGCAAGCGCCTGGCGCAGGAGGTCGGCACCGCGTTCCTGGGCGAGATCCCGATCGACACCCGCATCCGCTTCGGCGGCGACGCCGGCGTGCCGATCGTGATCGCTAGCCCCGACAGCGCGGTCAGCCAGGGCTTCATGCAGCTGGCGTCGACGGTCGCGCTCAAGATGGCGGCGACGGTGCTGGGCAAGCCCAAGAAGTCGCCGCGCCTCGCGGTCATCAAGTAGGGCGGGCGGCCGGGCCGCGCCGCGCTCACGGTGTCGGGGCGGTCGGGGCGGCGAACTGCGCGTGGTAGAGCGCGTGGTATGCGCCGCCGGCGGCGAGCAGCTCGGCGTGGCTGCCCTGCTCGACGATCGCGCCGTGGTCGAGCACCAGGATGCGGTCGGCGTCGCGGATCGTCGACAGCCGGTGGGCGATCACGAAGCTGGTGCGGCCGGCGCGCAGCCGCGCCATCGCCCGCTGGACCAGCGCCTCGGTGCGGGTGTCGACCGACGAGGTGGCCTCGTCGAGGATCAGCACCGCCGGGTCGGCCAGGAACGCGCGGGCGATCGTGATCAGCTGGCGCTCGCCGGCCGACAGGTTGCCGCTGTCGGCGTCGAGCACGGTGGCGTAGCCGGCGGGCAGCGCGCGGACGAAGCGGTCGACGTAGGTGGCGCGGGCGGCGGCGAGGACCTGCTCGTCGGAGGCGGCCGGGTCGCCGTAGCGGATGTTGTCCATGATCGTGCCGCCGAACAGCCAGGTGTCCTGCAGCACCATCCCGAACGGCCGCCGGGCGGCGGCCCGCGGCACCGCGGCCAGATCGACCCCGTCGAGGAGGATCCGCCCGCCGGCGAGGTCGTAGAACCGCATCAGCAGGTTGACCAGCGTGGTCTTGCCGGCGCCGGTCGGGCCGACGATCGCGATGGTCTGGCCGGGCGCGGCGGTCAGCGACAGGCCGTCGATCAGCGGCGCGTCGGGGCGGTAGCGGAACGCGACGTCCTCGAACCGCACCTCGCCCCGCGGCGGCGTCGGCAGGGTCGCCTCGGTGCGCTCCGACGACTGATCGGGCTCGTCGAGCAGCTCGAACACCCGCTCGGCCGACGCCACGCCCGACTGCAGGACGTTGGCCACCTGGGCCAGCTGCGACAGGTTCTGGGTGAACTGCCGGGCGTACTGGATGAACGCCTGGACGCTGCCCAGGAGCATCGCGCCGGCGGCGACCCGCAGGCCGCCGACCACCGCGATCGCGATGTAGGTCAGGTTGCCGAGGAACTGGATCGCCGGCATCAGCAGGCTCGACACGAACTGCGCGCGGGTGCCGGCGGCGTAGAGGTCGGCGTTGGTGGCCGCGAACCGCGCCTCGACCTCGGGGCGGCGGCCGAACGCGGTGACCAGCGCGTGGCCGGCGAACGCCTCCTCGATCTGGCCGTTGAGCGCGCCGACGTGGCGCCACTGCGCGGTGAAGCCCTGCTGCGCGCGCTTGCCGATGCGCGCGGTGACGACCACCGACAGCGGCACCGTGACCAGCGCGATCAGCGCCAGGAGCGGCGAGATCCACACCAGCATCGCCAGCACGCCGATCGCGGTCAGCGCGGCGACCAGGATCTGCGACAGCACCTGCTGCAGCCCCATCGCGACGTTGTCGATGTCGTTGGTCACCCGGCTCAGCACCTCGCCGTGGGGCTGGCGATCGAAGTAGGCCAGCGGCACCCGCATCAGCTTGGCGTCGACGTCGGCGCGCAGCCGCCGCACGGTGCCCTGGACCACGCGGTTGAGCAGGTAGCCCTGCAGCCACAAGAGCAGCGACGCCAGCGCGTAGATCGCCAGCACCCACGCCAGCACGTGGGCCAGCGCGGTCAGGTCGACGCCGCGGCCGGGCTCGACCTCCATCGCCTCGATCAGCTCGGCGGTGCGGTCGTTGCCGGCGGCGCGCAGCCGCGCCACCGCCTCGGCCCGGGACTCGCCGGCCGGCAGGCGCTGGCCGAGGAAGCCGCGGAAGATCAGATCGGTCGCCCGGCCCAGGATGCGCGGGCCGCTCACCGACAAGGCGACGCTGGCGATCGCCAGCGCGATCACCACGGCGATCGTGCGGCGCTGCGGCCCGAGCAGGCCGATCAGCCGGCGCGCCGACGGGCCGAACCGCCGCGCCTTCTGCGGCGGGCCGAGCTGACCGAACGGGCCGCGGATCGGGATCGCGGCGGCGCCCGAGCGGGCGGGTGGGGTGGCGGGGCGGCTCACGCGGCGGCCCCTTCCTCGGTCTGCGACGTGACGATCTCGGCGTAGGTCGGGCAGCTCGCCACCAGCTCGTCGTGGCGGCCGCACCCGACCACCCGGCCGCCGTCGAGCACGACGATCTGCGCCGCGTGGCGGATGCTGGCGATGCGCTGGGCCACGACGATCGTCGTCGCGCCGGCCAGCCGCGGCGCGAGCGCGGCGCGCAGCCGGGCCTCGGTGGCCAGGTCGAGCGCGGCGAACGCGTCGTCGAACAGGATGACCCGCGGGTCGCGCAGGAGCGCGCGGGCGATCGCCAGCCGCTGGCGCTGGCCGCCCGAGACGTTGGTGCCGCCCTGGGCGATCGGCGCGGCCAGCTGCTCGGGCATGGCCCGGACGAAGTCGTCGGCCTGGGCGATCGCCAGCGCCGCCCACAGCTCGTCGTCGGTGGCGGCCGGGTTGCCGAAGCGCAGGTTCGACGCCACCGTGCCGGAGAACAGGAACGCCCGCTGCGGCACCACCGCGATCCGCGCGCGCAGCTCGTCGGGATCGCGATCGCGGACGTCGACGCCGTCGAGCCACACCGCGCCGGCGGTGGGATCGGCCAGCCGCGGGATCAGCTCGAGCAGCGTGGTCTTGCCGGCGCCGGTCGCGCCGATGATCGCGGTCACCTCGCCGGGGCGCGCCACCAGCGACACCTCGGACAGGACCGGCGCGGTGGCGCCCGGGTAGCGGTACTCGACGGCGCGCAGCTCGACGACGCCGGTCGGCGCGGCCGGCACCACCGGCGTCGCCGGCGCCGCGATCGCCGGCACGGTGTCGAGCAGCTCGACGATCCGCTCGGCGCACGCCGCCGCCCGCGGGATCATGATCGACATGAACGACGTCATCATGACCGCCATCAGGATCTGCAGCAGGTAGCTGAGGTAGGCGGTGAGCGCGCCGATCGCCAGGCCGCCGTCGGCGACCCGCTTGCCGCCGAACCACATGACCGCGACGGTCGAGACGTTGAACATCAGCATCACCGTCGGCCACATCAGCGCCTGCAGCCGGCCGATCGCCAGCGCGCTGGCGGTGAGGTCGGCGTTGGCGGCGTCGAACCGCGCGGCCTCGGCCGGCTCGCGCACGAACGCCCGCACCACCCGCATGCCGGTGATCTGCTCGCGCAGCACCTGGTTGACGCGGTCGAGCTTGGGCTGCATGGCCCGGAACCGCGGCACCATCCGCGAGATCACCAGGCCGATGCTGCCGGCCAGCGCCGGGATGCACACCGCGAGCAGCCGCGACAGCACGAGGTCCTCGCGCAGCGCCATGACGATGCCGCCGATCGACATGATCGGCGCGACCACCAGCATCGTGACGCTCATCAGCACCAGCATCTGCACCTGCTGGACGTCGTTGGTGGTGCGGGTGATCAGCGACGGCGCGCCGAACTTGCCGACCTCGCGGGTCGACAGCCGGCCGACGTGGTGGAAGATGCCGGCGCGCAGGTCGCGGCCGTAGCCCATCGCCACCCGGGCGCCGAACCACACCGCCGCCACCGCGCAGGCGATCTGCAGCCCGGCGATGGCCAGCATCAGGCCGCCGCGGCGCAGGATGTAGCCGGTGTCACCGGTGGCGACGCCGCGGTCGATGATGTGGCCGTTGAGGCTCGGCAGGTACAGCGACGCCAGCGTGCCGCACAGCTGCAGCGCGACGATCACGGCGAGGTGCCGCCGGTACGGGCGCAGGTAGGTGCGGAGCAGGCGCCAGAGCATCAGCCGATCTCGCGGTGCCGCGGCCCGGGGCGAGCGCCCGGCCAGCGCCTGAAGACCCACCGCATGGCAGCGGCAGGGTTAGCACACGGACCTACCGGACGCCGCGAACGGTGGACGCCGGGCCGGTGCGGTCTAGCCCCGGCGACGCCAGGGCGGGTAGGGCAATGAGAAACCCGAGCGCCGGGCGCACGACGGGCGGCGCTGGCATCTCGGGCAAGAGACCTCGGCCGCGCCGAGGCGTGGGTCGACGGGACCCTGGATTACGACGCCGTGCCGCGGCTGGCGAGCCGCGAGACGTAGCGCGAGGCGGTGTTGCGCTTGAGCACACCGCGCGAGACCGCCTTGTCGATGATCGAGATCGCCGTCTTGCGTAGATCGGCAGCCTCGGCCGCCTTGCCGTCGATGGCGGCGCGCGCCTTCTTCACAGCAGTGCGGAGCGCCGACATGGCCGCGCGGTTGCGCGTGCGACGCTTGATCGATTGACGGTTCGCCTTCTCGGCCGAAGGATTGTTGGCCACGTGAGTCTCCCTTAACGAGCGCCGGTAGGTAGCGCACCGCTGCCAGCCCTGTCAAGCGGGGCGGTTCGTCGGACGTCGGTTGGTCGCATCCTGGTCACCGGCCTGGCGCGAGGTTGTGGACAACCTGCGTGCGAGCGGCCTCGGCGCGGTCCGGAGCGCCTGTGTTCCCGCGACTTCCACCGCGCGTGCTCAAAAAACTTGCACACTGTTCTCTGGAAGGGGCTTTCGCAAAGCCCCTTCCCCGTCGGGTCATGCCCCGACGGGGCCCCTGCCCGAAACGCGAGACTCCAGACGCGGACGCCGGTGGAGGCGCGCTCATCCCCGGACCCCGACCCCGGCCGCCTTCGCGGCGTTCCACAGCGCGTCCATCTCCTCGAGGTTGGAGTCGGCCGGGCGGCGGCCGGCCTCGCCGAGGCGGTCCTCGATGTACTCGAACCGCTGGGTGAAGCGCCGGGACGCGTCGTGCAGCGCGCTCTCGGCGTCCACGCCCAGCTTGCGGGCCAGGTTGACCACCGCGAACAGCAGATCGCCGATCTCGTGGTGGGCGGCGGGGCCGGCGGTCGGCGCCACCTCGGCCACCTCGTCGACCTCCTCCCGCACCTTGGCGAGCGATCCCTGCCAGCCGCCCCAGTCGAACCCGACCCGGCCGGCCTTGTCGCCCAGCTTCTGGGCCCGGGCCAGGGCGGGCAGCCCGGGCATCACCCCGCCCAGCGTGCGGGCGGCCTTGGCGGCCTTGGCGGCCTTCTCCTGGGCCTTGATCTGCTCCCACTGGGTCAGCACCTCGGCCGAGGTCTTCGCGTCCGAGTCGCCGGGGGCGCCGAAGACGTGGGGGTGGCGGCGCACCAGCTTGTCGCAGATCTCGGCGACGACGTCGTCGATCGCGAACGCGCCCTCGGCCCGGCGCAGCGCCGCCTGGAAGACGATCTGCATCAGCAGATCGCCGAGCTCCTCGCGGTGGTCGCCGACGTGGCCGCGCTCGAGCGCGTCGAGCACCTCGTAGGTCTCCTCGACCAGGAACGGCCGCAGCGTCGCCAGCGTCTGCTCGCGGTCCCACGGGCAGCCGTCGGGCGCCAGCAGGCGATCCATGATCTCGACGAGGCGGGCCAGCGAGGCCCCGGGGGTGGGCGGGACGGCGGGGGAGGCGGCCATGGCGCGCACCGTACCCGTCGGCGGTCGCGCGTGCCAGCCGCCGCGGTTCCTGCTACAACCCCGGCCCCGGGTCGAGCCGGTCGACTTCGCTCGCGCCGGCAGAAACCCCTGATCGTGACCAAGCCCGCCCTCCGCCGCGACAAGCTCGCGTTCGACGACCCCGAGGCCCTCCAGGCCTTGTGCGGCACCAACAACACCCGGCTCAAGCTGATCGAGCGCACCGCCGGCGCCCAGATCCACCTGCGCGGCAACGAGATCACCATCGACGGTGACGACGACGTCGTCCGGGTCGTCCGCTCGGCGCTCGAGCAGCTGTACGGCTTCGCGCGCAAGGGCAAGCACCTGGCGTCGGACGACGTCGTGCGCGCGGTCAAGGTGCTGTCGGCCGACAGCGGCGCCGAGCTGGCGCCGATCTTCACCGACACCGTGCTGGTGCCGCGCGCCGGGCGGCCGATCGCCCCCAAGGGCGCCAACCAGAAGCAGTACGTCGATCAGGTGCGCGCCAACGACATCGTCTTCGGCGTCGGCCCGGCCGGCACCGGCAAGACCTACCTGGCGGTGGCGTTGGCGGTCCGCGCGCTCCTCGACAAGCAGGTGCGGCGGATCGTCCTGACCCGGCCGGCGGTCGAGGCCGGCGAGAAGCTCGGGTTCTTGCCCGGCACGCTCGAGGAGAAGGTCAGCCCGTACGTCCGGCCGCTGTACGACGCGCTCGGCGACATGCTCGACGTCGACAAGGTCCAGAAGATGATGGCCGACGACGTCATCGAGGTCGCGCCGCTGGCGTTCATGCGCGGCCGCACCCTCAACGACGCGTTCGTCATCCTCGACGAGGCCCAGAACACGTCGGTCGAGCAGATGAAGATGTTCCTCACCCGCCTGGGCTTCGGCGCCAAGGCGGTGGTCACCGGCGATCCGTCGCAGACCGACCTGCCGCGCGGCCAGCCGTCGGGGCTGCGCGACGCGCTGCACCTGCTCGAGGGCATCCGCGGCATCGGCGTGACCCGCTTCACCGACACCGACGTGGTCCGCCACCCGCTGGTGGCCGAGATCATCCGCGCCTACGACGCCCGCGATCGGGCCCGCAGCGAGCGGATGCACGGCGAGGACCGCTTCGCGCCCCGGCCGCCGATCGGCGAGCCGCCGCGGGAAGCGGGGGCCGACGCCGCCGCCGAGCCGCCGGCCACGGTAGACTAGCGGCGTGCAGATCGGGACCCAGGACGAGGTCGCGGCCGCGATCGACGGCGATCCGCGGCTGGCCGCGTGGCAGGTGCGGCGCAGCGGCCCCGGCTGGATCGAGCTCGAGACCCGCCGCGATCTGGCGCGGATCAAGGCGCCGCTGTTGCTGGTGCTGGCGTGGCCGGCGGTGTGGCGCGACCCGGTGGCGGTGCGCCCCCACCTCCTGCGCGCGCGCAGCGGCAACTACGCGCTGATGCTGGTCGGCAACGACGACGAGTTCTCGGCGGCCGGCGCGCTGGCGCTGGCCGACGACGCCGACGTCGCGGCGCTGGCGGTGCCGGCGTCGATCGAGCGAGTGGCGCTGGCGCTGCGGGCCCGGGCCGAGGGCTCGGCGCTGCGCCAGATCGCCGCCGGCCTCGAGCTCGAGCTGGCCCAAGCCCAGCACGAGAACCGGCTGCTGATCGAGACCGGCCGCGCGCTGTCGCAGCAGCGCGACATGGCGTCGTTGCTCGAGATCATCCTGCGCCAGGCCCGCGACGTGACCGGCGCCGACGCCGGGTCAGTGTACATCGTCGAGGGCGACGACGACGCGACCGAGCGCACGCTGCGCTTCATGGTCAGCCAGAACGACTCGCGGCGGATCGACTCCAAGGGCTTCACGATGGCGGTGTCGGGGAGCTCGATCGTCGGCACCTGCGTGCTGTCGTCCGACGTCATCAACATCCCCGACCTGTACCAGCTCGATCCGCGCGGCACCGGCAACAACCCGTGGGGCTTCGTCCACGACCGCAGCTTCGACGACAAGTACCGCTACCAGACGCGGTCGATGCTGACGGTGCCGATGATCTCGGCGCGCCACCAGGTGATCGGCGTGATCCAGCTGATCAACAAGCGCGCCCGCGGCACGATCATGCTCGAGACGCCCGACGACTTCGCCGAGCGGGTGGTGCCGTTCGACGACGCGTCGATCGCCTACGCCACCTCGCTGGCGTCGCAGGCCGGCATCGCGCTCGAGACCGCGCGGCTGTACGACGAGGTCAAGACGCTGTTCGAGGGCTTCGTCCGCGCGTCGGTCACCGCGATCGAGTCGCGCGACCCGACGACGTCGGGCCACTCCGAGCGGGTCGCGACCCTGACCCTGGGCCTGGCCCGGGCCACCGATCGCCTCGACAGCGGCCGCTACCGCGACCTGCGCTTCACCGCCGACGACCTGACCCAGATCGAGTACGCGGCGCTGCTCCACGACTTCGGCAAGGTCGGCGTGCGCGAGCACGTGCTGGTCAAGGCCAAGAAGCTCTACGAGCACCAGCGCGACATGGTCGTGCAGCGGTTCCACCTGATCCGCCGCGGCATCGAGGTCGACTCGCTGGCCAAGAAGCTCGACTGCTACCTGTGCGGCCACGCCGACGAGGTGCCGGCGATCGACGAGCTGGCCAGGCGCTCGCTGGGCGAGCTCGACGACATGGTGCGGTGGATCCTGGGCGCCAACGAGCCGACCGTGCTCGAGCAGGGCGGCTTCGAGCGCATCTCCGACATCGCCGGCCGGGTGTTCGTCGATCCCGAGGGCGTCAGCCGGCCGTACCTGTCGCCCGAGGAGGCCACCGCGCTGCAGGTCATGCGCGGCTCGCTGACCCGCGAGGAGCGCTTCGAGATCGAGAGCCACGTCGTCCACACCTACAACTTCCTGCGCCAGATCCCGTGGGGCCGGCAGTTCCGCCAGGTGCCCGACATCGCCGGCGCCCACCACGAGAAGCTCGACGGCACGGGCTACCCCAACCAGCTGCGCGGCGACGAGATCCCGGTGCCGGCGCGGATGATGACGATCGCCGACATCTTCGACGCGCTGACCGCCAAGGATCGCCCGTACAAGCGGGCGATGCCGGTCGAGCGCGCGCTCGACATCCTGGCCACCGACGTCAGGAAGGGCCTGCTCGACGACGAGCTGTTCGACGTGTTCGTCGGCGCGCGGGTGTGGGATCAGCTCAAGTCGTGACCGCCACCGCTGCCACCCTCGCCACCGTCGACGTCGCGATCGATCGCGGGCTGGGCGTCGGCTTCGACCGCGCCGCGCTGCGCCGCTGCGTCCGCCGGATGGTGGCGGCGGCGGCGGCCACCGAGGGCCGGCCGCTCGAGGCGGCGTTCCGCTACACCGACGACGCGGTGATCCACGCGCTCAACCGCGACTACCGCAGCAAGGACAAGCCGACCGACGTGCTGGCGTTCGCGCAGCGCGAGGGGCCGGCCGGCGCGACCGACCTCGGCGTGCTGGGCGACGTGATCGTCTCGGTCGACACCGCGCGTCGCCAGGCCAAGCGGCGCGGCGTCGCCGGGCTGACGCACGAGCTGTGCTTCCTCTCGGCTCACGGCCTGTGCCACCTGCTCGGCTACGACCACCCCACGGCGCGGGCCGAGAAGATCATGAACGCGCGGATGGCGGCGCTGCTGGCGGCGGCGGCGGCCCCGGGCCGCGTGCGCGCGGCGTGAGCGGGCGCGCGCGCGTTCACGGCACCCAGCGCAGCTCGATGCGCCGGTTGCGCGGGTCGGTGATCGGCAAGACCCGCGGGACGTCCTCGCCGTAGCCGCGCGCGATCAGCCGGGCGGCGGGGACGCCCCGGCTGACCAGGTAGTCGCGCACGACCGCGGCGCGGCGCTGCGACATCGAGACCGCGTAGCCGGTGGACTTGTAGTGGCCCTGGATCTCGAGCGTGCCGGCCGGGTGGGCCGCGAGCACCGCGACGACCTCGTCGAGCAGCGCGAAGCTCTCGGGGCGGAGCACCCACCTGCCGACGTCGAACCGGACCGGCGCGAACAGCTCGATGCCGACGGCGGTGCGCCGCACCAGGCGCGGGCAGCCGGGCGCCCGGGCCGCGTGGGCGGCGCGACAGGTGGCGGCGGGCTCGGCGTCGACGAGGACGTCGCGATCGGCCGCGACCTGGGCGTCGGCGCGGGCCGCGGCGAGGGCGAGCGCGAGCAGGGCGCCGGGCAGCGTGCGCATGCTGTGATGGTGGCGTGGCGCGGCCCCGCGGTTTCCGCGGACCGGCGCGACGTGAGAGGGGCGTGAGGTGGCGCGCGCGCGGCCCCGGCCGATGCTGGGAGGATGAAGCTCCGCCGCGCCTCGCTGTGGTTCGTGTCGTTGATCCTGGGGGTCGGCCTGGCGACCGCCGCGCCGCTCGACAAGAAGCAGGCGTCGACGCTCAAGCGCGCCCAGGGGCAGATCACCAACGTCGATCAGCAGCTCGATCGGGCGGTCAGCTCGGCGGCCAGCCGCGGCGGCCTGCTCACCGAGCGCGTCGAGGGCGACCTGACGCGGCGGATCCAGAAGCTGCGCGAGCTGCTGGCGACGCTGCCAACGGGCGACGCGGGGGTGGCGGCCGAGGCGGCGCGGCTGAAGCAGCTCGAGGCCAAGCTGGCGGCCAAGATCGCCGCGCGGCAGCGGGCCGAGGCGCAGGCGCAGGCGGCGGCCGACGGCGTGCGCGCGCAGGTGACGGCGCCGCGCTTCGCGGCCGACCTGGCGAAGCTCGCGGCGTGGCACGAGATGACCGAGCGCGCGGAGGCGTTCGACGTCGATCACTACCTGTTCGCGCGCTGGGTCGACCACCCCGAGCTGGCGCAGCTGATCGCGTGGGGGCGGCAGTGGGCGCAGGCGCAACGCGAGTACGCGGCGCTCAAGGCCACCTACGCGGCGGCGCTGGTGGCCAAGCCGATCCCGCCGGTCGCGCAGGAGCTGATCGCGCTGCGCGAGGTGGCCGACGAGGACGCCGACGCCGCGATGGCCGCGTTCGGCGCGCAGCTCGCGGCCTTCGTGGCGGCCGCGCCGGCGCGGATCGACGCCGACGGCAAGGCGCTGGCCGCGGCGATCGCCAAGGCGCGCGCCGGCAAGCAGTTCAACGCGATCCTCGATCCCGACGGCGAGATCCAGGGCCTGCGCAACCGGCTGGTCAACCTGCCGGCGGTCTACGCGTCGCTGGTGGGCAAGGCCGAGGGCGACCAGGCGATCGCCGCCGGGCGCGCCGCCGAGGACGCGGCGGCGGCCGCGATCGACGGGTTCGCGGCCGAGCTGGTGAACACCAACCGCGCGCCCGACGACCTCTACGCCGGCGACGAGCGCGCCGCGCTCGAGGCCCGGGTCAAGGCGGCGTGGAAGAAGGCGTTCCCCACCGAGACGGTGCTGGCGGTGCGGCTGCGGGGCGAGGCGTTCGCGCGCCAGACCTCGTGGACGTTCGACCCCGCGGCCAACGCGATGGTCAAGCGCGACGTGTCGACGCTGCCGCTGTACGTGGTGGTCAAGCGGGACGCCAAGGAGGCGGTGATGTGGCCGGCCGGGCTGGTCCGCGATCACATGCGCGGCGACACCACCGAGGTGGTGTGGCTGCCGCGACCGTCGCGCGGCCCCAGCGCCACCCAGCGGATGCTGCTGACCAACCTGAAGTAGCGCGGACGCGTGGCGACACGCCCTCGAGGAACTCAGCGGGCGAGCATCGTGCCGATGTCGCCGACCAGGCTGAGCGTGACCATCGTCAGGCCGGGCTCGGCCGCCGAGGGTGCCGGCAGCGTGTCGAGCGCGACCTCGACGCCCAGGCCGCGGACCGCGTCGATGTCGGGGCCGATGTCGGTCCAGCCCTTCTCCGAGCGCTCGTGCCCGCCGCGGCTGACGTGGTGCCAGGGCAAGACCGCGATCGCGACGCCGTACATCGAGCGCGCCTCCTCGTCGTAGCGGGCGCGCCCGAACCGCATGCCGAGCCGCGCGTCGACGCGCACCGGGACCGGGAGGTCGTAGTTGACGTAGCTGAACACGTCGAACAGCTGGCCGTGGGCGTGGGTGTCGGTGACGACGCCGCCGTTGACGATCGCGTAGATCGCCTGGTGCCCGGCGAAGCCGTAGCCCATGCCGACGCCGGCGGTGGCGTTGACGCCGGCGCGGCCCGCGGTGCCGAGCTGCGGACCGACGGCGGTGCGCGCGGTGAAGCAACCGGTGGCGAGGAGCGCGAACAGCGCGACGAGCGCGAGGGGCGGGGCGGTGCGAGGCAGCATGGGGGTGCCTCGATCGACGCGCGGCGCGGTCCGAAGGTCTGACCGTGCGGCGGCGGTGTGCGCTCGATCGCGGCCGTCGACGATCGGACAGCGTCGAGGACCTGACACCCGCCGCCCGCGGCTCACCGCCGGCGGCGCCGCGGGCGGAACACCAGGCCGAGCGCGCCCAGCGCCAGCAGCGTCGAGCCCGGAGCGCTGGCGTCGCCGGTCGAGCAGCAGCCGCCGTCCTGCGAGCCGCCGGTGGGCGCGGCGTCGATGGTCACGCCGCCGTCGATCGGCGGTGTCCCGGCGTCGGGATCGACCGGGCCGGCGTCGGGGTCGACCGGGCCGGCGTCGGGGTCGGGCGTCGCGGCGTCGACGGGGATCGCGGCGTCGACGGGGATCGCGGCGTCGATCGGGATCGCGGCGTCGATCGGGATCGCGGCGTCGATCGGCAGGCCCGCGTCGATCGGCGGCGGCGGGCTGACGGTGACCACGACGGTGTCGCTGGCGCTGGCGAACGGGTCGCTCGCCGTGAGCTGGAACGTCAGCGAGGTCGCGGCCGCCGGCGCGGTGAAGCTGGGCGTCAGCGTCGTGGCGCCGGCCAGCGTCACCGCCGGACCCGCGGTCTGGGTCCAGGCCAGCGCGAGCGCGTCGCCGTTGGGGTCGCTGGCGGTGCCGGCCAGCGCGACCGCGCTGCTGGCCGCGACCGTGCGGTCGGCGCCAGCGCTGACCGTGGGCGGCGCCTGGCAGGTCGGCCCCTCGGCGGTCACCCGCGGGAACGCCGGCGTCGTCAGCCCGGTGATGGCGATGTCGTCGAGCTCCCAGCCGCCGGCGCCGGCCGCCTGATCGGTGCCGATGCGGAAGCGCAGGCGGATGGTCTGCCCCGCGAACTGGGTGCCGAACGCGAGGCTGACGTTGTTGCGGTTCGGGTACGCGGCGTTGCGCCGGCCGTAGGCCTGGCGGCCGCCGAGCGGGTTGCCGCTGGCGGTGCTGAGCGTGCCGGTGTAGCCGGGGGTGACGCCGAACGTCGACGCGTCGGCCCAGGTGGTGCCGCCGTTGGTCGAGATCTCGATCACGCCGCCGTCCCAGAACGTGCCGGTCGACCACTCGAAGTCGAAGCGGTGCGCGAACGCCACGGTCAGGTTGCCGGCGCCGACCGGCAGCGGCGGCGACACCAGCTGGCCGTCGCCGGTCGAGGTCAGGTCGAGGCCGTGCCAGCCCGTGCTGGTGCCGAGCAGCTCGCGGGCCCACATGCCGGCGGTGCCGGCGGTGGTCCACACCGTCTGCGCCGCCTCGACGTCGTCGGTGGTGGCCGCGTTGGGGACGACGTCGTAGTTGCCGGCGATCGTCGCGGTCGCCATCGCGCTGGTCACGCACGCGCCGGCGTCGGCCAGCTGCACGGTGATCGCGATCGGCGTCTGCGCGGTCACGGTCGGGGCCATGCGGATCGTGAACGTCTCGATCGAGCTGGCCAGCGGCGCGACCGGCGCGGCGGTCCGGCTGGGCGCGACGATCGTGACGCCGGGCGTGGTGGTCGACACCGTCACGGTGGTGTTGGTCAGCGCGGCCATGCCGCCGTTGGCGATCGTGACGCGCAGCTGGCCGGTCTCGCCGGCGTCGAGGATGCCGTCGGTGTCGCAGGTGACGCCGGCGTCGGTGATCGTGATCGGCCCGATGCCGAGCTTGCCGCGCAGCGAGAAGTCCTCGACGACGCCGTTGAGGTTGGTCGAGGTCCGCGCCGGCGACGCGGCGCACGAGCCGGCGCCGCGGAGCGCGAACGCCTGGGCCAGCGCGATCGTGTCGGTCGGGTCGAGCGCCTGGGCCGCGGCCAGCAGCGCGTCGCGGGCCTCGGTGAAGGTGGCGTCGCTCGGCGTGAGCAGCAGGCTGGCGACGACGTAGTCGGACATCTCGCGGCGAGCGGCGGCGTAGCCGTCCTTGTCGATCAGCGCGACGTAGGCCTGCCACATCATCGCGGCCCACACCTCGCCGGCGTTGTGGACCTCCTCGTTCATGCCGGTGAAGGCGATCGGGAACGTCGTCGGCAGGGTCGCGCTCTGCTGGATGTGGCCGAACGTGAAGCCGTTCTTGGTGAAGTCGGTGCTGTAGGGCGCGCGGCGGATGCCGTAGTACGCGTCGGCGAACGACACCGCGGCGTAGACGCCCATCGGGTAGGCGCGGTGCGGATCGTCGGTCGGGCGGACCAGCGTGAACAGCGCGCTGAAGTCGCCCCAGCCCTCGCTCATCGCGCCGCACTGCGACGCGCCGCACGCGGCCAGCCGGTGGTGCAGGTAGTGGCCCCACTCGTGGGCGACGATGCCGCTGTCGAGGTCGCCGTCGCGCTCGACGCCGGCGGCGCTGCGGACCATGCGCGCGGTGGTGGCGCCGGCGGCGATCAGCGACCGCAGCGTCGCGCCGTCGGCCTGGCTGATCATCAGCGCCGGCGGCAGGGTGGTGCCGGTGCCGGCCATGGTCTCGGTGCCGGGGCCGGTGTTGACCAGGATCATGCCGACGCCGCCGGCGGTCTGGACGTTCTGCGCCTTCTGCACGAACGTGCAGTTGCCGCGGGTCACCACGACGATGCGGCCGGTGGCGCCGGTGATCGCGCCGCACGCCTCGTGGGCGGCGTCGCTGGCGTCGACGACGGTGTTGGTGAGATCGAAGACCTGCGGGCCGAAGGCCGCGGTCGAGTTGCCGAAGCTGAGGTTGCCGGGGTTGACCGTCAGCGTGTGCGTCGAGGCGCCGCTCCACAGGTACATCTGCATCCGCGGCGACATGCCGTCGGACGGCGTCGACATGTTGGCGTTGTTGCGGCTGCCGCCGTTGGCGTCGTCCTGCGCCTCGGCGTGGATCGGATCGCCGCCGGCGCCGCCGCGGCCGAAGTTGTCCTGCTGGGCGTTGCCGGCCGCCTCGTCGAAGCCGGAGTCGTACCACCAGTCGTGCAGCCAGTTGTTCAGGTAGAAGAGGTGGGTGACCGCGGCCATGCCCTGGGCCTGCGAGACCAGCGGGCCCTGGGCCGGGTCGTAGCCGCGATCGAACGTGCGGGTGCCGGTCGTCGACGCGCGGAAGTCGGTGCCCGACAGGCCGTCGGGCGCCGCGCGGTCGGCGTAGGCGTCGACGTTGTTGCCGTTGGTCGTGGTGGCGGCGGCGGCCAGCCACGGATCGACGGCGCCCATCGGGTTGGTGTTGAAGCCGTCCATCGTCACCAGGTTCGGCGCGACGAACGCGGGCTGGGTGCCGTCGGGCGTGCCGCTCGGGTGCGGCATGAAGCTCTGCTGCGGGCCGTCGAACGGGCGGCCGGCGGCGTCGGCGTCGGCGAACACCCGGTAGGTGAACGCGGCGTCGACGGTGAGGTCGTCGCGGCGGACGACGTCGCCGGTGCCGGCGTCGACGAAGACCCGCCACAGGTGCGCGTCGGTCGAGCCGGCCGGCGCGCCGTAGGCCTCGACCATCCACGTCGGGCGCAGGCGGTCGGCCTCGGGCAAGAGCGCGCGCTTGGCCTGCGACGGGCCGAGCGCCGCGTCGGCCGGGAAGCGATCGGCCACGGCGATCGCGGTGGCGGCGCGGGCGTCGAGCGCGAAGGCGCCCTTGCTGCCGTCGCCGCGCGCGACCCGGGTGCCGCCGATCGCCAGCAGCCCGCCGTCGGCGCCGGTCAGCACGCTGATCCGGCCGCCCCACACCGGCACGCCGTCGACCTCCTGGCGCAGCGCCACCAGCGTCGCGCCGCCGCGCAGCCGGTGGACCGCGTCGACGCCGAGATCGGCCGGCGTGCGCACCCCCCAGATCGGCGTGGCGCCATCGACGAACTCGATCGCCGCGACGTCGCGCGGCGCGCCCGGCCGGGGCGGCAGCGGCGCGGTGGCGCGGACCAGCCGCGGCCGGCCGTCGTCGTCGAGCGCGATCGCCGCGAGGTGGCGATCGAGCGCGGCCTGGGTCAGCGGCGGCGTGGCGACCGGCGCGGCGACCGCGAGCCGCTCGGCGGCGGCGTCGACGGTCGCTGGCGCGTCGTCGCGATCGGCGCAGGCCGCGAGCGCCAGCGTCATCATCGCCGCGCAGCGCGCGCGCGAACCGAGCCCGTGCATCATGGAGCCTCCCGTGCGCCGACGGTAACACAGCCGATCGCGCGGCCCGCCGCAGCGGCGGTGACGGCGACGGTGCGAGGCCGGCGCACATCGGGCGCGCCCGGGCGCGAGGTGTGATTGACGCCGCGGCCGGGTTGCGTCGGCGCCCGAGCGACGACATGGTCAGGCCCCCGCGATGTCCGCCCCCGCCGACCAGGTCGACCAGGAGCTCGCCGCCGTCGGGGCGGTGCTGCTCGAAGATCGGCTGCTGCGCCGCGTGATCAAGCGTCACCGCCACATCCCCGGGCTGGGGCTGCAGGTCCCCCACGCGGCCTGCTACGCGCTCGATCGCGCCGAGCTGACCGCGCTGGTCGACGCCGACGAGCTGCCGCCGACGGTCGCGTCGCTGCCCGCGCCGATCGCGCTGATCGCCGGCGTGCGCACGGCGCTGGCGGCCGGCGCGCCGTCGGCGTGGCGCCAGGCCTGGCGCGCGATCTTCCACGCCCGCGTGCACCAGGCGCTCGACGCGCTGGCGCTAACCCCGGCGGCGATCCGCCAGCGCATCAACGACATCGGCCAGCTGGCCTTCGACGAGATCCGCCTGGTGCTGCGGCAGGAGGATCTGCTGCTGCCGCCGGCCGACGACACCACCGCCTACGTCGAGTTCGTCGCGCTGTACCTCGAGCTGCGCGCGTTCGCGCCGCGGACGCTGGCCGAGACCTTCTCGGTGCTGGGCGCGACCGAGCGGATCGATCAGGCGATCGCCGCCGACGTCGACGCGGCGGCGCTGCTGGCGGCGTCGCGGCCGGCGCGGGCGCCGGCCAGCCCCTCGGCCGAGGGCGTGCGGCCGCCGCCGCGGGCCTCGGCGGTGCGGCGCGCGGTGACGATCCGGCTGGGCGCGCGGGCGCTGCGCCGCGACGCCGAGGCCGCGCGGCGCAAGGGCAACCACGTCCGCGCCGCGATCCTCGGGCTGCGCGTCGCCGAGCGCGAGCAGGCCCGGGCCGATCTCGAGGCGCTGGTGGCGCGCCTGGGCCAGGCGCTGGGCGGCGCGGCCACCGACGGCTGGGTCGACGCGCTCCTGCCGGTGGCCGAGGCGGCCGCGACCCAGGCGGTGCTGCGCTACACCGCGAGCGCGCGGCTCTTGCTCGACCTGCAGGCGGCGTGCGTCGACGGCGAGCGCGACGTCGAGGTGGTCGACACCGCGGCGTGGATCCGCTCGCGCGGCCGGCGGGCGATCGTCCGCCGGCTGCCGGCCACCCGCGAGATCCGGGTGGCGCGGCGGGTGCGCGCGGCGGCGCGGCAGATCCCGCGCTGCGAGGTCGACGGCGATCCGGCGCGCGAGCAGCTGGCCGACGCGGTCCACGCGATGGTCGATCGCGCGAACGCGCGGGTCCGCACCGTGCTGCGGCCGGTGATCGAGGTGACGCTCGAGGAGGTCGGGCTGGTGCCGCGGCACCTGCCGGGGCGGGTCGCCCAGAAGAAGCTGGTCGACGAGCTGCTCGATCGTGCGGTCGCGGTGGGTCGGCTGTCGCTGGGCGATCTGCGCGACGCGATCGCCAAGAACGATCTCAAGCTGCCGGACCTGGGCGTGGTCGAGCTGGCCACCGGCGATCAGCTGCTGCGCGCCGATCGCATCCTGGCGACCTCGCTCGAGGGCGTCTACCGCCGCGGCGAGATCTACCTGCGGTTCTTGCAGAAGGTGTCGTCGGTGCTGTCGGGCACCGGGCTCGGGCGCCTGCTGTCGCTGTACGTGCTCTTGCCGGTGGTCGGCGCGTTCTTCGTCGTCGAGGGCGCCCACCACATGGCGGCGCCGGTGGCCAAGATGTTCCACCGCGTGCCGCCCGAGATCTCGACCCGGCCGGTGCTGGGCGGCATGGCGGTGATCGTCTTCCTGCTCTTGCACGCGGCGTGGTTTCGCCGCTGGCTGGTGGCGGCGGCGCGCGCCGGCGGGCGGGCGCTGCGGGCGATCGTCGTCGATCCGGTGGTGGCGCTGTGGCGCGTCCGCGGCGCGCGGCTGGTGGTGCGCTGGGTGCTGCTGCCGGCGATCCCGGCCGCGCTGGTGGCGTGGCTGGCCGCGCCGTGGCTGCGCTGGCCGGTGGCCGGCGCGACGCTGGTCGTGACCGCGGTGCTGATCAACTCGGCGGTGGCCGAGGAGGTGGTCAGCGACTGGCTCTTGCGCTCGGGGCGCCAGGTCGCGCAGCGCATCCTGCCGGGGCTGGTGAAGTACGCGCTCGAGCTGTTCGGCTGGCTGCTCGAGCTGGTCGAGCGCGGCATCTACCGCGTCGACGAGGCGCTGCGGTTCCGCCCCAACCAGTCGTCGCGCGTCGCGGTGGTCAAGGGCGTGCTGGCGACGATCTGGTTCGCCGTGGCCTACGTGCTGCGCATCTACGTCAACCTGCTGATCGAGCCGACCGTGAACCCGGTGAAGCACTTCCCGGTGGTGACGGTGGCGGCCAAGCTGATCCTGCCGTTCATCCCGCAGATGACCACCGCGATCGCGCGGCCGATCGGCGTCGTCGTCGGGCCGACGCTCGGCACGTCGTTCGCCGCGTTCACCGTGCTGGTGCTGCCGGGCATCGCCGGCTTCCTGGCGTGGGAGCTCAACAGCAACTGGAAGCTGTACCGCGCCAACCGCCGCCCGGTGCTGTCGCCGGAGTCGTTCGGCAGCCACGGCGAGACGATGGGCGCGCTGCTCCGCCCCGGCTTCCACTCGGGGACGCTGCCCAAGCTGTTCGCGCGGCTGCGGCGCGCCACCTGGAAGGGCGACGAGCGCGGCGTGGCCCGGGCCCGCGAGGGCATCCACCACGTCGAGGACGCGGTCGGCAAGTTCGTCGATCGCCAGCTGGTGGCGGTGCTCAACCAGGACCTGACGTTCCGCGCCACCGACGTGCAGATGCTGGGCGTCGAGGTCGGCGCCAACCGGGTGCGGGTCGAGATCGCGTGCCCGAGCGTCGGCCCCGGCGTCGCGACGATCGCGATCGAGGAGCAGTCGGGGTGGCTGCTGGCCAGCGTGCCGCAGCGCGGGTGGCTGGCGGCGCTCGGCGATCAGCAGCGCCGCGTCGCCGAGATCGCGCTGGCCGGCTTCTACAAGCTGGCCGGCATCGATCTGGTGCGCGAGCAGCTCGAGGCGGCGCTGGCCGCCGGCGGCTTGCCCGGCGTGCCGTACGACGTCGCCGACGATCGCCTGGTGGTGTGGCCGGGGACCGGGTTCGACGTCGAGCTGAGCTACGACCTCGCCGCGGCGGCGCTGCCGGTGATGGTGCGCGGCGCGGGCTACGACGGCGCGGTGCCGACCTTGGCCGGCCAGCGCGCGCTGTTCGCGCGAGAGCCGGTCGGCACCGAGGCGTGGTCGACGACGTGGGAGCGGCTGGCGCTGGGCATGGAGCCGGCGCCGCTCTTGGTGGGGCCGCCGCTCCTGCCGCGGTGATGGGGCCGCGGTGATGGGGCCGCGGTGATGGGGCCGCGGTGATGGGCCGCGGTGAGCCGTCGTCGGTCGCGGCCGCGCGCTATGGTCGCGCCGTGCTCGCGATCACCCGCCCGATGTCCGACCGCTTCGTCGATGCGCTGGCCGCGCTGCCGCCCGATCCGCCGATCGATCCGGCGCTGGCCCGCCAGCAGCACGCGGCGTACCGCGCCGCGCTGGCCGCGCTGGGCGCGCGGGTGGTGGCGCTGCCGCCCGACGACGCGCACCCCGACGGCTGCTTCGTCGAGGACACCGCGGTGGTGATCGACGACCTCGCGCTGGTGACCCGCCCGGGCGCGCCGTCGCGGCGCGGCGAGGGCGCGGCGATCGCGGCGGCGCTGGCGCCGCTGGTCGAGCTGGCGACGATGGAGGCGCCGGCCACGCTCGACGGGGGCGACTGCCTGCGGCTCGGCCGCACGCTGTACGTCGGCCGGTCGGCGCGGACCAACGCCGCGGGGATCGCGCGGGCGGCCGAGGTGTTCGCGCCGCGCGGCGTGCGGGTGGTGGCGGTCGAGCTGCCGCCGGCGGTGCTGCACCTGAAGTGCGTGTGCGCGCGGCTCGGCGACGATCGCGTGCTGCTGGCCGACGGCGCGATCGATCCGGCGGTGTTCGCCGGCGCGGGGATCGTCCGGGTGCCGGCGGCCGAGGCCTACGCGGCCAACGCGGTCGCGATCGGCGACGGCGTGGTGTGCGCCGACGGCTTCCCGGCCACCCGCGCGGCGCTCGAGCGCGCCGGCTTCGTCGTCCACGCGGTGCCGACCACCGAGGTGCGCAAGGCCGACGGCTCGCTGACCTGCCTGTCGATCCTGGTGCCGGGCGCGGCGTGATCCGGTCGTGGCGCGTGTAGCTCGTCGGTGTTACGGACGAGCACTCGGAGGGGTGGTTGGTCGAAACAACCGCCTGGGAGTTCAGTCGACGCGGCCGGCCGGCTCGCCGGCGCAGTGGCCGCGGGCCAGGCGGCGGATCGCGCGGCTGACGAAGCGCAGGTTGGCGTCGGCGTAGTCGGGGCCGAGGGCGGCGGTGTAGACCTCGACCCAGGCGTCGAGCGTCCACGGCGCGTCGTCGCCGGGCCCGTGGTGGAACACGACGTAGCCGCTCGGCGCGTACTCCATGCCGTCGTAGCAGCAGACGTTGCCGTCGCACACCAGCCCGTCGGCCTGCCACGCCAGCGCGTCGCGCAGGTGGGTGCGCAGCCAGTCGGTCGGGCTGCCGCACACCCGCGCCGCCTCGGGCCCCGCCGAGCGCGGGTACGGCCCCTCGTCGCCGCGATCCTCCTCGCTCTCGATGTGGACCACGCCGCGGCGGTGCTCGATCCCGGGGCCGGCCGCGCGCTCGTCGGACAGCCACGCGGCGACCAGCAGCCGCAGCGCGGCGGCGTCGGCGGCGGAGGTCGGCTGACGCAGCGGCGCGATCATCGCGTCGCAGGTGCCGGCCTCGATCACCAGCGGCGGCTCGTCGGCCGGCGGGGCGGGGGCGGGCGGCGCCGCCGGCGGCGGTGCCGGCGGCGCGGCGAGGGCGGGGGGCGCCGCGGTCAGGCAGCGCCCGGCGGTGCGCTCGACGGTGGCCGCCAGCGCGAGCGCCAGTGACAGCGCCGCGACCAGCAGGGCCGCGGCGAGGGCGAGCCAGGCCCGCGGCGCCACCCGCGCGCGCGGCCGATCGAGGCTGGGGACGAGCCGGTCCATCGCCGGACAACGCGCCAGCGGTCGGCGTCATTCCGCGACGCGCCCGGCGCGATCGCCCCGGGGCGCTGCGGCCGCGGCGGTTGCGAGGCATGATGCCGCCATGCGCGCGATCCGTCCGAACGCTCCCGGGACCGCCGACGTGCTGACGCTGACCGACGTCGAGCTGCCGCCGCCCGGCCCCGGGCAGGCCCAGGTCGCGGTGGCGTTCGCGGGGGTCAACTTCATCGACGTCTACCACCGCACCGGCCAGTACCCGCTGCCGACGCCGCTGCCGCTCGGGCGCGAGGGCGCCGGCGTCGTGACCGCGGTCGGGCCGGGCGTCGCGCTGGCGGTCGGCGCGCGGGTCGCGTGGTGCGACGCGCCCGGCTCGTACGCCGAGGCGATCGTCGCGCCGGCCGACAAGCTGGTGCCGGTGCCCGACGGCGTCGGGCTCGACGTGGCCGCCGCGGTGATGCTGCAGGGCCTGACCGCGCACTACCTGGCGACGTCGACGTTCGCGTTGACCGCCGGCAGCCGCTGCCTGATCCACGCCGCGGCCGGCGGCGTCGGGCTGCTGCTGTGCCAGCTGGCGCGCGCGGCCGGGGCCGACGTGCTCGGCACGGTGTCGAGCGACGCCAAGGCGGCGCTGGCCGCGGCCGCCGGATGCGCGCACCCGATCCGCTACGATCGCGACGACGTCGTCGCGGCGGTCCGCGCGCGCCACCCGGGCGGCGTCGACGTGGTCTACGACTCGGTCGGCAAGACCACCTTCGACGCCTCGCTCGACTGCCTGCGGCCGCGCGGGCTGCTGGCGCTGTTCGGGCAGTCGAGCGGCGCGGTCCCGCCGATCGATCTGCAGGTGCTGAGCCGCAAGGGCTCGCTGTTCGTGACCCGGCCGACGCTGTTCCACCACGTCGCGACCCGGGCCGAGCTCGAGGCGCGGTGCGCCGATCTGTTCGGGCGCATCGCCGCGGGCGCGCTGGCGGTGCGGATCGATCGCGTCGTGCCGCTGGCCGACGCCGCCGCGGCCCACCAGGCGCTCGAGGCGCGCGCCACCAGCGGCAAGGTGCTGCTGGCGGTGGCCTGAATGCGGCGCGCGACCGGCGCCGATCGGGTGTGGGTCGACGCCGACGGCGTCCACTGCGACGTCGAGGGGGCGCGCCTCGACTCCGAGTGGGGCTGCGGCCTGGCCGAGTTCGCCGATCGCGCCGACCTCCGCGCGCACGTCGCGCGGGCCCACGGCGCCGACGCGCTGGCCGAGGTCGACGCGGCGGTCGCGGCGGAGCTGGCGGCGCAGGTGCCGGGCTCGCCGGCCGCGGCGGCGCGCCGCCAGCGCGATCAGCTGATCGGCGCGCGGGTGTTCGCCGACTGGCTGGCGGCGACCGAGCGGCGGTTCTTTCCGGTCGCGGCGCGGGACGCGGCGGTCGAGGTGACGCCGGTCGAGATCGACGGCAGCCGCGACGGCACGGTCGAGCGCGTCGACGTGGTCGGCGTGCGGGACGGCGGCGAGGTGCGCTACGCGTGGGAGCGGGCGTCGTGGAACCCGCACACGCCCGCGCGCGAGGCCGCGCGGGTGACGCTGGCCGACGGCGGGCGCCGGTTCGAGCTCGCGGTCGGCGATGGCGAGGCGCGCTGGTGGGCCGACGGGCTGGCCGAGGCCGAGGTCGCGGCCATCGCCGAGATGATCGCGATGCTGGTGCCCGCCGCGGTGCGCGGCGCCCCGCCGGGGTGACGCTCGGTCAGCGCGGCGCCGCGTGGGGCGATGTATGTGGGGCTGGACGCTCCACGACTGGGCCTGGTGACACGGGGCGGGCGGCGCGGCGGCGCGCTTGGCGTGGGCTGGCTCACGTGGCTTACGCGCGGCGGCGCGCGGCGGCGGTTGGTTTGCGAGTTGCAACAACGATCGTGCGCATGCCCCATCGCTCGACCCAGCCGCGGGTGGCCCGCCGATGAGGATCTGCCCGCAGTGCGGCGAGGTGTATCCCAACCGCGCGACGCGCTGCCGCGCGCACGAGGTCACGCTCGAGCCGTGGACCGAGTTCGCCACCGCGGCGTTCACCGACGTCGAGCACCGCGCGCTGCCGGTGGCGACGCCGTTCGACCTGCCGCGGCCGGTCACGCCCGACGGCGGCGACCTCGCGCTGGCCGACACCCCGCGGTCGGGCGACGTGCCCGCGGCGCGCGGGTCGCGCCGGCGGCGCGTGATCGGCGGGCGCTACCGCCTCGGCCGCGAGCTCGGCGTCGGCGGCTACGGCGTCGTGTTCGCCGCCGACGATCAGCTCACCGGCGACCGGGTCGCGATCAAGCTGCTGGCGCCGAGCGCGACCGCCAACGCCGAGTCGCTCACGCGCTTCCACCGCGAGGCGATCGCGACGAGCCGCATCCGCCATCCGCACATCGTCGACGTCGCCGACTTCGACGTCGATCCCGACGGCGGCCACTTCATCGTCATGGAGTACCTCGACGGGCGCGACCTGTCAGAGGCGCTCGCCGACGACGGACCGCTGGCGCCGGCGCGGGCGCTGGCGATCGCGGCGCAGTGCGCGCGCGGGCTGGCCGCCGCCCACCGCGTCGGCGTGCTGCACCGCGATCTCAAGCCCGCCAACATCTACCTGGTGCGGCGCGCCGACGGCGGCGAGGCGGTGAAGATCATCGACTTCGGCGTGTCGAAGCTGACCCGGCTCGCCGGCGACTACACCGACGTCACCAGCGCGTCGAAGGTGGTCGGCACGCCGTGCTACATGGCGCCCGAGCAGGCGCGCGGCCGCGAGCTCGACGGGCGCTGCGACGTCTACGCGCTGGGCGTGGTGCTGTTCGAGATGCTGGTGGGCCAGCGGCCCTTCACCGGGCGCGCGCCGCTCGAGATCCTGGTGCAGCACGTCAAGGCGCCGCGGGTGGCGCCGTCGACGCTGCGCCCCGAGCTGGCGGCCTGCCCGGGGCTCGACGCGCTGGTGGTGCGCGCGCTCGCGGTCGATCCCGGCGATCGCTTCGCGTCGATGACGGCGTTCAGCGACGCGCTGCTGGCGTGCCTCGGCCGGATCGATCCCGAGGCCGCGGACCGGGTCGCGACGACGACCGACGCGTTCACCGACCCGGGCGAGGCGCTGACCTGCTCGTCGGAGGTGTCGACGCCGCGCGCGCCGTCGGCCCGCAGCCGCTGGGTCGGCCTCGCGCTCGGCGCGGTGGCCATCGCGACCGTGGCGGTGGTCGGGCTCGGCGGCCGGGTGGCGCGCGGGCCCGAGGTGGCGCCCCCGCCGGTCGCGCCGGCGGCGCCGCCGCCTGCCGTCACCGCCGTCGACGCGCCTGCGCCAGCGCCAGCGCCTGCGCCTGCACGAGCGCCTGCACTGGCGCCAGCGCCTGCGCCTGCACCTGCGCCGCCGGTCGCGCCCGCGCCGCGCGTCGTGCGGTTGACGTCGTCGCCCGCGGGGGCCACCGTGCGCCGCGACGGCGTACGGCTCGGCGTCACGCCGCTGACGATCGCGGTCGACGGCGACGGCCCGGCGCCGACGGTGTCGGTCGAGGCGCGCGGCCACCGCCCGCGGCGCGTGGTGCTCGCCGCCGGGCGCGACGCGGTCGACGTGACGCTCACGCCGCTGCCGCCACCGCGCCGCGTGCCGCGCGGCGCCGCCGAGCTGGGAGTGGCCGAGTGGTGAGGCCGGCCGCGCTGCTAGTGGCGCTGGCGCTGCTCGCCGGCGTGGCGCGCGCGCAGCCGGCGGTGGCCGAGGCCGAGCGCGAGTTCCGGCGCGGCTACCAGGCGCTGCAGGCCGGCGACTGCGTCGCGGCGCTGGTCCACTACCGGCGGTCGCTGGCCCTGGCGCCGCGCCCGCGCACGCAGTTCAACATCGCCGCGTGCCAGGAGGAGCTCGGCCAGCTCGCCGAGGCCGCCGACGGCTACCGCGCGTTCCTCGCGCACGCCGAGGCCCGCGACGCGGCGATCGCGGCGACGGCGCGCGCGCGGCTCGACGCGTTGCGCCCGCGGCTGCGCGGGCGGGTGACGCTGGAGTCGGATCCGCCCGGCGCGCCGGTGCAGGTCGACGGCGAGCGCGGCCCGCGCGGCGTCACGCCGGTGACGCTGGCGCTCGAGCCCGGCGCCCACGTCGTGCGGATCGGCGCCGGCGACGCCACGGTCGAGCGCGCCATCGAGGTGAGCCCCGCGGGCACGACCGCGCTGCGGGTCGAGCTGCCGCGGCCGGCGGTGATCGCGGTCGTCGTCGAGCCTGGCGACGCGCAGATCGTCCTCGACGGCGGCGCCCCGGTGCGCGGCCGGCTCGAGGCCGCGGTGTCGCCCGGGCGGCACCTGGTCGCGCTGCGTCGGCCCGGCTTCCTCGACGAGCAGCTCGCGATCGACGCGGTCGCGGGCCGCAGCTACGACCAGCGGGTGCGGCTGCGGGCGGCGCCGGCGACGACCGCGCTGGTGATCCGCGGGATCGCCGGCGCGACGGTGCGGCTCGACGGGCGCGCGGTCGGCGCGACGCCGGCCGACGGCGGCGGGCTGACGCTCGCGGGCATCGACGTCGGCGTCCGCGAGCTGCGGGTCGAGCGCGCCGGCCGCGTCCCGTGGCGCGGGACCGTCGCGATCGTCCCCGGCGAGGCGGTCGAGGTCGCGCTGCGGCTGCCGCCGACGCCGACGCCAGCGCGCGCGTCGTTGCGGTGGGGGCTGCGCGGCCTCGGCGTCGCCGGGCTCGCGGCCGGCGGCGTGGTCGGCGTGCTGGCGCTGCGCGACGTGGCCAGCCCGATCGCGGCCGATCACGATCGCGGCAAGAGCCGGGCGCTGGTCGCCGACGCGCTGTTCGTCGTCGGGACCGCCGCGCTGATCGCGGCGTGGCGGCTGGGCCACGGCCGCGCGGCGACCGCGACGATCCTCCGCACGCCGGGGGCGCCGTAGTGCGGCGCGCGCGAGCCGGCTGGGCGGGCCTCGCGATCGCGCTGGTCGCGGCGGGCGGCTGCCGCGCGGTGGTCGAGCTGGTCGAGTCGGATCCGGCCGCCGCGCCCGACGCCGCTGGCCCCGATCCGGCGTGCGTGCCGTGGTCGTTCCAGCCGGCGACGATCGACGCGTGCGCGCTGCCCGCGCCAGGCCCCGCGCTGGCCCTGACCGCGGGCACGTGGCGCTACGACACCAACAGCGGCGCGCTCACCGATCCGGATCAGGACGTCACGTTCCCGACGAGCGCGCTGGTCACGCCGGCCGCCGGCCCCGAGCTGCGGTTCGTGTCGATCGCGCGGTTCGAGGTGGGCGCGGGCGCGATCCTGCAGATCAGCGGCAAGCGGCCGCTGGTGGTGGCGGCGTGGTCCGACGCGGTGATCGCCGGCGCCATCGACGCGAGCAGCCGGATCGGCGCGCCGGCGGCGGGGGCCGACCCCGACGCCTGCGGCGCCACCGCGGCGGCGCGCGGCACCGCGAACCCTGAAGGCGCAGGCGGCGGAGGAGGCGGAGGCCTCGGCGCGGCCGGCGCCGCCGGCGGGGCGGGCGTCGACGGCGCGGCGGCGGGTGGCGATGGCGGCGCGCGCGCGGCGGCGCCGGTCGGCGTGCGCGGCGGGTGCG
>JAEUJY010000159.1 GCA_016794525.1 Myxococcales bacterium
CTGCCGTCGGGCGCAGGCAGCGGCAGCACGGTCGCCGCGCCGGACGCGTCGACGGTGGCGAGCGCGCTGTTGGTGGTGCCGAAGTCGAGGCCGAGGGCGAAGGGGCTCCGCATGGGAGCCGCCGATTGTGGACATGTCGCCAGGCTTTACAAGCTGGCGAACAGTGCCTAATCTCGGGGAGCCAATCGAGAGGCGTGGGTGGTCACGGCGCGGCGGCCGCAGGCGCGGTCCCCGCGGCGCCGCTCGGCGTCGGCGCGGCGGTCGTGCTCGTCGCCGGCGCGGCGGTCGAGGTCGTCGGCGGCGCGGTCGTCGATCGCGTGCGCACCACCCGCCCCCGGTCATCCTCGTCGGGGCGGTCGTCGGTGAGCAGCTTCCACAGCGCGACGCTCAAGAGCGCCGCGCCGGCGGTCGTGATGATCGCGCCGTCGCGCAGCTCCGCGCTGTCGTGGGTGCATGTGCTGTGGACGTTGTAGCGGCTGTCGCACGACATGCCGTCGGCGATCGTGGTCGCGCCGAACAGCGTCGTGACCGCGCCGATCGCCACCAGCCCGCGCTCGTGGTTGCGCGTCATCGATGCACAACCTGTCAGGGCCGATACGATCAACAGCGACGCGGCAGTGAGGCGAACCATGCCGGCCCCGCTCTGCAACGCCTGCGCCACGCCCGTGCGCCCGCTAGATCATCGATCCCTCGTCGACGACTGCCCACCGCCGTCCGCAGGCGGGGCTCCGGGCCCCGATCCCCGGCACCGCCGAACCCCGGTTCGCCCGGGAGTGTCCGATTTTCGGACGATCCCTGCGCCCGTGCCTGCGCCCGTGCCCGTGCCCGTGCCCGTGCCCGTGCCCGTGCCCGTCCCCGTCCCCGTGCCCGACTCTGGCTCCGGCTCCGACTCCGACTCCGGCTCCGGCTCCGGCTCCGGCTCCGGATCCGACTCCGACTCCGGCACCGGCTCCGGCTCCGACTCCGACTCCGGCTCCGACTCCGACTCCGGCTCCGGCTCCGACTCGGCTCCGACTCCGTCCCCGTCCCCGTCCCCAGCATCCGTGCCCGTGCCCGTGCCCGTGCCCGTGCCCGCTCTCCCTCTCCCTCTCTCCGTTACACTCGCGCGATGCCGCGCCTGCGCAAGGACTTCGCGACTCGCTATGGGACCTGGGCCGTCGTCACCGGCGCGTCGAGCGGCATCGGCGCCGAGTTCGCGCGGCAGCTGGCGGCTGCCGGCGTCTCGGTGGCGCTGGTGGCGCGGCGCGCCGATCGGCTCGCGGCGCTGGCCGACGAGCTTGCCCGCGATCATGGTGTCGGCGCGCGGGTGTGCGCGCACGACCTGGCGTCGCCGCGGGCCGCCGATGCGCTGGCCGCCGACGTCGCCGACCTCGACCTCGGCCTGGTGGTCTGCAACGCGGGCACCAGCTGGAAGGGCGCGTTCCTCGAGCACGATCCCGCCGATCAGCGGCGGATGATCGAGGTCAACTGCCAGGCGCCGGTGGCGGTCACGCGCGCGCTCGGGCCGCGGCTGGCCGCGCGCGGTCGCGGCGGCCTCGTGATCGTGTCGTCGACCGGCGCGTTCCAGGGGCTGCCGTGGAGCGCGGTCTATGGCGCGACCAAGGCGTTCGATCTGCTGCTCGGCGAGGCGCTCGCCGTCGAGCTCAAGCCGGCCGGCGTCGACGTCGTCACGCTGTGCCCGGGCGGCACCGACACCGAGGGGCCGATGAACACCGGCGTCGACCCGGCGAAGGTGCCGGTGAAGCTGATGCCGGTCGGCCCGGTCGTGCGCGCCGCGCTGGCCGCGCTCGGCCGCCGCTCGCTGGTCGTCCCCGGCGCCGTCAACCGCGCCGGCGTCGCCGCGCTGCGGGTCGTGCCCCGCGCCGTCGCGGCCAAGGCCGCCGGCCGGATCATGAAGCGGGTGACGTCGTAGCTGCCCCGCGCCGTGTCCGGACTCACCCGGCCACCAGCACCATCGGCACGCCAGCGGCGATCGTCATCGCCGCGTTGGCCAGCGCCGCCGGTACGACGCGGCCGCCGCGGAGCCGCAGCGCGCCGAGGCCGACGCCGATCGCGGTCGCGGCCAGCAGCGTCGCCACCAGCGCGACCGTCGGCGCGACCGCCGGCGCGGCGG
The DNA here is from genome assembly GCA_016794525.1 of Myxococcales bacterium. Taxonomy (GTDB): domain Bacteria; phylum Myxococcota_A; class Polyangia; order Haliangiales; family Haliangiaceae; genus UBA2376. The sequence goes on from JAEUJY010000159.1 coordinate 2,114, forward strand.
CGATGCCGAGCGGCGCGTAGCCGAGCGCCCACGCGACCGCGTGCACCAGCAGGCCCCGCGGGCGCCCCCACCGCGCGACCGCCCAATCGAGCGCGGCGCCGCGCCAGCCGTGCTCCTCGAGCGCGGCCTGCCCGAGCAGGACCGCCGCGGCGGCCAGCGCGCTCCGCGAGTCGAGCGCGGGGAGCGCGTCGGGCGCGCCGGCCAGCCACGCCACCACCGCGGCGGCGGCCGCGCAGCCGGTGATCACGCCCACCGCCTCGAGCACCCGGGTCGCGCGCCGCGGCGGTCGCGGCGGCCGCGGCGCGGCCGCGCCCAGCCAGGCCAGCGCGGCGGTCACGACCACCGGCTGCCAGCCCAGCAGGCACGCGTAGCGCAGCGCCGCGGCCAGCGGCGACGTCGTCGCCGCGGCCAGCGGGCCGACCGCGGCGATCGTCAGCCACGACAGCGTCAGCGTCGCCACCACGAACGTCAGCCACGGCGCCGCGGGCCGTCGCCGCGGTCGCGGCGCGAGCGGTCCGCGCGCGCGCCGGCGGTGCAGCGTGCCGCCGACGCCGAGCCACAGCGGGCCCGGCATCAGTCGATCACCTCGGCGCCCGGCACCAGCCGGCCGTGCGCCTCGCCTTGGCCCACGACGAACGACGGCAGCGTACCGTCGAGCGCGGCGCCGATCGCCGGCACCAGGCCCAGCGCGGCCTCGGTCGGCGGCCGGAACACGTGGTCGGCGCCGGCCGCGCGCAGCGCCGCGGCGTCGGACACCCGGGTCGCGCACGCGATGACGATCGCGTCGGGCGCCAGCGCGCGCACCTGCCGCACCACCGCCAGGTTGGTGACGCCGCGCAGCAGCTCGTCGGGCACCGTCGACACGATCACCGCGGCGCGCTCGATGCCGGCGTGGCGCAGCACCTCGGCGCTGGCCAGGTCGCCGTAGACGACGTGGGCCCCGCGCTGGCGGATCTGCGCGTGCAGCGGCGCGTTGATGTCGATCACCAGCGTCTCGGCGACCAACGATGGCGTCGTGCGCTCGAGCTCGGCCAGCAGCGCCGACGCGACGCGGTGGAAGCCCAGCAGCACCAGCCGCGGCGGCGTCTCGCTCTCGGCCTCGGGCCGCACCCCGCGCGACCGGATGCCCAGGCGATCGAGCGCGCCGCGCAGCCGCAGGTACAGGCGATCGGAGGCGTCGAACAGGAACGGCGTCGCGAGCGCGGTCAGCACGAACGCGAAGATCACGACGCTGACCTGAGCGCCGTCGATGTGGCCGAGCTGCGCCCCCAGGTACGCGATCACCAGGCAGAACTCCGAGACCTGGGCCAGCCGCGCCGAGGTGCCGACCGCGTTGCGGCGATCGAGCCCGGTCGCGTACAAGAGCGGCAGGAACACGACGAACCGCAGCGCGACCGCGACCGCCGCGACCACCACCGCCAGCGCGACCACCGCCGCGCCGTCGGGCACCGGGATGCTCATGCCCAGGCCGACGAAGAACAGCGTGACGAAGAAGTCGCGCAGGTGGATGACCCGCGCCACCACCTCGTAGGCGAAGGGCGAGGTCGCGATCGTCGCGCCGGCGATCAGCGCGCCCATCTCGAGCGACACCGAGATCTCGGCGCGGACGCCGATCGCGTGGGCCAGCCGGCCGAGGTTGGCGCCGAACAGGCCGACGCCGAAGCACCACGCCAGCGCGAGGCTCACCACCAGCTCGGGCGAGCGCGCGACGACGTGGAAGCCGCGGCGCAAGATCAGCCGCGCGCCGACCGCGGCGAGGGCCGCGACCACCGCCGTGCCGACGAACGTGAGCGCGATCGGCGCCAGCGACGGGTTCGCGAAGCTGGGCTGGACCGCGAGGAAGACGATCGCCCACACGTCCTGGAAGATCAGCAGGCCGACGCACAGCCGCCCGCTGGCGGTGTCGACCAGCCGGCGCTCGTGCAGGTACTTGGCCACCAGCAGCGTCGACGACAGCGCGCCGGCCACGCCGAGGTACAGCGCGCCGTAGCCGCCGCCGATCGCGGCGACGCCGAGCTGGCTGGCGGCGAGGAACAGGCCGGCGCCGACCGCCAGGGTCAGCGGCACCTGCAGCGCGCCGGTGACCAGGAGCGTGCGGCCGCTGGCCAGCAGCGCCCCGAGGTTGACCTCGAGGCCGATCACGAACAGCAGCAGCGTCAGGCCGAGGCTGGCGATGGTGTCGACGCTCGCGCGGTCGCTCACCGCCTCGAGGCCGGCCGGGCCGAGCCCGACGCCGGCCACCAGCAACGCGGCGATCGCGGGGATGCGGACGCGCACGAACAGCGCCGCCAGCAGGCCGGCGGCGACCAGGCACAGGCCGAGGTCGCGGACGAGCGGGCTGACGCCGCCGGCCGAGGCCAGCGCCAGCGCCGCGTGCTCGCCGATCGGCGAGCTCGAAGCAGACAGGATCATCACGGACTCCCTCCGGCGCACCGCCGGGGCACGAGTCGAGGTCACGCGCGCCGCGCGGGCGCACACTCCAGGGACGACGCGATCAGCCGACGCGCGGCGGGGCCCGGGCGCGGGCGGCGCGCGGGGCGATCGTGGCGCGGAGGCGTGGCGGCGCGGCGAGCGCGGCGACGATGGCGTGGCGCGGCGGCGGGGCGACGAGCGCGACCGGCGCCAGCGCGTCGGGGTCGGCGTCGAGCCGCGGGCGCGCGTCGAGCGAGCCGCCCGCGCGCAGCGTCCGCACCGTCTCGTGGCGGTGCTCGGCGTCGAGCCGCCGCTCGTCGGTCAGCGGGCGGGCGAGCGCGACGCCGGCGACGAAGCGCACGACGATCAGCGCGAGCGCCAGGGCGCCGGTCATGATCGCGCGCGCTCGCATCACGCGACCGTAGCACGCAGGCGCGGCGCGGCCGTCGGCGATCAGCGCGCGCCTGGCGGGTAGATCGTGAAGATGGCGTGGACCTCGCTGGCGCTGGTGGCGAGCTCGGACCAGCCGCGGACCGCGACGCCGTTGCGCCCGAGCACCGCGCCGACCTCGCCGCGGAACGTCGCGATCTGCGCCGCCGGGCCGGTGATATGCACGTCGACGTCGAACACGCGCAGGCGATCGAGCGGCAGCACGCGCGGGTCGACCCGCACCTGCACCAGCCCGCCCAGCAGCACCGCGCCCAGGCTGACGTCGATGACGATCGGCCGCGGCGGCGGCGGCGGCGTGACCACCACGTCGACGCTGCCGCCGCCGGAGACGCTGCCGCCGCCGGAGACGCTGCCACCGCCGGTGACGCTGCCGCCGCCGGTGACGAGCGTCGGGTCGGGCGGCAGCGGCTCGATCGGCGCCGGCGGGGGCGGGGGCGGCGTCGGCATGTACGCGATCGGGCCGCGATCGTCGACCGCCGGGCCGCAGCCGTCGTGGCCGTCGCCGGCGCCGGCGCCCCACGCCACCGACAGCACCAGCGCGCCGGTCATCACGTCGAGGCCGCCGTCGAGCTGGCTGCGCACCCGCACGCCCGGCGACACCCGGCCGTTGCAGGTGCGGAAGCCGACGCCGAACTCGGCGTCGAGGAACGCGTGGCGCTCGAGGCCCTGATCGGTGGCGACCAGCCCGGGGCCGGCCTGGACCTGCAGGTACAGCGGCGCGGGCGCGGGCCACGCCGGGCCCAGCCGCACCCCGCCGAGCGCGGCGACGGTGCCGTGCAGGCCCTCGATCTCGACCGTGTCAGGCGCGCGGCCGAAGACGTAGTTGCCGCTGGCCACCAGGTGCAGGTTGTCGGCCAGCCGCATCCCCAGCGACGCGCCCATGCCGAACATGAACGGCGACGCGAACACGTCGGCGCCGCTCCACGCCCGGCTCGACCACGCCTCGTCGAGCTGGTCGGCGTTGGCCGGCTCGGCGATGTTGAACTCGAAGCCGACCCGCAACGACGCGGTGACGGTGTCGACGGTGTCCGCGCCCAGGCTGCGCGCGTAGGCCAGCTCCAGCGCCGCGACGCCGGCGTTCTCGTCGTCGAGGTACAGCCCGACCTCGCGCGCCAGCGACGCCCGCGCGACCGGGGCGTCGTCGCCGATCGCGTCGGCGGCGAGGCCGTAGCCGGCGCCCAGGCCGATCGCCCACGCGTCGCGATCGACCTCGTCGGTGAACGCCCGCCACCGCGCCTGCGCGAAGAAGCGCTGGGTGCGCGCGATCGTCACGTCGTCGGGCGTCGTCCGCAGCCCGACGCCCATCAGCTCGTAGCGGGCGCCGAGCGCGAGGTGGTGGCCGAGCGTGAAGTCGAGCTCGACGCCGAGCGCCTGGGCCGCGCCGGTGGTGGCCGGGCTGTCGAGCGCGACGCCGTTGGTCCAGTCGATGCCCCACCGCCACTGCACCGGCTCGGGGTGCGCCGCGGGGCGGCACGGGATGCGCTCGCCGGGGCCGGGCATGCGCTCGCCGAAGCGGCACGCGCGCAGGCCGCGCAGGGTCTCGAGCGACACGCCGGTGGGCCAGCCGTCGTCGTCGACCGGCGACCACGGCGCGACGCCCGGCAGCGGCGTCGGCATCGTCGGCGGCGGCGCGGGCTGCGCCGCGATCGGGGTGGCGGTCAGGAGCACGAGGAGCGAGGCGAGGCGAAGCGAGGACATCGAGGTAGTGCCCGACAAGTCAGCAAGCCTCGTGCCGTCCGCGCCGCGACGCAAGCGCCCGAACTCGTTTGCGCGCGGCGCCCCGCGCCGACGCAGCCGCGCCACAGCCCCGCCGCCGCTCCGTCAACCGCTGGTGACGGTCGGCGAGCGGGTCCCGCGAGACGGGGCGAGTGCGGGCGCGAGACCGCAGGGCTGCACGACCTGGCGATCCACGATCTCGACTCGCGGTGCGGCGCGGACCGCTGAGATACCGTCTTCCGGAGCAAGCTTTTTCTTCACGAGGCGACCTCCGGGAGGCGGGGCTCGAACGGCTTGCGGTTGGTGGCGACGCTGTAGACGGCGTGCAGCAGCTTCCTCATCGATGCGACGAGCGCGACCTTG
>JAEUJY010000037.1 GCA_016794525.1 Myxococcales bacterium
CGCGGCGTGTGGAATCCCGACGTGCGCGCGGCGCTGGCGGCCGGCGGCGAACCGGCGCGTGCGGTGGCCGCCGCCGTCGACGTGCGGATCGCGGCGTGGTCGACGCTGCGCGAGGCCGCGTGCCGCGAGGCGCGCCGGGGCGGCGAACCGGCCGCGACCGCGGCGGTGCGCCTCACCTGCCTGGCCCAGCGGCTCGCCGACACCGGCGCGCTCGTCGCCGACCTGCGGGCCGCGCGCGATCTCCGGCGCGCCGCGGAGCAGGTCGAGCGGCTCGCGCCGGTCGAGCTGTGCGACGACGCGGCGAGCTTCCTGCGCCGCGAGCCGCAGCCGACCCAGCCCGACCTGCGCGCCGGGGTCATCGCCGATCGCGCCACGCTCCAGGCCGCGGCGCTGCTGGGCGAGCGCGGGCAGGTCGCGGCGGCGCGCGCGCGGCTCGACGCGGTGACGACGCCGCGCGGCGCGTTCCCGCCGCTCGACGCGGAGCGCGAGGTCGTCCGCGCCGCGCTCGCAAACCAGGCCCACGATCCCGACGCGGTGGCCGCCTATCGTCGCGCGGTCGCCGCAGCCGCCGGCGCGAACCATCCGCGCGCGCAGTTCGAGGCCCTGCTCGGGCTGGCGTTCTTGCTCAGCGACGGCGATCGCGCCGGCGCGACCGCCACCGCCACCACGTCCGAGGTCGCGACCGTGCTGGCGCTGGCCGAGGGGATGGTGCGCGGTCTGGGCGACGACGCCGCGCTCGGCGCCGCGTTCTTCCACACCCGCGCGTCGATCCGGCTGCGCCAGGGCGACGTCGACGGCGCCGTGGCCGACGCCACCGCGGCCCGCGACGCCTGGATCGCGCAGGGCGGCGCGACGACGCCCGACGCGATCGGCGCCCGCGCGCAGCTCGGCGCCGTGCTGGTCGAGGCCGGCCGCCACACCGAGGGCCGGCAGGTCCTGACCGAGGCGCTCGCCGACGCCGAGCGCGCGTTTCCGTCGGACCACGCGACGGTGCGGGCCATCGTGAGCAACCTGGCGGTGGCGTGCACCGAGCTCGGCGACGTCGCGGCCGCGCGCACCTACCAGGAGCGCGGGCTGGCCGCCGCGCGCACGATGTTCGGCGACGACTCGGCCGAGGCCGACGAGCAGCGCCTCAACCTGACGGGCTTGCTGCTGGCCGACGGCCGCATCCCCGAGGCGGTGCCGCTGCTCGAGGCGGTGCTGGCCAGCCTCGACCGACGCGGCGAGGGCGCGACGCCCAGCGCGGCGATGGTCGAGGGCAACCTCGGCATCGCGCTGGCGGATGGCGGCGATCCCGCCGCGGCGGTGACGCACCTCGAGCGCTCGCTGGCGCTGCTCGAGCCGGCGCTCGGCCCGGACCATCCACAGCTGCTTCCGACGCTGATCTACCTGGCGACGGCGCAGCGGCGCAGCGGCCACGGCGACGCGGCCGTGCCCCCGGCCCGGCGCGCGCTCGCGATCGCCGAGGCGACCTACCCCGCGACCAGCCAGCGCCTGGTCAAGCCGCTGGCGACGCTGGCGCTGGCGCTGGCGGAGACCGACCCCGCGCAGGCCCGGGCCCTGGCCGAGCGGGTGCGGCGGGTCTCCGACGCGGCGCCGTCGTCGGGCGACGGCGAGGCCGCGCTGGCGCTCGCGATCGCGCTGGCCCGCCTCGACCAGCGCCCGCGCGCGATCGCCGAAGCCGAGCGGGCGCTGGCGATCCTCACCGAGGCCGGGCCGATGGCGGCGGCGGCCCGGGCCGAGGCCGCGGCGTGGCTCGCCGCGCACCGCTGACGCGGTCCCGATCGCGCGCGGCGGCGGCGGCTGCGGTAGATTCGCGCGCGATGTCCGAAGCCGAGCGCGACCGCACCGAGCGCGACGTCCGCGCGGCGTGCGAGCGCGGTGACCACACCGCCGCCGCGGCGCTGGTGGTGCGCGGCTACGGCGCCGAGGTCGGCGCGTACCTGGGCTCGATCGTCCGCAGCAGCGCCGACGACGCCGCCGAGGCGTTCTCGCTGTGGTGCGAGGACGTCGTGCGCGGGCTGCCGGGCTTCCGCTTCGGCGCCTCGGTCCGCACCTGGGTTTACACGCTGGCCCGCCACGCCGCGGCCCGCCGCGCCCGCGGCGACGGCCGCCGCGCCCGCCGCATCTCGCTGCCGGGCGAGCTCGACGACGTCGTGGCCCAGGCCCGCACCACCACCGTCGAGTACCTGCGCACCGCGGTCAAGGACAAGCTGGCCGCTGCCCGCGCGGCGCTGTCCGATGACGATCGCGAGCTGCTCTACCTGCGGGTCGACCGCCAGCTGCCGTGGCGCGAGATCGCGGTGATCATGAGCGACGAGGGCGCCGGGCCCGACGACGACGCGGTGCGCAAGCTCGACCAGGCGCTGCGCAAGCGGTTCGAGTCGGTCAAGCGGCGGCTCAAGGCCAAGCTCGAAGCCGGCTGAGTTCCAGGAGGGTGCGTCGCCGCACCTCCCTCCGGCCGTACCGACGCGGGTCCATGGGCGACCACCGGCACTCGAGTACCCCACCCACCACCTGGTCCCCGCCGAGCCTCCCACCAGGACGCGAGACTGCCGGCGCGCCGACCGAGACGCTGCGCGCTCACATCGCGGCGGGCCGGGCTCGATCGGGCATGACCCACCGCGCCGATCATGACGCCGCCGGCACCGACGACTACGCCCCGCCCCCGAGCGCCCGCGGCGGCGCCCCCGGCAAGTCGACGCTGACCTCGCGGCTGTGGCGCAGCGCCCGCCGCGACGATCGCGGCGTGGCCCCGGGCGCCGAGGAGGCGGTCGCCGGCCTCGGCGGCGGCGGCGCCCCGCTGCCGGCCGGCGTGCGCGACCGTTTCGAGGCCTCGCTCGGCGCCGACCTCGGCGCCGTCCGGGTCCACACCGACGACGCCTCGGCCACCGCCGCCGACGCCGTCGGCGCCCGCGCCTTCGCCCGCGGCAACGACATCCACTTCGGCGCCGGCCAGTACCAGCCCGACGATCCGTTCGGCATGCACCTGCTCGCCCACGAGGTCGCCCACACCGTCCAGCAATCCGGCGGCGCCGCGACCACGCAGTACAAGCTCGCCGTCTCGTCGCCCGGCGACGCCGCCGAGGTCGAGGCGGATCGCGCGGCGGACGCGATGGTGAAAGGCGAGGCGGCGAGCGTGCAATGCGGCGCCACTGGCGTGTTCGACTTGCACCGCGACGCGAAACCCGAGGCAAAGGCTGCGCCCGCCCCGGCCTACAGCGAGACGTACAACGAGCACTTCGACAACGCGCTCGCGGCCCTCGGCTCAATCCTGAGCGAGCAGGTCGTCGGGGTCCAAGAGCTCAAGGAGAGCGTCGATCCGGAGAACATCGACCAGCCGATGACCGATGCCATCGTGTCGGGGGCGGTCACATTGGCGTTGAGCGCCGGCCTAGGCAAGATCGGCGAGAAGATTGGCGAACAGATCACTGCCCGGATCAAGGACCCCGCCAACGCCGCGAAGATCAAGAAGGTCGTCGAGTCGACACTCGACGACGCCAAGGGCAAGGCCGCGAAGCTGAAAGTGGCCGACGCGAAGCGCGGCGCCGTGGCCTTCTTCGAAGGCCTCTCGACCATTCTCGCCGCCGCCAAGAACAAGGCGCACGCCGAGTTGCGTCACCAGAAGTCGTCATTCTGGAACGAGAGTGACGTCGCGGGGTCGGAGGCCAAGGCCGCCGGCATCCAGGCCTCGCTCGAGGCGCTCACTTCTCGCGCCAAGGCCATGCAGCTCCAGGAGTCATTCGACGCTTTCACTACACTCTTGTCGAAGGCCGAGCTGGGCGACCACTACAACAAGGCTGGCGCGATCGATGGCACTGACATGTTCAAGGCTGGCGACACCAAGGGCGTGCTGGCGCTTGAGATCGTCTGCAACCAACCCGGGAGCTACGTCACGATCAAGAGTGCGAAGCTCCCTGGCGTGAGCAAGAGTCTGCGCGCCAAAGGTAAGGTCGACTCGCTCGACGGCCGCAATCTCGCGTCGATCAAGATCCCAAAGGTCGTCAAGGGCAAGGTGGGCAACAACGCGCCTTGGTACGATGTCGACGCAGGCGAACAATCGCGGATCGACGTCCGCGTCAACGAGCAGGGCGTCATCTGGATCGGCGACGGCACCAACAAGGGTGGCCGGGCCTGGCTGGCCCAACGGGTCGTCGCGTCGAGTGCGGCGCCAGTGCTCGGCAGCGGCGGCAAGCTCGACGCCGTAATGAACGCGCCAACCGTCACGGACGACAACGTGTACAAGGGCGCCGAACTGTTGCTGCGCGCCGACATGGGAACGCTGACGCTCGGGGGCTTGTTCTAGGCATCCGTCACCTGGCCGTCACGCTGGCGTGACTTCGCTGTCACGATGGGTCACGATCGAGGCGTGAGCCCATCCCGGCGGACCGTGTCGATCTGGTGGTGGGCGTTCGGCTACTTCGCTTGCTACGTGCCGTACACGACGGGCACCAAGCTGCTGACGAAGCCGCTGATCGACACCGGCGGCACGCCGGTCGGCAGCATCGAGATCTTGCCGCCGTCGGTGCTGGCGACGGTGGGCACGCTGGTGGTGTTCCTGCTGGCGACGGGGTGGTGGCGCAAGGCCGGCCGCCGCGTCGTCGGCGGCGTGTCGCTGCCGATGCCGGGCAAGCTGACGCTGCTGTCGGGGCTGTGCACGTCGGGCATCATCGCGACGACGACGCTGGCGTACACGTTCGGCAAGGTGAGCGTGGTGTTCGTCGCGCTGCTCATGCGCGGCGGCGTCCTGGTGATCGCGCCGGTGATCGACCGCATCAGCAAGCGGCGCGTGCGCTGGTTCTCGTGGGTGGCGCTGGGGTTGTCGCTGGCGGCGCTGGTCGCCGCGTTCGCGTCGTCGGGCGACACGACGATGCCGATCCTGTGCGTGATCGACGTGGCCTGCTACCTGGGCTTCTACTTCACGCGGCTCACGCTGATGAGCAAGAACGCCAAGTCGGGCGACCCCGACGTCAACCTGCGCTACTTCGTCGAGGAGGCGATGGTGTCAGGGCCGGCGCTGCTGGCGATGATCGGGATCGCCTCGGTGGTGGCCACCGGCCAGGTCGGCCACGAGCTGCGCGCCGGGTGGACGACGTTCTACGATCGGCCCAACGCGTGGCTCGCGCTGGTGGTCGGCGTGATGTCCCAGGGCACGGGCATCTTCGGCGGCCTGGTGTTCCTCGACCCGCGCGAGAACGCGTTCTGCGTGCCGGTCAACCGGGTGTCGAGCGTGCTCGGCGTGCTGGTCGCCAGCCTGGTGCTGGCCTGGGGCTGGAGCGCGAAGTGGCCCAACGCCGAGGAGTGGATCGGCGCCGGCCTGATCGTCGGCGCGATCGGATTCTTGACGATCCCGCCGCTGCTCGAGAAGCGGCGCGCGGCCGCGGCGTGAGGCGCGCCTGCGTCGCTGTGCGAGCGGCGCAATCGGCGCGCCAGCGCTGACGGCGGGCGCCGCGGTGACAGTAGCGCTGCAATCAATGCGGCGCACCCGCACCGTCGACGAATGCCAGCCTAGCTGTTACCAGAGCGCGCGCGCCGTCCGCACGGTGCCCCGCGCAATCGACGTGCCAGCGTTGACGGATGGGCCGTCATGATAATGGTGCCGAAATCATCATGACGGATCCGCACCGTCGACGAATGCCGGTCCAGCTGTCGCTGGAGGACGCGCGCCGTCCGAGTGGGCGCGGCGGCTGGCGCCCGGGCGCGGGGCGCAAGCGGCGGCCGGGCGCGTGTTCGCACCGGGCGCGCCCGCGGTTCCCGGCGTCGGTGCCGCTGCACGTCACGCTGAAGGTGATCGGCGGGCTGCCCAGCTTCCGGCGCGAGGCGGTGGCGCGGGTGGTGCGCGCGGCGATCGCCGCGGGCGGGCACCGCGGCGACTTCCGCGTGGTGCACTACAACGTGCTCGGCGACCACCTGCACTTCGTCGTGGAGGCGGCCCGGGCGATGGCGCTCGCGCGCGGGATGCAGGGGCTGACGATCCGGCTGGCGCGGCGGCTGAACGCGCTGCTCGGGCGGCGCGGCAAGCTCTTCGCGCAGCGCTACCACGCGCGGCCGCTGCGCACGCCCACCGAGGTGCGCAACGCGATCCGCTACGTGCTGCTGAACGGCCGACACCACGCGCGCGATCGCGGGCAGGTCCTCGCCCGCGGCTGGGTCGATCCGTACTCGAGCGCGCTGTGGTTCGACGGCTGGAAGGCCGCGGTGCGCACCGACGCCCCGTGGCTGCGCGCGCTGGCGAAGGCCGGCTGTCCGACGGCGGCGCCGAAGACGTGGCTGTTGCAGGAAGGCTGGCGCCGCGGCGGTGGGTCGATCGGAGTCGATGAGGTGCCCGGGCCGGCGCCGTAGCCGAGCGCCAGCCGAGCGCCAGCCGAGCGCCCGCGAGGCTGTCTCTGGCGCTACGTCGTTCGGCCTCCGGCACCGGCTCCGACTCCGACTCCGACTCCGGCTCCGGCTCCGACTCCGGCTCCGGCTCCGACTCCGGCTCCGACTCCGGCTCCGGCTCCGGCTCCGACTCCGGCTCCGGCTCCGGCCCCGGCTCCGGCTCCGACTCCGGCTCCGACTCCGGCTCCGGCTCCGGCTCCGACTCCGGCTCCGACTCCGGCTCCGACTCCGGCTCCGGCTCCGGCTCCGGCTCCGGCTCCGACTCCGGCTCCGGCTCGGCTCCGGCTCCGACTCCGGCTCCGGCTCCGGCTCCGGCTCCGGCCTTTACGCCTTCGCGCTTGGGCGGGCGCTGATGGCCTGGTGCCAGCGCTTGAGGTTCGGGGTGTCGTCGCCGATCCGGATCGCCGACACCTTGCCGAAGTCGATGCCGCACAGGAGCGTGATGTCGGCGACGGTGAAGTGGTCGCCGCCGAGGAACTCGCGGGTGGCGAGTTCGCCGTCGAGCCAGGCGAGGCGCACCTTCACGTGCTCGCGCATGATCTCGGCGAACTCGGGCGCCTGGCGCAGGCGGCCCTGCCAGAACGCGTGGCTGTTGCGGAACACCTGCGCGACGGGCAGCAGCACCTCGAGCTCGGCGTGACGGTTCCACTGCTCGATCTGCGCGCGGCTCCAGGCGTCGGTGCCGAACAAGGACGGCGTCGGGTGCAGCTCCTCGAGGTAGCGACAGATCGCCATCGACTCGCGCAGCGTGCGGCCGTCGGGCAGCTCGAGCACCGGCACCAACCCCAGCGGGTTCTTGTCGAGGAACGCCGGCGTCATGTTGGCGTGCGAGGCGATCGACACCTCGACCAGCTCGACCTGATCGGTGAGCCCCTTCTCGGCCAGGAACATGCGGACGCGGCGGGGGTTGGGCGCGCGGAGGTCGTGGTAGAGGCGCATCATGGCGGGACTCTACGCCCGGGAATGCGCCCGATCACGGCGCTGGTTCCCCGTGCGACGATCGGCCTTGACGCCCAAACTACGTACGTAGTAAGCCTACGATCGTTGTCGTGACCACCATGTCCCGCCCGCCCGACCTCACGCCGGCCGAGTTCAACATCATGAAGGTGCTGTGGCTGCGCGAGCGCGCCACGGTCGCCGAGGTCCGCGCCGAGCTCAACAAGAAGCCGGGCGTCGACCTCGCCTACACCACGGTGATGACGCTCCTGGGACGGCTGGCGGCCAAGGGCGCCGTGGCGGTCGACAAGGACCGCGAGCCGTACGTCTACGCGCCGGCGTTCCGCCGCGAGTCGGTGCTGCGCGACCGGCTGCGGTCGTTCCTGTCCGACGTGTTCGACGGCGACTCGCAGGCGATGGTGCTGGGGCTGGTGGCCGACGAGTCGCTGTCGCTCGACGAGCTGCGCGCCATCGAGCGCGACCTCGGCGGCGAGCGCCCGCGCAAGAAGGAGAAGCGGTGAGCGCGGTCGATCGGCTCCACGCCGGCGCGGCGGCGCTGGCCGACGTCGCGACGACGGCGCTGGTCCACGGCACGCTGCTGGCGATCGCCGCCGCGGTGGTCGCCGCGACGCTGTTGCGCCGCGCCCGGCCCGCGGTCCACGCCGCGCTGTGGCTGGTGGTGCTGCTGAAGTTCGTCGTGCCGTTCGGCCCCGGCGCCCGGTTCTCGCTGGCGTCGCTGTACGAGCGCGCCACCGCCGACGACGCGCCGACGGTGACGATGGTGCTGGTGCCCGCGGGCGCCAGCGCGGCCCCCGCCGCGATCGCGGCCCCCGCGCCGCGCCACCCGCTGACGCTGGGCCTGCTCGCTGGCTGGGCGGTGCTCGCGACGGCGCTCCTGGCCCGCGAGCTGCACCGGGCGCGCCGCGCCCGCGCCCGCGCCGCGGGCTACGCCCCAGCCTCGGCCGAGCTGGCCGCGACCGTCGGCGCGCTCGCCCGTCGGCTCGGCGTCCGCCGCCCGATCGACCTGCGCGTCGCCGCGGTCGCCTCGCCGCACGTCGTCGGCGCGCGCCGGCCGATCGTCGTCGTGCCGGCGGCGCTGTGCGCCGATCCGCCGCGGCTCACCGCGGCGCTGGCCCACGAGCTGGCCCACGTCCGCCGCGCCGACGCCGCGGTCCGCGTCGTCCAGCGCGTCGTCGCCTGCCTGTTCTTCTTCTGGCCGGTCGTCCACTGGATCAACCGCCGCCTCGACCTGGCCCGCGAGCAGGCGTGCGACGCCTACGCCGTGAGCCACGGCCCCCTCGACGCCAGCGCCTACGCGCGCCTGCTGATCGCCGTGGCGCGGCAGCACACGCCCGCCGCCGCGCTCGGCCTGGGCGGCAGCCAGCTGGCGCGCCGGGTCCACGCGCTGGCCCGCCCGCAGCCCGCCGGCGTCGGCGCGCTCGGCGCGATCGCGGTGCTGGCGTTCGCGACCGTCGGCCTCACCACCGCCGGCGCCGCGCGCGCCGAGGCCGCCGCCGGCGGCGACCGCGTGTGCGTGTTCACGCCCGAGCTGGCCGCCGAGATCCTGGTCAGCTACCCCGAGGCCGACAGCGACGGCGACGGCGCGCTCAGCCGCACCGAGGTGTGCGACTTCCAGCTGGCGATGCGGCGGCGGTTCGTCGACGACACGCTGGCCGACCTCCCGGTCGACGGCGTCGTGCGCGAGCGGCTCGCCGCGCGCATGCCGATGCGCTCGCTGCCGGCCTCGTTCATCGACGAGGCCTCGCCGCTTGCCTCCGACCAGCTCTGCTGCAATTGTTCCGCGCCCGACGGTTCCACCCCGACGACGCAACCCTCCGGCCAGCCGGCCGAGTTCAACCCCGCCATCGCCACGTGTCCTAGAGGAGTCGATCCATGAAGAAGAGCCTACTGCCCGTTGCCCTCGCCGGCGCCGCCCTGGTCCTCGGTGCCTGCCAGCAGGACAACAAGGACGTCATCAAGAAGCTCGACGAGATCTCGAAGAAGCTCGACAAGATCCAGGCGACCGGCGTCGGCGGCGCGGCCCCGCAGCAGCGCCCGGCCCAGCGCCCCGGTCCGGACCCGACCAAGACCTACGGCTTCCCCGTCGACGATCTGCCGTCGATCGGCAACCCGAACGCGCTGGTGACCGTGGTCAAGGCGTACGAGTACGCCTGCCCGTTCTGCGAGAAGGTCCGCCCGACCGAGGACCAGCTGTTCAAGGACTACGGCGACAAGATCCGCATCGTCTACGCGCCGTTCGTCGTCCACCCGCAGATCGCCACGCTGCCGCAGCAGGCGGCGTGCGCCGGCTACAAGCAGGGCAAGTTCAAGGAGATGAACGACCTGCTGTGGGAGAAGGCGTTCAAGACGCGGCAGTTCGAGGCCGCCAACCTCGAGAACCTCGCCAAGGAAGCCGGGCTCGACATGGGCAAGTACGCCGCCGACATGAAGGAGGCGTGCCCGGCCTGGGTCAACTCGAAGCAGGCGATCGCCAGCAGCTTCGGCGTCGGCGCCACCCCGGCGTTCTTCATCAACGGCCGCTTCCTCTCGGGCGCCCAGCCGCTGCCCGCGTTCAAGCAGCTGATCGACGAGGAGCTCAAGAAGGCCGAGGCCGCCGTCGCCAGCGGCGCCCCCGCCGCCTCGTTCTACAAGAGCGTGATCGTCGAGAAGGGCCTGAAGAAGATGTGATCCCCCGGCGCCGCCCCCGCGTCGCCGCATCGCTGAGACGGCCCGCCACCGCGGGCCGTCGCCGTTTTCGGGCCCGCTTGCCCTCCCCGGCTTCTTCGTGTACACATTACACATATGCGCCTCGACCTGGCTCCCACCGACGACGTCTTCGTCCTCACCGGCGCCGGCATCAGCGCCGAGAGCGGGGTCGCCACCTTCCGCGACGCGAACGGCCTGTGGGAGAACCACAAGGTCGAGGAGGTCGCGACCCCCGAGGCGTTCGCGACCCAGCCGGTCCTGGTGTGGCGCTTCTACGCGCAGCGCCGCGCCCAGGCCAAGACCGTCGCCCCCAACCCCGGCCACCGCGCGCTGGCCGCGCTCGAGGCGCGCCTCGGCGACCGCTTCTACCTGGCCACCCAGAACGTCGACAACCTGCACGAGGCCGCCGGCTCGACCCGGCTGGTGCACATGCACGGCGAGCTGTTCAAGTCGCGCTGCAGCGACCCCGCGTGCGATCGCGCGCCGTTCGTCGACGATCGCAGCGACTTCAGCGACGGCCTGCCGCGCTGCGCGTGCGGCGAGCTCGAGCGGCCGCACATCGTCTGGTTCGGCGAGATGCCGTTCGAGATGCACGCGATCAAGCGCCGGGTGCAGCGCGCCACCGTGTTCCTGTGCGTCGGCACCTCCGGCGTCGTCTACCCCGCCGCCGGGCTCGTCGGCGAGATGGCGTACCGCAAGTCGATGGGGGAGCGGGTCCGCTCGATCTACGTCGGGCTCGAGCGCCCGGCCAACGCCGCGCAGTTCGATCAGGTCGTGCTGGGCAAGGCCGGCGAGGTGCTGCCCGGGTTCCTGGCGGCGTGACCGCCGCGGCGCGGCGCTGAGGCCGACCCAGCCGATCGCCCGCGGCTGACATCTTTACCGCCGCGGCGCCCTCCCGCATGATGCGCGCCATGCGCAAGGAGTTTGCGATCACCACCGGCGGCCGCGAGGCCATCGTCGCCGTCGGCCGCCACCCCGACGGCGGCCTGGCGATCGAGATCGACGGCGTCGCGCGCGCGGTCGACGCCCGGGAGCTGCGGCCGGGCACGTGGTCGCTCGTCGTCGACGGCAAGAGCTTCGTGGTCGATCTCGACCCGCGCCGCGGCGCGGTGGCCGCCTCGGTCGGGATGGCCGAGGCGGTGCTGACCGTCGAGGACGCCCAGACCAAGCGGCTCAAGAGCGCCACCCACCGCGGCCCGGCGGCGCGCGGCGAGGAGGTGCGCGCGCCGATCGCCGGCAAGGTGGTCAAGGTGCTGTGCGCGGTCGGCGACGAGGTCGCGGCCGGGCAGCCGGTCGCGGTGCTCGAGGCGATGAAGATGGAGAACGAGATCGTCGCCGAGCGTGGCGGCACCTGCACCGACATCGCCAAGGCCCCGGGCCAGTCGGTCGAGACCGGCGAGCGCCTGCTCACGCTGGCGTGACCGCGGGCGCCGGGCGCTACCCCGGGCCCGATTGCGGCGGCGTCGACCCGCGTGCTAAGCAGGCCCGGTCGTGCCCTTCCGCTCGTTCGCCGAGGTGTTCGCCGCCAAGCAGATCTTGGTGTGCGTCGGATCGGGCGGCGTCGGCAAGACCACGACGTCGGCGGCGCTGGCGCTGGCCGCGGCGCGGGCCGGCAAGCGCACGCTGGTGATCACGATCGACCCGGCCAAGCGCCTGGCCAGCTCGCTGGGCCTGGCCGCGCTGGGCCACGACATCGCCGAGGTCGACCCGGCGGTGGTCGGCGCCGGCATCACCGGCGCCGGCGCGCTGTCGGCGATGATGCTCGATCAGAAGCGCGCGTTCGACGAGGTCGTCGAGGGCCACGCCAAGGACCCGGCGGCGGTGCAGCGCATCCTGGCCAACCCGGTCTACGCCCAGGTGTCGGGCTCGCTGGCGGGCAGCCAGGAGTACGCGGCGATGGCCAAGCTGCACGATCTCGACGCCACCGGGCGCTGGGATCTGATCGTCGTCGACACGCCGCCCACCGCCCACGCGCTCGACTTCCTCGAGGCGCCGGCCAAGCTGGCGGCGGCGATCGACTCGCCGGCGATCGAGTGGTTCCGCAAGCTGCAGGGCGGCGGCCGCTCGGGCTGGTCGCTCCTGGGCCGCTCGGGGTCGTTCGTGCTGGCGCGGCTGGCCAAGTTCGTCGGCTCGCAGTTCCTCGACGACCTCGGCGTGTTCTTCACCGAGTTCCACGACATCCTCGGCGGGTTCCGCCAGCGCGCCGAGGAGACCTACGCGCTGTTGCGCCAGGACAAGGTCGGGTTCGTGCTGGTGTCGTCGCCCGAGCCGATGGCGATGCGCGAGGCGCTGTTCTTCCACGAGCGGCTGGTGAAGTCGCAGATGCCGCTGGCCGGGTTCGTCGTCAACCGCGTCCACGGCCACCGGCCGGCGGCGGCGACGGTGACCGAGGTCGAGGCGCTCCTGGCCGCCGAGCCGGCGGTCGCGGCGCTGGGGCTGTCGGGCACCAGCCTGCGGATGAGCGCCGA
Organism: Myxococcales bacterium; assembly: GCA_016794525.1. Classification (GTDB taxonomy): domain Bacteria; phylum Myxococcota_A; class Polyangia; order Haliangiales; family Haliangiaceae; genus UBA2376. The sequence goes on from JAEUJY010000037.1 coordinate 12,489, forward strand.
GGCGCTGCACCGCGCCCACGGCGAGCAGGAGCTGCTGGCGACCGTCGACGACGACGCGCTCAAGCGGCTGCGCGCCGCGGCCGGCGGCGACGCGCTGATCGTGCAGGTGCCGCTCGCGCACCAGGACATCCACGACCTCGATCGGCTGATCGCGCTCGGGCAGACGCTCACCGCGCCGCCGACGCCGCGGTCGTAGCGCGCCACAGCTGCGCGTCGCGCCGCGCGATCGGCACCACCCGCCACCCGAACGTCGCCTCGGCGCGGGCCGCCGGCAACGGGAAGCGCAGGCCGGTGGCGTCGAGCAGGTAGACCTGGGGCGCGCCGGCGGCGGCGCCGGGGATGACGCCCCAGCCGTCGACGGGGACCGCGCGACAGCCGCTGTACCACGCCACCATCGGCGCCTCGGTCGCGTACACCACGCACGGGTCGGCGCCGCGGTCGTGCGCGATGGCCCGCGCCGCGGCGACCGCCGGCGCGCGGCTCGCGGTCAGGTCGCGCAGCCGGATCAGCGTCCACGCCGCCATCGGCACCGCGAGGCACGCGGTGACGGCCACGGCGATCCGCCAGCGCGGCGCGCTGGCCGCCAGCCAGCTGGCGCCGACCAGCACCAGCGCGGTCAGCGCGAAGGTCACGAACCGCGCCTCGCCGTGCACCCGCCAGCCCAGCAACGCCAGCTGGCCGAGCGCGGCCACCAGCAACACCCGCCGGACCCGCGCCGCGTGATCGAGCGGCCGCCGCCACGCGGCGAGGCCGACGATCAGCCCGAGCGCGGCGACCACGCCGACCCCGGGGCCGGCCAGCCGCAGCGGCCAGGCGCGCAGGTAGAACACCAGCCCCTGGCCGGCGTAGGCGCGACCCGCGCGGCGCTCACCCTCGCGCAGCACGCCGAGCGTCGAGCCGGTGGTGACGTGGCTCCACACCAGGAACGGCACCAGCAGCAGCGCCGCGCAGATCGCGGCCTGGACGGCGGCGCGGCGCGCCGACGGCAGCAGCAGCCACGCCGCGGCGAAGATCACCGCGACGACCGGCGCCGACGCGTAGCGGACGTAGCACGCCGCGGCCGCCGCCGGCCCGGCCAGGTACCAGCGCGGCCGCGGGCTGACCAGCGCCGCGAGCAGGCCCAGGAGGCACAGCGCCGACGGCACGTCGGACAGCACCTCGGCCGAGCGCCACGTGAACTCCGGGTTGGTCGCCTGCACCGCCATCGCCAGCGCCGCCGCCGCCGCGCCGAAGTGCCGCCGCGCGATCGCGCCGATCAGCGCGAGGTAGCCCAGCGCCAGCAGCGCGACCGGCAGGCGCAGCGCCAGCTCGCCGCCGCCGGCCACGACCCCGGGCGCCGCGACGATCGCCATGCCGATCGATCGGTGCAGCGGCATCGCCGCGCCGCCGTCGTCGACCAGCGCGCGGGCGCCCAGCGCGTAGACCGCCTCGTCGTGGCCCAGCGGCCGCGCCGGGATCAGCGCGCACGCCGCGACGACGACCGCGTACGCGATCGTCGCCACGAGCAGCGCCCGGACGAGGCGCGGGTCGGCTACGGCCGGGGCGCCCACGCGATCGACCAGCGCCACGCGTCGGTCATCACCGCCGGCCACCGCGTCAGCGGCGCGCCGGTGACGATCGCGATCGTCCGGCCCCGCTTCTCCATCGCCGTGACCCGGCCCTGCCAGGTGAGCCAGACCAGGCGGTCGGGGCCGTCGCTGACCAGCGTGCCGGCCGCGAGGTGATCGACCGCGTGGGTGGCGGCGTCCCAGAACTCGAGGGCGTCGACGTCGGTGTCCCACGTGGTCACCGCGGTGCCGACCGCGCGCCACGGCGCCGCGACCGCCGCGGCCGGGCCGCGCACGACGACGCGATCGCCGCCCCACCCCGCCGTCGCGCGCGCGGCGACGTCGACGTCGCCCCCGTGGGCCAGCAGGAACTCGCGCCAGCCCTCCTCGCCCCACACCGACGCGTCGATGGTCTGGGGATCGGCGGTGGCGGTGATGGCGTCGGGGCGCGCGTCGGCGAAGTACAGCGCCGGGTGCAAGACCTGCTCGGTCGAGCGCGGCGGTCGTACGAACGCGGCGTCGACCGCGGTCCACGGCCGGCCCTTGCGCAGCGCCGCGACGAACCCGACGCCGGCGCGGTACGGGAACAGCAGCGCCTCGCGCAGCGCGATCGGCGCCCGATCGATGAGCTGGTCGCCGCCCTGGTCGACGTTCATGTTGGCGGTCAGCAGCCGGACCACCTCGTCGTGATCCCACGGCGCGCCGAGGCCCTCGCCGGCCAGCCGGTACTCGATCATCAGCGCCATGCCGTCGCCCTCGACCAGCGCCTGCCGCGCCAGCGACGCGTCGCTGTCGTCCTTGGTCGCCTTCATCCACGCGGTCAGGCCGAAGTGCTGATCCTGGAGCGCGTGGGTGATCTCGTGCGCCATCAGCATGTCGGCCCACCCGTCGTCGCTCGACGGCTTGGCCGAGACGTACAGCTTGGCCTCGGCCGGATCGTAGAAGCCGGCGATCTGCTCGGTCAGCAGGTCGACCACCAGCTGGTCGACGTCGGTGGCCATCGGCACCAGGCCCCAGCGCTTGCCGACCGCGGCGTCGGCGGCGCGCTCGGCGGCCGACGCGTCCTCGTCCATCCGCAGCAGGATCCGCGCCCGCAGGCCGGCGTCGTCCATGACGCCCTTGTCGATCGTCCGCTTGATCGCCAGGCCGCGCAACGTCGCGACCTTGGCGGCGATGTCGTCGGCGCGGGCCACCAGCTTGGCGGTCCAGGTCGGATCGTCGGCGCGGGCCGGGCCCGCGGTGGCGAGCGCGCCGACGGCGGCGACGGCGAGGGCGGCACGGGGCCAGCGAGGCGGCATGCCCGTACTGTAGCGCGCAGGCGCGCTACAGTCGCCGCGTGATGGAGCTCGAGCGCCTGTTCCGCCAGTTCGACGGCGCGTCGTTCGCGCAGCGCGCCCAGCTCGCGGCCGAGGCCGCGACCGCCGCGACGCCGGCCGAGCTCGACCTCGCGCTCGACGGGCTGACCCACGCGGCGGCGACGGTGCGGTTGGGGGTGATCGAGCTGATGCGCGCGGCGCGGCACCACGGCGCGGTCGCGCGCCTGCACGCCCACGCCCGGGCCCACGCCGGCGACGAGCGGGTGTTCGCGGTGCGCGCGCTGGCCGACCTGGCGCAGCCCGGCGACGAGCCGCTGCGCGCCGACGCCGAGGCCTGGGCCCGCAGCGGCGACGCGTTCATCGCCGCCCACGGCGCGCGCCTGCTGGCCGCGCTGGGCCCGGGCGACGCGCCGGCGCGCGGCGGCCTGGCCCGCGACGCCGAGGCGCTGTTCGCCGCGAGCCGCACCCGCGAGCGCATCGACCTGCTAGCGGCGATCGAGGCCCGCGGCCCGGTGGCGGTAGCGGCGATCGCGCGGCTGGCGCTGGCCAAGGGCCCGGGCGATCTGGTGGCGCTGGTGGCGCGGGCGCTCGTCCGCCACGCCGCGGGGCTGCCCGAGCCGGCCACGCTCGTGCCGCTGCTCGAGGCCGCGCGCCGGCGGGTCGGCGGCGAGCCGACCGCGGTGGTCGCGATCGACGACGCGGCGCTGGCGCTGGGCGGCCTCGAGCAGGTGGGCCGGCTGGTGGCGCGGCTCGGCGAGCTGACGCCGCCGACGGTCGAGGCGCTGGCCGCGCTCCTCGCGGCGCAGCCGCCGGCGACGATCGCGCTGCACGCCCCGGGGCTGATCGCGGCGCTGAGCGGCCGGCCGGCGCTGTGGTCGGCGCTCGGCCCGCCGCTGGCGCTGGCGGCGCCGGTGCTGCGGGCCAGCGCGGCCACCGACCTGCGGGCCTGCGTCGACCGGGTCGTCGCCGAGCTGCGCGCCGGCCGCGAGCTGTCGCCGGTCACGGTGGTCAGCGCGACCCGCGCGCTGGCGGCGCTGGCCCAGCCCGGCGAGCCGCTGCCGACCCACCTGCGGCGCGCCCTCGAGGCGGTGCCGGCGCTGGCGGCGGCCCAAGCGCTGGTGGCGCTGTGCGCGCGGCTGGGCACCGAGGCCGCCGCCCACGCGCTGGTGGCGGTGACCCGCGATCCGCTGCCCGAGGCCGCGGCGGCGGCCGCCGCCGCGATCGCCGCGTGGCGCTCGCCGTGGGTCGCGCTGACCGCCGGCCCGCCGCCGGTGATCGCGCCGCGCTACGTCGACGCGACCGGCGCGGCGCTGACCCGCACCGACGAGCGGCTGCTGGCAGGCGCCGTCGAGCACGCGCTCGGCCCCGACGGCGCGCCGGTGCGGGTCGACGCCACCGCGCACGGCGCCTGCCTGTGCTGCGCGCCGCCCCGGGTGCTGGCGCGCCCGCGCGGCGCCGGGCTGCGCTGCCCGGCGACGTGGGTGCCGTACCTGCGCGACGGCACGCAGGTGATCCGCGAGGACGCGCACCCGTTCGGCCGCTGCCGGCGCTGCGACTCCGATCGCCCGCGGGTGCGCGAGGGCGAGCGCACGGTGTGCCTGAGCTGCGGCGCCGGCGGCGACGTCGTGGCGCCGCCGCCGGGGCTGCCCAACGTGCCGGTCGCCACCGACACCCAGGCGCTGCCGACGCCGCCGACCTTGGCCGAGTTCGCGCTGGTCAGCCCGACGATCCGCGCCGCGATGGGCGCCAACGTCTTCGTCCGCGCGCACGACGGCGACGCCAGCTACAACGCCTCGGGCATCGTGATCGCGCGCGACGGCGACCACGTCGCGATCCTGACCAACCGCCACGTCGTCGAGAGCGACGATCAGGCGCGGCTGTGCCGCCTCGAGGCGATGACCGTCGCCGGCGAGGCCCGCGAGCTGCGCACGGTGTGGCGCGCCGCGCGCGGCGTCGACCTGGCGCTGATCGAGGGCCGGGTCGGCGACGCCGATCACCTGGCGGTGATGCCGCTGGGCGCCGGCGCCGCGCTGGTCGGCGCGCACGTGTTCGCGATCGGCAACCCGCTGGGGCTGCCGTGGAGCTACTCGACCGGCACGCTGTCGGCGATCCGCGACTGGACCTCGCGCGAGGGCCTGCCGGTGCGGGTGCTGCAGACCGACACCAGCATCTCGCCCGGCTCGAGCGGCGGCGGGCTGTGGCACGTCGACGGCCACCTGCTCGGCGTGATCTCGTTCGGCCACCAGGGCGGCCACGGCAGCCCGGTGCAGTTCGCGCTGTCGGTGGCGGCGGTCAGGGACGCGTTCGCGCGCGACGACGTGCGCTGGCGCGGCCGCCGGCTCGCCGACCTGGGGTGACGCCGCACGCTTTCGCGCTACCCTGACGCGCCTTGCCGTCCGTCCGCGATCTCGCCCGCGCCGCCGAGCGCGGCCCGCTGCTCGTCACCGGCGCCACCGCGCCCTACGCGGCGTACCTGGCCACCGCGCTGGCGGCGGCGCGGCCGCTGGTGGTGGTCGTGCCCAGCGACGCGGCGGCGCGGACGTTCGTCGACGATCTCGCGCTGTTCGGCGGCGCGGCGACGGTGCTGCCCGAGCCCGACGGCGCGGCCTACGCCGAGCTGGCCGCCGATCGCGCCGCCGACGCCGCGCGGCTGGCGGTGCTGTACGCGCTGGGCCAGGGCGGTCCGGCGGCGCCGCGCACCGTCGTCGTCAGCGGCGCCGCGCTGATCAAGAAGACGCTGCCGCCGGCCGAGCTGGCGGCGCGCGCGATCGCGCTCGGCAAGGGCCAGACGATCGATCGCGACGCCACCGCGACCCGGCTGCTCGAGTGCGGCTTCGCGCGGGCGCCGGTGGTCGACGACACCGGCACGTTCGCGGTGCGCGGCAGCGTCATCGACGTCGGCGCGCCGGGGCTGCCGTACCCGGCGCGGATCGAGCTATTCGGCGACGAGATCGAGTCGATCCGGCTGTTCGATCCCGGCACCCAGCGCACGCTGCGCGAGGTCGAGCGGCTGGCGCTGTTCCCGATCCGCACCGCGGTGCCGTCGTCGAGCCACGACTGGAAGGCGGCGATCCGCGCGCTGGCCGACGACAGCCAGCACCCGTCGTCGGCGACCCGCCGCTTGATCGAGCAACTCGCCACCGGCGACGCGATCGGCGTCGACGTCTACGCGCCGGCGTTCCACGCGGCGCTGGCGCCGATCGCCGACTACCTGCCGGCCGACGCCACCTGGCTGTGGTGGGACCCCGACGCGACGCTGGCGGCGATCGACGGCGAGCTGGCCGGCGCCGAGGCCGGCTACGCCGAGCGCCGCGCCCACAAGCAGCTGGCGTTCCCGCCGGCGGCCCACTACGTCGAGCGCGCCGCGGTGGTGGCGCAGCTGGCCGGCCAGCCGCGCCGGGTCGTGCTGCCGGCGCTGACGATGATCGACGATCCGCGCGGCGTCGGCGCCGACGTGGTCGCGGTGGCGATCGATCCGCTGGCCCGGCTGCGCACCGAGCTCGAGCGGGCCCGGGTCCAGCACGACGATCACCTGGCCGATCCGCTGACCAAGGCGATCGCCGCGGCCCGCGCCGACGGCGCCGCCACCGTCGTGATCGCCGCGGACACCGCGCAGCGCGCCGAGCGGCTGCACGGCCTGCTCGAGGGCCACGGCCTGGCCGCCGATCGCGTCGATCGGCTCGGCGCCAGCGACGCGGTCCAGCTGGTGGTGGCGCCGCTGTCGCAGAGCTTCGCCAGCGCCGCCGACGGCCTGCTGGCGATCGCCGCCGGCGACGTCTTCGGCAAGAAGCACCACGCGCCGCGCCAGAAGTCGGCCAGCAAGCGGGCCAAGGACGCGCTGCTGGGCGGCGTCGGCGACTTCGCGCAGCTGGCCCCCGGCGACTTCCTGGTCCACCAGCTCCACGGCGTCGGCCGCTACCGCGGCCTGGCCAAGCTGCCGCTGGGCGGCACCGCGATCGACTTCCTGCAGCTCGAGTACGACGGCGGCACGCTGTACCTGCCGGTGTTCCGCCTCGGCGAGGTCCAGCGCTACGTCGGCGCCGAGGGTCACGGCCCGCGCCTCGACAAGCTGGGCGGCGTCACCTGGGACAAGGCCAAGGGCAAGGTGTCGCGGCAGGTGGCGGCGCTGGCCGAGGAGCTGCTGCAGGTCTACGCCCAGCGCGCCGCGCTGCCCGGCCACCGCTTCCCGCCCCCCGACGATCTGTTCCGCGACTTCGAGGCCGCGTTCCCGTACGAGGAGACGCCCGACCAGGAGGCGGCGATCGCCGCGACGCTCGAGGACATGGAGAGCGCCAAGGCGATGGACCGGCTGGTGTGCGGCGACGTCGGCTACGGCAAGACCGAGGTCGCGCTGCGGGCGATCATGAAGTGCGCGCTGGCCGGCAAGCAGGCGCTGCTGCTGGCGCCGACGACGATCCTGGTCGAGCAGCACGCGCGCACGATGACCGAGCGGTTCGCGTCGTGGCCGGTCGGCGTCGGCAAGCTGTCGCGGTTCCAGACCAAGACCGAGCAGCTGGCGACGCTGCGGGCGCTGGCCGACGGCTCGCTCGACGTCGTCGTCGGCACCCACCGCGCGCTGTCGCCCGACGTGCGGTGGAAGGACCTCGGGCTGGTGGTCATCGACGAGGAGCAGCGGTTCGGGGTCGCCCACAAGGAGCGGCTCAAGAAGCTGCGCGCCCACGTCGACGTGCTGACCCTGACCGCGACGCCGATCCCGCGCACGCTGCACCTGGCGATGACCGGCATGCGCGACCTGTCGATCATCGCGACGCCGCCGGCCGATCGCCGCGCGGTGCGCACGTTCGTCGCGCAGGTCGACGCCGCGCTGATCAAGGGCGCGATCGAGGCCGAGCTGGCCCGCGGCGGCCAGATCTACTTCGTCACCCGCCACATCGACGGCGCCGGCCCGCCGGATCCGGCCCGCGGCAAGGAGGCCAAGGTCGACCTGTCGCTCAAGGAGTGGGCGACCCTGCTCGGCACGCTGGTGCCGCGCGCGCGGATCGGCGTGGCCCACGGCGGGCTGGGCGCCGAGGCGCTCGAGGACGTCATGGTCAAGTTCGTCGGCGGCGAGCTCGACGTCCTGGTCGCGACGACGATCGTCGAGAGCGGCCTCGACATCCCGCGCGCCAACACGCTGTTCGTGGCCCGCGCCGACGCGTTCGGGCTGTCGCAGCTGTACCAGCTGCGCGGCCGGGTCGGCCGGTCGAGCGCGCGCGCCTACTGCTACCTGCTGGTGCCGCCGCCCGAGCAGCTCACCGACGAGGCGCGCCGCCGGCTCGAGGCGCTGCAGCGCTTCACCGAGCTGGGCGCCGGCTTCCAGATCGCGTCGGCCGATCTCGAGATCCGCGGCGGCGGCGAGCTGCTCGGCGCCAAGCAGTCGGGCTCGATCGCCGCGGTCGGCTTCGACCAGTACGTGCGGATGCTCGAGACCGCGGTGGCCGAGCTGCGCGGCGAGCCGATCCACCACCCGGTCGATCCCGAGCTGACGGTCGACGTGCCGGGCTACATCCCCGACGACTACGTGCCCGATCCCGGCCAGCGCCTCGATCTGTACAAGCGGCTCAGCGCGATCGAGGACGAGGACGAATGCCGGGCGCTGCTCGACGAGATCGCCGACCGGTTCGGGCCGGTGCCGGGCGAGACCATCCTCCTGGCCGACCTGATGATCGTGAAGGCGCTGGCGCGGCGGCTCGACGCCACCGCGATCGAGCTGACGCGGGCCCGGCTGGCCATCGCGCTCGGCCCGTCGACCCCGGTCGACGCCACCCGGCTGCCCAAGGGCTGGCGGCTCGACCGCGACGGCCGGCTGCACGCGGTGTGGGGCGCCGAGGAGGGCAAGAGCCCGACGGCGGCGGCCCGGTCGCGCTTGCAGGCGCTGGGGGCGCGTGCTACCTGACTAGCGAATTCCGTATTGCTGAAAGGCAGTTATGCGCACTCGCCGGCTCCTGACCGCCCTCACGTTCGCCCTCGTCGCCGGCTCCCTCGGGTCGCTCGCGTCGCTCGGCTGCGAGTCCAAGAGCAAGTCGCACAAGAAGGTGACGGTCGGCGGTGGCGGCGCGCCGACGCAGTCGTCGGGGGACCTGTCGACCGTGCTGGCCACCGTCGACGGCGTGGTCATCACCGTCGGCGAGTTCCAGGAGCGCCTCAACCGGCAGTCGCCGTACATCCGCGCGCGCTACACCTCGATCGATCAGAAGAAGGAGTTCCTCGACAGCCTGGTGCGCTTCGAGGTGCTGGCGGCCGAGGCGGCCAAGCGCGGCTTCGACAAGGATCCCGAGGTCATCCGCACCGCCAAGCAGGTGATGATCCAGAAGCTGCTGCGCGACGAGTTCGAGACCAAGGTCACGCCCGAGTCGATCACCGACGCCGAGGTCAAGGCGTACTACGACGCCCACGCCGACGAGTTCATGAAGCCCGAGGAGGTGCGCGCCTCGGCGATCGTCGTGAAGTCCCGGGGCCAGGCCGAGCGGGTCGCCGCCGAGGCCGCCGGCGAGGCCGGCAAGACCAACAAGGGCTTCCGCGACCTGGTGTCGGCCTACACCGTCAACGACGAGCAGAAGCTGCGCGGCGGCGACCTGCGCTACCTGTCGACCGCGACCAAGGACGTGCCCAAGCCGGTGATCGAGGCCGCGTTCGCGCTGGCCAACACCGGCGACGTGTCGGGCGTGGTCGACGCCGGCGACGGCACGTTCTGGGTGCTCAAGCAGACCGGCCGGCGCAAGGCGCTGACCCGCTCGCTCGACGACGCCGCCCAGACCATCCGCAACAAGCTGTACCGCGACAAGCGCCTCGACACCCAGAAGACCTTCGTCGAGGGCCTGCGCAACGCGGCCAAGGTGGAGATCCTCGAGGACAACCTGGCCAAGGTCCGGGTCGACACGTCGCTCGAGGGCGGCGATCCCCACGGCGAGGCCGCCCCCCTGCCCGACCTGACCCAGCCGCTGCCCCCGCCGACCACGCCGATGCCGGTGCCGCCGCCCCTGACGCCGACGCCGGCCCCCGCGGGGTCGGCCAAGCCGCCGGCCGGCAAGTAAGCGCCGCGCCGACCGCTCCGAGGCAACCCATCGTGCCCCGTCCGACTCCAAGCTCCAGAGTGTCCATGCGCATCCGCCTCCTCGCCCTGGCCGTCCCGCTCCTGGCCCTCGCCGGCCCCGCCGCCGCCCAGCCGAGCGACGGCGCGCCGACCGCCAAGCCCCGCCCGACCTACGTCGTCGACCGCGTCATCGCGGTGGTCAACGACGAGATCATCCTCGACAGCGAGCTGGCGGTGCAGCTGACCCCGTACGAGCCCGACCTCGAGGGCATCGACGATCCCAAGGAGCGCGCCCGCCGCAAGGACAAGCTGCGGGCCCAGGTGCTCGACGAGATGATCGCCGAGCAGCTGATCATCGAGGCCGCCGCGGCGGCGCGCCTCGAGGAGATCACCTCCAAGGAGGTCGATCAGATCATCGCGGACACCAAGAGCGACAACAAGCTCGACGACGCGACGTTCCAGCAGGCGCTGGCGGCGCAGGGCGTGACGCTCGCGCAGTACCGGCAGAACGTGAAGCGCCAGCTGACCCGCGTGCGCGCCATGAAGATGCTGGTGGCGCCCAAGGTCAACGTCACCGACGAAGAGGTCCGCGCGCAGTACGACCAGATGGTGCGCCGCTCCGACGCGGTGTCGCAGGTGCGCCTGGCCCACATCCAGCTCACCCTGCCCGAGCGCCCGACCGACGCCGAGGTCGCGGCCGCCCGCGCCCGGGCCGCCGACATCGTGACCCGGGTCCGCGCCGGCGAGGAGTTCGGCAAGCTGGCCGCCGAGTTCTCCGACGACGCCAACACCAAGACCTCGGGCGGCGAGCTCGGCTGGATCGAGCGCGGCACGCTGGATCCGGCGTGGGAGCAGGTGGTGTTCGCGATGGAGCCCAAGGAGGTGCGCGGCCCGGTGGCCGGCCCCCGCGGCCTGGAGGTCTTCTACGTCACCGAGAGCAAGCGCACCGAGATGAAGCCCTTCGAGAAGATGAAGGATCAGATCAAGGGCGAGCTGCAGCAGCGGAACATGCAGAAGCAGACCACGACGTGGATCGAGGAGCTGCGCAAGAAGGCGTACATCGAGGTGAAGCTGTAGCAGCGGACGCGGAGCGCGGCGCCGATTCCGATTCCGGCTCCGGTTCCGGCTCCGGTTCCGGCTCCGGCTCCGGCTCCGGTTCCGGTTCCGGCTCCGGGGCGCGGGCTACGTCGGCGAGCAGGTCTTACAGGGGTACGTGTTGCAGACCAGGCAGAGGACCTGGTTGCAGCTGCGGCAGATGACCGAGCAGTCGCCGCAGAGGCGGTGGCCGTTGGGGCATGTGGCGGTGCGGGCGCCGAGCAGGATGTTGCAGTTCTGGCAGCGGGTGACGACGGCGTCGGGGAACGCGGCGGGCGCGCGCGGCGGGGCGGCGGCGGGCGGGGCGAACGGCGACGACGCGGCGGCCGGCGGCGCGAACGGCGACGGCGCGCCGGGTGCTGCGCGCGCATGGCGAGTTCCAGGTGCTGTGCGCGCTGCGGCGTGG
>JAEUJY010000176.1 GCA_016794525.1 Myxococcales bacterium
CGTGAGCCATCAACGACGCCGGGATGACAGGGGCGCAGCGAGTCGAGAGCCTCGACGGTTCCGAGGAGGAACCGATGACCGAGCGACGGAAGATCACGGATGAGGCTGATGCGCGGCGCTGCTTGGCGGCAGCGCGGCGAGCTGGCGAGCGTGTCGGGAGGTGGGCCCAGGCGAACGGCGTGGATGGCCGCTCGCTGAACGCGTGGCGCATGAATCTGGCGCGCGGCCGCGGCGGGCCGCGCCGCAGCAGGACGGCAATGGCGCCATCGAGCGCGGCGTTGGTAGCGCGCCCTCGCGCGGCGCTGGTGGAGTTGATCCCGGCACCTCGGCCAGCCGCGGCGGCGCGCTACGTCGTCCTGGTCGGCGACGTCCGCATCGAGGTCGGCGATGGCTTCGACGTGACGACGCTGCGCCGGCTCGTCGGGGCGCTGCGCGCATGCTGAGCCTGCCGCCGACGGTGCGCGTGTTCGTCGCGGTCGAGCCGGTCGACATGCGCGGTTCGTTCGACGCGCTGGCCGGCGCGGTCCGCCGGCTCGGGTTGGATCCCGTCGATGGGCACCTGTACCTGTTCTTGAACCGGCGGCGCCGCCTGGCGAAGGCGCTGTGGTTCGACGGGTCGGGGTGGTGCCTGCTATCGAAGCGCCTCGAGAACGGCAGCTTCCAGTTGCCGGCGATCACCGGCGAGGCGGCGCAGGTCCAGATCGACGGCACGGCGTTCGCGGCGCTGCTCGCGGGCATCGACTTCACGGCCGCGCGGCGTGGTTGGTATCGCCGACCGCGCGCGACGACGACGGCGGGGATCGACAGCGCGCGCCGGATGTGATCTGGTGACGGCGTGGCCACCGTCGCCGAGCTTCGACGCGAGAACGCGGAGCAGCGACGTGAGAACGCGGAGCAGCGCGCGCAGCTCGGGCAGATGACCGTGCAACTCGGTCAGCTCGTTGCCGCCAACGCGGCGCTGACCGCCGAGGTAGCGAAGCTGAACGATCGCGTCGCCGAGTTGCTCGCGGTCGCCCGCCGGCGCCAGCGCCCGCCGGTGGCGCCACCGCCACCGATGCCGCCGCCGGCCCTCGACGCGGCGGCGGCGCTCGCGTTCACCGATCGGCCGCCACCGCCCGCGGTCCCGGCCAAGGTCAAGCCCGCAGCCAAGCCGCGTCGCCCGTCGGGGCGCAAGCCGCTGCCCGCGCATCTCGAGGTCGAAGGCCACGCGCTGCGTCCCGACGCATGCGCGCACTGCGGCGGGCGCGCCCTCGATGTCGCCGAGGTGCTGACCGAGGAGAAGCTGCACGTCGTCAAGGAGCATCAGCGCCGCCGCGTCGTGCAGCGCACGACCTGCCGCTGTCGTGACTGCGGCCAGCGCACGACGCCGCGCTCGCTGCCGGCGCCGTACGAGCGCGCCAAGGTCACGTGCGCTTGGCTGGCGTGGCTCGTCGACCAGAAGTTCGCGATGCTGACGCCGCTCGACCGCCTGCGCCGTGACCTCGCCGCGCGCGGCATCGCGATCGCGATGGGCTCGCTGGTCAACTTCATCGAGCGCGCCGCCGACCTGCTCGCGCCCGTCGACGGCCACCACTGGCGCACGTTGCTCGCCGGGCACTGGATGGCCTCCGACGGCACCGGCCTGAAGGTGCTCGTGCCGAAGCTGCCCGCCGCGCACAACGGCTACCTCGAACTCTACCGGAACCGCGAGGCCGCGGTGTTCCAGTACGAGCCCGACAAGGCCGCCGACACCGTCGTCGCCAAGCTCCAGCCATTCCACGGCACGCTCACCGCCGACGCCGAGCATCGCTTCAATGCGGTCTACGCGACCGGCCGCGTCGTCGAGGCCGGCTGCAACGCGCACGGCCGCCGCAAGTTCCGCGACGCCGAGGCCACGCGCCCCGACCTCGCCGCCGAGGGTGGCGCGTTCATCGCCGCGATGTACGTCGCCGAACAGGACGCCCAGGCCCGCGGCCTCGTCGGCGCCAAGCTCCGCGCGCACCGACAACGCCGCATCGCGCCGATCGTGAAGCGCTTCCGCCGCTGGCTCGACGCCGTCGCGCCGACGCTCCTGCCGTCCGAGCCGCTGGCCGCAGCAGTCGGGTACTACCAACGCCACGGCGCCGCGCTGTTCCGGTTCCTCGACGACCCCGACGTCCCCATCGACAACTCGCCCACCGAGCGCGAGTTCCAGACCGTCGCCAAGCTCCGCCTCAACGTGCTCTTCGCCGGCAGCACCGAGGGCGCCCACCGCGCCTGCGTCCTGCTCGGCATCGTCGCGACCTGCCGCGCGATCGGCGTCCCCGTCCAGGCCTACCTGACCTGGGCCTTCGAGCGTCTCGGCACCCACCGCGACGTCTTCGCGCTGCCGGTCGAGCAGCTCACGCCCGCCGCCTTCAAGCGGACGCTGCGCTGATCGCGCGCCCGGCACGGCCCTCGCCCCGGCACAGTCGCCGTCCGCCGTCATCCCGGTGTCGTTGATCGGTCACG
>JAEUJY010000155.1 GCA_016794525.1 Myxococcales bacterium
CGCCGCGCCCGCCGCCGCCGCCGCGCTGCCCGCCGCCCCGACCGCGCCCGCCGCGCCGCTCGCGCTCGATCGCACCGCCACCTCGGCGGCCCGGGTGCCGGCGCCGTCGTCGGCCGGCGGCCTCGCCGTCGGCGCGGTGCTGGCCAACCGCTACCGGGTCGAGCGCCTGCTCGGCCGCGGCGGCATGGGCGCGGTGTACCTCGCCCACGACGAGGTGCTCGACGACACCGTCGCGCTCAAGGTGATCGCCTCGGCGTTCGCGGCCGACGAGCCGGCGCTGATCGAGCGGTTCCGCCGCGAGGCCGCCGCCGCGCGCAAGGTCACCTCGCCGAACGTCGTCCGCATCCACGACCTCGGCGAGGCCCGCCCCGGCCTGCTGTACCTGTCGATGGAGTACTTCCCCGGCCGCACGCTGGCGGAGGTCATCACCGCCCGCGGCCTGGTGCCGATGCCCGACTGCCTCGACTACCTCGGCCAGATCTGCACCGGCCTGGCCGCGGCCCACGACGCCGGCGTGATCCACCGGGACCTCAAGCCGCACAACGTGCTGGTCGGCGAGCGCAACGCCGTGAAGCTGATCGACTTCGGCCTGGCCAAGGCCACCGCCGGCAGCGGCATGACCGCGACCGGCGTCTTGCTCGGCACGCCGCACTACATGTCGCCCGAGCAGGTGCGCGGCAAGGCGGTCGACGCCGCCAGCGACATCTACTCGCTCGGCGCGCTGGCGTTCCACCTGGTCGGCGGTCGCCCGCCGTTCGTCGGCGACAACGCGATCGCCGTGGGCTTCGCCCACTGCACCGAGCCGGTGCCGTCGCTCAAGGCGCTGCGCCCCGACGTGCCGGCCGCGCTCGAGGCGGTCGTCACGCGGGCGCTGGCCAAGGCCCCGGCCGACCGGCCGCGCTCGCCGGCCGAGTTCAAGGCCGCCCTCGCGTAAGGGCCGTAAGGCTGGCAAGCGGGCCAAATGCGCTACGCTGCCAGGACGATGGCCTTCGATCAGTTCGGCGCGGGCCCCGCGCACTTCTCGCAGTTCAGCGGCACCGACACCTACATCGCGTCGGACGAGCTGCGCCACTCGGTGAACGTCGCGGTCGCGCTGGCCCGGCCGCTGCTCGTGCGCGGCGAGCCCGGCACCGGCAAGACGCTCCTGGCCGAGAACGTCGCCGAGGCGCTGGGGCTGCCGCTCCTGCGCTGGCACGTCAAGTCGACGACCAAGGCCAAGGACGGCCTGTACGTCTACGACACCGTCGCCCGCCTCCACGACAGCCGGTTCGGCGACGGCGACGTCAAGGACATCGCCCACTACATCAAGCTCGGGCCGCTGGGCCAGGCGCTGGCCGCCCCCAGCAAGTGCGTGCTCTTGATCGACGAGATCGACAAGGCCGACCTCGAGTTCCCCAACGACCTGTTGCTCGAGCTCGACGCGATGCGGTTCCGCATCGACGAGACCGCCACCGACGTCGTCGCCAAGGAGCGGCCGGTGGTGATCATCACGTCGAACAACGAGAAGGAGCTGCCCGACGCGTTCCTGCGCCGGTGCGTCTTCCACTACATCGAGTTCCCCAACCGCGAGCTGATGGCCAAGATCGTCAAGGTCCACCACCCGGACCTCACCGACAAGGTGCTCGATCAGTGCCTCGAGGTGTTCTACGGCCTGCGCGCCACGCCCAAGCTGCGCAAGCGCCCGACGACCAGCGAGCTGATCGACTGGATCTGCGCGCTGCAGAAGGCCGGCGTCGATCTCGGCAAGATCGGCGGCGGCATCCCGTTCCTCGGCACGCTGCTCAAGACCGAGCAGGACGTCGAGCTGATGGGCAAGCGGGCCCGGGCCTAGCTAGCCGAGCGTCAGCGAGGCTATTTCTCGGTCCCCCGGCCCCCTCTCCTGGAGTCCCCCGATGCTGGTCGACTTCCTGTTCGAGCTGCGCAAGGACGGCCTCAAGGTGTCCAGCCACGAGTGGCTGGCGCTGATGGAGGCGATGGACCTCGGGCTGCACGACAGCTCGCTCGACGGGTTCTACCGGCTGGCGCGGACGGTGTGCGTCAAGGACGTCGCCGACTACGACGCCTTCGATCGCGCGTTCGCGCGCTACTTCGCCGGGGTCACCGAGGCCGCGCTGGCGATGACCAAGGACCTCGAGGCGTGGCTGGCCGATCCGCGGCAGCTGGCGCAGCTGACCGACGAGCAGATCGCGCAGCTCCGGCGGCTCGGCCTCGACGAGCTGCGCGCGCTCTACGAGCAGCGGCTCAAGGAGCAGAAGGAGCGCCACGACGGCGGCAACCGGTGGATCGGCACCGGCGGCACGTCGCCGTTCGGCAGCAACGGCAAGAACCCGACCGGCATGCGGGTCGGCGGCGGCGGCGGGCGCTCGGCGATGGCGGTGGCCGGCGAGCGCCGCTACCAGGAGTACCGGCGCGACATCGTCCTCGACGTCCGCCAGATCGACGTCGCGCTGCGCGGGCTGCGCAAGCTCGGCCGCGACGGCGCCGACGAGGAGCTCGATCTCGACGAGACCGTCGACGAGACCTGCAAGAACGCCGGCGACCTCGAGCTGGTGTTCCGGCCGCCGCGGCGCAACCGGGTCAAGGTCATCCTGATGATGGACGTCGGCGGCTCGATGGACCCGCACGCCGAGCTGGCGTCGCGGCTGTTCACCGCGGCGTCGCGGGCCGGCCGGTTCGCCAAGTTCCGCAGCTACTACTTCCACAACTGCGTCTACGAGCACGTCTACGAGGACGCCCACTTCACCAAGCGGGTCGCCGTCGCCGACCTGATCTCGCACAGCGACAAGGACGAGAAGCTGGTCATGCTCGGCGACGCGCTGATGCACCCGGCCGAGCTGCTCGACCCCGGCGGCTCGTACAGCTACGTCGCCGGCTCGCGCAGCCCCGGCGTCGAGTGGCTGCGCCGGCTCAGCACCCACTTCCGCCGCAGCGCGTGGCTCAACCCCGAGCCCGATCGCTACTGGGCCGGCTCGACGATCGAGGTCATCGCGGCGCTGTTCCCGATGTACCAGCTCACGCTCGACGGCCTCGCCGCTGCCGTGCGCTACCTGGTGCGCGGCGGCCAGCGGCCGAGCATCGCGAACCCGACGCAGTGGGCCAAGGCCGGAGCCTAGAGTTGCAGCGGGCGGACCGGCTGCGGGGCTCGCCCGCGGCTTGCCGGGTCCCCCCACGTCCTCACGTACCGGGCCCGGATTTTGGCGGGCGGACCGGCTGCGGGGCTCGCCCGCGGCGTTGCCGGGTCCCCCCCACGTCCTCACGTACCGACGTACGCTCCGGCGTGGGTCCCCCCCGGCGCCTTGCGGGCGAGCCTCCTCGCGCGGTCCAGCGAGACCACCGACGACGGTGGTTCGAGCGGGGCGAAGAATGACCTGACAGCGGCGTCACCAGCCGGGGCGCCACTCGAGGCCGAGCGAGATGCGGTACTGGCGGTAGTAGAAGGGGAAGCCGGTGAGCTGGGGTGCGGGCATGGCGAAGTCGCTGGGCTCGATGGTCAGGCCGAGGTCGTCGCGCAGGCGCACGGTGGCGCCGAGCAGGCCGGCGCCGACGAACAGGCCGAGGTTGCCGCGATCGACGCCGACCAGATCGAACAGGATCACGCTGCCGCCGCCGTGGACGCGCGTGTGCAGCTCGACGCACGGCGTGGCCAGCCAGGTGTAGCCGAGCGTGGCGTAGGCGTTGATCGTGCCGGGCCGGGTGCGCGCGGCGTCGAGGGAGAACCACGGGTTCCACTCGACGGCGCCGCCCGCGTGCCAGCGCGCGCCGTGCCAGGTGGCGCCGCCGCCCAGCGCCAGCGCGCCGCGATCGAGCGCGGCCCCGCCGTGGGCGGTCAGCCGCAGGCCGGGGCCCAGCGGGCCGTCGTCGGCCTGGGCCGGCGGCGCGAGCGCCAGGCCCGCGAGCACCGCCGCGGTCGCCGCCGCCCGCCGCCGCCCCCGCGTCCACGCCAGCGCCACCACGACGATCAGCGCCGCCGCGCCGGGCCCGCCGCCGCCGCCGCCGTCGCAGCAGCCGGCGGCGTCGCGCAGCTCGACCGCGCCGCAGTAGTCGTTACCCAGCGCGCAGCCCGGCTCGAGGGCCAGCGCGCCGTCGAGGGCGCGCTCGACGGCCAGCCGCCGCGCCACCGGGTCGGGCAGCGCCAGCGCCGCCAGCACCTCGACCGCCGCGGCGCGGGCCAGGTCGACGCCTTGCGCGACGCGGGCGTCGTCGGTGAGCGTGCAGTCGTCGATCCAGCCCTGGTGCCCGAGCCCGTCGCGCGCCGGCTGGTAGCCGTCGTCGACCAGATCGATCCAGTTGAGCACCGAGCGCACGCGGCCGTCGGTCGGGTTGCGCAGCGTGTGGGTGAAGCCGTCCTCGAGCGCGTGCAGCCCGCGCCCCAGGTGGTACGCGGCGCGCGGCAGCGCCAGCTCGACCCGGCCGCGGAACGCCAGGAACACGGCGACCGGCTCGCGCGCGCGCTCGTCGACCGTCGGCGCGAACCAGCCGCCCCGGGTCAGCTCGTCGAGGATGAACCCGCGGCACGCGGCCAGCGCGCTGGCGTCGCCGGTGGCGCCGTCGTCCTCGCGGCGGCGGATGCAGTGCGCCGGCTGATCGGCGGGGTCGTTGTGGATGTGGACCAGCGCCGCCAGGTCGGTCGGCGCGTTGTCGCGCAGGTCGTTCGACCGCACGCCGATCAGCAGCGCCAGCGCCCGCGGGTCCTCGGGGTCGGTCGGTGGCGTGAACGGCAGGTCGGCGATCGCCCGCCGGTCGGCCTCGGTCAGCGGCTGGCGCGGCAGCGTCGGCCAGCCCGCGGTGCGGCGGGCGTCGTCGGTGATCGCCTCGTGGCAGCGGGCGGTGACGGTGGTGCCGATCTGGAACCCCGCGGCGGGCGGGACCGCCACCACCATGGCGGCGAGGACGACGAGGCGACGCATCGGCGATACGTCGCACGCCGGCGCCCCGGCCGCTACTCCGGCAGGTCGACGTACGGGATCCGGCCCATCGTCCGGAAGCCGTCGCCGTTGGGGATGTAGGCCATCGGCGTGTCGGTGTTGGCGCCGCTGTAGCGCAGGATCAGCTGATCGCCGGCGGCGTCGGTGAGCGCCGGGCCGGCCATGCGCGCCTCGAACGGCTGGGCGTTGAAGCCGCTGGGCAGCGGATCGAAGTGGTGCTGGAACGTCGCGATGGCGAGATCGCCGGCGTCGCGGCGCCGCCAGATCAGCTCGAACGTCACGTCGACCGGGCGGGTGATGATCCCGTCGGCCACGAGCAACCACTCACCGGCGGGGACGTCGGCGAGCAGCGTGAACTCGGCTTCTTGAGGACTCCCGGTCCCCACGCCTGGCGCTCAAAAGGGGTCGGGCTCGGCGGGCACCAGCTTGACCTGGACCTCCGAGCCGTCGAGCCCGAGCCACAGCTTGTCGGGGTTGTGCGGCGCCACGGTGTCGTCGGAGCAGGCCGCGATCCCGAGCAGCGTGATCAGCGGAGCGAGCGAGCGGGTCATGGCGTTCCCTTCGGCGTGGGGGCGTGACCCGGGGCCGGGCCACGCTGGAAGATTGCCACGAACTGGCCGGGGAGGTCGTTGACCTCCGTCACGAGCTGGAACCCGACGCTGGTGGCCGCCGCCATGGCCGCGGCCCGGTGCTGCATCCGGTTGTTGATGGCCAGCCGGCCGGTGGCCTTGAGCGCGGGCGCGGCCTTGGTCAGCCACGCGACCCGGTCGTCGAAGTAGTGATCGACCTGCGACAGCAGGATCAGATCGTAGTGATCGGCCTCGAGCCCGGGCTCGGCCGGCTGCACCACCCGCGGCTCGACGACCGTGTCGAAGCCCGCCGCCTCCATCCGCGCGCCCAGGTACTCGAGCACCGACGGGTTGATGTCGGTCGCGACGACGTGGCCGCCCGGGAACACCGCCCGCGCGATGTGGACGGTCAGGAGGCCGGTGCCGGCGCCGACGTCGGCCACCGTCATGCCCGGCTTGAGGCCGAGCGCGCGCATCAGGATCTCGGGCTGGCGCTCCTGGTCGAAGCGCGACTGATCGTCGGTCGCGACCTCGGCGCCGTCGGCCTTGGCGGCGTTGCCGGCCTCGCCGCTGCCGCTGGCGGCGGCGGGCGGATCGCTCTTGCCGCAAGCGACGAGCACGAGGGCCAGGGCGACGAGGCAACGCACGCGCGGGAAGCTACCTCCCCCGGGCCGCGCTGTCGACCGCCGCGACCGCCACAACCGTCACATCGTCAGCGGCTTGATCACGCCGCCGATGTCGACGCCGCGCGCGAAGTCGGCGGTGCGGCGGATGTCGCCGCGCGCGATCGCGTAGCCGACCGCCGCCGAGGCCGACGCCGCCAGCTCGCGCGACGTGGTCGCCGCGTCCTCGCCGGTGGTCGGGCTCCAGCCGCGCACCGAGCCGTCGGCGTCGACGCCGCCGTGCCAGCCGGTCTTGAGCAGGCCGTTGCCGTAGACGTAGATCCAGTTGGAGTTCTGGGGCGTGCCGTCGGGCCAGCCGCCGCGATCGAGCGGGTTCTTGGGGGTGTCGCCGTGGATCGTCATCACCAGGTTGTCGGCCAGCGTCGTGCCGCCGCAGCTGGTGTCGGGGATCGCCGCGAGGTCGTTGACGAAGCCGTCGAGGATCTTGCCGAGCTGGGTGACGACGGTGCGCAGCGCGGTCATGTCGTTGAACGCGCCGTGGGGATCGTCCTCCATCGCCGGCAGGACGACGCTCGAGGTCAGGCCCAGCGCGAACGCCTTGGCGGTGACGATCAGGTTCTCGGCGATCGCCAGCACGTTGGCGCGGGTGCCGAGGTCGACGCCGTAGCGCGCGCGATCGGCGTCGGTGACCGCCAGCCGATCGGCCAGGTTCGAGCCGAGCAGGCGGGCGGCGGTCTTGGCGGTGCCGTAGGCGCGGGTCTGGGTCGGCCGCGCGGCGGCGCGGTTGAGCGACGCGAACGCGGCGTAGTGGGCGTCGTAGAGGCCGGCGTCGGCGGTGTTCTCGAGCAGCCCGCCGGCGCGCGACGCGGCGCTGTTGAACAGCCCGACGAACTGCTCGGCCGAGCCGACCGCCGACGGCCGGGGCGCGCCGGGGGCGGTGCCGTAGGGGGCGCCGCCGATCGTCACCACCGGGACCACCGACGGGTTGGTGGCCTGCAGCGCGGCGGCGATCGCCATCACCGAGTTGCCGCCGACGTTGGTCGCGGTCGACGGCGCGCGGGTGTGGGTCTCGTTGGTGCCGGCCATGAAGGCGGTGATCTGCTTGCTGCCGGTCGCGGTGCGGAACGGCGCCTCGGGGCCGAGCGTCAGCGGGCGATCGGTGCCGGCGGCCAGCGTCTGCTGGCCCGGCGCGTGGAACGCGAAGCCGTTGTTGCCGGCGGCGGCGACCGCGTTGTGCGGCCACAGGAGCTGGAACCACGCGAAGCCGCCGTTGCCGGCGACCAGGTGGACCGAGCGGTTGGTCTTGAGGGCGCAGGCGTCGGCGGCCAGCGCCGAGTCGACCGAGTCCTCGAGGATCTGGAACACCTTGCCGCGGCCCAGGCCGAGCGCCGCGCCGGTGAACAGGCTCCACTTGATGAGCTGGCGCCGGCCGATGGCGCGCTGGGCGTCACGGGCGGCGATCTCGGGGGTGCCACGCTTCTTCATCGGCGTCCTCACTCGCAGGTGTTGGCGGCGGCCAGGAGGGATGCGACCGCGATCCGCTTGCCCTTCTCGACGTCGCTGGCGCGGGTCACGGCCAGGTTGCACAGCTCGAGATGGCTGGGGGTCGCGGGCACGCCGAGCAGGCAGGTGATGCCGTCGGGGTTGCACTGGTTGTCGACGTTGAACATCGTCGCGCCCTGGCCGGCCACCTGGCAGGCGGGCAGGTTGGGCATCGCCGCGATGATCTCGGGCGCCGCCTGCACGAAGATGTCGAACATCTTCGACGCGGTGGCGGTCGTGAGCTCGCGCGACTCACGCTGGCGCGCGCCGAAGTTGGGCGCGCCCAGCGCCTGGTCGCCGTCGCGGTACAGCCTGCCGGCCGACAGCGCGCCGGTGGCGGCCAGGTCGACGCCGCGCGAGCCGAGCAGCCGGCCCAGCGTGTCGTACTTGAGCTTGGCGCAGGCGTGCATGCGCGCCGCGTAGCGCGGCGGGCCCTCGGCCTTCATTCGATCGAGCAGCTCCCAGACGTCGATGTTCGAGTCGGGGTGATCGAAGGTGTTCTCGGTGCCGGCCGAGGCGTTGCCGGTGGGGAGCGGCGGCGCGTCGGCGTCGAGCTCGCCGGTGCAGCCGAGCGCCAGCAGCGCCAGCGAGGGGAGGAGCAGGGAGGTACGCATCAGAACCTCACGAAGTCGTCGGAGGTGTAGACCGCGAAGATCGCGTCCTTGAGCTTCATGCCGTTGGCGGTGAACGCCGCCACCTGGGCGGTGATGACCTCCGTCGGCACGGTCGACAGGGTGTCGACGATGTCGCCGCGCCCCAGCGCCCAGTTCCACAGCCGCGCGACCGCGCACTCGGCGATCGCCGGGTCGGCGGCCATCGCCGCGCCCAGCGCCGGCAGGTCGGCGGCCGGGGCGCCGAAGCGCCACGCGGTCGGCTCGGCGCCGGGCAGCCAGTCGGTGCGCAGCGCCAGCGGGTTGCCGGGCAGCGGCGTCTTGACCTGGATCGTGCCCTGCAGCTGGCCGGCGTCGTCGAAGTTGGCGAACAGCGGCGCCAGGTGGTTCATCGTCGTGTGGCAGTTGGCGCAGATCACCGCGCTCTGGTCGTGGAAGTCGACGGTGCCGCCGTTGGCGGTGCCGGCGATCGACTCCATCGGCCACGGCGACAGGAACGCCGGCGCGCCCTCGGGCTGGGCGCCGGTGAGCTCGGCGGGGAACGCGGTGCAGGCGAAGGTCTCCTGGACCCAGCGCACGCGGCGGAAGGCCATGTTCGAGCTGAACTGCGCCATCACCGCCGGGTTCGACAGCACGCCGGCGGCGGTCGGCACGCCGTTGCCGCAGTCGGCGGCGGCGAAGGTGCCGGCGGCGGCGTCGTAGGTGGGGCAGGTGCCGGTGGCGGCGGTGAGCAGCTCGGCGTAGCTGCGGTTCTCGACGGTCAGCTGCGCGGCGAACCGCGGCGCGGTGTCCATCGTCGCCGACTCGCCGAGGCGCATCGTGTCGCGCCAGAACCGCAGCATCTGGCCGGCGAAGCGCGGGCCCTCGAGGTAGCTGCGCAGGAGCGACTCGTAGACCACCTTCTGCGCCGCGGCGTCGCCGGCGTCGGCGACCGCCTTGATCTCGGCCAGGGTCGGCAGATCGCCGGTCAGCCGCAGCGCGGCGGTGCGCAGCGCGGCGTTGTAGTCGACGACGCGCTCGCCGAGGCGGCGATCCCACTCGTCGGCCGGCACGTCGTCGCCGGTGTCGTCGGGGGTGGAGGTCGCTCCACCGCAGGCGGCGCTGGCCAGGCCGAGCGCGAGGAAGACACGGACGCTGCGCATGGTGCGCTCCTTGCGGATCACGGGGCGGCCTCGGCGGTGATCCACGGGAGGATCGCCGACTTGAACGCCTGGAACTCGGTGTCGCTGGGGAACTTGAACGGGTGGTTGAGGCCCGAGTTGGGCTGCGCGGCGACGAACAGCGCGCTCTGGTCGGGCGTCAGCTTCGACACCCGCGACAGGATCTGCGCGCACGCCGCCATCTGCTGGGCGTCGTCGGCGAGCTTGGTCATGTCGGTGGCGGCGGTGGCGCCGCCGTTGCCGCCCGCGTGGCAGCTGGTGCAGCTGGCGGTGAGCGGGCCGCGCACCACCGCGGTGAACTGCGCGACCGCCTTGCAGCCGCCGCCGGTCGTGCCGCCGTCGGTGGACGGCGGCATGCCGTTGGCGAACGTCGCGGCCTTGAAGTACAGCGACAGCGGCGCGGTCGGCGGCACGTCGACGAACACCGCGGTGCCGCCGCCGACCGAGCTGGTGGTCATCTCGGCCACCGTCAGGTCGATGTCGCCGAAGCGATCGATCGGATCGGGCACCGGGTTGTTGCCGTCCCACACCACGAACAGCGGGTGGGTCAGGCGGACGCCGCCGCTGCCGGCGGTCACCGAGATCCGCGACAGGTACATGCCGGTGGCGAGCGGCTGGTAGTCGAACTTGAACGTCGTGCCGGTCAGCCCCAGCGCGCCGAGGTCGATCGTGTTCTCGCCGACGACCGGCGTGATGATCGGGCTCTCGATCGTGGGCGCCGGCATCTTGCCCGCGGCCAGCGCCTCGAGCTCGGCCCACGCCACCACCTTGGCCGCCTCGGCCGGCTGGTAGTTGGTGCCGACCATCGCGTGGGCCTGGCTCGACGCGTAGACCGCGAGCCGGCTCTGCTGCGGATCGTCGAGGTTGAGCAGCTTGCCGCCGTCGAACTTCAGCACGCCCTCGCGGAGCGTGGGGTCGGGGCGCATGAACTGGGGGAACGCGGTGCCGGTGTGGCAGACGCCGCACTTGGCGGTCAGGGTCGGCTCGACGTCCGACTTGAACGCCGCGGCCGCGGCCTTCGCCGCGTCGCCGGACGGGTCGACGATCTCGCCGGTGCAGGCGACCGCCAGGACCGTCAGGGCCACGGCCGACAGCCGCACCATCGACAGGCGGCGCATCAAGACCTCGAAGGCCGCCCGGCGACTCACCGGAACCGCGCGGAAAGGTAGGGAGCCCAGCATACCCCCCAGGGTACAGCAACCGCCGTGCCGGCCGCGCCCCCGCGATCACCCGCCATCCCGCCGGTTTTGGCCGCTGGGGCCCGGGGCGCCGGAGTCCCAAGCCCCACCCGGGGTCACCCGACTCCAGCACGTACTTATATAGCGGTGCCCCATCCCCATCCCCGTGCCCGTGCCCGTGCCCGTGCCCGTGCCCGATTCCGATCCCGCCCCCGCCCCCGTCCCCGATCCCGCCCCCGTCCCCGGTCAGTGCACGTGGCCTTCGTGGCCCGGCGCGCCGCCCCCATTCGCCGGCGCCTTCGGCACTGGCTGTCCCGCCGCGGTCCCCTCCACCGGATACCCCTGCTGGTGCCAGAACAGGATGCCCTCGTCGATGACCGCCGTGTGCGCGAACCCGCGCTTGCGCAGCTCGTCGACGATGATCCCCGACGCGTGGTGCGGGCACGCGCAGTACGCGAGCACCCACGTCCCGTCGTTCGGGATCTTGTCGATGGCCGCCGGCTCGTAGTGCGGGATCGAGATCGCGCCCGGGATGCGCAGCGCCAGCCAGTCCGACGGCGGGCGCGCGTCGACGATCACCATCCGCTTCTTCTGCTTGAGCGCCGCGGCGACCTGCGCCGACGGCACGAAGCGATCCTCGCGCAGCGTGAAGGTCGGGGCCTTGCCCTTGGGGTTGAGCACCACCGGGCCGGTCGGCGTCGGGATCGGCGGCGGCGCCGGCGGCACCGGCGGCGTGGCCCAGCTGCGCAGGTGCGCCACCAGGTCGTCGATCTGCTGCGCCGACAGCGCGGCGCCGAACGCGACCATCGGGGTGTCGGGGCGCCCGCGCACGATCGCGTCGCGGATGAACGCGTCCGACGCGAGCGCGAGGAACACCGGGTGGCCGATCTGCACCGCCTCGGCGCGCGTCGTCTGATCGCCGTGGCACTTCTGGCAGGTGGTGGCGTAGAGCGCGGCGCCGGCCTTGGCGTCGCCGGTGCCGGTGACCGGCGGTGGCGCCTTGTAGGTCGGGCGCTGGTGGCGCAGCCACGCGACGATGTCGACGATGTCGGCGTCGGACAGCGGGCCGCCGAGCTCCTTGCCGTAGCCGGCCATCGGCGTGTTGGGTCGGCCCAGCTCGATCGACCGCGCGATGAACGTGTCGTCGGCGCTCTCGAGGAACGTCGCCGACACCAGCGACGGCGCGTGATCGGCGACGTAGCCCTTGGCCTCGGGGCCGTGGCACAGCGCGCAGTACTTCTGGAACGCGGCCTGGCCGCGCGCGACCCGCGGATCGGCGGGCGGCGGCGCGACCGCGGCGTCGGCGGCGGGCGTGGGCGGCGGCGGCGTGGGGGCGCCGGAGCTCTTCGAGCTACAGGCGGCGGCGGCGACGAGGAGGGCGATGGCTACGCGCACCGGCGCATTCTGGCACACGACCGCCGATCGCGCTCACGTCGACGAGGTCGTCGCCGCCATCACCTCGCGCGCGGTCTTGCCCTTGCCGTCGTGGCGCCAGCCCGGCGGCCGCAGCACGTAGCCCACCGCGGCGCGCCACGACGGCGCGCGCCACGCGTCGCGCGCCATCGCGATCCACTCGTGGAACGCGATCACGTGCGGCTTGAACGTGCGGATGTTCTCGGTCAGGCCGTAGCGCACCCGGGCGCGCTCGGGCGCGAACGTGCCGAACAGCCGGTCCCAGATGATCAGGATGCCGCCGTGGTTGCGGTCGAGGTACTCGGGGTTCGAGCCGTGGTGGACGCGGTGGTGCGACGGCGTGTTGAAGACGAACTCGAGGGGCGCCGGCAGGCGGTCGATGGCCTCGGTGTGGATCCAGTACTGGTAGAGCAGGCTGATCGCCTGCTGGGTGAACACCATCCACGGCGCGAACCCGAGCAGCGGCAGCACCAGCCAGAACGCCGGCGCCGTGAGCGGCGTCGTCCACGACTGCCGCAGCGCCGTCGACAGGTTGTAGTGCTCGCTCGAGTGGTGGTTGACGTGGGCCGCCCACAGCGCGCGCACCTCGTGGCTGGCGCGGTGGAACCAGTAGTAGCAGAAGTCCTCGGCGAAGAAGAGCAGCACCCAGGTCCACCACAGGTTGGGCAGCGTCGCGACGCGGTACTGGTAGAGCCACGTCATCAGCGCGAACGTGCCGAGCTTGGTGACCGCGGCGATGCCGACGTTGCCCAGGCCCATCGCCAGGCTGGCGAACGTGTCCTTGGTGGCGTAGCCGATGATCCGCGGATCGCCCTTGCGGCGGCGCGCCCACGCCGCCTCGATCGCGAGGGTGATCAGGAACACCGGGATGGCGAGGTAGATCAGCACCGACACGGTCAGGCCTGCTTTCGGTGAGGGGAGGGCGGGGGCCGCCGCGCCAGCTCGCGCCGCGCCAGCCGCTCGAGGAACGCCAGGTGGACGATCTCGGCGTCGGGCTCGGGCGAGAACAGCCCGATCGCCGCGCCTTGCATCGCGTAGACGATCGCCATCACGGCGTCGTCGAACTCGGGGTTGCCGACGGCCGCGGCCGGGAACAGCCGGCGCGCCTCGGCGATGAGCAGCGCCTGGTGGTGGGCCAGCACCGGCGCCAGGCCGTGGGCGAGCTCGCCGTCGGTGCGCGCCGCGACGTAGATCTCGAGCACGACCCGCATGTCGGGGCGGCGGAACACCCGCCACAGCGCGGCGCACGCGGCGGCCAGCGGGTCGCCGGCCGGCGTCGGCCCCAGCTCGGCGGCGAACGCGCCGCGCAGGTCGGCGAGGATCGCCTCGGTCACCGCCAGCAGCAGGTCGGTCTTGTGGGGGAAGTGGCGGAACAGCGCGCCGTGCGAGACCCGGGCGCGGGCGGCGACGGCGGCGGTGGGCGCGCCGGCCAGGCCGCGATCGCCGAGCAGCGCCCGGGCGGCGTCGATCAGCTGCGCGCGCGTGCGCACCGCCCGGGCCTGGCGCGCCGGCACCAGCGGCCGCAACGTGCGGCGGCGACGGGCGGGCGCGGGCTGGCTGCGAGGCACGAGCCGGACCCTACCAGGATGAAAGCGAGTAGTCACTCACTTTCTGTGCGGCCACGCCGGCCGCGCGTGCTAGCCTCACGGCGACGATGGCCGGTGGCATCGATGACGGGGGCGCAGCGGCCGCCGCGCGCGGCGCGCCCGCGCGGGCGGCGCGCACGCTGGCCATGGTCAACGCCTGCGTCCAGGCGATGATCCGCGCCAGCGACGAGCCCGGCATGATGGACGCGATCTGCGCGCGCGCGGCGGAGCTGGGGGGCTTCCGGCTGGCCTGGGTCGGCATCGCCGATCACGGCCCCGATCGCGCGGTGCGGGCGGTCGCGCGCGCCGGCCCGGCGGCGGCCTACATCGACGGGCTCCACCTGACCTGGGCCGACGAGCCGCGCGGCCGTGGGCCGACCGGCCGCGCGGTGCGCACCGGCCGGCCGTGGGTGTGCCGCGATCTGATGGGCGATCCCGACTTCGCGCCGTGGCGCGAGCAGGCCCGGCAGTTCCAGCTGGCGGCGTCGGTCGCGCTGCCGCTGCACCACGACGGCGTGCCGCTGGGCGTGCTGTCGCTGTACGCCGGGACCGTCGACGCGTTCGACGCCGACGAGCTGGCGCTGCTGCAGGAGCTCGCCGACACGCTGGCGTTCGGCCTGGCCGCGCTGCGCCGCCGGCTCGAGCGCGACGCGGCGCTGCGCGAGCTCGCCGACAAGTCGATGTTGCTGGCGCGCGCCGAGGCGGTCGCGCACATCGGGAGCTGGCGCCTCGAGCTGGCGACCGGGCGGCTGATCTGCTCGGACGAGATCTACGCCATCGTCGGCGTCGACCGCACGGAGTTCGTCCACGACATCCGCGCCAGCCTGATCCAGCTGGTCCACCCCGAGGACCTCCCCACCGCCACCGCGCTCATCGTCGCCGCGCTGGACGACGGCGTGCCGCGGCCGGTGACCTGCCGGGTGATCCGCCCCGACGGCGAGATCCGCTGGGTCCACGCGGCCGGCGAGACGGTCCGCGACGCCGCCGGCCGGGGCGTCGCGTTGATCGGCTACCTGCAGGACATCACCGACCGGCGGCGCATCGAGGACGGCCTGCGCCAGACGTCGATGGCGGTCGAGCAGAGCCCGGTCGCGATCGAGGTCACCGGCATCGACGGCACGATCGAGTACGTCAACCCGTGGTTCACCCGCGTCACTGGCTACGCCGCCGCCGAGGTGATCGGCCAGCACGCGCGGATCCTCAAGTCGGGGCACACCCCGCCGGAGCGCTACGACGAGCTGTGGGCGACGATCCGGGCCGGCCAGGTGTGGGAGGGCGAGCTGCAGAACCGCCGCAAGGACGGCGGGTTGTTCTGGGAGCACGCGACGATCTCGCCGCTGCGCAACGCCGCCGGCGAGGTGACCCACTACGTCGCGGTCAAGGAGGACATCACCGCGCGCAAGGCCGCCGACGCCGCGCAGGCGCTGTTGCAGGCCGAGCTGGCCCAGGCCCAGAAGCTCGAGTCGGTGGGCCGCCTGGCCGGCGGCGTGGCCCACGACTTCAACAACATGCTCGGCGCGATCCTCGGCCTCACCGAGCTGGTCATGCTCGACCTCGGCCCGGGCCACGCGAGCTACGGCGATCTGGTCGACATCCGCTCGGCGGCGCAGCGCTCGGCCGAGCTGACCCGGCAGCTCTTGTCGTTCGCGCGCCGGCAGCCGATCCGGCCGCAGGTGGTGGACCTCAACGACGCCGTCGGCGGCATGCTCAAGCTGCTGCGCCGGCTGATCGGCGAGGACATCGAGCTGGCGTGGCACCCGGCGGCGGCGCTGTGGCCGGTCGAGGTCGATCCCAGCCAGATCGATCAGATCCTCGCCAACCTGGCGGTCAACGCCCGCGACGCGATCGCCGGCGTCGGCCGGCTGACGCTGGCCACCGCCAACGTCGACGTCGACGCCGCGCGCGCCGCGCGCACCCCCGAGGCGCGGCCCGGCGCCTACGTCCGCTTGACGGTGGCCGACACCGGCTGCGGCATGGACGCCGACGTGCTGGCCCACATGTTCGAGCCGTTCTTCACCACCAAGGAGCCGGGCAAGGGGACCGGCCTCGGCGCCGCGACGGTCTACGGCATCGTCAAGTAGAACGACGGGTTCATCGAGGTGACGAGCGCGCCGGGGCAGGGCACGACGTTCGCGATCTACCTGCCGCGCACCGCGCCGGCGGTCGCCGCCGAGACCGCCCCGGCGGCGCGGCCGGTCGGCGGCGCCGAGACCGTGCTGGTCGTCGAGGACGAGCAGCTGGTGCTCGACCTGACCGCGACGATGCTCGAGCGCCTCGGCTACGCGGTGCTGGCGGCCCGCAGCGGCCGCGAGGCGATCGCGATCGCGCAGGAGCACCCGTGGCCGATCGACCTGGTGGTGACCGACGTCGTGATGCCCGACCTCAACGGCCGCGAGCTGTACGCCGAGGTGGCCAGGCTCCGGCCGGGCGTCGGCGTGCTCTACGTGTCGGGCTACAGCGCCGAGGTGCTGGCGCCGCGCGGCGTGATCCCGTCGGACGTGCAGTTCCTGCAGAAGCCGTTCGCGTTCGCCGAGCTGGCGGAGCGGGTGCGCGCCGCGCTCGCGGCGACGACCGCCACGCCGTGACCCTAGTGCGCGGCGCCGGCCTGCGGGGTAGCCTCGGCCGGTGCGCCTCGCCCCCTTGATCCTGACGGTCGCCGCGCTCGGCGCGCTGGCGGCCCCCGCGGCCGCCGCGCCCGGGTTCGATCCCGACGCCATCTACGCGGTCGCGCTCGACGACGCGCCCCGGCGCGGCCCGGCCGACGCCCCGGTGACGATCGTCGAGTTCTCCGACTTCGCGTGCGGCTACTGCAACCGCGCGCAGGCCGTCGTCGCGCACCTCGAGCGGCAGTACCCGGGCCAGCTGCGCTGGGTCTACCGGCCGCTGCCGCTCGACGAGGACACCGGCACGCTGGCGTCCGAGGCGGCGCTGGCGGCGGCGCGCCAGGGGCGGTTCTGGCCGATGCACGATCGGCTGTTCGCGGTGCGCGGCCAGGTCGATCGCGCCACCGTCGAGCTGTTCGCGGTCGAGCTGGGCCTCGACCTGGCGCGCTTCAAGGACGAGCTCGACAGCGGCCGCGCGCGCGAGGCGGTGCTGGCCGAATTGGCGGTCGGGCGCCGGCTGGGCATCACCGGCACGCCGGCGTTCTTCGTCAACGGCCGCCCGATCGCCGGCGCGATGCCGCTGTCGACGTTCCTGCGGGTGGTGGGCGAGGAGCTGGCCCGCGCGCGCGACGCTGGCGGCGACGGTGATCGCTACGCCGCGCTGATCGCCGGCGGCCGGGCCGGCGCCGACAGCGCGGTGGTCGCGCCCGAGGCGGCGACCTTGTCGAGCAGCGCCAGCTACCGGATCGGCCTCGGCCTGCCGGGGCACCAGCGCGGCCCGGCCGACGCGGCGGTGACGATCGTGATGTGGAGCGACTTCCTGTGCCCGTACTGCGCGGACCAGGCGCCGCTGCTCGATCGCGTGCAGGCGGCGCACGCCGCCGACGTGCGGCTGATCTACCGCCACCTGCCGCTGCCGATGCACGCCGGCGCCGACCTCGCGGCCGAGGCCGCGGTCGAGGCCGGGCGCCAGGGCAAGTTCTGGGCGTTCCACGATCAGCTGTTCGCCGCGAGCCGGGGCGGGCTGCCGCGGGCGGTGCTGCTCGAGCGCGGCAAGCTGGCGGGGCTCGACGTCGCGGCGCTGGCGGCGGCGCTCGACGATCACCGCCACAAGGACGCGGTGCTGGCCGACGCGGCGGCGGCGCTGTCGCTCGGCGCCAACGCCACGCCGACCCTGTTCGTCAACGGCCAGGCGCTGCCGGGCATGGTCAAGGCCGACGAGCTGGAGGCGGTGGTGGCGGCCGAGCTGGAGCGCGCCCACAGCCTGATCGCCCGCGGCGTCGCGCCGGGGGACGTCTACGGCGTGATCGGGCTGGGCGCCGAGCACACCGAGCACGGCGATCCGCGCCAGCTGGCGCGCACCGGGCTGGGCATCGAGCCGGGCGGCGTCGAGCGGGTGCGGATGGTGGTGGCGGCGTGCCGCGAGGGCGACGGCGCCGACGCGCGCCGGCTGGCGGCGCGGCTGCGCGACGCGGCGGCGGCGCTGGTGCGCGGGGTGTGCGCCGATCGCGGGATCGACCTGCCATGACCGACGTCGACCTGTTCGTCATCGGCGGCGGCTCGGGCGGCGTGCGCGCCGCGCGGATCGCCGCGACCCACGGGGCCCGGGTGGCGATCGCCGAGGACGATCGGCTGGGCGGCACCTGCGTCATCCGCGGCTGCGTGCCCAAGAAGCTGATGGTCTACGCCAGCGAGTTCGCGCACGCGTTCGCCGACGCTGCCGGGTTCGGCTGGACCGTCGCCGGCGCGCGCCACGACTGGGCCGCGCTGATCGCCGCGAAGGATCGCGAGATCGCCCGGCTGTCGGGCCTGTACCGCGCCAACCTCGAGAAGGCCGGCGTCACGATCCACGCGGCCCGCGCCCAGCTGCTCGACGCCCACACCGTCCTCGTCGGCGAGCAGCGGGTGCGCGCGCGCCACGTGCTGATCGCCACCGGCGGGCGACCCAAGGTGCCGGCGATCCCGGGCGGCGAGCGGTTCATCACCTCGGATCAGGCGTTCCACCTGCCGGCGCTGCCCGGCCACGTCGTGATCGTCGGCGGCGGCTACATCGGGGTCGAGTTCGCGCACATCTTCCGCGGCCTGGGCGCGGCGGTGACGCTGGTGCACAAGGGCGCGCACGTGCTGCCCGGCTTCGACGACGATCTGCGCGCGGCGGTCCAGGACGGGCTGGCGCGGGCCGGGGTGACGCTGCGCCCGGGCGGCGTGCCGCGCGCGCTGCGCGCCGACGGCGATCGGCTGGCGCTGGAGCTCGACGGCGAGCCGGTGATCGCCGACCTGGCGATGGCGGCGACCGGGCGCGCGCCGGCGACCGCCGGGCTCGGGCTCGCCGCGGCCGGCGTCGAGGTCGATGCCCGCGGCGCGATCGTCGTCGACGACTGGAGCCGGACGTCGGTGCCGCACATCTACGCGGTCGGCGACGTCACCGGCCGGGTCGCGCTGACGCCGGTGGCGATCCGCGAGGGCCACGCCTTCGCCGACACCGTCTTCGGCGGCAAGCCGATCCAGGTGGTCCACGATCTGATCGCCACCGCGGTGTTCGCCCAGCCCGCCGCCGCCACGGTCGGGCTCACCGAGGCCACCGCCCGCGAGCGCGGCCACGCCGTGCGGATCTTCCAGACCCGGTTCCGGCCGATGAGGCACACGCTGAGCGGCCGCGACGAGCCGGTGTTCTTGAAGCTGGTGGTCGACGCGGCGACCGATCGCGTGCTCGGCGTGCACATGGTCGCGCCCGACGCGCCGGAGATCGTCCAGGCGGCGGCGATCGCGGTGACGATGGGGGCGACGAAGGCGGACTTCGATCGCACGTTCGCGGTGCACCCGACGGTGGCCGAGGAGCTGGTGCTGTTGCGGTGATGGAGGCGGGGATGGGGGACGGAGGCGGGGGCGGAGGCGGAGTCGGGCACGGGCACGGGCACGGGCACGGGCACGGGGGCGGGCACGGGGGCGGAGTTGGGCACGGGGGCGGAGTCGGGCACGGGCAAGGGGGCGGGCACGGGGATCGGGGGCGGTTTGTTGGGGCGAGGGGATCGGCGGGTGTACGATCGTGCGGGCGTGACGCGCGTGCTCCTCGCGCTGGCTGATGTTGGACTCGGGATCCCGACCCAGGAGGGGCTCGAGCGGCTGGGGCGCGACGTGCGGTGGTCGGCGGCCCACGCGGCGGGGCCGGCGCCGGGGATGGCGCCGCTGCCGGACGTGGTGGTGGTCGACGCCGACGGCGACGGCGCGGCGCTGGCCGCGGCGGTCGAGGCGTGGCGCGCGCTCGATCCGCCGCCGGGCATCCTGGGCCTCGGCCTGACCGCGGCGGCCGCGGGCCACGCGACGGCGTGCCGGATCCCGCTGTGCTCGCCCGGCGCGACCGCGACCGAGCTGGCGGCGGCGATCGACGCGGCGGCGCGGATGCGGCTGGCCGCGAGCATGTCGCCGGCGCTGGCGCGGCGCGCGCTCGACCTGCCGGCCGACGCGCCGCCGGCGATGGTGACCGCGGCGGCCCGCACGGTCGACGTCGAGCTGGCGCGCGCGGCGCTGCGCTGGCACGCCCACAGCTACGCCACCGCCACCGAGGTCGTCGCCGAGCTGCGCGCGGCGCGGGCGCTGATCGTCCCCGAGATCGAGACCCTCGGCCAGCTGTCCGGAACCCGGACGGTGCAGACGGTGGTGCGGGCCGGGCCGCTCGAGCCCTACGCCACGGCGCGCCTGCTGTGGGTGCTGGCGTCGCTGGGCGCGGTGACGTTCTCGCCCGAGCCGATCGACGCCGCGACGCCGGCGCGGCGGGCGCTGCGCGAGCTGCGCGCCCACCTGCGGGCCCGCGCGGCGCGCCTCGATCGCGGCACCTTCTACGACGTGCTCGAGGTGCCGCCGGCGGCCGAGACCGAACACGTCATGACCGCGGTGGCGTTGCTCGAGCGCCGCTACGGCCTCGCCGCCACCAGCGCCCACGACCTCGGCGACTGCGCCGCGCTGGCGGCGCCGGCCTGGGATCAGATCGAGCGCGCCAAGAAGGTGCTCCTCGACATCGCGTCGCGCGGTCGCTACAACGACTGGCTGCGCGACCACTGGTCCGAGATCCGGACGTCGTGGGCGATCGACGCCACCGCCACCCGCGCCGCGGGCGAGGCCTACGCGCGAGCCCAGCACGCCCTGGCCGCCGGCGATCCGCACCGCGCCCTGTCGGAGGCCGCGGCGGCGGCCCGCCTCCACCCGGGCCACCCCGACTACGAGACCGGCCTGGCCTGGGCCCGGTACCGGGTCGAGGTCATCGGCGGCGCCGACGCCGCGGCGGCCGCGCGCCGCGAGCGCAAGGTCGCGACCGCCGCCACCGCGGGCGTCCGGCCGTGGCCGCGGGCGCTGGTCGCGCTGGCGCTCCTGTGCATCGCCGATCGCGACGCCGACAGCGCGCGCTGGCACCTGCGCGAGGTGCTGGCGATCGATCCCGGCTCGCCCGCCGCCCGCCAGCTGATGACCCGCCTCGGCGGCTGATCCGACCGATCGCAGCGCGGGCGCCGGGAGTCTCGCGTCGTGGGGGGAGGCTCGGCGGGGGCCACCGACGTCGCCGACGAATCTCCCAGGGTCACGCGGCGCGGTGAACCACCTGCCTCCACCTGGGCTCGGCGACGAGGCCCCAGCCGTTCAGAAGGCCGTGCCGAGCTGGACCGCGACCGCCTGGCGGTCGTTGACGTCGGCGGTGCCGAGCAGGCCGGCGGGGCGCAGCGCCTTGGCGTTCTGGTACGCGAACTGGGCCTGGGCCCGCCAGCGCTTCCACAGCCCGCCGGCGACGCCGACGACGACCTCGGCGGTGTCGTCGCGCTTGCGATCGGCGATCGCGTTGAACCAGCCCGCGCCCAGGTACGGCTCGACGTAGCGCGCGCCGCTGTCGGCGCCGCCGAACCGGTAGCCGGCGGTCAGCGCCGCCGCGGCGAACGGGCGATCGTCGTCGCCCAGCGCCGCGGCCCCGAGGTGGCTGGTGCCGTACATCGCGTCGCCCCACAGCCGCAGCCCGACGCCGGCGTCGGCCAGGTCGACCTCGAGCTCGAGGCCGGCGTTCCAGTAGCGCGCGACGTCGCTGCCGTAGTTGACGACGCGCGACGCGCCGACGATCGCGACGCTGTAGCTGGGGCACGGCTCGACGCCGACGCGCGCGGCGACGGTCAGGCCGCCGCCCTCGTCGACCAGGCCGGGCTGCTGGCCACCTGCGGTGCGGATGCCCTGGGCCACCGCCAGCGTCACCGACGGCCGGGCCACGCCCTTGCCCTTCCAGCGCAGCTCCATCGCGCTGCGGCGGCCGGACGCGCCGAGGCCATCGGCGACGACGTCGGCGACCATGCCGCGACCGATCGTCGGCAGCGTCCACGACGAGGTCTGCTCGATCGCGCCCACCGGCAGCTTCATCCGGCCGGCGCGCAGCCGCAGCCCGTGGTCGAGGTCGAGCTCGACGAAGGCGTCGCGGATGCCCGACTTGGCCGCCTCGTAGGAGACCTTGGCCCGCAGCTGCTCGCGCCACTGGTAGTCGACGCCGATCCGCGCGCTGGCCAGCGTCAGCTCGCTGGTCCAGTCGCCGCCGCCGAGCGCGGTCTCCTCCTTGGTCGCGGCGCCGCGCGCGAAGACGCGGCCGTGGACCTCGAGGGTGTCGCCCTGCTTGCGCTTGGCCTCGTCCTTGGCCTTCTTCTTCTGCTTCTTGGCGGCGGCCAGCGCCGCGGCGTCGGCGTCGTCGGTGGCGTCGTCGGCCGCCGCCGGCTGGATGGACGGGGCGGCGACCGCGACGGTCAACGCGAACACGATCAGGCTACGCATCTTCGACCTCGACGCGGCGGCGCGTCGTCACGGGAGGGTGTACGAGACCAGCTCTTCGGTCTGATCGCCAGTTTCCTTGATCTTGCCGACGCCGGCGGCGAACCAGAACATCTTGTCGGCGGCGCCCGAGGTCACCTTGTGCAGCCGCAGCGCGGTGAACGTGCCGGCCGGCACCGTCACCGACTCGGCGGTGGCCTCGACGGTCCACGTCTCGTCCTTGGCGATCGTCGTCGTGACGTTGGCCGAGTCGGTCGTCACCTCGGTGTACGAGACCTGCCAGCTCGCGCCCATCGCGAGGTGCGCGGGCGTCTCGTCGATGCGGATCTTGTCGGGCGTGTAGATGGTGTCGACGTTCTTCACGTTGGCGAGGTCGAACGTCTGCTCGCGGTGGCGGGTGATGCTGGTGCAGCGATCCTCCTGCCAGCTCACGGTCGCGCCGTCGATCTTGGCGGTGCGCACGCGGAACGCGGTGACCCCGGCCTTGGCGCCGCCGACGTCCTCGAGGGCCTCGACCGTGCTGCTCTTGTCGACCGGCGTGCCCACCAGCGGCGTCACGCGGTAGGTCCACGTCGCGCCGACCGCCAGCGGCAGGTAGCGCTGCGCGCGCGGCGTGGTGCACTCGACGGGGCCGGGCGCGTCGACGCCCGACGCGACGTCGTCGCCGCACGCGGCGAGCGAGAGAGCGAGGATCAGGCAGGCGCTGAGACGGGCGAACGACATCTTGACCTCGAGGCTAGGGGCGGCGTCGCGTGACGGCGACATCGCGTGATTGTAGCGGCCACGCGACGGCGGCGCGACCGAGCGCCCACCTCCGGTGATGGTTTCCACGCGGTGTACGAAACCTGCGCACGCTTCAGGTCCGCGTCGGGTTTCCGCGCCGCGGCTCACCCCGCCGCCAGGTAGGTGATGATCAGCGTCGCGAAGAACAGCAGGAGCGCGCCGCCGACCAGGAACAGCGGATCGCGCCACAGCGGGCGCCGCGGCGGCGGCGGCGGCAGCGCCACCAGCATCGCCGGCGGCGCCAGCGGCATCGGCGGCATCGGCGCTGGCATCGGCGCTGGCATCGGCGGCGGCGCGCTGCCCGGCGGCGGCACCGGCACCGGCGCGATCGCGGTGGCCTCGTCGAGCGCCGCCACCGTCATCGTCGGCGCCACCGGGGCGGCGGCCGGGACGTTGCTGCGCGGCGGCGGGCCCGGCGTGACCATCGGCGGCCGCGGCACCGACACCGAGATCACGTCGAACGGGTTGCCCGCCGCCGGCTCGCGGGTGTCGACCACCGAGTCGACCGGCATCCACCGCGGCACCGGCGCGGCGCCGGCCGGCGCCCACAGGCTCTGGTCGGGGCGCGGCGGCAGCTCGGGCCGCGGCGGCGCGATCGGCACGTCGGGCAGGTAGCGGCTGACCATGTGCGCGACGCGGTCGGGCCCGACCGCGAGGCCCTCGTCGACGACGCAGCGCTCGAGCGCCGCGCGCAGCGCCTCGGCCGACGCGTAGCGCTTCGCCGGGTCGGGCGCCAGCGCCTTGCGCAGCACGTCCTCGATCGACTGCGGCACGTACGGCACCGCCTGCGAGGTCGGCACCGGCATCAGCCCGTCGCGCAACGCCAGGCCGGTGGCCGCGCGCAGCAGGATCGCCGCCAGCGCGAAGACATCGGCGCGGCGATCGATCGCGGCGCCGTCGGCGCGCTGCTCGGGGGCGGCGTAGGCGGGGTCGGGGCCGGGCACGCCGCGCACGCCGCACAGCCGCTCGAGGCCGGCGATCCGCGCGACGCCGTCGAACCCGATCGTCACCAGCGGCGGCGCCAGCGTGCCGTGGATCAGCCGCACCGCGGTGCCCTTGGCGTCGCGCAGCTCGTGGAGGAAGTGCAGGCCGCGGGCGCAGTCGCGGATCACCGCCAGCAGCTCGGGCAGCGGCAGGCGCTCGGGGAACGCGGCGTCGATCAGCGCGCCGAGGTCACGGCCGCTGACCTGCTCGAGCATCAGCCGCGGCCCCGACGCGACGTGGTGGACGCCCAGCACGCGCACGACGTTGGGGTGGCTGCCGTGGGTCGCGAACCACGTGGCCCGGGTGGCCGAAACCACCAGCGCGGTCGGGGCCGAGGCGTCCATCCGTCGCCTATCAAATCACATCCGCCGCCGCGCCGCCTGCTGGGGTACGCTCCTCGGCCATGCGCTGGGTCGTCGCCGTCGCCGCGATCGTCGTTGGGTGCGGGGGCGCCGCCGAGGGCGGCGACGATGGGGGCGCGCCCGACGGGCCACCGATCGACCTCAGCGCGCCGATCTACGATCCGGCGACGGTGCTGCAGGTCGAGCTCAGCCTCGACGCGACCGCGCTGGCCGCGCTGGCGGCCGAGCCGCGGGTCTACGTCCGCGGCGCGGCGCGGATCGGCGGGGAGCCGGTGGCCGACGTCGGCGTGCGGCTCAAGGGCGAGTGGAACTTCCGCGACCTGACCGCCAAGGCGCCGTTCAAGCTGAAGTTCGACGAGTTCGTGCCCGGCCAGCGCTTCCACGGGCTGGCGCGGATGACGCTCAACAACGCGCTCGAGGATCCGTCGTGGGTCGCGGAGCGCCTGACCTACCAGCTGTACCGCGACGCCGCGCTGCCGGCGCCGCGCGCCAACCTGGCGTGGGTGACGGTCAACGGCGAGCCGTTCGGCCTCTACGTCAACCTCGAGACCGAGGACAAGCACTTCGTCGGCCGCTGGTTCGCCGACGCCGGTGGCAACCTCTACGAGGAGCACGGCGCCGAGTTCACGGCGGGCAGCGAGGGCGGCTTCGAGCTCGAGACCAACACCGCCGCCCCCGACACCTCGGACCTGACGCGGCTGTTCGCCGCGGTCGACGCGGCGTCGCCGGCCAGCTTCACCGCCGACGTCGGCGCGGTGATCGATCTGCCCCGGTTCCTGCGCTACTGCGCGTACGAGGCGGCGGTGTGGCAGTGGGACGGCTACTGCTACACGCGCTTCGGCCCCAACAACTTCCGCACCTACCACGACCCCGCCGCCGATCGCTTCCACCTCATCCCGTGGGGCATGGACATGTCGTGGAAGCCGCACGAGCCGACCCTCGACGTCTTCGACGCGCGCGGGCTGATCTTGCAGAAGTGCCTGGCGTCGCCGGCGTGCGCCACCGCCTACCGCGCCGAGCTGGCCGCGGTCGCCGACGCGCTGGCCGCGCGCGACCTCGGCGCGCTGGTCGACGGCTGGGCCGCGCAGGCGCGCCCGCTGGTGGCGATGGATCCCCGCAAGGAGATCAGCGACGCCGACTTCGAGGACGCGGTCACCGTCGTGCGCGACGTCGCGGTGGGCCGCGTGGCCGATCTCCGCGCGCAGCTGGCGCGGTGAGCACGCCGGGCGTGCGCCGCGACCGCGGATCGCGCAGCAACCGTCCAGCGCCGCCGGCGATCGTGCAGCGATCGTGCACCGCGGTGCGTGATCGTGGGCGCGATCAGGTCATCATGACGACGACCATCACCATGATGAAGGCGCACATGTAGAGCGTCCACAGCAGGACCTCGACGCCGACGAGGAAGGTCGAGCCGGTCGGGTAGGAGGGCACCAGGTGGGTAGGCGAGGTTTCGGTGGTCATGGCGAGCTCGCGGGTCGGGTGATCAGGGTCGCGGGAGCGGGATCAGACGGTGGCCGAGCCTCGGCGCGTGCCGGGCGTGTGGTAGCGGTCGAAGCGAGCGCAGACGTTCCGGATGAGCACGCGGCCGAGCGGCGTGGTGTGCACGCGGCGGGTGGCCGGATCGAACTCGGCCAGGTCGGCGTCCTCGCGCAGCGCGGTCAGCGCGTCGGCGAAGTAGGCCTGGCTGTCGATCTCCCAGCGGCGGTCGAGCGCGGCGAGGTCGAGCTCGCCGGTGCACATCAGCGTCGTGATGGCGTCGCCGCGGATCCGATCGTCGTGCGACAGCGCGAGGCCGCGGTTGACCGGCAGGCCGCCGGCCGCGAGCGCCTCGTCCCACGCCGCCACCTCGCTGTGGTTCTGCCAGTGGGCCCGCGGCGTCGACGAGATCGACGAGGCGCCGACGCCGATCACCGCGTCGGCCAGGCGCTCGGCGTAGCCCTGGAAGTTGCGGGTCATCCGGCCCTCGGCGGCGGCCCGGGCCAGCCGCGAGGTCGGCTTGGCGAAGTGGTCGAGGCCCAGCGCGACGTAGCCGGCGGCGCGCAGCCGCTCCGACGCCGCCACCACCAGCGCGGCCCGCTCGTAGCGGTCGGGCAGCCGCCCCTTCTTCTCGAGCATCCGCTGCTGCGGCCGCATCTCGGGGACGTGGGCGTAGCCGAACAGCGCGATGCGATCGGGCGCCAGCGCGATGACCTCGTCGAGGGTGACCGCCATCGACGCCTCGGTCTGCCGCGGCAGGCCGTAGATCAGATCCATGTTGAGGTCGTCGACGCCGGCGGCGCGCACCGCCTTCACCAGCGCGGTGGTCTCGGCGACGCTCTGGTGGCGGCCGATGATCTCCTGGACCGCGAGGTCGAAGTCCTGGACCCCGATCGACACCGTGTTCCAGCCGGCGGCGGCCAGCGCGTCGATCTGCTCGGGCGTGGTGGCGCGCGGGTCGAGCTCGATCGAGCGGCGCGCGTCCGGCGTGACCGTGAAGTAGCGCCCGATCGCGGTGGCCAGCTTGGTCAGCGCGTCCGGCCGCAAGAAGTTGGGCGAGCCGCCGCCGAGCGACACCTCGGTCACCGGCGCCGGTGCGCCCAGCGCCTCGGCCACCCGCACCATCTCGGTGGCGATCGTGTCGACGTAGGCGTCGCCGCGGTCGGCGTTG
Organism: Myxococcales bacterium; assembly: GCA_016794525.1. Lineage (GTDB taxonomy): Bacteria > Myxococcota_A > Polyangia > Haliangiales > Haliangiaceae > UBA2376. Next base: position 26,774 of record JAEUJY010000155.1, read on the forward strand.
CGGCTGATCGTGACGTTGCAGCCGCAGTACCAGCACAGCGACCGGCAGAACGGCACGTGGACGTAGAGCGACAGCGGCGCGCGCTCCTTCCCCAGGCGCGCCAGCTCGCTCTTGGCCAGCCGGTCGGTCTGGGGACCGAACGCGGTGGCGGGCGGGTAGCTGGTATAACGGGGCGCCACCATCGCCCGGTCGGCGATCGACTCCACGCAGGGCAACGCGACAGCTGGAGCAGCGCTCATGGCGCATGGCTCTTTCACGAGTCGTGCCGCCCAGATGGACGCCCTCGGCGGCCGGCGCTGCGCAATGACTGCGCTGCCTTCCGACCGCCCCGGAAGAATGACGCAAGGGTTGCGGGGACAGCCACCCCCGTTGCTGGCATGATTCTCGCTCGTGAAGCGCTCCGTGGCGAATGGTCGAATTCTAGTCGTGGACGACGAGGTCAACGCCCGGACCGCCCTCGCCGAACTGCTGTCCGAAGAGGGTTACGACGTCGAGACCGCCGCCGACGCCTTCAAGGCCCTCGGCAAGGTCGAGTCGTTCGCCCCCGACGTGGTCGTCACCGACCTCAAGATGCCCGGAATGGACGGCATCGAGCTGGTGCAACGCCTGCGTGCCCTGGAGGAGCCACCCGTCGTTGTCGTGATGACAGCGTTCGGCGCCGTGCAGTCGGCGGTGGAGGCGATGCGCGCCGGCGCCAGCGAGTACCTGACCAAGCCGATCAACATCGACGAGCTGCTGGTGTCGCTGGCCCGCGTGCTGGAGCACGAGGCCCTGGTCCGCGAGACGCGGCAGCTCCGGCAGCGGGTGCGGGACCGCGTCGCGCCCGCAAACATCATCGGCGACAGCCCGGCGATGCAGCGCATCTTCGAGGTCATCGACCAGGCCTCGCCGAGCCGCGCGACGATCCTGATCACCGGCGAGAGCGGCACCGGCAAGGAGCTGGTGGCCAACGCCATCCACGATCGCTCGCCCCGGGCCAAGGGCCCGTTCGTCAAGCTCCACTGCGCGGCGCTGGCGGAGAGCCTGCTCGAGAGCGAGCTGTTCGGCCACGAGCGCGGCGCGTTCACCGGCGCGGTCGCACGCCGCGACGGTCGCTTCCAGCAGGCCCACGGCGGCACGCTGTTCCTCGACGAGATCGGCGAGATCTCGCCGGCGCTGCAGGTCAAGCTCCTGCGGTTCCTGCAGGAGCACGAGTTCGAGCGGGTCGGCGGCGGCCAGACCATCCGGGTCGACGTGCGCATCGTCGCCGCGACCAACCGCGACCTCGCCGAGGAGGTCTCGAAGGGGCGGTTCCGCGAAGATCTGTTCTACCGGCTCAACGTCGTCAGCCTGCACATGCCGTCGTTGCGCGAGCGCAAGAGCGACATCCCGACGCTGGCCAAGTTCTTCCTCGACCGGTTCGCCAAGGACAACGCCAAGGCGGTGACCGAGCTGGCGCCCGAGACGCTGGCGCTGCTCACCTCGCACGACTGGCCGGGCAACGTCCGCGAGCTCGAGAACGCGATCGAGCGCGCGGTGGTGATGGTGCAGGGGCCGCGCATCGAGCCGCGCCACCTGCCGGCCAACGTCCGCCCCGGCACCCCGGTCCAGCCGGGGCTGCCGACGATCCCCGGCTCGACGCTGGCGCAGCTCGAGCGCTACGCCATCCTCGAGACCCTGCGCGCGACCGGCGGCTCGACTTCGAAGGCGGCGGAGATGCTCGGCGTCAGCGTGCGCACGATCCAGTACCGCCTGCACGAGTACAACGCCGCCCCGCGCTCGGACGTCGAGGTAGCCAACCGCAAGCCGGGCCGGCCAGGTGACGAGCCGCCGCCGCCCGTGGTACCTCCTCACCGCGAGTGAGCGACTTTTTCGACGAGTGCAAGGCGTACGTCGGGTTCGGCCCGGGTGACGCGGCGACGCTGGCGGCGCTCGAGCCGGTGCTCGCGCCGCACTTCGCCGCGATCTGCGATCGCTTCTACGCGGCGGTCGCGACCAACGCCACCGCCTCGGCGATCCTCGGCGACCCGGCGCGGTCGGCGCGGCTGCGGGTCACGCTGATCGACTGGATGGGCTCGGGCCTGCGCGGCCCCCACGACGAGGCCTTCTACCAGAAGCGCTCGCGCATCGGCGCGCGCCACGTCTCGATCGGCCTGCCGCAGCACTACATGTTCACGGCGATGAACGTCGTGCGCCAGGGCTACGCCGCGTACCTGGCGCGGGCGCTGCCGCCGGCCGAGGCCGCGCCGGCGGTGGTGGCGGTCGACAAGCTGCTCGATCTCGAGCTGGCGATCATGCTGCGCCACTACCAGCTCGACTCCGAGGAGCGCCTGCTGGTCCGCGAGCACCGCATCCAGGACGAGAAGCTCGGCGCGATGCGCACGCTGACCGCCGGGCTGGCCCACGAGGTCCGCAACCCGCTCAACGCCGCCAAGCTGCAGCTCGAGCTGGTCAGCCGCCGGATCAAGCGCAGCGGCGACGATCCCAAGCTGGCCGAGCCGACCCGGCTGGTCCACGACGAGCTCGAGCGCCTGACCCGGCTGCTCAACGAGCTGCTGTCGTTCGCCCGGCCGTCGTCGCTGACCACCGTCGAGCACGACGTCGTCGCGGTCGTGCGCCAGGTGATGGAGGTCGAGCGGCCGCTGGCGGTGGCCCGCGACATCGAGCTGGCGCTGCACGGCGACGGCGGCGCGCTGCCCGCCGAGATCGACGCCGGCAAGGTGCACCAGATCGTCCAGAACCTGGTGCGCAACGCGATCGAGGCGGCGCCGGCGGGCGGCCACGTCAAGGTGGCGCTGGCGACGACGCTGACCGACTTGATGATCGGCGTCTCCGACGACGGGCCCGGCATCGCGCCCGAGATCGTCGCGCGGATCTACGAGCCGTTCTTCTCGACCAAGGAGTCGGGCACCGGCATGGGCATGGCGATCGTGCACAGCCTGGTGACCCAGCACGGCGGCGTCATCGACATCGCGTCGCGCGCCGGCGCCACGACGATCACGGTGGCGTTGCCGCGTCGTCAACGGGGCGGTTGACCCGCAGCTCGTCGTTGAGGATGCGGCGGGGCGGGGTGTCGAGGTCGTCGAGCTGACCGGACCGGACGGTCCACGCGAACGCGGCGACCGCCAGCGCGGCGCCGCCCAGCGCGAGGATGAGGATCAGGTAGAGCGTGGTCATGGGGTGGTCCTGAAGGCGCGCGAGCGCAGCGAGCTGCCGAGCACCGACAGCGACGACAGCGGCATCATCACCGCGGCCAGGAGCGGGTGGATCAGGCCGGCGATCGCGAGCGCGCCGCCGATCGAGTTGTAGAACAGCGAGACCCGCAGGTTGCGGCGGATCGTGGCCATCGTCGCCTGGGCGCCGGCCAGCGTGCGGACGATCGCGTCGAGGTCGGGGTTGCGGACGTAGACGTCGGCGGCCTCGACCGCCACCTCGGCGGCGCCGGCGACGGCGATCCCTGCGGTGGCGGCGGCCAGCGCCGCGGCGTCGTTGACGCCGTCGCCGATCATCACCACCGGGCCGGCGGCGCGGGCCGCCTCGACGTGGGCCAGCTTGGCCTCGGGCGACACCCCGCCGCGGTGGGGCAGCCCGCCCAGCTCGGCCGCGACCGCCGCGACCACGGCCGGGTCGTCGCCCGACAGGATCTCCGGCGTCCAGCCCAGCGCGCGCAGCCGGGCGATCGCCGCGGCCGCGCCCGGGCGCAGCGGATCGGTGATGCCGGCGGCGGCCACCGCGACGCCGTCGACCGCGATCGCGATCGGGGTCTCGGCGCGGCCGGCGATCGCCGCCAGCGCGTCGGCGATCGGCGCCAGGTCGACGGCCTGGCCGACCCAGCGCGGCGCGCCGATCATCAGCGCGTGGCCGGCGACGGTGGCGGTGAGCCCGGCGCCGCGCAGCTCGACGTGATCGGCCACCGACGCGGTGACCTCGGGCGCCATCGCCGCCAGCGCGCGGGCCAGCGGGTGCGCGCTGCCGCGCTCGGCCACCGCGACCCAGCCGCGGACGTCGGCGGGGCCGTGCCAGGTGACGACGCTCGGCTCGCCCTGGGTCAGCGTGCCGGTCTTGTCGAGGACGACCCGGCCCGGCTGGGCCAGGCGCTCGAGCGCGTCGGCGCCCTTGATCAGCACGCCGCCGCTGGCGGCGCGACCCAGCGCGACGGTGACCGCCAGCGGCGTCGCCAGCGCCAGCGCGCACGGACAGGTCACGACCAGGAGCGACATCGCGTGCTCGACGCCGGTGGTGCCGCCCCAGGCGAGCGTGGTGATCAACGCCAGCGTCAAGACGACGAAGACGAAGCGGCCGGCGACCTTGTCGACGAGGCGCTCGATCGCCGCCTTGCGGGTCGACAGCTCCTCGACGTGGCGCACCAGCGCGCCGACCCGGGTGGCCTCGCCGACCGCGGTGGCGGTCAGGTCGATCGGCGCGCCCAGGTTGGTGGTGCCGGCGCAGACCGCGTCGCCGGCGCCGATGGCCTGGGGCCGCGACTCGCCGGTGAGGATCGCCGCGTCGACGCTCGACCGGCCCTCGACGACGACGCCGTCGACCGGCATCGCCTCGCCGGCGCGCACCCGCAGGCGATCGCCGACCGCGACCGCCTCGATCGGCACCTCGGTGACCGCGCCGTCGGCGGCGACCCGCCGCGCCCGGCGCGGGGTCAGCGCCCACAGCAGCTCGGCGGCGGCGGCGGCCTTGCGGTGCGAGCGGCTGACGATCCACCGCGACACCAGCAGCAGGAACGTCAGCATCGCCAGGCTGTCGAAGTAGATCTCGCCGGCGTCGAGCACGACGTTGACGCTGCCCCACACCAGCCCGACCGCGATCCCGATCGCCAGCGGCACGTCGACGTGGGCGCGCCGCGCCCGCAGCGCGGCGATCGCGGTGCGGAACAGCGGCACCGCGCCGAAGCCGATCGTCGGCACGGCGATCAGCATCGACGCCCAGCGGAACAGCTGCCGCTCGTCGGCGGCCATGCCGGTGAACCAGCCGCTGTACAGGCCGATCGCCAGCAGCATCAGGTTGCCGAAGCCGGCGCCGGCGACGCCCATGCGCAGGAGCATCGCGCGGTCGTCCTTGCGCCGCGCGCCGTCGCGATCGGCGCCGCGGTACGGGTGGACCGGGTGGCCGAGCGAGTCGAGGTGGCGCGCCACCGTCGACAGCGGCACCGCCTCGGGGCGGTAGACCAGATCGCAGCGCCCGCGGCCGACGTCGACCCGGACGTCGACGACGCCGGGCACGATGCTGGGCGTCGACTCGACCAGCCACACGCAGCCCGCGCAGCGCAGGTCCTCGAGGTACAGCGTCACCGCGCGCGCGCCGTCGGCGCGGTCGCGGACGTGCAGCCGCCGGAACGCCTCGTCGTCGAGCTCGTCGTAGGCGCGATCGGTGACGCGGGCCGGCAGCGCCTGGTCGCGCACCTGGTAGTACGCGTCGAGGCCGGCGCTGCGGATCGCGCGGTAGACCACCGCGCAGCCGGTGCAGCAGAACGCCAGGCCCTCGACCGACGAGGTGGCCGGCGCGCCGCAGTGGGCGCAGCCGCCGGTGGCCGCCGCCGGGGTGACGGCGGCGGGCGCGGCGGGCGCGGGCGGGCTAGCGGCCGGCGTGGCCATCGCCGCCTCCCTGGTGGTGGCAGCACGGCGCGGTCACGCCGCGGGCGCCGGCGTCGTGCCAGCGGCCGTACAGCGTGACCAGCCCGAGCGCCATGACGGTGAGGCCGGTGATGATCGGCAGGCGGGCGCGCAGCCGCGCCATCGTCGGGCCGAGCACGGTGATCAGGCCCAGCATCGCCGGCGCGGTGCCGACCCAGAACGCGGCCATCGTCGCGGCGCCCAGCGCCAGCGAGCCGGTGCCGGCGGCGACCACGACCATCGCCCACAGCCAGCCGCACGGGATGAGCCCGGTCAGCGTGCCCATCGCGAAGGCGCGCGCGGTCGGGCGGCGCCGCCCGATCTGCACGAGCGCGCGGTCGAACACCGGCGCGGCGGCGGTGGCCTTGGCGCGCGGCGTGCGCATCAACCACAGCCCCCACAGCACGATCGCGCCGCCGGCGACCAGCGCGGCGATCCGCTGCACCGACGCCAGCCGCCCGGCCAGATCGACCGCGCCGCCGAGCGCGCCGGCGGCGGCGCCGATCGCGACGTAGGTGGCGAGCCGGCCCAGGCCGTGGGTCAGCGCCAGGCGCGCCGACGGGCCGAGCCGCCCGCTGGCGGCCACGCCGACCAGCGGCCCGCACATCGCCACGCAGTGCAGGCTGCCGGTGATCCCGGCGGTCAGCGCGGCGACGACGACCGCGCTCACCGGGCCTCGCGGGCCGCGGTGGCGACGTAGTGGGCGTCGCCCGCGTCGGCGGTGATGATCACGTCGTGGACGCCGGCGGTCAGCGTCAACGGCACCGTGGCGCAGCCGTCGGCGTCGGTGGCGCCGCCGCCCAGCACGTGCAGCCCGGGGTGGGCGCGGTGGGCAGCGTCGAGATCGACGTGGGCGGTCAGCGGCTGGCCGGCGCGATCGCGCAGGCACACCTGCCCGCCGGTGGTGGTCAGCGTCAGCGTCGTGGTCCAGCCCAGCGCGCGGCTGGCGTTGGCGGTGGCGATCTCGGCGTCGTAGCGCGACGCGCGGTTGTAGTAGTCGTTGACGATCCGCCCGGCGGTCGCGCGCTGCGCGAACACGATCAACACGACCATCGCCAGCACGCCGCCGGTGAGGGTGGCGACGACGCCTGCGATCCAGCGGGCTCCGGGGCTCATGGCTTGTGCTCCTGCGTGGGTGCGGCGCCGGATGGGGCATCGCCGCTGTGATCGGGCCCGATCAGGTCGACGCTGATGGTCTTCTGCCAGCCGTGATCGTCGCTGAGCCGCAGGTGCACGACCCGCTGGCCGTGGTGGAAGACCGTGGTCGCGGCGTCGACGAACAGCGGCAACTCGGCCGACTTGCCGGGCGCGAGCGTCCAGCTCGGCATCGGCGTGCGCAGCGTCCCGACGTCGCCCTCGACCAGCTCGACCCGGTAGGTGCGGCTGATGTCGGTCTTGTTCTCGAGCTTGATGCGGACCTGGGCCGCGACCTTGCCGTGCTCGAGCGGGAAGAACGTCGGGCCGGCCGGGCGCAGCACCCACACCTCGGTCGCGGTGCGGTTGCCGAGGTTCCACACGAACAGCGCGCCGACCACCGCCAGCAGCACCGGGTACACCAGCGTGCGCGCCCGCCACACGTGGCGCGGCCGGCCGGCGAGCTCGTCCTCGGAGGTGTAGCGGATCAGGCCGCGGGGCCGCTCGAGCTTGTCCATCACGTGATCGCACGCGTCGATGCACTGCGCGCAACCGATGCACTCCATCTGCAGGCCGCCGCGGATGTCGATGCCGGTCGGGCAGGTGGTGACGCAGGCGCCGCAGTCGACGCAGTCGCCGCGCCGGGCGGCGTCGGCGGGCTCGCCGACCACCGGCAGGCTCTTCTTGGCCGGCTTGCCGCGCGGCTCGCCGCGGGTGGTGTCGTAGCCGATGATCAGCGACTGCTTGTCGACCATCACCGACTGCAGGCGGCCGTAGGGGCAGGCCACGATGCAGGTCTGCTCGCGGAAGTAGGTGAAGTCGAAGAACATCGCCGCGCTGACGAACACGACGACGCCGAAGCCGACCGGGTGCTCGGCCGGCGAGCTGGTCACCCACCGCTCGAGCCGGTCGGTGCCGACGAAGTACGCCAGGAACACGTTGCCCACCGCGAACGCCAGCGCCGCGTAGCTCACCCACTTGCCGACCCGCCGCCACGACGGCAGCTTCGCGGCGTCGAGCTTGCGCTGCGCGCTGGGGTTGCCCTCCCACAGCCGCTCGATCGGCCGGAACACGTGCTCGAGGTAGACCGTCTGCGGGCAGGCCCAGCCGCACCACACCCGGCCCCACAGCGCGGTCACGAAGAACACCGTCAGCACCACCGTCAGGCCGAGCAGCATCAGCAGGAAGCCGTCGGAGGGGCGGAACACCGCGCCGGCGATCGAGATCTCCCGGGTGACCAGGTCGATCAGGAACGCCGGCCGGCCGCCGATGCGGAGCCGCGGCAACAACACGAACAGCGCGATCAGGCCCCACGCGACCACCCGCCGCCGCGTCAGGAAGCGTCCCGGCGACAGCCTGGGACGGATCCAGAACCGCGACCCGTCGGGGTTGAGCGTCGACAGGACGCGATCGGAGGGGGCAGGGAGGCTCATGATGACTGCTCGGATGCGGCGGGGCGCGACATCAGGGTGCGGCGAACGGTCCCACCGGCGCACCCTCGGCGGCCTTGCCGGGCAGCGGCTTGTTGCGCAGCGTGACCACGTACGCCGAGACCGCGATGACCTCGGCCGGCTTGAGCTGCGCGCCCCACGGCACCATCGCCGTGTTGGGCACGCCGTTGCGCACGGTCGCGTAGATGTCCATGCGGGTGGTCCCGTGGAGCTGGTTGCCGTCGGTCAGGTTAGGGCCGATGAGGCCGCTGCCGTCCGGCTGGTGGCAGGTCGCGCAGGTCGACGTGAAGATCGTCTTGCCGGTGGCGAGCATGTCGGCGTTGCCGGCCGCGCTGGCGATCGAGGCCTCGGAGACCGAGCTCAGGTCGGCGGCCTCGCGCTCGACGCGCTGCTTCTCGTAGGCCTGGTAGTCGGCGGCGTAGACCTCGGTGACCGACTTGCCCGGGCCGCCGAGGTGGTACCAGAACAGGTAGAAGCCCGAGAACACGATCGTGATGATGAAGAACGCGCTCCACCAGCCGGGCAGCGGGTTGTCGTACTCCTGGATGCCGTCGTAGCAGTGGTCGAGAATCTGACCGTCGGGACGGGGCTTCGAGCCGTCACTCATGGGGGACCTCCGGCCGCGCCAGCGGCGCGGCGTCGTCAGCCAGCGGCAGCGCCGCGGCCTCGGTGTGGGCGGTGGTGAGGCGGCGGTGCCGCCAGGCGATCGCGATGAACACGCCGAGGAAGATCAGCAGCGCGAGCTGCGAGTACGTGGTCGGCGTGAGGTTGGAGACCAGCTCGGACAGACGCATCGGGACCTCACTTCCCCGCCGGCGTCGGGGCCGCGGGCGCGGCCTCGGGCAGGTCGTTGCGGCCGGCGCGGATGTCGACGCCGAGGCGCTGCATGTAGGCGATCAGCGCGATGACGTCCTTGTGGGTCTTGCCGGCGGGGCCGCCGAGCTTGACCAGCTTCGCCGCGACCTCCTCGGCCTGGGCCCGCGCCATCGCGGCGGCGTCGCGCTTGGCGTCGGCGCCGTACGGCACGCCGAGCGTGACCATCGCGTTGATGCGCGCCTGGATGCTGCCGTAGTCGATGTCGTCGCGCAGCAGGTGCGGGTAGCGCGGCATGATGCTGCCCTTCGACGTCGAGCGCGGGTTGTCGAAGTGGCGCAGGTGCCAGTACTCGTCGCGCCGGCCACCCTCGCGCGCCAGATCGGGGCCGATGCGTCGGCTGCCCCACTGGAACGGGTGGTCGTAGACGAACTCGCCGGGCTTCGAGTACTCGGTCGGCACGCCGCCGAGGCCGTAGCGGACGGTCTCGTCGACGAACGGCCGCACCATCTGCGAGTGGCAGTTGTAGCAGCCCTCGCGGATGTAGATGTCGCGGCCGTAGAGCTCGAGCGGCGTGTACGGCTTGACCGTGGCGATTCTCGGCACGTTGGACTTGATGAGGAAGGTCGGGACGATCTCGAACAGGGAGGCGACGATGACCGCCACCGCGACCAGCACGCTGAACGTCGCGGGCAGGCCCTCGTACTTGCGGTGCCAGTGGCCGTGGTGCTCGGCCTTCGCCGTGGCGCCATCGCGCACGCGCGGCGGCACCTCGACCTCGACCTCCGCGTACGTCGCCGGCCGGGTCTGCCAGGTCTTGAACAGGTTGTACGCCGCCATCAGGATGCCGCTGATGTAGAGCGTGCCGCCCAGCGCGCGGACCCAGTACATCGGCATCAGCCGGGTGACGGTCTCGAGGAAGTCGGGGTACTGCAGGCGGCCGGTGTCGTCGAACGCGCGCCACATCAAGCCCTGGGTGATGCCGGCGGCCCACATCGCGACGACGTACAGCGCGATGCCGATCGTGGCGACCCAGAAGTGGACCGTGGCCAGCTTGGTCGACCACAGCTTGGTCTGGTAGAGGCGCGGCGCCAGCCAGTAGGTCATGCCGAAGACCATGAAGCCGACCCAGCCCAGCGCGCCGCCGTGGACGTGCGCGATGTTCCAGTCGGTGTAGTGCGACAGCGCGTTGACGCTCCGGATCGACATCATCGGCCCCTCGAAGGTCGACATGCCGTAGAACGTGATGCCGACGACGAAGAACTTGAGCACCGGGTCGGCGGCGACGCGGTTCCACGCGCCGCGCAACGTCAACAGGCCGTTGATCATGCCGCCCCACGACGGCATCCACAGCATCACCGAGAAGAGCATGCCCAGCGTCGCGGCCCACTGCGGCAGCGCGGTGTAGTGCAGGTGGTGGGGGCCGGCCCAGATGTAGATGAAGACCAGCGACCAGAAGTGCAGGATCGACAACCGGTAGCTGAACACCGGCTTCTCGGCGGCTTTGGGCAAGAAGTAGTACATCAGCCCGAGGAACGGCGTGGTCAGGAAGAACGCCACCGCGTTGTGCCCGTACCACCACTGCATGAAGGCGTCCTCGACGCCGGCGTACAGCGAGTAGCTCTTGAGCGGGCTCCACGGCACCGCGAGCGAATTGAAGATGTGGAGGATGGCGACCGTGATGATGGTCGCGATGTAGAACCACACGGCCACGTAGAGGTGCTGCTCGCGGCGGTTGCGAAGCATCCCGAAGAAGTTCACCGCGAACACCACCCACACCCCGGCGATGGCGATGTCGATCGGCCACTCGAGCTCCGCGTACTCCTTGCCCTCGGTGTAACCGAGCGGCAGGGTGATCGCCGCCGAGGCGATGATCAGCTGCCATCCCCAGAAGTGGATCTTGGACAGCAGATCGGAGAGCGGGCGCGCCTTCACCAGGCGCTGCGTCGAGTAGTACACCGCCCCGAACAGCGCGTTGCCGGCGAAGGCGAAGATCACCGCGTTGGTGTGGAGCGGGCGCAGGCGTCCGAAAGTCAGGTACGGCGCGACGTTGAGCTGGGGCACGGCGAGCTGGAGGGCCACGTACAGCCCGACCAGCATGCCGATCGTTCCCCAGAAGATCGTCGCCGCAACGAACTTGCGGACGATGGCGTCGTCATAGCGCAAGGTGTCAGGCTGAGTCATCGTGCGGCGGCACCCTCGCAACGACCGTGCCGACCCAAGAACCAACCAGCGTCAAGTTATGCGCAAGATCTGCACGTCGCACTAGCAGGCCTAGCTGCTGCTGCAGGACGTGCGCACCAGCTCCGCGAGGAGTGCGTCTTCCCGCCGCAGGTGATCTCGCAGGTCGCGGAGCACCGCGGCGAGAGCGCGCACCGACGGATCGTCGAGCCCCAGCGCCAGGGCGGCGTGGTGGCTGGGGTGGCGCGGGTCGTCGCCGACCAGCGCCAGGTGGGCCTCCTCGAACGCGTGGTGTTCGGCGAGCGCCGCCGCGATCACCCGCACCGCCGTGACCAGCGCCTCGGCGTCCACGGTGCCCTCGTCGGTGGCGATCAGCAGATCATCACAGCGGTCGAGCAGCGCGCGCAGGTGCGCGTGCTGACGCTGCAGCTCCAGCACGACCTCGAGCGACATGGTCGGGGGGGGTGCAGGACCCGTTCCGCAGCTACTGCTTGACCGGCAGGTCGCGGCTGAGGGTGGTGGTCTTCCCGGCCTCGATCTTGATCGTGAACGCCCAGCTCTCGCTGCCGACCTTGAACAGCACCTTGTGCAGGCCCGGCGCGAGCGGGATCTTCTGGCGCGGGGTGATCGGCGTCGTCCCGCGGGGCGTGCCGTCGACCGTCACCGCGGCGAACGGGGTGGTGTAGGCGATCAGGTAGCCCTCGCCGGTCGCCGGCGGGCCGCCGGTGCCGCTGCCGCCGCCGGGCTTGGTGGAGCCCGAGCCCGAGCCCGAGCCCGAGCCCTTGCTCGAGCCGGAGCCCTTGGCGGAGCCCGACCCGCCGCCGAGGTCGATCGCCGAGCCCAGCCCCGGCTTCCCCGAGCCCGACCCCTTGGCCGACCCGGATCCGGACCCGGACCCGGAGCCCTTGGCCGAGCCCGCGCCCGAGCCCTTGCTCGATCCGGAGCCGGAGCCCGAGCCCTTGGCGCTGCCGCTGCCGCTGCCGCTGGGATCGCGATCGCGATCGCGGTCGCGGTCGCGATCGCCGTCCCGGCTCGAGCCGCTGCCGACCGCGACCAGCACCGCGGCGTCGACCGGCGGCGCGGCGTCGACGGCCGCGTCGACCGCGGGGGCGACCGCCTCGGCCACGCCGGCGTCCTCGGCCGGTGGCGCGCCGGCGTCGATCGGCGGTGCGGCCGCCACCACCGGCTTGAGCTCGCACGGGACGACGGTCGGCGCGCCGGCCGCCGCGTCGACGGTGAGCTCGCACGGTGCCGCGCCGGCGCGGGCGATCCGGACCTTGTGCGATCCGGGCGCGAGATCGGCCAGCGTCAGCTTGCCGCCCTCGGTCACGCCGCGCTTGACCTCGTCGATGAACACCTCGGCGGGGCCCGCGCCGCCGCCGCCCTCGGCGATCGCGATCTCGAGGCTGGCGACCGCGGCCGGGGCGGCCTTCGCCGGCGCCTTGTCCTCGGCGAGCACGACGAACTTCACCACCGCGAACGCGCCCAGCACCACCGCCGCGATCGCGACGCCGATCATCACGTCCTTGGCGAGCGACGGCTTCTTCTTGCGCGGCGCGGTGACGTCGACCGGGGCCTGCGCCATCGCGCCGTCGTACCCGGGGTTCGACGCCATCGGCGTCGCGGCGTAGCTCGGCGGCATGCCGCCCGGCCCGCCGGGATATCCGCCGCCGTAGGGCTGCGCGTAGCCGCCCTGGGGATTGTAGGCGGGGCCGCCGGCCGCGCCGTAGCCGCCGTAGCCAGGGTTGGGCTGACCGGGGGCGGCCTGGCCATACGGGCTCGGATACGGCGGCTGGCTGCCCGCCGGGAAGCCAGCCGCGCCGTAGGGCGGCGGCGCCGCCTCCGCGGCTGGCGGCGCCAGCGGCATCTGCGGCGGCGCGTGGGGGGCCTGGGGCGCGTGCCCGTGAGGCTGGCCCATGGCGTGATGCGGTGCGATCGCCGGCGCCTGCATGCCGAGGATCGTGCGCGCGTTGGGGTTGTTCGGCGCCGCCGCCATCGGCGCCGCCGCGGGTGCGGACGGCACCGGGATCGCCGGCATGCCGAGCGGCGAGATCGTCGGGTCCTCGGCGTGCGCGACCGGCGGCGGTGTCGCTGGCCGCGGCGCCGGGCCGTTCACGGTCGGTGGCCGCCGCGCGTTGGGGGCGAGCACCACCGCCGGCGTCGCCGGCGGCGCCGGCGGCTCGGCGGCGACCTCGCTGATCTCGCCGAAGATCTCGGTGGGGGCCTCCTCGCCGAACTCCTCGTCCTTCACCGGCGCCGCGGTCGCGGCGGCGGCGGCGGCGGTCGCGGCGGCGGCCTCCTGGATGATGTCGTCGAAGCTCGGCCCGCCGAGCACGGTCGGGTCCTCGGCCTTGCCGGCCTCGCCGAGGTGCTCGACGACGTCGAGCTTGGCCTCGGCCTGCGGCACGCCGGCGATCAGGCCCTCGCGGCCGAGCTTCTTGAACGACTCGTGCTGCTGGCGCTCGCGATCGATCTCGGGCGCGAAGCCCTCCTTCAACCACGACGACAGCGTCTTGGCCGTGAACACCGCCTCCTGGGACATCAGGAAGCGCTGCAGGTCGGCGACCATCTCGCTGGCCCACTGGTAGCGATCGGCCGAGTCCTTGGCCAGCGCCTTCATGATGATCGCCTCGACCGCCTCGGGGATGGCCGGGTTCACCTGGCGCGGGCGCGGGATGTCGACGTTGCGCACCTTCTCGAGCGTCGAGAAGTCGGTCTCGCCGACGAACAGCCGATCGCCCGACAGGCACTCGTAGAGGATCGTGCCGGCCGAGAAGATGTCGCTGCGGCGATCGAGCGGCAGCCCGCGGACCTGCTCGGGCGACATGTACCCGAACTTGCCCTTGAGCACGCCGGCCTGGGTCTTCGAGCTGCGCGACGCGGCCTTGGCGATGCCGAAGTCGATGATCTTGACCTCGCCCTCGTACGAGATGAGGACGTTCTGCGGCGAGCAGTCGCGGTGGACGATCTCGAGCGGGCGCCCGAGCGCGTCGCGCTTCTTGTGCGCGTAGTCGAGGCCCTCGAGCACCTTGGCGGCGATGAAACACGCCATCGCCACCGGCAGCTGCTGCTTGAGCTTGCGCGCGCGGTTCTGGATCTGGAGCAGATCCTTGCCCCAGATGTACTCCATCGCGATGAAGTGGGCGCCCTCGGTGCGGCCCAGCTCGAAGATCTGGCAGATGTTCGCGTGCGCGAGCTGCCCGACGATCTTCGCCTCGTCGATGAACATCTTGATGAAGTCGCGGTCCTCGCCCATCGACGGCAAGATCCGCTTGATCGCGATGACCTTCTCGAACCCCTCGACGCCGTAGCTCTTGGCCTTGAACACCTCGGCCATGCCACCCACGCTGATCCGGTCGAGAAGGAGGTACTTGCCGAAAGGAATCGCTTGGCGCACCGCGAACGATAGTAACGGGCGACCCTCGAGGGCACAACGCAAAACGGGGGTAGTTACCCGCAGGTTCTCGACGACACCATGTCAGATCATGTACGAGTGAGGTCGCGTGACCGTGGGCTGGAGCCCCCGATCGCATGACGCGGATCCGCGAGGCGCGCGGCGCGATCGCGGCCTGGCCTCGACGGTGCGGAGGTCAGAACGTGCCGGCGACGCCGAGGCCCGCGCCGTGGGAGAACGCCAGTGGCGCGATCGTGGCTGACGGCGTGCGCGATTGGTGGAAGTGTCGGAATCCATCCCACACGCCGTAGACGTACAGGCCGAACGTGGCGATCCCGGTCGCGAGGTTGACCTCGCGCAGCACCCGCGCCGTCGACGCGTGGGTGCAGGTCGCGTCGTCGCTGCACCACCGGTAGAGCAGGCCGTAGGTGGTGAGGTTGGTGGCGAGCAGCGTGCCGCCGAGGATCGCCAGCGTCCACGCCTTGGTGCGGTGCTGGTTCTGGAACTGCCCGGCCGGCGGCAGCAGGTTGAGCACGCGCGCGCGACGCGGCCGCGGGCGCAGCGCGCGCAGCTCGGTGGCGTGCTTGGCGCGGACGTTCTCGAGGAACGCGATCGTCTCGGGCGGGTAGACGTTGGGGTCGAGCGCGCCGTCGAGGTCGAGCTGCAGGTACGCGAAGAACCGCGCCTCGGCGGCGCTCGCGTCGCCGCGCTCGAGCGCGGCCAGCCCGAGCAGGCGGAACGCCTCGGCGCGATCGCCGCGGGCGGCGTCGGCGGCGTCGGCCACCGGCGCGGCCAGCCGCTCGACGGTGGCCCAGTCGTGGCGCTCGGCCGCGGCGCCGGCGCCCGCGAGATCGCCGCCCGCGCCGGGCTGCGCGGCGGCGACGCCGATCGACAGCGCCAGCCCGATCGCCAGCGCGCTCCGCCGCGCGCCGGCGATCACGGCGTCGCCTCGAGCCGTTCGCGGACCCGCGGCAGCACGACGTCGGCGGCCTGCGCCGCCACCAGCCGCACGACGGTGTCGACGCGATCGCCGCGGCTGCCGACGACGGTGTCGGTGCGGACCAGGCGATCGAAGACGACCTCGCCGCCGCGGCTGACGATCACGCGGGCGCGCCCGCGGCCGACCGGCACGTCGCCCTCGAAGCCCGCGACCAGGCGGGTCAGCTCGGCGGTGATGACCAGCGGCGCCGCCGGGTCGTCGACGACGACGTAGCCGAGGCGGTCGGCGAGACGGGCCAGCGCCGGGCGGGTCAGCGCGGCGACGTCGAGCGGCGCGCCGGCGCCGTCGTGGAGCGCCTTGCCGCGCACGACCAGCTGGGCGTGGGGCCGCGGATCGGGCGGCGGTGGCGGCGGCGCGACGGGATCGCGCGGCGCGATCGGATCGTGGGGCGCGCCCGGATCGTGCGGGGGCGGATCGTGAGGGAGCGGGTCGGGTGGCGGCGGCGCGACCGGGCGCGCGGCGGCGAGCGCCGCGGTGAGATCGGCGGCGAGGTCGCGGGTCGCGGCGTCGATCGACGCCAGCGTCGACGCGCGCGCGGCGAGGCGCGTGACGTCGACCGCGCGCTCGGGATCGCGGATCCGAAGCTCGATCGTCACCGCCTTGCCGGCGGCGACCAGCCGGCCGTCGACCACCAGCCACGCGCGGGACGGCACCACCGCGACGTCGGACACCAGCACCACCTCGAAGCCGGCGCGCTCGAGGGCGGTGGCCAGCTCGCTCGCCACCGGCGCCCCGTACAGCGCCAGCCGACGATCGGCCTGCAGCGGGATCACCGCGATCGTCGTCGGCCGATCGGCGGCCGCCGACCGCGCGAGCGCCAGCGCGATCAGCACCAGCAGCGTGAGCGTGGCCAGGATGCGCACCGGCCAGCGATGGTAGCAACGGATCACGGTGGCGCGCCGGGATCGGGGATCACGACCGCGAAGTCGCCGGCGACGTCGGTGACGCCGGTGCCCAGCGGGCGGCTGCGCTCGAGGCCGGTGCAGGCGTCGCAGCGGGCGCTGACCCCGACGTCGGGCAGGCCGACGCTCTGGCCGACCAGGCGCAGCGTGCCGCGCACCCGGATCGCCGGCGGCAGCGCGATCGCGCCGAGGTCGCCGGCGGCGCCGGCGGCGGTGATCAGGCGCGGCGCCACCACCGCGCGCGGATCGCGCAGCTCGATCTGGTAGGTGGCGCCGCCGGCCACCGGCAGCACGAAGCGGCCGTCGCCGCCGCTGGTCGCCGACGCCAGCGGCGCGCCGAGGTGGCCGAGGTCGCCGTCGACGGTGGCGGTCAGCGCGACCCCGGCCAGCGGCGCGCCGCCGCGATCGGTGACGACGCCGGTCAGCGCGGCGGGCCCGGGCGCGTCGATCCCGGCCAGCGGCGCGGCGAGATCGATCAGCGCCACCGAGGCCGCGCCGGTCGGGCCGACCGCGAACGCCCGGCCGCTGCCGACGGTCGCGCGGTACGGCGCGAGGCGGCCGGCGGCGTCGGTCGCGACCTGATCGCGGTGGTGGCCGCGGGCCGGCACGGTGCTCGCGCCGTCGCCGACGGTCGCGACGTCGCCCAGCTCGAGCGCGATCAGCACGTGGCCGTCGGCCACCGGCGCGCCGGCGATCCGGACCGGCAGCGCGCCCAGCTCGAGCGTCGGGTGCCCGGGCTGGTAGCGCACGGTCAGCGGCTGGCTGGTCGTCAGGCCGGTGAGCGCGGCGGTGAGGCGGGGCAGGCCGCTCGCCGCCGGGGGCACGACGATCAGCTCGCCGCCGGCGCTCGGGCGCCACGCCAGCGTGAACGTGCCGGCGGCGGCGGTGACCGCCACCGACGACGGCGGCTGGGCGGCGGCGGTGATCGAGACCCGGGCCCCGGCCACCGGCGCGCCGCTGGCGTCGAGCACCCGGCCGCCGACGGTCGCGCCGGCGTCGATCGTGAACGCGCCGTCGACCGGCGCCCAGCTGTCGATCTGCGCCGGCGCGACGCCGTCGACCAGCGGCACGATCAGCGCGTCGTAGCGCCCGCTGGCCAGCGGGACCCGCTCGCCGCCGCCGACCGACGTGACCACCTCGACGGTGGCGTCGGGGGTGGCCCGCGAGGTCAGCCGCACGTAGGCCGGCACCGCGGCGCCGGCGAGATCGCGCACGGCGATCGGCGCGTCGATGCCGGGATCGATCGCCAGCACGCCGGTCGCGAAGTCGGCGCCGCCCGGCACGTTGACGACGCGCTCCTGGACCGGCACCGACGCCTCGCGCGGCGGGCTGAAGCGCAGCCGCAGCGCGTCGCCGGTGGTGCTGGGATCGCGCACGTTCTTGTCGCCGGTCCAGGTCGGACAGCCGAGCGGATCGCCGTCGACGTCGAGCTGGACCGCGTAGACGCCGGGCTGATCGGCGGCGAACTCGACGTCGCGGCCGTCGGTCGTGCGCGGCGTGGTCGGCACCTCGACCCCGCCGCGGCGCACGCTCCAGCTGTACGTGAGCACGCCGCTGGTGTTGGTGACGGTGCTGCGCGCGACGATCGTCCGCGGCGCCACCGCGTCGAGCGGGTCGAACTGCACCGCGATCTCGCAGCGCGGCCCGGCGCCCTCGGCGCCGCACCCGAGCGACGCCGCGACCAGCGCGACGCCGAGCAGCGTCCACGGCGCGCGGCTCATCGGGCCTCCACCAGCCAGGTGCGGCGCTGGACGCAGCTGGCCGGCGCCTCGATCGCGCACGACGGCTGGTCGACGGTGCAGCTGGGCGCCTGCGCCGGCCAGCGGCCGGTGCGATCGGCGACCTCGACCCGCAGCTCGACGCGCTCGCCGGGCGCCAGCGTCGCCGGGTCGAGATCGACCGCCGCGCCGGCGCTGATGGCGGTGAACGCGGTTGCGCCGGCGGGCCGCTGCGACCACCGCAGCGCGGCGGCGCCCAGGTACGGATCGCCGGGCGGCGGCGCCGGGTACAGATCGAGATCGTCGGCGACGACCACCACCGCGAACCGGCGCGGCGCGGTCGCGATCACCACCGCGCCGTCGGCGACGCTGGGCTCGACGGCGGTGAGGCACGGCGCGTGATCGGGGCGCACCTGCAGCGCCAGCTCGCCGCGCGCGGTCTCGAGGCCGTCGGCGCCGTCGACCCGCACCAGCCAGTCGCCGGCGACGTCGGGGACGAGCTGGTACTCCTGCCCGCCGCCGGCCGGGTCCGGCAGCCGGGTCCAGCCGACGGCGGCCGGCACCGAGGTCGCCGCCGGGAACAGCGTCCAGGTCAGCGCGACCGGATCGCCGTCGGGATCGTCGCCGCGCGCCGCGATCGTGATCGGCACGCCGACCGGGAACTGGCCCATCAGCTCGCGGCCGTGGCGCTGGATGGCCACCACCGGCGCGTGGTTGCCGACCGCGAGCTCGAGCGCCTGGCGCGGCTTGGCCACCGCGCCGTGGCTGTCGGTGACGTCGAGGGTGATCAGCAGCGCGACGGTGGGCGCGCCGTCGATGGCCAGCGGCACGGTGAACCCGAACTGCGGATCGGTGCCGGTCTCGACCGCGCTGCAGCGCCGCGCCGGGTCGCTGGCCGGGCGATCGCAGGCCTGGCCGCGCCAGTCGAGCGCCAGGCGGTCGCGATCGGGGTCGTCGACCACCGCCTGGAACGTCAGCGCGTCGCCGCGATAGATCAGCCCGTCGCCGATCCGGCGGATCTCGGCGCTGGGCCGCTCGTTGATCGGATCGAGGTACAGGCAGCCGCCCAGCGCGCTCGCGACCGTCGCGAGCGCGGCGGCGCGCACGACGGCGGTGTCACGCGCGCGCGTGCCGGCAGCCATGTCCGCGACGGCCATGGTCGCGGGCTTTGCAACCGGCTTGCCACGCACAACTCGAGGATATCCCACGAGCGCGGCCCCGCGCGCGGCGTGGATCCGGACGTCGGTGTCGCGGATCACGGATAGCACGCGAGCTCGGGCGCGCTGCGCACGGTGCAGCGGCCGACCGCCGGCACCGTGATCCAGCCCAGCGCGCTGGCGTCGTCGCCGCGCAGCCGCTCGACCTGCACCCGGCCGGGCCGCAGCGCCGCCTCGGCGCCGGGCGCCAGGGCGCGATCGCGCAGCCGGATCGTGTCGGCCAGCCCGTTCACCACCACCACCGACGCCAGCAAGGTCACGTCGAGGGTCTGGGTCACGCCGCTGGTCACGACGACCTCCTGGCGCCAGGCGCCCTGGCCGAGGCCCTGCTTGCACACCAGCGTGTGGCGCCCGGGCGGCAGCTCGATCGGCGCCGCGCTGGCCCGGCCGCGGGCCTGGCCGTCGATCGCCAGATCGCACCACGCGTCGACGCGCAGGACGACGGCGCCCGGCGCCGGCGGCGCGTCGATCGTCGCGACCGGCGCCGCATCGACCGGCGCGCTCACCGCGGCGTCGACGATCGCCGCGACCTCGATCGCCCCCGCGTCCCGGCGCGCGGTCGCGCGATCGCCGGCGTCGCGCGGCGCCGCCGCGTCGGGGCCCGGCCCGGCGTCGCCCGCCGCGTCGGGCGTGGCGGCGTCGGCCAGCGCCCCGTCGGTCATGCCGTCGATCAGCGCGCCGCCGTCGACCACCGCCGCCGCGTCGGGCGCGCCCGGCGCCGCCGCGCCGCCGAGCACGCGCCACGCGCCGACCGCGCCGCCGCCCAGCGCCAGCGCCGCCGCGCCGCCGAGCAGCCACCGCCGGGTCTGGCCCTGCCGGGTCACCCGCGCCACCAGCGCCGCGGCGCCGGCGTGCGCGGGCGCCAGCGCCAGCACGCGATCGCAGGTGGCCAGCGCCCGCGCGGTCGCGCCCTGCGCGACGGCGGCCGTGGCCTCGGCCATCAGCGCCGCGATCACCGTCGGGGTGCGCGCCGCCCGGTACGCCGCCGGATCGAGCGCCCACGCGCGCACCTCGTCGGCCGGCGCGCCCAGCCCGCCGGCGGTGACCAGCGCGGTCAGCTCGGCGGCGGCGGTCGCGGCGTCGGCCGGACGCTTCCCGGGATCGGGATCCATCAGCCGCGCGATCAGCCGCGACAGCGGCGCGCCGACCGCGGGCTGACGGCGCAAGGCCGGCGTCGCGCCCCGCTGCGCCTCGGCGACGATCTTGGCGGTCGGGCCCGCGAACGGCAGGCCGCCGGTCGCCAGCTGGTACAGCGTGACGCCGACCGCGTACAGATCGGCCCGGCCGTCGAGCGCGTCGCCGTGGGCCTGCTCGGGCGCCATGAAGCTCGGCGTGCCGAGCAGCGCGCCGGTGCGGGTGTGCAGCGAGTCGTCGTCGTCGATGCGCGCGACGCCGAAGTCGGCCAGGAGCAGCCGGCCGTCGTCGGCGATCATCACGTTGGCCGGCTTGACGTCGCGGTGGACGACGCCGGCGGCGTGGGCCACCGCCAGCGCGCCGCACAGGCACGCGCCGATCGCCGCGACCAGCTCGGCCAGCAGCGCGCCCTCGGCCTCGGCGCGCTCGCGCAGGCTCTGGCCGCGCACCAGCTCCATGACGATGTGCGGCGCGCCGTCCGCGCCGACGTCGTAGACCCGCAGGATGTTCGGGTGCTCGAGGCCGGCCGCGGCGCGGGCCTCGCGCTGGAACCGCCGGGTCAGCTCGGCCTTCTTGGCCAGGTGCGGGAACAGCACCTTCACCGCGACCTCGCGGCGCAGCTCGCGATCGCGGGCCCGGTACACCGTCGCCATGCCGCCGCTGCCCAGCTCGTCGATCAGCTGGTAGCGCCCGAGCTGGCTGCCCGGGCCGACCGCCGCCGCCGCCGGCGCGATCGCGGGCCCGCCGTCGGCGGGCGTGGCCGGGGCGTCGCCGCCCGACGCGACGGTGTCGGCGTGGCCGGCGTCGTCGTCGCGCCGCTCGCTCACCAGGCCCCGGTCCTCAGCCGCGCCAGATCACGTAGCCGCCGCCGTCGGTCTGCTTGGCGGTGCGCATCGTCGCGCCCAGCCGGCGCGCGAGCTGGTCGGTCGCGCCGGCCGGCAGGTCGGCGGTGGTGGCCATCGCCACCACCGGCGCCAGCTTGCTGGCGTCGCCGGGGAACAGCTCGGCGCGGTTGGCGTTGATCGCGGCGACCAGCGCCGCCGCTAGGTCCTCGCCGCGCTCGGGCGCGACGACGGTGATGAAGTCCGAGCCGCCGAGGTGGCCGACGAACGCGCCGCCGTCGCCGTGCTCGCGGGTCAGCTCGAGCACCCGCTTGGCCAGCGCGCGCACGCCGTCCTCGGCGCGGGCGAACCCGACCGCGTCGGCGTAGCCGTCGAAGCCGAGCAGGTCGATGTGGAGCACCGCCGCCGGCTTGCCGGCCTTGAGCAGCTCGCCGAGGTGCTCGTCGATCGCCCGCGAGCCGGGCAGGTCGGTGGTGGGGTTGCGCTCGCGCTCGCGCTTGGTCGCGCGGATCAGCGCCTTGGCCCGGGCGCCGAACTCGCGCAGATCGAACGGCTTGGTCATGTACGCGTCGGCGCCGGCCTCGAGGCCCTCGACCTGCTGCTCGACCGACGCCAGCGCGGTCAGCATCAGGATCGGCGTGCGCGACCACATGACGTCGCTCTTGAGCCGGCGCGCGACCTCGATGCCGTCGACGCGCGGCATCATCCAGTCGAGCACGAGCAGGTCGGGGTCGTGCGCGCGCACCAGCCGCAGCGCCTCGTCCCCGTCGTACGCGCGCAGACACAAGAAGCCGGCGTCGCCCAGCGCCATGCTCACCATGTGAGCGATGGCGTCGTCGTCCTCGGCGATGACGACCTTCTTGAACATTGCCAAGGTGATACGCCCGCGGCGCGGCTCCGTCAACCGGCAGTCCGACCCCTGCCGGCGGGCCCCGGGTGGGGTATACCGCTCGTTCCGTGCGCGCCCCCGTCGATCCCGTCGTCACGACCACCACCCTGGGCAACGGCCTGCGGGTGACCACGGTCGCGCTGCCCCACCTGCACACCGTGACCGTCGCCGCGTTCGTCAAGGTCGGGTCGCGGTTCGAGGTGCCCACCGACAGCGGCCTGTCGCACTTCGTCGAGCACATGCTGTTCCGCGGCACCGAGCGGTACCCGACGTCGCTCGCGCTCAACACCGCGATCGAGGCGCTGGGGTCGACGCTCCACGCCGAGACCGGCCGCGACTACACGCTGTTCTCGATGGGCTTCACCCCCGAGCAGGTGCCGGCCGGCCTGGCGGTGCTGGCCGAGCTCTTGGCCCGGCCGCGGTTCGGCGACATCGAGCTCGAGCGCGCGCTGATCCTCGAGGAGATGAGCGAGGACTACGACGAGGACGACGTCGAGATCAACGTCGACGACATCGCCCGCGGCCTGGCGTTCGGCGACCACCCGCTGGGCCAGCGCATCATCGGCCCGCGCGCCAACGTGCAGCGCTTCGCCGACGCCGACGTCCGCCGCCACTTCGCTCGCTACTACGGCGCCGCCAACACGATCCTGTGCGTCGCCGGCCCGGTCGAGCACGGCGCGATCGTCGACGCCGCCCGCTGCCTCGAGAGCCTGCCCCCCGGCGCGGTGGCCGAGCTGCCGGTCGCGCCGACGGCGCCGGCCGCGCCGCGCTGGCGCCACGTCAAGGACTCGGGCGCGCAGACCAGCCTGGCGATCCTGTTCCGCGGCGTGCCCGAGATCGATCCGGCCTACCCGGCGTTCGTCGCGCTGCTGCGCGCCCTCGACGACGGCATGTCGACCCGGCTGCACTACCAGCTCGCCGATCAGCGCGGCCTGGCCTACTCGATCGGCGCCGCGATCGAGCCGCTGGCCGACACCGCGCTGTTCGAGATCACCAGCGCCACCGCCAACGCCAAGCTGCCCACGCTGGTGGCCGAGATCCTCGGGCTGGTCGGCGGCCTGCGCGAGGAGGCGATCGGCGCGGACGAGCTGGCCAAGATCCGCACCCGCTACCGCTACGAGACGGTGGCGTCGCTCGACGACTCGGCGGCGATGGCCGGCTGGTTCGGCGGCACCGCGCTGTACTACCCGCCGCCGGCGCTGGCCGATCGGCTGGCCGCGATCGACGCGGTCACCGCCGACGATCTGATCGCCACCGCGCGCCAGGTGTTCCAGCCGGCCGGGCTGGCGCTGGCCGCGGTCGGTGCGCTGTCCAAGGCCCGGGTCGGCGAGCTGCGCGAGGTCATCACCGGCTGGCAGTGAGGCGGCCCGCCCGGCGGCTACTCCTCGTCGCCGGTGAGCCCGCCGTAGCCGGCGCCGCCGAACGCCGCGTCGTTGGCCGCGTCGTACTGCACGCGCAGGGGATCGCGGCCCTCGGTGACCTCGCCCACGTAGGCGCCATCGTCGGCGCGGGTGAAGGCGACGTCGATGGCCTCGGTGCACGACCCCCACGGGCAGAAGTACTCGCCGACCAGGCGGGCGCCGTCGGCGTGGAACTCCATCGTGCCGCGGAACCGCTGCGAGCCGAGCAGCTTGGTCAGGCGCCAGCCGCCGGCATCGTCGCGCGATAGCTTGCAGGGCTGCGGATCGTAGTCGTCGATCTGGCACGTCCACAGCGCCCCGTCGCGCTGCCCGGGCGCGGCGTCGTCCGGGGCCTGCGGGACGGCCGTGTTGCCGATCGTGGGCGGTGGGGTGGCGCGGCCGCCGCAGGCCGCGGCGCCGAGCGCGAGGGCGATCATCCAGGTGCGAGCGTCCATGTGTCGATTGTCGCAGGTTCCGGTCCGGACGGCGCCGGCCGCGCGGCCCGGGCGATCACCGGCGCCTCGTTGGCCAGGGGCTACTGCTCGTCGCCGGTGAGGCCGCCGTAGCCGGCGCCGCCGAACGCCGCGTCGTTGGGCTCGTCGTACTGGAAGCGCAAGGTCGGCGGCTGGATGTCGCCGTCGGTGCGGGCCTGGCCGACGTAGGCGCCGCTGTCCTCGTCGCGGGTGAAGTCGACGTCGATCGCCATCGTGCAGTCGCCCCACGGGCAGAAGTACTCGCCGAGGAAGCGGGCGCCGTCCTCGCGGAACACCACCGCGCCGCGGAAGCGCTGCGAGCCGAGCAGCTTGGCCAGCCGCCAGCCCTGGCCGTCGCGCGACAGCTTGCACGGCTGCGGATCGTAGTCGTCGATCTGGCAGGTCCACAGCGCGCCGTCGCGCAGGCCGGTCGCGGCCTCGGCCGGCGCGTCCTGCGCGGCGGTGTTGCCGATCGTCGGGGCGGGCGTGGCGCGGCCACCGCAGGCCGCGGCGCCGAGCGCGAGCGCGAGGATCAGGGTGCGAGCCATCACGGGTCGAGTGTCGCAGGTTCTGGCGGCGCCGGCTCGACCCGCGCGGCCCGCGCGATCACCAGCGCCTCCTTGGCCAGGCGCACCACCAGCGGGCCCAGGACGACGCCGGCCGCGCCGACCAGCGCGATGCCGCCGAACATCGAGACCATGATCAAGAGCGACGGCAGCTCGAGCCGGCCGCGCCGCGCCAGGACCGGGCGCAGGACGTTGTCGATCGAGCCGATCACCACCACGCCGACGACCGCCATGATGACCGCGGCGTCGGCGCGGCCGGTCAGCCACAGCCCCGCCGCCACCGGCAGCCACACCATCGCGGTGCCGACCGCCGGGACCACCGACGCGATCAAGGTCAGGAGGCCCAGCACCAGCGGCTCGGGCACGTCGAGCAGCACGAACGCGAGCGTCGCGACCAGCGCCTGGGCCAGCCCCGAGCCGCCGACCCCGACCAGCAGGCCGCGGCCGGTCTCGGTGAACGCGGCCGCGAAGCGCGCGGTGATCCGCGGATCGAGCGGTAGGTGCTCCTCGAACCAGGCGTAGGCGCGCGGCCCGTCGGCGAGCACCGCGTAGGTGGCCGACAGGAAGACGAACAGCCCCAGCAGCACCTTCGCCGCCACCGCGAACACCAGGCTGACCAGGCTCCACGCGCGACTGCCGTGCTCGACCAGCAGGCCGACCGGCCCGCGCTCGTCGCTGTCGCTCGCGCCCTTGGTCACCAGCTGCTCGAACACCTCGCGCGCCTGGGGCGAGGCCAAGAGCCGCTGGCCCAGCACGATCGCGTCGCCGATCAGCGTCGCGACGACCAGCGCGATCGGCACCACCAGCAGCGCGATCAGCGCCGCGGTCAGCACCGCCGCGGCGCGCTGGCGCCGGCCGGTCAGCCGGGTCAGCCACGGCACCATCCGGCGGCCCAGCTGCCCGACCCACACCGCCAGCACCAGCCAGCTCCAGAACGGCGCGAACACCGCGGCGGCGGCGAGCACCATCGCCACCAGCAGCCAGCCGGGCAGCCGCGGCGGCGCGGCGGTCACCGTGGTCCCCGGCGGCGCCCGGCGTCGATCGGCGGCGCGGCGTCGATCGGGGCGTCGACCCCGGCGTCGATCGGCGGCGCCGGCGCGTGGATGACGACCGCGCGGGTGGCGGTCACCGGGCGGCAGGTCCTGGCCGCGCACAGCCAGAACCGCGCGTCGATCGTCAGGCGGTGATCGCCGGCGGCCCGCGGCCGCACCTTGACGTCGAAGCGCGGCGCGTCGGCCGCCGGGTCGGCGGCGTCCTTGCGCAGGTAGCGCCGGCGGGGCAGGGCCAGCGCGTCGTCGGCGTCGAGCGCCAGCCGCAGCGGCCCCTCCGCGGCGATGGTGTGGCCGGCGGCCGGCGCCAGCGTCACCGACACCGCCGCGGCCTCGCCCGGCGCCACCTCGGCCGGCGCGACGATGCGCACCTCGAAGCCGGGATCGTCGGCGCGGGCCGCGCGGCACGCGGCGACCAGCGCCAGCGCCGCGGCCGCCGCCTTCACAGCACCTGCGTCGCGAGCTCGGCGAGCTGGCTGCGCTCGCCCTTGGCCAGCGTGATGTGACCGGCGATCGCCTCGGGCTTGAACCGCTCGGCCACCGTCGTCAGGCCGTTGTTCGACGAGTCGAGGTACGGGTGATCGATCTGGTACGGGTCGCCGGTCAGGATGATCTTCGTGCCCTCGCCGGCGCGGGTGATGATCGTCTTGACCTCGTGCGGCGTCAGGTTCTGGGCCTCGTCGACGATCATGTAGACGTTGGGCAGCGAGCGGCCGCGGATGTAGGTCAGCGGCTCGACCTGGACGAAGCCCAGATCGACCAGCTCGGCGTAGCTGCGGCCTTCCTTCTTGTCGGAGCGGTTCAGGCCCAGCAAGAGCTCGAGGTTGTCGTAGATGGGCTGCATCCACGGGTTGAGCTTCTCCTCGATGTCGCCCGGCAGGTAGCCGATGTCGCGGCCGAGCGGGAAGATCGGGCGGCTGACCAGCAGCTTCTGGTAGACGTCCTCCTCGGTCACCTTCTGCAGGCCGGCGGCGATCGCCAGGAGCGTCTTGCCGGTGCCGGCCTTGCCGACCAGCGTCACCAGCTTGATGTCGTCGTTGAGCAACAGGTCGAGCGCGTAGTGCTGCTCCTTGTTGCGCGGGCGGATGCCCCAGACGCCGTCGCGCAGCTTCTTGACCGGCACGACCTTGCCGCTGGCCTTGTCGTGGCGGGTCAGCGCGCTCTTGCCGGTGGTGTCGTCCTTGAGCAGCACGAACTCGTTGGGGTACAGGCCGCCCTCGACGGCGATCGTCGCGCCGCCGTCGGCGTAGAGCGCGTCGACGGTGCCGGCCGGCGTCGCGACCTCGCGGTGCCCGGGGTACAGCTCGTCGATCGAGATCTGCTCGGTGTCGTAGTCGACGGTCTGCAGGCCCAGCGCATCGCCGCGGATGCGCATGTTGACGTCCTTGGTCACCAGGATGCACGGCACCCCGGGCTCGCCGTCGCGGACCTCGGCGGCGATCTCGAGGATCCGCTGATCCATCGAGCGCGAGTCGTAGCTGGGGTTCTTGGGCGGGTTCTTGGCCAGCGCCACCCGCACGGTGCCGCCGTTGTCGAGCTTCTGCGGCTTGGACAGGCCGCCGTCGACGCGGTGCTCGTCGAGCAGGCGCGCCACCTGGCGGGCGTTGCGGCCGAGCTCGGTCTGGTCCTTCTTGAACGTGTCGATCTCCTCGATCACGTAGATCGGGATGACCACGTTGTTGTCCGCGAACGCGAAGATCGCCCGCGCGTCGTGGAGGAGCACGTTGGTGTCGAGGACGTAGTTCTTGACCGTCACGGTGCGATGTTCGAGGCGACCGATCGCGCAGTCAAACGACCGCGGGGCAAAGCGCCCGGCGATTTGCAAGCCCGAGACGATCCCGGGATCACCGCCGGCGCCGCCGCGCGACCAGCGCGCCGAGCGCGATCGCCGCGGTGCCGAGCCCGCCGCCGCCCGCCGCGCAGCCGTCGCCGCCGCCGTGGTCGTGGGCGGCCGGCGCGTCGAGGAAGTCGCCGCCGCCGTCGTGGTCGCCGGGCACGCCGGCGTCGAGCGCGAGGCCGCCGTCGCCGTTGTCGCAGGTGAACGCGCCGCCGGTGCATGGGCCGCCCAGCGGATCGGCGCACATCTCCTCGGCGAGCGGCCGGCGCGGCGGGCACGCGCCCGCCGGGCCGATGTGCACCGCGACCCGATCGGTGGTGCCGTCGCCGAGCTGCACGTCGGCGCCCTCGGGGAACGGCGTCGCCGGCGCCACCTCGAGCACCGCCATCGGCACGTCGAAGGTGTTCCACTGCCAGCACGACGAGTCGAGCGTCGAGCACTGATCCATGAAGCGGCGGATCGCGAAGGTGTCGACGGCGCTGGTGGTCACCGCCACCGGCGCGCTGCCGATGCGGGCGACCACCTGGACGCTCGCCTCGCCCGCCGGCACGTACAGCTCGACCTTGCAGCCGGAGGGGATCGTCCCGCCCAGCTCGGCCACCGCCGACGACCAGTAGTCGCTCCGGCACGGCGTGTTGGCCGCCGCCGCCTGCGCACCCAGCGTCAGCCCTGCGATCACCCCGAGGATCGTCCGCATGCCTCGAGCTTCGGCGCGCGCGGCGGCCGACGCAAGCGCGGCGTGCGGGCCGCCGGGGCGGTCGTGATCGCGGCGACGCCGCGCGACATCGGCGTCCGGATCGCCGCCGGGCTACGGCGCGGGCACCGAGTTGCGCATCAGCGCCCCGCGCTCGGCCCGCCGCAGCATCTCGATGTAGCCCGACGCGCCGGTGAACAGCGGCACCAGCAGCCGCCGGTGATCGGGCGCCTGGTTGGCGACGTCCTGGAAGAAGTCCGGGACCAGGCCGACGTGGGCTGGCCCGTCGACGTTGACGTCGTAGGTCCTCGTGCCCTGGGTCAGCGCGACCAGCGGCCGGTTGTCGCCGAGGTGGATGGACTTGGTCGTCGCGGCGGGTGCGTCGGGATTTGGCTGGTCGCTGTCGTCGACCGCGAGCACCGTCGGTCCGGCGCCGTAGTGCGCGTAGCGGACGCCGTCACGTTGCGGGGCGCCGGGCGCCGCGCCGGGCGCTGGCAGGCAGCGGTTGTGGCCGAAGCGCGGGTGGGGCGCAGGCAGGAACCCGACCATGTCGGTTCCCATCGGCATGCCGCGACCGTGCATCGCCACGACCGCCTTGCGCCACGCGGCCAGGAAGCTCGCCGAGCTGTTGGCGCAGCGGCGCGCGCCGGCGTCGGTCAGGTCGTCGGCGAGTGACCACACCGGGCCGATCGTGCCGCCGAGCTGGTAGATCTCCTCGAGTTCGCTGTCCTTGAGCATGCCCTCGTTGGGATCGTCGTGGAGCGCGAGCAGGTCGGAGTGCGACGACGCCACCGGGTAGCCGCCGGGCGTCTGCTTTGCCAGCGCGATGATGTCGGCGCGGGTCTTGAACGACGCGTGGTCGAAGTCGATCACGAAGCCCCTGCGCATCAGCGCGTCGATCATCTTGAAGCCGTGGTCCGCGGTGAGCCCCTGGGCGTTCACCTGCGCCGGCGTCGCCTCGTAGAGCGGCACCGCGGCCTGGAGCTTCTGGCGCAGGTCGACCAGATCGACGCGCCAGGTGTTCAGCGTGGCGGTGCGCAGCTTGCCGGTCGCCTGGGCGCCCTCGAGGGCAGCCAGCGCGAACGGGAACAGCGGCAGCTTCGCGCCTGGCAGGTCGAGCGTCAGCGCGCTCGAGATGCCGCTGGGGATCCACTTGCGCGACGGCTTGATGCCGTGGGCGCGGCCATCCTCGACGCGGTAGAAGCGCTGGTTGAGGTAGTAGTTGTTGATGACGTACAGGTTGCTGTTGATCGCCGTGCCGGCGAACAGGTTGTCGGTGTTGTGCACCGGGTAGATGTGACGGACCCCGAGGCGCCATAGCCGCGTCGCGAGGTCGCGGTAGGGGTTGGCCTTGCGTGGGTCGAACATCTTGTCGATCGACCCGATCTCGACGCCGAGGACGATCGCCAGCTTGCCCGCGCCGATGATCTTGCGGGCCTCGGCCGATGAATAGGCGATCGCCATCCAGCTCGCGTTGGCCGCGGCCATCGCCTTGGCCGCCGCGACCTGCTTCGTCAGCGCGTCCTCGGCCGACTGCACGTTGCCCTGTGCCTCCGCGAAGATCTCGGCGTGGACCGCCATCATGACGATCATGCGCAGGCCGCCCTGGTGGGCGCGGCGGAGCCAGCTCACGTGGGCCTGCTGGTGCAGGCGCGAGAAGTTGTTGGGCCACGCGTCGAGCGCCGGGTTGTCGCGGCCGCGGGGCGCGGCGTTGCGCTGCGCCCAGGTCGACCGCGCGCCTTTGTAGCCGTCGGAGACATGGCCGACGCCAGCCATCCACTTGGCCTTGGCGTTGTCGAGGTCCACGACCAGCGCGGTCAGGATCGGGAGGGCGTGGCCGGGCTCGAGCAGCGGCGCGGTGAGCGCCGGCAGCGGAGCGTGCGCGCTGGCGATCCACCACGCCGGCTGGGCATTCAGGACGCCGTAGGCGGCGACCACGATCGGGTAGAGCTTGAGCGCGACTTCGGGCGCGGTCATCCCGTCGGCGCCGAGGAAGTCGAGCCCGATCCGGAGCAGCGCCTTGAACATGACGGTGTCGTCGACCGGCATGTCGTCCATGACCTCGAGCAGCTTGCGCGACACCGGCAGGTCGATCTTGCGGTCGTCGACCTTGATCGCGTCGACCGTGCCGCCATGGCTCCGGCCGTCGCAGCTCGCGATCGCGGTCTCGATCGGGCCGGTGGGCGTGCCGCCGATCATCCGGCCGCCGAAACCGAGGTACGACATGACGTGGAGGTGAGAGTCGGCGTAGCCCCACATCTGCGGCTCGGCGTCGAACTCGGCGTCGCGGGCGTACGCGGCGACGCCGAAGTCGGTAGGGCCGATGTGGAAACGGTCGGCGAAGCGGACGTCGTCGACGTTGACGTGGCCCCACGCGTCGCGGCGCCGATCGACGATCAGGATGCGCGCGGTCTTGCCGCGCAGGTCGTCGACCTTCCACTCGACGCGATCGAACATCTCGCGGTCCTTGCCGGTGGCCCAGCGCGCGTCGCGCCACGCGCCGTCGCGCTGGATCTGCAGCGCCACGCCGAGCTGGACCGCGGTCACATCGACGGCAGCCGCGGGCGCGGTCGCGCCAGGGCCGTCGCCGCGCAGCGTCGCGTCGCGCCCGCCGCTCACGAGCAGGCTGATCCGCGCCTTGTCGATCACGAACGGCATCGACGCCAAGATCCCGGTCGGTGCGTCGCCCTGGGGGAGCGGCATCGCGGTGGGATCGGGGTCACGCCGGTCGGCGGTGCCGATCCACCCGCGGCCCACCCGACCGATCGGGAACGCGGTGTCCCAGTAGTCGCCGCCCAGCGCGGTCAACGCGGCAGGGTCGAAGCCCGGCGGCGCGACCCGGGCCACCGCCATCACGTCGCCGAGCACGGGCTGCGCCGCGAAGGCGTCGCCGCTGAGTCGTTGCCACCCCTCGAGGCCGGGGTCGAATGACCACGAGGTCGGCGGCGGCGTGGCGGTGCGGTCGAACCCGTCGACGATCAGCGCCGCGGCCTCGGTCTCATCGATGATGCGGATGCGCGCGACCTGGCCAGCGAGCAGCGACAGATCGAAGACGTGGCGGCCGATGTAGCCGGGGCCGCCGTCGGCGTACAGCAGGTTCGAGGTCGACGCGACGAGGCGGTATGTGCCGTCGGGCTGCGGGACCGGGCCGGCGTCGTCGCGGACCAGCAGCTCGACGCGGGTGCCGTCGTGGTGGGCTTCACGCAACTGGAACGTCAGGTACGGCTGGTCGATCAGGATCGGATCGGAGGTGACGGTGCCGCTGCCGCGGTTGTTCACCGACGACAGCTCGGCGCGGTTGCGCGGGTTGAGGTCGGGCACGACCTTCACGAACGCGGTACCCTCGTAGGTCCAGCAGCCCGCCGGGAAGGTGAGGTTCTGGCAGTACGTCGGCGGCGGCGTGAGCGGCGGCCGAGGCCCGGGCAGCGGGCGGGGGATGGGCCGCGGCCTGGGTCGGGGCTGCGCGTGGGCGGCCGTGGCGGTGAGCGCGGCCAGCGTCACGGGGCCGACCAGGCGGCCATAAAATGAGCGACGTCGGGACATGTTTCCTCCTGGGCGTGAAGACCGCGGGCGGTCAGGGGCGGATCGTCACGGTGGCGGTGACCGTGCGGCCGGTGCCGTCGAGCACGGCGCCGCGCAGGGTCACCGTGGTCGACGCCGTGATCGTGGTGGGGGCGCGGTAGGTGGCGCGCGCGGCGGCGAGTTGCTCGAACGGCGCCCAGGCGCGCGGGGCGGCGTCGAGCAAGCGCATGAGGTCGACCGCGGGCCGCGGCGCCGGAGGCGCCGGTCCTGTCGGCGCGATCGCCGGCGCGGCGGGGCGCGGCGGACCCGTGGGGGCGGCGGGTGAGGGCAGCGGCCGCGGTCGCGGTGATCTCGGCGGCGCGATGCGCGGCCCGGCCGCGGGCGCGAACACCGCGGCGTTGGCGCGGAGGTGATCGCGAACCGCGTCGAGCGCGGCCGCGGTCGGCGCCATCTCGCCCGGGCTGCCGGCCGGCACCTCCCACGCCACCGGCACCGGCGGGTCGGCGACGATGCGGACCTCGGCGCCGGGCGCGACGGTCACCGGCGCCACGGCGATCGGCGGGCGGGCGGGGCGCACCTGCAGCGTGAGCTCGGCGTGGCGGCCATCGGCGGTGTCGACCCGGATCGTCACCGGCGTCGTCGTCACGACCGCCGCCGGCGCGACGTAGGTGCGCGCCAGCGCTTCGATCGCCAGCTCGGTCTCGGCCTGCGCATCGCGCGCCTCGGCCACGGCGCGTTCGCGCGTGCGCAGCGCGGCGGTGCTCGGCGCCCGGCACGGCGCACCCGGGCGGCAGCGCAGCCGCGCCGCCTGATCGCGCGCGAAGCTGCGGCCGAGCTTGGCCAGCTTGGCCCCCTGGGCCAGCCGACGCTGCTCCAGGGCCAGCGCCTCGCGCGGCGCGCCGAGCTGACCGGGGCCGCGCAGCGACCACCGCGCCGGGACGGTGGGGGCGACCTCGAGCAGCACCCGCCCGCCGGCGTCGATCGTGCCGCTCAGCGCGACCAGGTCGGGCACGCCGCGCGTCGCCACCGGCGCTGCGACCCGCACCGCGAGCGGCGCGCGGACGTGGATCGTCGTGGTGAGCCCGCCGCTGGCGTCGACGGGATCGGCGGCGGTGATGACCACGTCGGTGTCGTCCGCGAACACCGGCGTGCCGTAGCTGACGGTGCAGCTGCCGTCCGGTTGCGGCGCGCAACGCGCGAGGATCGCGCCATGCGTCACGTGCAGCCGGACCAGGCGGTTGTAGCGCAGCGCGACGCTGGCGCCGCCCTCGACCGTGAGGTAGCGCGCGTCGACGGTGAGCGGCTGACGCGCCGGCACGATCGCCGGCGCGGTCACGGGCGCGGTCGGCGCACCGCACTCGTCGGTCGGCTCGCCCGGGTGGTTGGGGCCCCGGCCCGGCGCCGCGATCGGCCGGAACAGCCGCACGAAGAGCCGGCACTGTTCGGCGGCCAGCGGCATGTCGTGGGCCCATTGGGTCGACCCGTCGATGGTCTTGCCCCAGCCGAGCATCACGTTGGGTGGGATCGCGGCACCCACGTCGACGATGGGCGCGGCGCCCCCGGCGGCGGCGGCGAGCGCGGCGTAGAGCGCCTGCAGCCCGGCGGGGCTCAGCAGCACCAGCTTGGCCAGCACCACCGTGTCGTACGCCGGCGCGAAGTCCTTGGTCGCGAAGCGCTCGATGCCGCCGAACGGGTAGCGCGCGAAGTCGTCGTCGGCGCTCGCCGGCAAGCCGAGGTCGCGGTTGATGGCGGCCTGGGTGCCGGCGCCGAACAGCGGATCGATCGCGGCGTGGGGGCTGGCGAACTTGGTCGCGAGCTCGTCGGGCGTCACCCCGAACAGCAGCTTCAGGTGGCGGGCGTGGGCGTCGGCGCGCACCTCCTCGAGGTGCTCGAACGGGCGGGCGGCGATGGCCAGCCCCTCCTGCAGCTTGCGCAGCACGTCGCCATCGATGCCGACCAGCATGCCGGCGGCGATCGGCGCGAAGTCCTGCCACTCCTTCAACCCGGCGGCGAGATCGGTGCCGCGCGGGTTCATGAACACCGCGCGCGCGAAGCGGTGGTTGGTCTCGACCCACTTGAGCAGACCCTCGTCGATGTTGTGGACCCAGCGGCGGGCTAGCATCGCCAGCGGCCCGACGGTGGCGGTGAAGGCCTGCCACGGCGCCAGCGCCGGCCCGGCCAGCGGCTCGATGGTCCCGAGGTAAGCGGCGACGGCGACGCACGCGGCGGGGTTGGCGCGCGCGACGGGCAGCGGCGCCGGGCAGGCGTCGATGGCGATGCCGGGGACCGGGCAGCCGGTGTTCTTGGTCAGATCGCAGGCCCAGTCGAGCGTGCGGTGCGCCTGGGCGATCTCGTCACCGAGGCCGCCGAGCGGCGCCCGCAACCGGGCCTCGGTCGCGTCGTACTCGCGCAAGAGCTGGCGGACGCTCGCCGATAGCTCCAAGAAGTCGCGCGGCAGCGACATCGCCTTGTTCTGCTCGCGCGGGTCGCTGGTCGGTAGGTCGGCGAGCTGGGTCGCGATGACCCGCACCAAGGTCGGCGGCAGATCGAACTTGCCGAAGTACGCGTACGCGTCGAGCCCGTCGATCGGCATCAGGTCCGGTGTGCGTTGCCCGAGGTAGCCCTCGAGCACGTAGTGCTTGAGCCCGTTGGGGCCGAGCGCGAAGATGCCGCCGGTGCGGGCGTTGACGTAGGTGTGAGCGAAATAGTCACCGGCGGCGTGCGTGAGGTAGCCGGCCGCGAACGCGCGCACCTCGGGCGACGGCTCGGTGGTGAAGGCCAGCGTCCACAGCCGCGCCAGCCACGGCTCGGTCCCGGCGCCGTACGCGTTCAGGTCGGGGTCGCCCGGCGCGCCCTCGCCGGGTGGATGAACGCGCATCTGCCCGGTGATCATGTCGGGGTAGGCGTCGGGGCCGAGCACGCCGGCGAAGTACGCCAGCGGCTGCTGGCGGATCGCATCGCGCAGCCGCGGGTCGACCTCGAACTCGCCCAGCGGCGTGCGCACGCCGGTGGCCGGGTCGAGCAGCTCGATCGACACCCGGCCGTCGGCGGCGTCGGCCCAGGCCTCCTGGGCCAGGTAGACGTGCGTGGTCGGCTTCCAGGCCTGCGCCGACGACGGTGCGAGCGCGGCGAGCGCCGCCAGCCAAGCCAGCCTTCGAAGTCGACGTGCCATGGACCCTCCTGGCCGCGGGGCGAGCGCCGGCTCGCCGTGCGGACCTCCTCACCGTGCCGAACGTCGGCACGGGCGGTCCATGGTCATTTTTCTTTCGGCGACTCGCTCGAGGTGCCGAGGCGGCGCAGCAGCTCGCGCCGCGAGGTCACGCCGAGCTTGCGCATCGCGCGGCGCAGCCGCGTCGCCACCGTCCCCAGCGGCACGCCGAGCTCGTAGGCGATGAACTTGTAGGAGTGCCCGTACGCCGCCAGCCACGCCACGTCGCGCTCGTCGGGCGGCAACGCGAGCAAGTCGTCGGTGCCCAGCGGGTTGCGCCGCGCCAGCACCAGCCGCTTACCGTCACGCTCGACGGTCTCGAGGATCGTCCACCGCCCCTGCACCAGCGCGGTCCACTCGGCGACCGCCGTGTCAGGGGCGGCGCGTCGCGCGTCGCCGCGCGCGCGGGTCGCCGCCAGCACCGCTGCCCCGAGACTGGCCCGCGCCCGGTCGGTGCGCGCCGCGCCCTCGGCGTGCAGGACGCGCCCGCCCGGCGACAGCACCGCCTCGGTCTCGGCGTCGTCAGCGTGCGGCGCGGCGTGGGCGAGCTGGCGCAGGCGCAGCGCCGCGCCGAGGTGCGCACCGGCCAGCGCGAGCGCGCGGCGACCGGCGTGCGGGAAGGGATCGTCCGGCGCCGGCCGCCGCCGGCCGTGCGGGAAGCAGATCAGCAACGCACCCGCGCGGGGGGCGCCGCTGACCAGCCCCCACATCCCCGGCAGCTCGCGCGCGGCGACCGCGGCGGCCTGGCCCAGCGCGCCGCTGGCCGAGCTCGCGATGCGGCCGAGGCGATGGCCGGCGCTGCCGACCAACTCGGCAGGGGCGAACACCTGGCGGGCCAGCGCCGGTGGGAACGCTGCGACGACCCGGTGGAACTGCTCCACGTCGGCCGGGGCGGTGTTGGCTGACGCGTCGATGGCGCGCACCGTGGTCGTCGGGTGCGCGGTGGCGGTGCATGCGATCACGCCTCCGCCGACGTCGTATGGCGCCGCGGTGGCGAGGATCGCGTCGAGCCACGCCCGCTCGTCCGTCGTCCACCGGTACGCCGACTCGACCAGCGCTATCGGATCAGCCGCGGTCGGCGCCATGACGTCGGATGAGATCGTAGCGTGAGCTCGCGCCCAGCTTGCGCAACAGCGCGGCGACCTGGTTGGCGACGGTCCGGACCGAGGTCTGGCGGGCGGCTGCGATCGCGGCGTTGCTGTCCCCGCGAACGATCGCGGCCAGCACCGCGTCCTCGGCAGGCGTGAGCGCTGGGCGCGGCGCTGGATCGGCGGCGGCCCACTCGAACACCGCGAAGTCCTCATCGACGTACGTGACCGCCAGCGCCGGGGGCGTGGCGCGATGCCGCGTGGTCATCGATGCGAGTCTAGCGCATCGATCCCGGCGGCGCGCAAGTCGCGCCGCCGCGGCGGGGTGGCGCGCCTCGTCAGGGCAGCGGGGCCCCGGTCGCCGCGGCGACCACGCGGAGCCCGCGCGCGTGCGCCACGACGATCGTGTCGCCGGTGACGACCGCCCAGCGCACGATGTCCGGCAGGGGGGCCGACCAGCGCGGCGCGCCGCGGGCCGGCAAGCGGAGCAACCTGCGCGCCGCGGTGGTGGTCGCGACGCGCTCGACCAGGAGGAGATCGCCGTCGAGGTCGAGCGCGATGGGGGGCGTCGCGAGCAGGCCGTCGGCGAGGTAGGTGGGCTCGGGGCTGACGTCAGCGCCGGCCTCGACCGCCACCTCCTGGTCGCTGCGGCGCAGCGCCCGGCGACCCGCGCCGCGGTCGACCAGCTCGACGTGCCGATCACCCAGCGCGGCGGCCGCGACCCCGCGCGCCGGGTGCCGGGTCGGATCGGCGATGCCATCGCTGGGGGTGGTCGCGAACGTCGCGGGATCGATGCGCACCCAGCCACCGCCGGGGGTCGGGCGCAGCAGGCCGCCGGTCCGATCGACCCACGGCCCGTCCGCCGGCGCCATCGTCGCGGCGCGCGCGACCGAGCTAGCATCGAGGCGGGGCGCGAGGTCGCCGTCGACCAGTTCGGTCGCGCCGGTCGCGTCGGTGCACCACGCCATCGCGGCGATCGCGGTGGCGCACCGCACCGGCCCGGCGAGCGTGCGCCGGGCGAGCTCGGCGCCGGTGCTCGGCGCGAACCGCCGCACGCGGTACGCGGTCGTGACGGCCACGCCACCGTCGCCGTCGGACTCGGCGCGATCGACGCGCTCGATCACCAGCGCGGTCCCATCGGCCAGCGCGGCGCCCGTGAGCGGCGTCGTCGTCACCCGCGGTGGCGCGCCGTGGTGCGCCGCGTAGGCCACGAAGCCCAGGATCGCGCCGGCGATCGCCCCGCCGATCACCCACACGCCGACGTCGCGCCGGTACCACGCCACGGCTCGGTGCTGGGTCATGCGCCGATCCTAACGCCGTCGTCCAGGCCGGGGGCGGGCGGCACGAGCGGCGCGAGGCGAGCCCCGCTCGCCTGCTGGTCGTGGCCACGGATCCGGAAGATCGCCGCGCCCGCGCGATGCGTGCGCGTGAGGCCAGGGCGGCCTCGAGGAGCGTGCCATGAACCGGACCTATCTCTCGTGCCTCGTCGCGCTGGCGCTCGGGGCCTGCGATCCCACCCCGCACCCGGGCGACGTCGGCATCGAGCGCGTCGAGCTGACCCAGCACATCCAGGACATCGCCAACCAGGTGCCGCTCCTGGCCGGCAAGCCGACCTTCGTGCGGGTGTTCGTCCGCGGCAACACCGAGGGCGGCGCCGCGGTGCCGACGGTCGGGGCCCGGCTCACCGTCGACGGCGGCGCGCCGATCGCGCCGACCGGCACCACCGCGGTGACGCCGCCGGCGACCGGCTCGGACTGGCGGACGACGACCGACAGCTTCCTGTTCGAGGTGCCGGCGCTGGCCGGAGGCAGCCACCACCTGCGCGTCGAGCTGGTGCTGCCGGCCGGCGCGACGGTGTCGAGCGAGGCCAACCTCGACGCCGAGTTCGACGTGCGCATGCGCGGCCGCGGCGCCAGCGACGCGCCGATCAGCGCGCGCGCGTGGAGCGTGAGCTACGGCTACACCGACGTGCCGATGAGCTACTGGCAGCGCGCCGGGATCACGTCGTCGACCTGGCCGGCGCGGCCGGTGGCCGACCTCGGCCCGCAGGTGGCCAGCGCGACGCCGTACCTGCCGCTGGCGACCCTCGACCTGCAGCCGCTGCCGGGCGCGCCGGCCGGCAGCGTCCCGTGCAACTACATGGGCGACGCCGCGACCGGCGGCTGCGCCGGCTACCTCGACGGTCGCGCCTGGGGGCAGCAGCTGATCGACGCCGCGTACCCGAACGGCGGCGAGACGATCGTCGTGCTGCAGCCCGAGGAGGCCGGCAACCGCCTGCTCGGCGCCGACACGGTCACCGGCCGCGGCAACCACGTCATCAACCTGCAGCGCAACGATCACCCCGACCTCGCGGGGCTGACCTTGGCCCACGAGTTCCTCCACGCCCTCGGCGTCGGCCACACCGCCTCGACCCTGGACTTCTACGAGACCAGCTACCCGCGCCCCGACGGCAGCCTCGGCCCGTACGTCGCCGTCGTCAGCGCGCCGCGCCTGCACCTGATCCCGGGCGACGACGCCAGCGGCGCGCCGGTCGGCCGCGACATCCAGTCGTACCAGTTCCCGCAGGCCACCTCGCCGTTCACCTACTGCAAGGCGCTGCGCACCGCCTCGGCCGGCGACGTCACCTGCCCGCGCGGCCTCGACAGCTGGGACCGCTGAGCGCCGGCGCGGCGATCGATCCGCCGCTCGTCCACGGGGTGCGTGGGGGCCTGGCCTCCCGCGCCGATCGCCCCTCAACGCCTCGCCGCTTCGGTCGACTCGCTGAAAGCGGAGGAACGGCATGTCCACATCCGTGCGCTGGCGGTCGCGGCTCGCGATCCGGCTCATCTTCACGACGGTCGCGCTGGTCGCGGTGGTGGTCGTGGGCGGCGGGGTGCTGGCGGCGCGGCAGGTGTCGGCGAGCTACGCCGATCGCAGCCGGGTCGAGAACGCGCGGTTCCGCGAGGCGCTGGCCGAGCGGGGCAGCGCGACGACGACGGTGTTCGCCGAGGCGATCCTGCCGCTGCTGGTCGGCAACCAGGACGCCGACATCGCGGCGCTGATCGCCAGCCTGGTGCACCAGGATCGGTCGCTGCGGGCGGTGTACGTGCTCGATCGCGATCAGCGGGTCGTGGCGTCGTGCGAGATCGCGACGCCGGGGGCCTGCGGCGCCACCGGGCCGGCGGCGCACCAGCGCCTGGCCTCCGCGTCGTGGCAGGCGCTGGTCGACGGCTGGCGCGCGCAGGGCCCGTCGACCGACGGCCACCTGCTGGTCACGACCGAGACCGCGGTGGCGGGCGTCGCGACCGCGCTGTACGCCAAGCCGGTGTTCGCGGCCGGGACCGGGAGCGGCGCGGCGGCGGCGGCCCCCGACGCGCCCGACGAGCGCTACGGCTACGTCGTGATCGGCTACGACCTGACGCCGCTGGCCACGTTCGCGCAGGCGACCGCGACCGCCCACGCCGCGGCGACCGCGGCGTCGGTGCGGCGGTCGATGGCGATCGGCGGCGGCGCGCTGGCGGTGGGCGTGGTGCTGGCGATCCTGCAAGCGCTCCGCCTGGCGCGGCCGATCCGTCGCCTGGCGACCCAGGCCGATCAGATCGCGCGCGGCGACCTGACCGGCCAGGTGACGATCGATCGCGCCGACGAGGTCGGCCAGCTGGCGACCGCGTTCGGGGCGATGGTGCAGGGCGTGCGCGATCGCGATCAGGCGCTGCGCGATCACAACGACGCGCTCGAGCGCACCGTCGCGGCGCGCACCCGCGCCATCGCGCTGTTGCTGGACACCACCGGCGACGCGCTGATCCCGGTCGGCTGGGACGGCCAGCTCGTCGACGGTGCGTCGGCGGCGGCCCGCGCGTGGTTCGGGGAGCCCACGGTCGGCACGCCGCTGCTCGACTACCTGTTTCCGGAGCCGGGCACCCCGCGCGCGCACTTCGAGCTGGGCTTCGCGCAGCTGACCGCCGACGTGCTGCCGTTCGAGGTGGCGGCCGATCAGCTG
This sequence comes from Myxococcales bacterium, assembly GCA_016794525.1. GTDB lineage: Bacteria > Myxococcota_A > Polyangia > Haliangiales > Haliangiaceae > UBA2376. The sequence continues at coordinate 66,868 of JAEUJY010000155.1, forward strand.
CCGCGCCAGCTGACCCGCGGGGACCGCGCCGTCGCGCTGACGTACCGCCCGGTGATCGAGGACGGCGCGGTGGTCCGGGTGCTGGTGATCGGCCGCGACGTCACCGCCGAGGTGGCGGCGGCGCGGGCCGAGGCGGCGGCGCGGGAGCTGCACGCGGCGATCGTCGCGATCGGCCGCGACCGCCGCGGGTTCGCCCGGTTCGCCGCCGAGGTCGACGGGCACCTGGCGGTCGCCGCCGGGAGCGCGGCGATGTCCGAGCGGATGCGCGCGCTGCACACGATCAAGGGCGACGCCGGGAGCCTGGGGCTGTCGCGCCTGGCCGCCGGCGTCCACGCGGCCGAGGAGCAGATCCTCGCCGATCCGGGCGCCGCCGACGCGGCGGTGGCGGTGGTGGCCGCCGCGTGGCGCGCGCTGCGCGACCAGCTGGGCGACCAGCTCGCGCTCGACGTCGACGGGGTCGTCCTGACCGCGACCCAGCACGCCGACTTCGTGCGGCGGCTGGGCGCGGCGCGCGATCCGCGGGCGCTGGTGGCCGAGGTCCGGGGCTGGCTCGACGAGCCGGTGGCGCCGCTGCTGGCGCGGGTCGGCGCGCACGCGCAGGCGCTGGCCCGGAAGCGCGGCCAGGAGCTGGCGATCGTCGTGGCCGGCGGCGAGGTCACGGTCGGCCGCGAGACCGGCTGGCTGTGGTCGTGCCTGGTCCACCTGGTGCGCAACGTCGTCGACCACGGCCTCGAGCCGGCCGACGTGCGCGCGGCGGCCGGCAAGCCCGCGGCCGGCACGCTGACCCTCGCGGCGACCCGCGGCGACGCCGGCGTCGAGCTGACCTGCGTCGACGACGGCCGCGGCATCGACTGGGCCCGGGTGCGCGCGGCGGCCGGGCCGGCGGCCGACGGGGTGGCGCCCGACGAGCTGATCTTCCGCGACGGCGTGTCGACCGCGGCGACGGTCACCGAGACCTCGGGCCGGGGCGTCGGCCTGGGCGCGGTGCGCGCGGCGTGCCGCGCGGCGGGCGGCGACATCGTCGTGACCTCGACCGCCGGCCGCGGCACGACCTTCGCGATCCGCCTCGCGCGGGCCGCGGCGGTCGCGGCCTGAGCGACTACGACGCCTTCTTGGCGCGGGCGGCGGTGAACTGGGCGTGGGTGACGACCTGGTTCCGGCCCGAGTGCTTGGCGTGGTACAGGGCGTGGTCGGCGCGCTCGATCAGCACCGCGCGCTCGCGGCTGTCGTCGGGGAAGCTGGCGATGCCGATCGACATCGTGACCGACAGCGGGCCCTTCTCGGTGTCGACGACGATCTTGCCGACCTCCTGGCGCATGCGATCGCCGACGGCGCGGGCCTGCTCGGCGGTGGTGCCGTCGAGGACGACCGCGAACTCCTCGCCGCCGTAGCGGGCGACGATGTCGATCTTGCGCGCGACGTCGGCCAGCACCCGGGCCACGCGGCGCAGCACCTCGTCGCCGATCGGGTGGCCGTAGTTGTCGTTGACCTTCTTGAAGAAGTCGACGTCGCACAAGAGCAGCGACGCGTGGTGGCCGTGGCGGGCGCCGCGATCCAGCATCTGCGCGAAGCGATCCTGGAAGGTGCGGTGGTTGGTCAGCCCGGTCAGGCCGTCGGTGGTGGCCATCGTCTCCATGCGCTTGTAGAGCAGGCCGTTCTGCAACGACACCGCGACCTGGGTCGCGATCACCGACAGCATCTCGCGGACGTCGGTGCCGAAGCGCTTCTCGGCGCGGCACGCCAGCATCAGCGTGCCGATCGCCTCGTCGGCGGCCACCAGCGGCAGCACCAAGAGCGAGCGGGCGGCGTCGAGCTTGACCTTGCGGGTGTAGATCGGCGCGGTCACCTCGCGCGGCTCGCCGCCGGCCGGCAGGTAGTGGCGGTTCTTGACCACCATCGCGGCCAGGCCGGCGTTGTCCTTCCACTCCAGCTCGGCCAGCGCGGCGACGTCGAAGATCGGCTCGACGCCGGGCTTGGTGCGGACCGCCGCGACCCGGTGGCGGGCGCGCTCCTTGTCGTAGAGCGTGATGACCGCGCCGTCGTAACCGACGATCGCGGCGGCGGCGTCGAACGCGGTGTCCATGACCTGCTCGGGCGTGAGCGCGCGACCCAGCATCGCCGCGGCCTGGAAGAACCGCTCGTGCTCGTACTTGGCGCGCTCGACCGCGCGGAACACCTGCTCGGCGGCGATCGCCCGGACGATCTGCTGCGCGGCGTCGGCCATCAGCTCGACCGCGCCGTCGTCGAAGCGCCCCTCCTCCTTGTCGGCGCACAGCACGCCGCGCAGGTGCGCGCCCTCGAGCACCGGCACCGCGACCACGGCGGCGCCGTCGGCGACGCCGGCGTCGTCGTAGTACGGCAGCTGGCCGCGCTTGGCCGCCACCACCACCGCGGCGCGATCGCGGACCACCGCGCCGAGCAGGCCGGCCGAGGCCAGCGCGTCGGACGCGACCAGGTCGTCGCGATCGGAGATCACGTCCTTGAGCTTGAGGCGATCGCCCTCGCCGCACCACGCCAGCACGACGGTGCGGGCGCCGAGCGAGCGCTTGACCGTGGCCAGGATCCACGCGGTCGCGTCGTCGACCAGCGACACCCCGCCGGTGGCGAGCAGGCGCTCCTCGTCGTCGCGGGCCCGCACCGAGCGGCTGGCCGGGCCGAGCGCCGCGGCGATCAGGCGGTAGTCGCGGGCGCGCTCGTGCATCGCGTGGACCTCGCGGGTCAGCCGCAGCTCGCGGCGGCGGCGGTGGCTGGCGACCAGGCCGCGCAGGAACAGCGCGTGGGCGCAGGCGGCGGCGACCAGGAACACGACGTGGAGCAGCGCGGGGATCAGCAGCGCCCGCGGATCGGGCGATCGCGCGATCCACGCGGCCTCGATCGCCGCCGGCGCCAGCAGCGTCACCGCGGCGCCGGGCGCCGACAGGAGCGTCAGGCCGAACGCGACGACGCCGTAGACCAGCGGGTGGACCGGCGAGGTGACGCCGCCGGTGACCGCGAGGATCGCGCCGAGCCCGGCCGAGATCGCCAGCGCCAGCTCGACGTCGACCAAGGTCGGCGCGGCGGCGAGCCACATCGACACCCGCTGGGCGCGGGCGCTGGGCGGCTGGAACTTCAGGCGGCGGGTGATCGCCGCCGCGAGCAGGACGATCACCCCGGCCAGCAGCAGCGTCGTCGCCGGCGTCGGCGTCTGCCGGTGCAGATCGATCGGCGTCAGCGTCAGCGCGATCGCGGCGCAGGCGAGGGCGCCGGCCAGCGGGCCCCAGGTGACGGTGGCCGCGCGCTTGAGCGTGCGCATCCTCATCGCGGCGCCTCCGGGCGATCGATCCGGATGACGACCTCGCCGGGGAAGACCATGTCGAGGTCGTCGCGGGCGCGGGCCTCGATGGCGCCGGCGTCGGTCGACAGCGCCTTGATCTCCTCGGCCAGCGCGCGGTTGCCGGCGCGCAGCGCGGCGGCCTCGGCGTTGGCGGCGTCGAGCTGCTGGCGCAGCCGGGTGGCGCGATCGTCGACGCCGCCGGCCGGGATGTACGCGATGGCGCCGGCCACCACCAGCGCCAGCAGTGCGCGCACGGTCCACCGCGACAGCGCGGCTGGGACGTGCATATCGGCCTTCATCCTCGTCGACATGCGGTCTGTTCGCCGACATTACGGGGCCGGGCGCGCCGGGCAACTTTTCGCCGATCGTCGCGGGGGGCAAGTGTGCGGATGTGTTCCTGTTCGCGTCGCCCCGGTGATAGGGTCGCGCCCTATGCGCGCACGCCAAGCGATGGGGATCGCCACCGCCACCTTCTTGATCGCCTGCGGCGGCGACGACGGCCCGTCGAGCGAGCTGGTGTGCGGCGACGGGACCAGCGGCGCGCTCACGCCCGGCGGCGTGATCGTCGTCGACGCCAAGGCCGCCAAGGACCTCGCCGGCGCCGCGGTCCGGGCCCAGGCCGCGACCACGGTGCCGACCGCGGCGGTGACGATCGGCTGCGCCGCCGACATCGTGCCGGCCGGCTACGTCGCGCTCGGCCCGGCGGTGACGTTCGGCCCAGGCGGCGCCGCCAGCGATCGGCCGTTCGAGCTGACCCTGCCGTTCAAGGCGGCGCGGTTGCCGGCGGGCGGGCTGCGCCGCCACGTGCGCGTCGTCGCCAAGCGCCACGTCGGCGACGGGACGCCGTTCTTCCCGCCGGTGACCGGCCGGGCCATCGACGACGTCGACGGCTACGCGTCGCGGATCACCTTCCGCGCGCCCGAGCTGATCACCTACCAGGTGGTCGCGCCGGCCGACGCCGGCGCCACCGAGAGCCGCCGCTTCACCTACCGCGCGATCGTCGGCATCTCGATGGGCGGCAACGCGTCGATGTCGATCGGCCTGCGCCACCGCGATCGGTTCGACTTCATCGGCGACCTCGGCGGCGAGCCCGGCCCGGCGATGACCTACTCGCTGGCGATGTTCCGCGACTTCTTGTTCGGCGGGTTCTGCACCGCCGCGCCCGACGACGGCGGCGACGTCGGCGCGCTGTGCCTCGACGACCAGCGCCCGGCCGCCGCCGACCAGTTCGAGATCAAGAGCGACTTCGAGCACATGACCTACCAGGACGGCGAGGGCGTCGGCCTGACCTTGCGCCGCAACCTGTACATGAAGGCGGCGCGCGATCTGTCGCGCGCGCTGGGCAACCCGGCGCTGTACAACCCCGACCCCGCGGCCCACGGCTACGCGCCGCCCGGCGTCGACGCCACCTACCTGGCGCGCGCCGCCGCCGATCGCTGCGCCAACCCGCTGACGCTGACCAGCTTCCACGACCGCGAGTTCAACCCCGACGGCAGCCTGCCGGTGATCACGTTCTGCGACGGCGGCGACTCGGCGACGCTGGGCCTGGGCGTGTTCGATCCGGCCCAGCCCCAGGGCAACCCGGCCGAGGTGCTGCTGGCGGTCGACGTCAACCGCAACGGCCGGCGCGACAGCGGCGAGCCGATCATCACCGACCCGTTCGAGCCGTTCGCCGACGTCGGCGCCGACGGCGTGGCCGACGCCGCCGAGCCCGGCTACGACGCGGCGACCAACCCCGATCCCAACGGCGACGACTACCACGCGCTGCGCAACCCGCGCGGCACCGAGTGCGATCACGATCGCCAGGAGGGCGAGCCGTACGAGGACGTCGGCCTCGACGGCGTGGCCGGCACCTGCCAGTGGAGCGCCACCGCGACCGCTTGCTACGACACCGGCGAGGGCGACGGCGTGTGGACCCAGTCGCCCAACCTGAGCCGGTGGCTGACCGGCGACCTCGCCCGCAACCTGGCCGCGCTCGACGACGCCGAGCGGCGCCGGGTCGGCATCTGGATGGACGCCGGCATCCGCGACTTCTTGAACGCCGGCGTGTCGGCCAACGCCGGCATGGGCGCGCTGATGAGCCGGTTCGGCATGGCCGGCGGCGTCTACGACGGCTTCGGCGCCCTGGCGGGCGGCGCCGAGGGCAGCTACGACTTCACCCAGGTGCCGTGGGGCGACCTGCCCGACAACGTCTTCGTCCGCTACGGCGACCCCGACGCCACCGCCAACCAGATCAACCAGGGCGACGGCCGCCACGTCGGCGCGCCGGTGCAGGTCATCAACCGGGTGTCGTCGGTGTTCGCGTGGATCGACAAGCGGCTGCCCAACGGCGATCGCGACGACGAGGGCACGGCCGGCGAGATCCGCATGGGCCAGACGTTCACGCCGCCGACCACCGGGCGCGACACGCCCTACGCGATCTTCCTGCCGCCCGGCTACGCCAACCCGGCCAACGCCAGCCGCCGCTACCCGGTGGTGTACTTCCTCCACGGCTACGGCCAGGAGCCCGACGACCTGGTGGCGCTGTCGGCGGTGTTCGAGAGCTACATGATCGCCAACGATCTGCCGGCCGAGCAGCGCTTCCAGAAGTTCATCATCGTCTACGTCGACGGCCGCTGCCGGCCCAACGTCGACGGCGTGCCGGTGCCGGCGGGCGGCGACGGCTGCGAGGGCGGCACGTTCTACATGGACGCGCCGGCCGGCGGCCTGGCCCGGATGGAGACCAACCTGCTCGAGCTGATGGACTACGTCGACGCCAACTTCCGGACCAAGGCGCCCGAGCAGGTGTCGGTGGTGAAGTAGCGCCAGGAATCGTCGCGCCTCACGCAACCGGGCCACGGCGTGGCCGATAGCCCGGCCGCACGCGAATGGACGCGTGCTCGTGTGAGGAGTCCGACGATGCGTCTCGCCAAGCTTGCCCCGGTCCTGTTCGCGCTCACCGCCACCGCCTGCACCCAGCTCGCCGCCGACGACGAGCCCGATCCCGCGGGCAAGGCCTGCACCACCGCCCGGGTGATCGCCGGCGACCCGACGTCCAGCGCCAGCGACACGACGCTGTGGAACCCGGCCGGCCACCCGGCCAAGGCCGATCCGCCGATGCACTTCGGCAACGTCGTGCAGCGCGGCCGGACGATCCTGGTGTCGACCGGGCGCTCGATCTGGCGCCTCGATCTCGACGCCGCCGCCCCGGCGTTCGTGCGGGTCGCCGGCGACGAGGCCGGCGCCGCGGTCTACCGCCCGACCGGCGCCTGCGCCGACGTGCGGTTCATGGCCAACGAGGGCCTGGCGTGGTTGCCCGACGGGCGGCTGATCACCGGCGACGACTGGGCCAACGGCGTGGTCGAGCTGTCGGATCCGCTGTCGCCGAGCTGCACCGCCCGGGCGATCGCCGGCACCGCGCGCGAGCTCACCGGCACCGACTCGCCACCCGGGCGCGTGTACATGGAGGGCGACGTCGAGGGCCCGGGCGCGACCGCGCGGTTCGCGGCGCCCGACGACGCGATCAGCGACGACGCCGGCAACGTCTACGTCTGGGATCGCGGCAACAAGAAGATCAAGCGCATCGCCAACGACGCCATGCGCACCGTGACGACGGTGTTCACGCTCCACGACGAGCTGCAGAACGTCAACGCGATCGCCTGGGCCCACGGCGCGCTGTACGCCGGCGGCATCAACTTCGACGGCACCCGGGTGATCAAGATCAACGTCTCGACCGGCGCCAGCGAGCCGTACGTCAACGACGCCGACGTGCCGCGCCCCGACCGCTCGCCGTCGGCGGCCTCGCTGCCGATCACGATGGTCGGCCTCGGCGAGGACCTGCTGGTCTACGCCAGCGGCGGCTACCTCTACCGGATCGCGCCCGACGGCGGCGTCACCCACGCCGCCGGCATGGGCACGCGCAACCCCGACCTCACCGCCGCCGACTACGCCGGCGACCTCCCGGCGCTCGACGTGCCGCTGCACTTCACCGACGGTTTCGTCGGCGGCGGCAACCTGACCGTCGACGGCGGCCACGTGCTGGTGCCGTCGTTCGACGCCGGCTGGGGCCTGTGGGACCTCACCTGCGAGTGAGCGGGCCGGCCGCGGTGACCAGAAAGCCCCTCCAAGGTCACGGCGTGACGACGGCCAGCGAGCGCGGGCCGCGGGTCCACACCCGGCCGAACTCGTCGAGCGTGACGTCGAGCACCTGGTTCTCGACCATGCCGCGCCGGACGTCGAGCCGCCGCACCTTCTTGCCGTCGAAGATCGCCAGGCCGCGCTCGGTGCCGAGCCACAGCCGGCCGTCGGCGCCGAGCGCCAGATCGTTGGTCGCGAACCGCAGCTCGGGCGTGAAGCGCCAGCGCTCGCCGTCGAAGGTGCCGACGCCGTCGGCGGTGGCGACGAACACCAGCCCGCCGCTGGTGACCGCCACCGCGTTGAGCAGCTCCGAGTCGAGCTGCATGCTCTCGTTCCACACCGTCACCTGCTCGCCCTGCAGGCGCACCGCGCCCTGCAGGCTGGCCATCCACACCTCGCTGTCGCCGAGGAAGGCCACGTCGACGATCGTCGTCGGCACCGGCAGCACGCCGAGCTTGCGCTCCTTGGGATCGCCCGACGCGTGGTGGTAGGCGACCGCGCCGGTGGTGGGGTCGACGATCGCGATGCCCCACGGCCGCAGGTCGCCGTCGTCGCGGTAGCGCAGGCCGATCCACAGCGTGCCGTCGGGCGCGGTCTTGGCGAAGCTGAGCTCGGGGCCGGTGCCGGGCGTCTCGAGGCGGACGTTGAGCGGCACCCAGGTCTCGCCGTCGATCCGGCTGACCGCGATGGCCTTGCCGTCGGCGGGGCGGTGGAAGCCGTACAGCACGCCGTCGCTGGTGCGCACCATGCCGAGCACGACCTCGTCGACCGGGCCGGCCGGCGTGAAGCTGCCGCCGCGCCAGCGCCACGCGCGCGGCGCGCCGGTGGCGATCCAGCAGTCGTCCTTGGCCTGGCACAGCACCGTGAGCGAGCCGGCGCGGTCGAGCATCGCCGCGCGCCGGTACCACGCCAGCGGCGGGCCGCCGTCGAGCGGCTGGCGCGCCACGCCCAGCTCGTCGGTGCCGAGCAACAGCTCGGCGCCCAGCGCGGCCAGCGCGCGGGTGCCGGCGGGCAGGGTCACGGGGCTGCGCTCGACGTGGACGTCGGGCGGCGCGTCGCCGGTCACCGGCAGGAGGCGGACGCCGTCGCGGCGCAGCGGGCCGGCGACCGCGGCCGGGCCCGCGGCCAGCCGGTACAGGCCGTCGGCGGCGAGGATCGCGGTGGCGTCGCCGACCGCGGCGCCGGCCAGCCAGCGGGTGGTCGGCGACAGCTTGTACGAGCGCCACGCGGTGGCGTGGCCGATCGCGAGCCGCTGGTGGCCGCCGGCGTCCTCGCCGACCACCAGCACGCCGCCGCCGGGCGCCGCGGCGATCCAGCGGACGATCACCACCTCGCAGCCCTGGGTCGGGCCGAACGTGAACGTCTTGCCGCTGGGCGCGCGCCCGACCAGGCCGCGATCGGTGCCGACCCACAGCCAGCCGTCCTTGGTCGGGAACAGCGCGGTCACTGGCTCGCTGATCGGGGTCGACGCCCAGCCGCCCTTCTTCGACGCGAAGTACAGGCCGCGCGGGTGGCCGATCCACAGGCCGTCGTCGGCGCCGACCGCGGCGGTCATCGCCGGCGGTGGCGGCCGCGGCACCTCGGGGTCGGTCGGCGTCAGCCCCAGCTCCATCGCCACCGGGCTCGGCGGCAGCGCCTCGAACGTCTCGGACTTGCGATCGTAGTAGCCGACGCCGCCGGCGCCGATCACCCACAGCCGATCGCGGCGTGCGTCCGCGGCCAGCGCCACGAGCGCGCCGTCGGGCAGGCCGCGCCCGGGCGACAGCTCGAGCACCGTGCCGTCGGGGCGCCAGCGCTCCAGGGTCGCGCCCTTGTCGACGAACACGTCGCCGCCCAGCGGCACCACCGCGCGCACCGGCGAGGTCTCGGTGAACGCGCGCAGCCGCACCTTGGCGCGCGGCGGCGTCGGCGGGCGGACCGCCGGCGGATCGCCGCAGGCCGCGACCGCGGCGAGGACGAGGCCTGCGCTTCGGAGGCGGCGCGGGGTCACGGTTGTCGACGGTAGATCATGCGGGGCCCTTGGCGCCAGCCGGCTCCGCGCGGATAATCGGGCCATGGCCAAGTCACGCCGACCACGCGGACTCGGGCCCGACGTGCGCGGCACGCTGGGCACGCTGGTGCGCTCCACGCTGGCCCAGGCCGGCGTCGTGCGCGACGTGCTCGAGCGCGGCGCGCGCGAGGGCCGGGCCCGTCTGGAGGAGGCGCGGCGCGATCGCGCGCGCACCGACGCGCTGGCCGATCTCGGCCAGGCGGTGCTGGAGCTCCTCGAGGCCGGCCACTTCCCCGAGCTGATGGAGGAGCCGACGGTGGCCGACGCGCTGGCGGCGATCGACGGCGACGAGCCGGCGCCGCCGCCGGTCACGCCGCCCCGGCGCGGCGCGCGCTTCGATCGCGCGGCCGACGACGAGCCGCGCCGGCCACCGCCGCGGCGCCCGGCCGACGCCGACGGCGACGGCACCGTCTCGTCGGCGAACTGGCGGCCGCCGCCGGCGCGCCCGGCCGCGGTGTGGCGGCCACCGGTCGACGACGCCCGCGGGCTCGCCGCCGAGCCCCCCGCGTCCCACCGCGAGGCGAGACGTCCCGACGAGGGCCGCGGCGGCGCCGACGCGCGACGCCCGACCCCGACCCCCGCGCCCGCCCGCGCCGGCGGCATCCAGTTCGGCGCCGATGACGACGACGAGGCCGAGCTCGCCGAGTACATGCATCCCGACGACGTCCCGCCCCGCGGATCGTGACCTGGCCGATGTCAGCGATCGTTCATGTGCGGCGCGGCGGCGTCGGGACGCCGAAACGCAGCGAGGGAGCCGAAGCTCCCTCGCGAGTTGGTGGAGACAAGGGGGATCGAACCCCTGACCTCATGAATGCCATTCATGCGCTCTCCCAGCTGAGCTATGTCCCCAACGCGCTTCGGCCTATCGCCGAAGACGGGGGAGTCCTTACCGCCGCCCGCGCCGGCTGTCAAGCGGTCGTGCGCGCGCTTCGCGCAGGCGAGATCCATGCGCCTCGGTGAGCTCCTGATCTCGGCCGGCTGGATCGACCCGACGGCCGTCCAGGCGGCCCTGGCGCGGCAGCGCAGCGGCGGCCCGCGCCTCGGGGCGATCCTGGTCGCCGCCGGGCTGATCTCGGCTGACGACATCGCCCGCGGCCTGGCGCGGCAGCGCGGGGTGCCGGCCGCGCTCGAGCGGCACCTGGTGCAGCGCGATCCCGCCCTGGCGGCGGTGTTGCCTGCGGCGATCGCGGTGCCGATGGCGGCGCTGCCGATCGCCTGGTCCCGCGGCGCCCAGGGCATGTCGCTGGTCGTGTGCTTCCGCGATCCGACCCCGGAGCACATCGCCGAGGTGGCGCGCGCGGTCGGCGTGCCGGTGATCCCGGCGGTGGCCTGCGAGGCGGTGGTCGCGCGCGAGCTGGCGGTGACCTACCCCGACGCCGACCACGCGCCCGGCGTGCCCGACCCCGACGCGGCGATCGACGTCGACTTCGACGAGCCGTCCGCGCCGGCGTTCAACCTGGTCGATCTCGACGACGGCCGCGTGCACAAGGACGCGAGCCAGGTCGACCTGATGGCGACCCGCGGCACCGGCAGCGCGCTGGGCACCGGGCGCCCAGCGCCCCGCGTCGTGGCCCCGCCGGCTGCGCCCGTCCCGCCGGCGCCCGCACCGCCGCCGCCCGCGCCGCCCACGCCCGCACCGCCCGCGCCCGCGCCCGCGGTGATCGTGGCGCCGCCGCCCAGCGCGCCGCCGTCCCTCGACGCCACCATCGCCGCCATCGCCGCGGCCACCAGCCGCGACGCGATCGCCGACCTGGCGATCGCGTTCGCCCGCGGCGCCTGGCGCGGCGCGGTCGTGCTGGTCGTGCGCGAGGGCCTCGCGGTCGGGCACCGCGGCTTCGGCGGCCAGGTCACCGACGCGGCGCTGGCGTCGCTGCTGATCCCGCTGGGCCAGCCGTCGATGTTCACCACCGTCCACGACGACGGCAAGCCGCTGATCGGCGTGCCGCCGCTGGGCGGGCTGGCCCAGAGCCGCTTCCTCAAGCTGTTCGCCGGGCTGGCGCCGGTGCAGATCGCGCTGCACGCGGTCCACGTGCGCGATCGCGTCGTGAACCTGCTGTTCGCGATCGCGCCCACCGGTCCGCTGCCGCCGGCCGCGACCGCGCTCGGGCAGGTCGCCGCCGCGATGGGCGACGCCTACGAGCGGCTGATCCGCGACGCCAAGCGCACCTGACCGCGGCCGGCGCGCCTCACGCCGCCTGGGCGGCCAGGCGCGGTCGCACCCGCGCGAACGGCGCCAGCAACAGCGCGCCGAGCAGCGACAGGCCCATGAACAGCTGGAACAGGCCGTCCCAGCCCCAGCGGTCGGTGACGTAGACCAGCACGAAGGTCTGGGCCACGCCGCCGATCGAGCCGATGCCGTTGACCAGGCCGCACGCCAGCGCCGAGGCGTGCGAGCCGCCGACGTCCTGCGACGCCGAGCCCGACACCAGCGCGTCGGCGCCGAACAGCGCGCCGCCGATCAGCGCGAGGCCGAGGATGTTCCACGCCACGCCGGCGTGGCCGATCTCGCGGTACAGCGCGAACGCGCCGCACAGCGCGACGCACGACAGCGCGGCGGTCAGGATCCGCCGGCGGCCGAGCAGCCGGTCGGCGACGAAGCCGAGCAGGATCACGAACGGGATGCCGCCGGCGTCGAACGCGATCGACACGTAGCCGGCCTTGTCCTTGGAGTAGCCGTAGCCCTCGGCGAGGTAGAACGGCAGCCAGTACAGGAACGCGTAGCGCATCAGCTTGAGGCAGAAGTAGTTCGCGCCCATGAACCAGATGCGCGTCGTCCGCAGCACCTGGGCGCGCGCCTGCCGCCGCAAGATCGCCAGCTCCTCGGCGCGCGGCACGTCCATCGTCGGCAGCTCGGGATCGGCCAGCCCGACGTCGCTGGGGCGATCGCGCACCAGCAGGTAGAACGCGCCGCCGACCGCGGCCACCCACAGGGCCGGGCCGACGAACGTCGCGCGCCACCCGACGTGCACGAGGAACTGGATCGCGACCAGCTTGGCGACGACGCCGCCGGCCTGGTAGCAGGTCGACCACACGCCCATCAGCTCGCCGCGGCGCCGGGTGTCGAACCACGACGCCAGCAGCTTGCCGTTGCCGGGCCAGCCGGTCGCCTGGACGAAGCCGTTGAGGCCCCACACCAGGATCAGCACGCCGAGCAGGCTCTGGGTGCCGAACACGATCGACAGCGCCGCCGACGCCAGCATGCCCAGCGCGACCAGCCGGCGCGGCCCCAGCGTCTCGCCGACGACGCCGTGGACGAACTGGCCGACGCAGTACGCCGCCAGGCTGGCGGTGTCGATCCAGCCCAGCTGATCCTTGGTCAGGCCGAGGTCGCGCTGGATGTCCTTCTTGGCGACCGAGAAGTTGGTGCGCGTGAAGTAGTACGAGAAGTACGACAGCCACGACAGCCCGAAGATGCGGCTGCGCCAGCGCGCCTCGGTGGCCTCGGGGGCCTCGGTGGTCATCGCGGCAACGTACACCGCGCCGGTGACGCGCGGGTGACGACGCGCCGCGCGCGGCGGCGTCCGGCTACGGGACGGTCGGCGTGCCGGTCGCGGCCATCGACGTCAGGAACGCCTTCCAGTCGGCGATCGCCGCCGGCGCCTGGGTGGCGACGAAGTGCCCGTCGAACGCGCCGGCCGGGTCGTACTGGAACACCGCGCCGAACCGGGTCGCGCCGTCGCCGGCGGTGCGGTTGGGCGTGATCGGCCGCGCGTCGGGGCCGAGCCCGATGCCGCTGACCTGCGGCGCGGCGTGGAGCACGCCCGCGGCGTGGGCGGTGGCGGTGAGCGTGGCCTCGGGCGAGAAGTTGTCGCCCTTGCCCCACGACAGCCAGACGTGCTTCGAGGCGACGCCGGGCGGCGGCCGGCGGATCAGCATCGGCGCGTAGTTCACCGGGTCGATGCGATCGAAGAACAGCTGCCACAGCGTCATGACCGGGTGGCCGCCGCCGAGCGGCTCGCCGATCAGGAACTCGAGGCCGGCGCGGGCGTCGACCGGCTGCTTCTTGCCGAGGATGCCCTCGACCAGCACCGAGCCGGCGCCCGAGAACACCGCGGCCCGCGCGCGATCGGTGACCGCGATCGCCGGGATGCCGACGTTGGATCCCTGCGAGTGGCCGAAGTAGTAGGTGCGCGCGGGATCGAACTGGAACGTCCCGACGCTCGGCACCGTCGTCGCGGCGACGTCGCCGAGCTTGAGCGCGGTCAGCACGTCGACCGCGCCCTGCAGGTGGTTGTCGCGGGCGGCGCGCGGGTTGACGATGTTGAACACCAGGCTGTCGGGCGTGCGGCTCGAGGCGCCGCGCCGCTCGCCGTGGCCGACGCCGTCGAAGGTGAACGTGGCCATCGGCGTCGACGCGGCGGCCAGCTCGCCGGCGATGCCGGCGCCGATCGCCGCGCGGAAGTTGCCGCCGGTGCCGTGGGCGTGGACCACCAGCGGCCAGCCGCCGGCCGGCATCGTCGTCTTGGGGATCGTCATCGCGAAGCACACCGGCAGGTCGCCTTGCTTCACCGGGTCGCCGGCGCCGTCGACCATGATCGCGCCGCCGTCGGCGGGGCGCTCGTAGGGCAGGGTGCCGGCCTGGTAGTTCGGGATCGCGATCCGGCCGTGCAGCTCCCAGAACGCGCCGCTCGAGTCGCCGCAGGCGCGCGCGGGGTCGCCGACCGGCGCGCACGGCGAGGTCGCGACGCCGTCGCACAAGGTCAGGTCGGTGATGACCGGCGCCGGCTGGGCCGCGACCTGCGCCGCCAGCTTGCGCGCCAGCGCGCTGGCGTCCTGCACGGTGAACACCGCCGCCCCGGCGACCGTCGTCGGCGCGCGGTTCTCGGCGGCGAGGTAGGCGCGGAACTTGGCGTACTGGTTCCACGCGCGCGCCAGCGTCGGATCGGTCGGCTCGGTGGCGCCCAGCACCGCGATCAGGTCGGGATCCTGGACCGGCGTCGCGCCGGTGGTCGAATGCGCCGCGGTCGAGATCCACGCGGCGTAGGTGTGGCCGGGCTCGAGCGCGTCGGTGGTGCGGTTGCCGAGGGTCAGGCGGTTCTGGCAGGCGAACTTGCCCTTGCCCGGATCGAAGCCGAACTCGCGGCCGCGGTTGGCGCCGAACCCGGGCTGGCCGGGCGCGGTGATGTCGACGAAGAACAGCGCGGCGCCGTCCTGCACCGTCGAGAAGTCGAGCGGCGCCGAGAAGCGGAACGACACGACGTCGATCGACGCGAACCCGGCGAAGTCGGCCTCGGCGGCGTCGGCGTACAGGTCGACGAGGTCGACGCCGAGCAGCGTCAGGCCCGGGCGCGGGAAGTCGGAGAGGTCGAGCGTGCCGTCGGCGCGCACCCGGATGTCGTTGGGGAACGGCAGCCGGTAGAAGTCGGCCAGGCGCTGGCCCGGGCGCGGGATCTCGAAGTACACGCGGAACGGGCTCTCGTCGGCGGCGCAGGCGACGCCGGGGAACGGCGGGAACGCCTCGCTGGCGCGATCGCACACGCCGCCGGCGGTGCAGGTCAGGCCGGCCAGGCAGTCGCTGGCGCCGACGCAGCTGGCGCCGACGTCGCCGGTGCCGGTCATCTGGCAGGTGCCGCCCAGGCCGTCGAGCTCGCAGCGCAGCTCGCTGCGGCAGTCGGCGCCCGAGGCGCAGGGCGTGCCGACGGTGCCGCCGCCGGCCGGCGCGCACACGCCCGACAGCGCGCACTGCAGGCCGGTGGCGCAGTCGCGGTTGGCCGAGCAGCTGCCGCCGATGCCGACCGTCCCCGGCGTGATGCAGACGTCGGCGGCGCACACCAGGCCGGCGCCGCACTCGTCGGCCGCGCCGCAGCTCGACCCGACCCCGCCGTCGGGGCCGGTGTCGCCGGTGTCGTCACTCTTGAACAGGAAGCAGCCGCCGAGCACGACGGACGCGAGCGCGAACAACAGCGTGGTGCGCACGTGGATCCCCCTGCCGACCACGATACACGAACCGTCGGAGGGCCGCTGGTGGGCCGATGTGGGTGGCGGATCGGATCACAGGGGCGTCGGTCGTGGTTGCATCCGCCCGGCGACCGGGCAATAACGCGCGCGCGTGGATTCCATCGCCCATTCCCTGCAGCACTTCATCGAGGGGAACTACCTCGCCCTGTTCCTGCTGATCGTGCTCGAGAGCACGATGGTCCCGATCCCGTCGCTGCTGGTCATGCCCTACGCCGGTTACCTGGCGAGCCAGGGCAAGTTCTCGCTGCCCGCCATCCTGCTGGTCAACTCGGCGGGCGCGCTGACCGGCTCGCTGATCTCGTACTGGATCGGCGCCGTCGGCGGCAAGCCGCTCCTCGAGAAGTGGGGCAAGTACGTCTTCGTGCGGCCGGCCGACCTGGCCAAGACCGAGGAGTACTTCGCCCGCCACGGCGCCTGGACCGTGCTGATCGCGCGGTTCCTCCCGGTCGTGCGCCACCTGATCTCGATCCCGGCCGGCATCGCCCGGATGCGGCTGCCGCTGTTCATGCTCCAGACCTTCATCGGCGCCACCCTGTGGGGCGGCGGCCTGATGGTGCTGGGCTACCAGATCGGGGCCAACTGGGAGTCGGTGGCCAAGAAGGCCAAGCGCGTCGACCTGATCATCGCCGGCCTGGTGGTGATCACCCTGGTGGCGATCGCGGTGCGGTTCTTCCTGAAGCGCCGGCAGGCGGCGCGGGCCCAGGCGGCGTCGTGACGGCCCACCCGGCCAGCTGGGTGACCGATCGCTGCCCCACCGGACCCGGGCCAAGCCCCTCGGCACCACCCGCCAACGGTGGTAGCTTGACTCCGATGTTGCAGTCCGCCGAAGTCGTCGCGGTCCACCTGCTGGATCGCCACGAGGTCGAGGTGGTGGACCAGGCGCTGCGAGTGGTCGCCGCCCGGGCACCGGCCGACGCCCAGATCCTGCGCGATCTGATCGACCAGCTGCGGCAGACCAACGCGCTCCTCGACGGCGCCCGCCCGCTGCGCGCGCCGACCGCGATGGGCGGCGAGGCCCGCGACGAGTCGACGCTGATCGACCACCTGATCACGCTCGACGGCCTGTCCGGCGAGCTGATGCTGCCGCTCAAGGCGACGCTGTCTCGGACGGCGCTGCTCACCAAGATCAACTTCCTGCGCGGCTTCATCAAGGCCACCTCGGCGGTGGCGCTGGGCCAGTCCACCGACGGCGCCGGCGACGTGGCGCGGCTGATCCACGACCTCAACGAGGAGCTGGCGCAGTCGATCTACACGCTCCTGTGCGAGGACCTGTTCATGGCGCTCCTGCGCAAGCCGGACGTCAGCGCGGTCAGCAAGCGGCGCATCGCCGACCTGCTGATCTCGATCTGGGACGACTCGACGCTGGAGATCGACGACTTCGCGCCGATCCTCGAGTCGGCGTGGCACGCGCGCAACCGCATCACCAGCGACTTCGGCTGCCTGGTCGGCGCCACCGAGACGTTCCGGCTGGTGTGCGAGGACTGCTCGTCGGAGGTGCTCGAGTTCTTCGCCCGCGACGGCATGACCGACGCCGAGACCCAGGCGTTCGAGGAGTTCCTCTTCAACATGACCTGGGAGGAGCTCAACACGCTCCGCGCCCGGATGCGCGCCGAGGGCAAGTCGGCGGTGAGCCCCAAGTGGGCCGCCGGCGTGCTCGGTCGCCCGATCGACGAGCTCGAGCACTCGCGCGAGATCGACCCGGTGGCGCTGTACCGCTCGTACAACCGCCGCCAGCTCGCGGCCGACTTCCGCTCGATGGCGGGCGCGCCCGGTCCCCGCCGCACCGCCGAGGGGTACCTGATGGTCCACCTGCTCGAGCAGCAGCACTGATTTCAGGGGGCTCGTCGCCGAGCCCAGGCGGAGGCGCGGCACTCCGCTGAACGCTCTCGCGTTTCGGGTGGGGGCCCCACGTCTTGTGGGGGAGGGGCTTTGCGAAAGCCCCTCCTCAAATCACGTGTCGGACGCGGTGAGGTGCTTGTCGATCAGCTTGGCGAGCTCGGGGACGGCCTCGACGACGTTCTTCTTGGCCGAGCCGCGGTTCTTCTCGTAGAGCTTCTTCACCGTGCCGTGCTCGCTCTTGGCGGCGCGGGCGTCGGTGACGGTCAGCAGGTCCTCGGCGACGTCGTCGGAGCGGGCGATCAGGAACTCGGGCAGCGTGCCGCTGCCGCCGGCCTTCCACTTGTCGTGGTAGGGCTGCAGCTTGCCGAGCCAGTCGTCGAGCAGCGCGTTGACGACCGAGGGCACGAAGCCCTTCTTGAAGGTCTTGACCGTGGCGTAGACCCCCTTGATGGCCATGCCCGACAGGCCGCTCTTGGCCTTCACCTGCGCGTCGATCAGCGTGCAGCAATCGGCGATCACCTGCTCGCGGTAGGGGGCCACGCCGATACGTTCAACCAGGGTCTGCGACATTCATCCGGTCCTTTCGGACGCGGACTGTAGCCGAGTTGACGGGCGTCGCCAGCGACCGCGCCGAAATCCGCGCGCTACTTGAGCGCGATCTGGAACTTGGCGCAGCGATCGGCCATCTGGTCGCGATCGGGCGGCGGCAGCTGCGGCGCGTACTGGTTGGCCTGCTCGGCGTCGCCGAGGATGCACGACGACGACACCACGACCCGCAGCAGCCGGACGTTGCCGGGCGCCTCGGTCAGCAGCTTGATCGCCAGCTGGCGGGCGCCGTCGTAGTCGCCGCGGTCGTACAGCTTGTTGGCCTCGAGCAGGTGTTCGCTGGTCTCGACCGACAGCACCGCGTCGCCCAGCGCGGCGCGGTCGGCCTCGAGCTTGGCCACCATCGGGGCGCTGTCGCTGGGCGGCGGCTCGGGCCGCTTGCTGCCGAGCGCGGCCGGCATCGGGCCCGGGCTGGCGCGCACTGGGGCGCGCTCGGGCGCCGGGGTCGGGCGGGCCGCGCCCACCCGGGCCGGCTCACCCGCGGCGGGGGAGGGGGCGGCGGCGCCGCGCCGGAGCTCGACCAGCAGGTAGAGCCCGCCGACAGCGACGATCGCGCTTCCGACAGCGAGAGCGATCGAACCCGGACGCATCTGGAGTCAACCTAGCATGCCGGCGGCGGCGGTGCCGCTCACCGCAGCTCGAGCAGCTCGACCTCGAACAAGAGCGTCGCGCCCGGCGGGATGACGCCGCCGGCGCCGCGCGCGCCGTAGCCGAGGTCGGGCGGGATGAGCAGCGTGCGCGCGCCGCCGACCTGCATCGACGCGACGCCCTCGTCCCAGCCCTTGATCACCCGGCCGCGGCCGATCGGGAAGCTGAACGGCTGGCCGCGATCGTGGCTCGAGTCGAACTTGGCGCCCTTCGCGCCGTTGACCCACAGCCACCCGGTGTAGTGCATCACGCAGGTCTGGCCGGTGGTGGGGGAAGCGCCGGTGCCGGCGCGGGTGTCCTGGTACTGCAGCCCGGAGGCCGTCGTGGTCATCGCCATGGTCGGAGCTTGCCCAACCCGCCGCCGCGCGACAACCGGCGCGGCCGCTCTCGTGGGCCGCGCGGCGCGAGGGCGGTTCGGCGGCGCGGCGATGACTCGCCGCTTGTGCCGATCGCGAATCCGTTGGACAGTCCCCCCGGTAGCTTCGTCGGTCGGCAAGGAGCCTTCATGCGCTGGATCGTCCCCATTCTCGCCACCCTGGCGCTCGCCGCGTGCGGGCCGGCGGCCCCGTCGGACAACTCGGACTGTCCCGGCGTCGATCTCGACAACGACGCCGACAACTGCGGCACCTGCGGCCACGCGTGCGGCGCGCTCGAGACCTGCCAGTCGGGCAGCTGCTCGAGCGAGTGCGACCCCGGCGACACGATGCCCTGCTACGACGGCATCCCCGCCACCGACGGCGTCGGCCCGTGCCACGGCGGCACCCGGTCGTGTCTGCCCAACCGGCAGTGGAGCCTGTGCCAGGGCCAGGTGCTGCCGACCGAGGAGGTCTGCGGCAACGGCATCGACGAGGACTGCAGCGGCCAGCCCGATCAGAACGCCGACAACGACCACGACGGCTTCTCCACCTGCGATGGCGACTGCTGCGACGACACCTCGGGCTGCACCCGCCCCGAGCTGGTCAACCCCGGCGCGTTCGACGCCGCCGGCAACGAGGTCGACGACGACTGCGACGGCAACATCGACAACACGATCGTCGCCTGTGACACCGGCCTGATCTCGAACTCGTCGATGGGCGTCGACTACGCCAAGGCGATGGACCTGTGCACCGAGACCACCGAGACGTCGCGGCGCTGGGGCGTCATCAGCGCGACCCTGTCCCTGGCCAGCGGCATGGGCACCCCCGACGCCCGCGGCTACTCGATCCGCCCCAACTTCGGCCCCGGCACCCTGCCGCAGGGCGGCACCAGCATGGCGCTCCTGTCGAGCGGCGCGGCGGCGGCGGTCGGGCAGCAGAACCCGGCCCACGTCGACTTCGAGACCTCGCTGATGCACAACACGTCGAGCCCGTTCCCGGCCGACTGGCTCAGCGCCAACGGCGGCATGCTGCCCAACGCGCCGGGCTGCCCCGAGATCAACGCGGCGTCGATGGCCGAGGACTCGGTGATGCTGACCTTGCGCATCCGCGTGCCGTCGAACGCCAAGTCGTTCTCGTTCGCGTCGAACTTCTTCTCGGCCGAGTTCCCCGAGTGGGTGTGCAGCCCGTACAACGACTTCTTCGTCGCGCTGCTCAACTCGACGTGGGCCGGCACGCCGGCCAACCCGACCGACAAGAACCTGGCGTTCTACCGCCAGCCGATGACGATGAACGTCTACCCGGTGGGCGTGAACCTCGGCTTCGGCAACACCGGCCTGTTCACCCAGTGCGTGAACGGCGGCACCGGCTGCGCGTTCAGCGCGGTGCCGGGCACGATCACCAGCTGCATGAGCACGGCGCAGCTGGCCGGCACCGGCCTCGACACCTCGAGCCCCGGCGACTGCGACGCCAACAGCGTCCAGGGCGGCGCCACCGGCTGGCTGCAGACCAGCGGCAACGTGGTCGGCGGCGAGGTCATCACGCTGCGCATCGCGATCTGGGACACCAGCGACCACGTGCTCGACTCGCTGGTCGCGCTGGACAACTTCCAGTGGTCGGTCGACGTCACCGACCCCGGCACGATCCCCGATTGAGCCCCTCGGAGGGGTTGTCGACAAACCCGCCCCCACCCACAACGCGGATCGGCGTGCGACACCGGGTTGCGGCGGCGGGTCGCGGCGGGGCCAAGGGCGGTCAGGCGGGCGGTTAGATCGGCGGCGGGGGTGGCGCGTCGGGACAGGGATGTTCGACCGCATCGCCGCGCACACCAAGTCGCCTCGCTGGAAGACCGCGCTCATCATCGGGACCGCCGCCGGCCACGCCGCGGTGCTGTCGGCCCTGGTGGTGGTCGCGTTCTGGAAGATCGACCCGCTGCCGGTCACCGACCACGCCGCGGTCAAGCTGGGCCCGAGCATCCCCAAGGACGAGGCCGGCGGACCGCCGCCGGGCGCCCGGCTCAAGGTCCAGCGGGCCGCGGTGGCGCCCAAGATCAAGCCGGCGGTGCCCGTGCAGCCGACGAAGGTCGAGCCGCCGGATCCGACCAAGGTGGTCGCGATCGGGCCCGCCGGCGGTGACGGGCCGCTGGGCGGCGACGGCACCAACCCCGGCGGCGACCCGACCTCGGAGCTGACCGGCACCGGCACCTGCGCGACGCCGCCGTGCCGGGAGCCCGAGCCGCCCAAGGCCAAGGACCCGCCCAAGGAGACCACCACGCGGGTCGAGATCGTGCCGCCGACCGTCGCCGCCGGGCTGCGGCTGTCGGGCAACGACGCGCTCTACCCGTCGGATCCGGTGCGCCTGGCGATGGTGCGCGACGGTCGCGACCAGGTGCGCGGCACGGTCAAGCTGTGCGTGACCCGGGGCGGCCGCGTCGACAGCGTCGACGTGATCCAGTCGACCGGCTACGACGCCTACGACGCCGAGCTGGCGCGCGCGATGCGCGGGTGGACGTTCCGGCCGTACCTGGTCAACGGCGAGGCGGCGCCGATGTGCACGGTCAAGGTCGTGTTGTTCCGGCTGAAGCGCTGATCGCGGCGGGCGCGACCGGGGGCGCTGGTATAACGGCGCCGCCATGCACCTCCGCCCGACCGCGTTGCTCGTCGTCCTCGCCACCGCCTGCGGTGGCTCGCGCCCCGGCGCGGTCCCGGTCACCGCGCCGGTCGTGGCGGCGCCCACCCCGACGTCCACCCCGCCGCCGACGACGGTGGCGCGGCCGGCCCCGCCGCCCGCGCCGCGCGAGGTGCGCAGCCTCGAGGGCATCACCGAGTACGAGCTGGCCAACGGCCTGCGGGTGCTGCTGTTCCCCGACCCCACCCAGTCGACGGTGACGGTCAACGTCACCTACCTGGTCGGCTCGATGCACGAGGGCGCCGGCGAGACCGGCATGGCCCACCTGCTCGAGCACATGATGTTCAAGGGCTCGCCGCACCACCGCAACGTGCTCAAGCTGCTCGACGAGCGCGGCGCGTTCGCCAACGGCACGACCTGGCAGGACCGCACGAACTACTACGAGACGCTGCCGGCCACCGGCGACAACCTGCGCTGGACGCTCGAGCTCGAGGCCGATCGCATGGTCAACGCCAGCGTCTCGGCCGACGACCTCGCGACCGAGTTCAGCGTCGTCCGCAACGAGATGGAGGCCGGTGAGAACGATCCGCGCGGCATCCTCGAGCAGCGCGTCACCGCCGCCGCCTACCAGTGGCACAACTACGGCAAGGACACGATCGGCTCGCGCAGCGACGTCGAGCACGTGCCGGTGCCGGCGCTGCGCGCGTTCTACGAGCGCTACTACCAGCCCGACAACGCCGTGCTGATCATCGCCGGCAAGTTCGACCCGGCGGCGGCGCTGGCCGACGCCAACGCGACGTTCGGCGTGCTGCCGCGCCCGACCCGCACGCTGCCGCCGACCTACACCGTCGAGCCGGTCCAGGACGGCGAGCGCGCGGTGACGCTGCGGCGCACCGGCGACGTGCGGGTGCTGCTGGCGCTCTACCACGCGGTGGCCGGCGCCGATCCCGATCACGTCGCGTTCGACGCGCTGGCCGACATCCTGACCCGCGAGCCGACCGGCCGCCTGTACCAGGCGCTGGTGACGCCGGGGCTGGCGTCGGAGGTGTGGAGCTACCAGTACCTGTTCCGCGACCCGGCGCACCTGCTGATCGGCGTCAAGCCGACCGACGCCAAGGCCGTCGCCAAGGCGCGGGCCGCGCTGGTGGCGCTGGCCGAGGGCTTCGCCGCGCGCCCGGTCACCAGCGCCGAGCTCGAGCGGTGGCGCGCCAGCGCGCAGAAGGAGTTCGCGCTCAGCATCGCCGACAGCGCGCGCGTCGCGATCGAGCTGTCGGAGTGGCTGGCGGCCGGCGACTGGCGCTTGATCTTCGCCTACCGCGATCGGCTCAAGACGATCACCGTCGCCGACGTCCAGCGGGTCGCGACCGCCTACCTCAAGCCGTCGAACCGGACGCTGGGCGAGTTCGTCCCGACCGCGGCGCCCGATCGCGCGCCGCCGGCGCCGGTGGTCGACGTCGCGGCGCAGGTGGCACGCCTCGAGTCCACCACCGCGGTCGCCGGCGAGGCGTTCGTCGCCAGCCTCGACAACCTCGCGGCGCGGGTGCAGCAGGTCGAGCTGGGCGGCGGCATCAAGGCCAGCTTCCTGCCCAAGCAGACCCGCGGCGGCAAGGTCCACGTCGAGCTGGTGCTGCGCCACGGCGACGCCACGACGCTGCAGGGCAAGGCCGCGGTGGCGCGCCTCTTGGGCGCGCTGGTCGAGCGCGGCACGACGACCAAGAGCTTCGCGCAGCTCGAGGAGCTGGAGGATCGGCTGACCGCCGACGTCGACGTCAGCGCCCGGGCCGGCGCGATCGTCGTGTCGATCGAGACCGTGCGCGGGTCGCTGCCCGAGGTGGTGGCGCTGGTCGGCGACCTGCTCAAGCGCCCGGCGCTGGCCGCCAAGGAGCTGGCGGTGGTGCGCCAGGAGGAGCTGGCCGCGCTCGAGGAGCAGCGCCAGGATCCGGCGCAGCTCGCGTTCGTGCGCTTCGCGCAGCTGCTGGCGCCGTGGCCCAAGGCCGATCCGCGGGCGACGCTGAGCGTCGATGACGAGGTGGCCGCCGTGAAGCGGGTGACGCTCAAGGAGCTGGCGGCGTACCACCGCGACTTCTGGGGCGCCGGGCATGGCGAGGTCGCCGCGGTCGGCGACTTCGACCCCGCCGAGCTCGGGCGGTTGCTGACGGCGGAGCTCGGCGGCTGGACGTCGAAGGCGCCCTACGCCCGGCTGCCCGACCAGCTGTGGCCGCGCGCGGCGACCAGCGAGCGCATCGACACCAAGGACAAGGAGATGGCGCAGATCACCGCCGGCACCCAGCTGTCGCTCCGCGACGACAGCCCCGACGCCGCCGCGGTCATGGTGGCGTCGCAGATCTTCGGCGGCTCGACCGGCTCCCGGCTGTGGATGCGGCTGCGCGAGCGCGACGGCTTCTCGTACGGCGTGTGGGGCGGCATCTTCGCCGGCGACGAGGATCCGGTCGGCCAGGTCGTGATGAGC
This sequence comes from Myxococcales bacterium, assembly GCA_016794525.1. GTDB lineage: Bacteria > Myxococcota_A > Polyangia > Haliangiales > Haliangiaceae > UBA2376. Next base: position 90,849 of record JAEUJY010000155.1, read on the forward strand.
GCGATCCTGGCGCCGCAGAACCTGGCCAAGGCCCGGGCGGCGCTGGTCGAGGAGGTGGCCCGGCTGCGCGACCAGGGCGTCACCGACGACGAGGTCGCGGTGGCGCGCACGGCGCTGCGCGAGCAGGAGGACAACGCGCTGGCCGACGACGGCAACCTGGTCGGCATGCTGCGCCGCGATCGCTACCTCGGCCGCGACCTCGGGTGGCGCAAGGCGCGCCGCGCCGCGATCGCCCAGGTCACCGCCGCCGACGTGACCCGCGTGATCCAGCAGTACCTCGTGCCCGACCAGCTGGTGTGGGTCGAGGCCGGCGACCTGGCCAAGGCCAAGTAGCGCGCGGGCTCACGGCGCCGACGGCGTCGCCGCCAGGGCGGGCCCGCCAGGGGGAGGCGCCTCGACCCACGCGACGCAGATCGCGGTGCCGGTGGTGCCGGTGGTGCCGGTCGCGGTGGGCGAGGTGACGACGATCAGCGCGTCGCACCCGAGCTGGCCGGCCCTGGCGCGGACGGCGTCGAGGTCGCTCCACGTTCCGAGGCTGGCCACCTCGACGTACGGCCGGGACGGGCGTCGCGACGTGTACATCTCGACCTCGGCGGCGGGGCGGGCCGGCATCGGGTGCGGCGCCGGGTTCAACGGCACGACGTGGATCGGCTGGCACGCGGCGAGGGTGGCGAGGGCGGCGAACGCGAAGAGCGGCGGGGCGAGCACGAGGCGCATGCCAGGTAGCGCCGGCCGCGCCCGGGATGTGACACGCGATCGATCGCGCGCCGCGCCGCGCCGCGCCGCGATCAGGCGTTGCGGATGGCGCGCTTGAGCGCCTTGCCGGTCGCCACGCCGGTGAACGCGCCGCCCTCCATGAAGCCCTGGTAGTCGATCGACGTGTGCTCGCCGCAGAAGTACACGCCGCCCTGGGGCTCGCCCTCGTAGCCCGCGAACCGGACGTAGCTGCCGGGGCGGTAGTAGGCGTACGACGCGTTGAACAGCGGCGCCTTGTGCCAGATCGACTGCGTCGCCTTGCCGTTCCACGCCAGCCCGGGGAACACCGGCGCCAGCTGGCCCAGCCCGGCGGTGGCGTCGGCCCGCACCTGCGCGTTGGTCGCGGTCGCGAACGGCGTCGTCGTGCGCATCGCGTCGGTGACGCTGCCACCCGAGTACAGGTTGAGGATGCCGGGCGTACCCGCCTGGCCGCGCGTGACGTCCCAGCTGCACTGGTAGCCGGTGTCGCTGTAGGTCGAGCCGTTGGCGATGCCGGGCCACGGCCCGCTGCCGTTCCAGCCGCGGCTGTTGAACTGCAGCTGCAGCTTGCCGTTGTGGCCGCGGCCGAGGGTGGTGATCGCGTCGAGCTTGAGCGGATCGAACCCGGCCTGCGCGTAGTCGAACGTGTACGCGGCGAACGGCAGCGCCAGCACGACGTAGTCGAACGTGCGGTCGATGGTCTGGCTGCCGCGCTCGAAGGTGAGCTTGTAGCGGCCGCCGGCGGTCTCCTTGAGCTTGACCAGCTTCTCGCCGGTGACGACCCGATCGCCGAGGTAGGCGGCGATCGCCTCGGGCAGGCGCTGGTTGCCGCCGCGGATGTGGTAGCGCTCGTCGGACTCGCCGAACACCGCGATCGTGTGGTCGTACGGCTTGGGCTGGTAGGCGAGCAGGTACAGCAGGTTCAGGGACGACTGCTGGGTGGTGTCGGCGCCGTACTCGATCGCGTAGGCCAGGTCGAGCATCGCGCCGAGCGGGCTGCCGTGGCCGCCCGGGATGCGCGACTCGATCCAGTCGTAGACGCTGAGCGCGTCGAGCGTCGCGCCGGCCGCGGTGTACGCGTCCCAGGTGGTCGGGAACGGCGCCGCGCGCAGGTCGGCCTTGACCGCGTCGAAGATCGCGTCGAAGTCGGCGTTGGCCTGGGTCTTGGCGTAGTAGCCGCCGAGCACCCGGTAGACCTCGTCGGACCCGGCCGGCTGGGCCGTGAACAGATCGTCGATCGGCAGGCCGAAGCGCGCGGCCAGCGCCTGCACGGTGGCGTGGCCGGTGTCGATCAGCTCGCCGCCCCACTCGCTGATCTGGCCGGCGCTCCAGTAGCCGGTGCGGTTGGAGAACATCCGGCCGCCGACGCGCCCCGAGGCCTCGTAGACCGTCGACTCGACGCCCTTGTCGAGCAGCGTCAACGCGCAGCTGAGGCCGGCGATGCCGCCGCCGATGATCGCGACGGTCGGATCGGCCGCAGCGGCGCGGGCCCGCCCGGGGGCGGCCAGCAGCGCGGCGCCGGCCGCGGCGCCGGCCAGCACCTCGCGGCGCGACGGGCGCGGGCGGGCGGCGGCGCGATCGGCCAGCTCATCGACGGGGATGCCCTGGGCGCGGGCGCGGGTCAGATCGCGCCACAGCGTGCGGAGGGAAGACGCCAGTGGAGTACGAGCCATTCCGACCATCCTACGAAAACGTCGTGGCCTGCGGCTAGCCCGAATGCGGGTAGCGATCAGGCATCGACGACGATCTCGCTGACCGGGTGCGCCTGGCAGGCGAGGATGTAGCCGTCGGTCCGCTCACGTGCGCTGAGGGCGGACACCGCGCCCATCCGGACCTCGCCGCGCACGACCTTGGTCTTGCACTGCCCGCAGATGCCGGCGCGGCACTCGGACGGCAGGTCGACGCCGCAGGCCTCGGCCGCGTCGAGCACGGTCAGGCCGCTGGCGCGCTTGCCCGAGCGCGCGAACGCGACGTCGCCGCCGACCGCGTCGACCAGCGGCGGGGCGCCGGCGGCGAACGCCTCGGTGTGGATCGCCGCGGCGGGCACGCCGAGGCCGACGAGCGCGGTCGTGACGGCGGCCATCATCGGCGCGGGGCCGCACATGTAGATCGGCGCGGTCGCCAGGCCGGGCACCGCGGCGAGGATCGCGCGGTCGATGTGGCCGCGCGCGCCGGGCCACGCCGGGGCGACGTCGGGGGAGGACGCGACCCGGGTGACGTGCAGCGTCGGGAACCGGGCCTCGAGGTAGGCGAGCTCCTCGGCGAAGACCACGTCGCGCGCGGTGCGCACGCCGTAGAGCAGATCGATCCGGCCCGGCCACGCGCGGTCGGTCAGCGACCGCAGCATCGCCATCACCGGCGTGATGCCGACGCCGCCAGCGATCAGGACGACGTGATCGGCGCCGGCGCCGTCGAAGACGAAGTCGCCGTGGGGGCCGCGGACCGACACCAGCGCGCCCTCGACCAGCGTCGCGTGGACGTGCCTCGAGCCGCCGCGGCCGCCGTCCTGGCGCTTGACGGTGATCTCGATCGCGCCGGCCCGGGTCGGCGACGAGGCGATCGTGTACGAGCGGAAGACGCGCTGGCCGTCGATGGTCAGCTCGAGCGTCAGGTACTGGCCGGGGCGGTGGGTGAACGGCGGCGGCCCGCCGTCGGGCGCGACCAGGCGGAACGTGCGCACGTCGGGGCTCTCGTCGAACACCCGCGCGACCTTGAGCGTGCCGCGCCACGCCTTGCCGGGGGCCGGCGTCGTCGCCGCCGCCGCGGTCGCGCTCGCGCGGCGGGCCTTGGCGCGCAGGTCGAGGTAGTGGCCGACCATGCGCAGGAGCAAGAGGCCGCCGAGCACGACTGCGAACGCCCGCGGCTGCCGGGTGTCGGCCTTGACCAGGAGGTAGTAGTGGACGACGCCGCCGATCGCCGCGGCGTAGGCCAGGCGGTGCAGCGCCTTCCACCGGCGCGGCCCCAGCCGGCTGATCATCCGATCGGTCGACGTGATCGCCAGCGGCACCATCGCCAGGAGCGCGCCCATGCCGACCTGCAGGTAGCGGCGCTCGAACACCTCGTCGATCGTCGAGCCGACGCTGCGATCGCGATCGAACCAGAAGAAGATCGCGAAGTGCAGCGCGATGTAGCCGAAGCCGAGCAGGCCCAGCGGCCGCCGCGCCGCGACCAGCGTCGCCGCCCCGGTCAGCCGGCGCAGCGGCGTGATCGCCAGCGACGCCACCAGGCACACCAGCCCGAGCAGGCCGGTGGTGCGGATGGCGTAGTTGACGGCGTTGACGCCGAGCTGGCCGCGGTAGGTGTCCCAGGCCAGCACCGCCAGCGGCGTCAGCCCGCACAGCCAGGCGAAGCGGCGCGCGAAGCTGGCGTCGAAGGTCGGCGGCGCGGGCGCGGCGGGCGCGGCGGGCGCGGGCAGCGGGGCGGCGGTCGCGGTGGCGCTAGAAGTCGGCACGCAGATCCATCCCGGTGTAGAGGCTCGCGACCTGATCGGCGTAGCCGTTGAAGGGCAGGGTCTTGCGGCGCCCGGACTCGCCGATGCGCTGCTCGGTGGCCTGGCTCCACCGCGGGTGCGGCACCGCCGGGTTGACGTTGGCGTAGAAGCCGTACTCGTCGGGGGCCGAGCGGTTCCAGGTGGTCGGCGGCATGCCGGCGGTCAGCGTGATCTTGACGATCGACTTCACGCCCTTGAAGCCGTACTTCCACGGCACCACCAGCCGCACCGGCGCGCCGTCCTGCGGCGGCAGATCGCGGCCGTACAGGCCGGTGGCCAGCAGCGTCAGCGGGTGCATCGCCTCGTCCATGCGCAGGCCCTCGCGGTAGGGCCAGTCGAGCACGTCGGTCTTCTGCCCCGGCATCCGCGCCGGGTCGTACAGCGTCTCGAACGCCACGAAGCGCGCGTCGCCGAGCGGCTCGACGGCGGCGAGCAGCTTGGCGAGCGAGAAGCCGACCCACGGGATCACCATCGACCACGCCTCGACGCAGCGCATCCGGTAGACCCGCTCCTCGAGCGGCGCCAGCGCGCGCAGCGTGTCGAGATCGAACGTGCGCGGCTTGCCGACCAGGCCGCCGACCTCGACGGTCCAGCCGCGGGTGTCGAAGCCGGCGGCGGCGGCGGCGACGCCGTCCTTGTTGGTCGTGAACTCGTAGAAGTTGTTGTAGTTGGCGACGGCGGTGAGCGGCGTCATCGCCTCGTCGACGCGGAAGCCGCTGGGGTCGCCGGCGACGGGCGCGGCCCGGACCCCGGCGATCAGCGGGGTGTCGACGCCGCGCAGCGACACGCCGTTGACGCGCCGGTACAGCGCCGCGGTGGCGACCGCGCCGGCGGCCAGCGCGCCGCCGCGCAAGAACGCGCGGCGGTTCCAGTACACCGCGGGGGGAGTGATCTCGGACGGGTGGGGGTCGCTCATCGCCTCGGGCGATCGTACGCCGGCCGCGCCCGTTGGTTACGGGGCGATCGCCGCCGGCGGCTGGCCCGACCGGCCGGGTCGTCGGTCACGGCGTCAGCGCGAACACCTCGGCGGCGATCGGGACGTCGACCTCGACGGCCGTGAGGGTCAGCTCGGTCGAGGGGCCGGCGCCGGCGTTGGTGATCCGGCGCGCGACCTGGAGGCCGTCGACGGCCTGGTAGTCGGCGGCGTCCTCGTGGCCGCGCGCGTCGTCGCCCAGCGGCACCAGCCGGACGATCGCGTGGGTCGTGGGGTCGAGCAGCACGCGCACCCGGGGCTCGCCGGCGCGCCGCACCGTGAACGCGTCGCAGGTGGTGTCGCCGACGACCTCGGTGCCGGCGTCGCCGACGCTGGCGTCGGCCGCCAGCGCGTTGCGCAGGACCAGGTCGCGGTCGCGCCACAGGCTCGCGACCAGCGGATCGGCGGCCACGCCCTCGACCGGCCGGACCTGCGCGCCGTTCCGCTGCACGGCCTCGTCGCCGGCGATGATCACCGAGATCGTCTTGCCGTCGACGGTGACGTCGGTGCGCTGGCGATCGGGGGCGACCAGCCAGCGCTCGAACGCGCCCTCGACCTGGAAGTCGGCGGCGACCAGGCGGATCGTGCCGGTGGCGTGCAGCGAGCGCAGCGCGGTCAGGCGGGCGCGGCCGCCCTTGGCCTCGATCGCCAGGTCGAGCAGCCGGGTCGCGGCGCGGTCGGCGCTGGCGGGGGTGACGGTGGCGGCGGGGTGGTTGTCGACCAGCGGCGTGGCCGGCGGTGGCGTCGCGGTGGCCGCGCACCCGCTGGCGCAGGCGAACAGCGTGACGACGACGAGCGGTGGTGGGCGCATCGCCGGAGAGACTGGCACGCCGGTGGCGCGGTTGCTTGCGCCGCCGCTCCCGCGGCGGCCGGCGCCGTGTGAAGGTCGGGGCCGGATGAGCGACGCGCACCGGTTCGACGTGATCGTGATCGGCGGCGGCCACAACGGCCTGACCGCGGCGGGCCTGCTGGCGAAGCGCGGGCGGCGGGTGGTGGTGCTCGAGCGCCGCGACGTCGTCGGCGGCGCGGCGATCACCGAGACGCCGTGGGGGCCGGCCTACAAGGTGACCGCGCTCTCCTACGTGGTGAGCCTGCTGCCGCCGACGATCATCGAGGAGCTGGCGCTGCCGCGGTTCGGCTACATGGTCTACCCGCAGCACGGCTACTTCGCGCCGCGCGCCGACGGCCGCTACCTGATGCTGCCCGAGGATCGCGCCCGCCGCGCCGCCGAGGTCGGCAAGTTCGAGCCGGCCGACGTCGCCGCGCTCGAGGCGTGGGACGCGTGGCTGGGCCGGCTGGCGGCGGTGCTGGGGCCGCTGCTCACGACGGTGCCGCCGCGGATCGGCTCGCGCCACCCGCGCGAGCTGTGGCGGCAGCTGGCGCTGGCGTGGAAGCTGCGCCGGCTCGACGCCACCGGCGTCGCCGACGTGACCCGGCTGATGACGATGAGCGTCGCCGACCTGCTCGACGACAGCTTCGCGTCGCCGGCGCTCAAGGGCGTGCTGGCGGTGTCGGGCATCATCGGCACCTGGGCCGGGCCGCGCTCGCCGGGCACCGCCTACGTGATGGCGCACCACAAGATGGGCGACGTCGGCCTCGGCCAGCAGGGCGCGTGGGGCTTCCCCGCGGGCGGCATGGGCGGCGTGACCCAGGCGCTGGCGGCGGCGGCGCGCGCCGCCGGCGTGACGATCGTGACCGAGGCCGAGGTGGCGCGGATCGAGGTCGACGACGGCGCGGTCACCGGCGTCGCGCTGGCCGACGGCCGGGCCTACCAGGCGCCGGTGGTGATCGCCACGACCCACCCGCAGCGCACGTTCCTCGAGCACCTCGATCCGGCGGCGCTGCCGGCCGACTTCGTCGCCGCGATCCGGCGGTGGAAGTCGCGGTCGGGCGTCGTCAAGGTCAACCTCGCGCTCGACCGGCTGCCCGAGTTCGCGTGCAAGCCCGGCGTCGATCCCGAGGTCCACGGCGGGACGATCGTGCTGGCCGACGACGTCGACGAGATCGAGGCGGCGTTCCAGGACGCGGCGGCCGGGCGGCCGGCGGCGCGGCCGTTCGCCGACGTGTGCATCCCGTCGGTGTTCGACCCGACGCTGGCGCCGCCGGGCCACCACGTCATGTCGATGTTCACGCAGTGGGTGCCGCACGGCTTCGCCGACGCTCCCCACGCCGCCGACCTCGACGCCTACGCCGACCGGCTGATCGCGCGGGTCGAGGCGCTGGCGCCGGGCTTCACCGCGTCGATCCGGCACCGCCAGATCATCGGGCCGCACGCGATGGCGACGACCTACGGCCTGGCCGGCGGCAACATCTTCCACGGCGAGCTGTCGGCGAGCCAGCTGTTCCACATGCGGCCGGCGCCGGGCTTCGCCGACTACACGACGCCGGTGCGCGGGCTCTACCAGGCGTCGTCGGCGACCCACGGCGGCGGCGGCGTCACCGGCATCCCGGCGCTGCAGGTGGTGCGGCGGATCGCCGGCGCGCGGTAGCATCGGCCATGGCGTTGCGCCTCGGCGGCCTGGCCGATCTCGATCCGCGCGCGGTGCCGCTGCCGCTCGGCACCGAGGTGGCGACCCGCGTCGATCGCGCGGTCGGCGACCGGGTGATCACCGCCGGCGCGGTGGGCCGGGTGGTGGCGGTGGTCGACGGCGGCCTCGAGGTCGAGCTGGTCGGCGGCGGCCGCGCCCGCTACGCCCGCGACGAGCTGGCGCCGCGCAAGCTGGGGCAGGTGCGCTACGCCCGGCGCCGCGACGACGCGTGGCAGGCGCTGGCGCCGACGATCGTCCTCGACGTCGTCGTCGGCTCGCGGGCCTGGGGCCTGGCCGACGGCGGCAGCGACGAGGATCACCGCGGCGTGTTCGTCGCGCCGCTGGCGTGGACCACCGGGCTGGTCGATCCGCCCGGCGACCTGGCCTCGGCCGACGCCACCGGCGCGTACTGGGAGGTCGGCAAGGCGCTGCGCCAGGCGGTGCGCGCCGATCCCAACACGCTCGAGATGCTGTTCGTCGCCGACGCCGCGGCGGTGCGCGATCCGCTGGGCGCGACCTTGCTCGACGTACGCGACGCGTGCGTGTCGCAGGCGATCTACGGCAGCTTCGGCCGCTACGCGCTGTCGCAGCTCGATCGGCTCGAGCACAACCAGCGCCTCGCCGATCACCGCGCGACGGTGCTGGGCTGGCTGGCGGCCGAGCCGACGCTGACGCTCGACGCGGTCGCGGCGCGGCTGGCCGACGCGGCGGCGGTGCGCGGCGACACCGCCGAGCTGGCGACCCGGCGCGCCCGCGGCTACGTCAAGCAGCTGTACCGCTCGCTCTACGATCAGGGCCAGCTGCCCGAGGCCACCTGGGCGGCGCTGGTGGCGGCGGCCGGCGGCGGCCTGGCGCTGGCGACCGCGCGCGATCTGCGGCCCAAGAACGCCTACAACCTGATCCGGCTGCTCGACGTCGCGACCCGCTGGCTCGGCCTGGCGCCGGGCGAGGCGCCGCGGCTGCGCGTGCCCGACGCGCTGGCGCCGACCTTGCGCGCGATCAAGCGCGGCGAGGTGCCGATGGCCGACGTGCTGGCGATGGCGCGGTCGATGACGCCGGCGCTCGAGGCGGCGCGCGCGACCAGCCGGCTGCCGCGCCAGGCCGACGTGGCGCGGGTCGAGGCGGCGCTGCGGGCGATCCGCCACGAGGTCGCGCGGCGCGCGCTGGCCGACGCGCCCGGGCCGTGGGGGCACGACGCGCCGCCGCCGCCGGTGGCCCGCTTCGACGAGGAGGATCGATGACCATCGCCCGCCGCTTCGACGTCGTCACGCCGCACCAGGCCGCGGTCGCCCAGGCCTACCTGGCCGAGCGCGCCCGCGAGCGCCACCACCTCGTCGTCTACCTGTCGGGCGCCCACGCCTACGGCTTCCCGTCGCCCGACTCGGACCTCGACCTCAAGTGCGTCCACGTCGCGCCCACCGGCGATCTGATCGGCCTGACCGTGCGCGAGGGCGGCGCCGAGCAGATGACCGTGATCGATGGCGTCGAGGTCGACTACGGCTCGAACGAGCTGGGCGGCGTGCTGCGCGGCGTGCTGACCGGCAACGGCAACTACCTCGAGCGCCTGCTGGGCGCGCTGGTGCTCGACGCCGACGACGCGCTGCTGGCGGCGGCGCGGCCGCTGGTCGCCGCGGCGCTGTCGCGGCGGGTGGCGCGCCACTACGGCGGGTTCGCGCGCGCGCAGCTGGCCGCGGCCGAGGCCACGCCGACCGCCAAGAAGGTGCTCTACGTGCTGCGCACGGCGTGCACCGGCCGCCACCTGCTCGAGACCGGGACGCTCGAGACCGACCTGACCGCGCTCGCGCCCGGCTACGGCCTCGACGTCGGCGCGCTGATCGCGCGCAAGCGCACCGGCGAGCGGGTCGCGCTGGCCGGCGCCGAGCTGGCGGCGTGGCGGGCGTCGCTGGCCGCCGCGATCGCCGCGATCGACGAGGCCGCGGCCCGCTCGGCGCTGCCGGCCGAGCCCCGCGCCGCCGCGACCGCCGATCTCGACGCGTGGCTGCGCGAGGTGCGGCGCCGCGCGTGGGACGCGGCGTAGACTGCCGGCGTGCTGTCCCGCCGCTCGCCCGCCGCGCTCGCCCTCGCGCTCGCCGTCACGCTCCTCGCCACCGCCTGCGCGCGCCGCGATCGCGGCGGCGGCGGCGGGCTCCGGCTCGCCGCGCCGACCCCGGTGGTCGGCGAGCGCCAGACGCTCACCGACGAGCTCACCTCGCGCAGCGAGGTCACCGCCGGGCCGGGGCAGGTGGTGCGGCTGGCGACCCACCGCAGCCGCCAGTTCGAGGTCGAGGTGCGCGCGGTCGCGGCCGACGGCGTGGTCACCGCGGCCCGGGCCCGCTTCGATCGCCACCAGGTCGAGCAGACCAAGGACGGCGCGACGACGACCAAGCCCAGCCCGCTGCAAGGCCAGACCTACGACGTGCGCGCCGAGGGCGACGCGCTGGTCGCGGTCCACGCCGACGGCAGCGCGGTGACGCCGGCCGAGCAGGCCGCGCTGACCGCCGACCTGGGCCGCGCGATCGGCAGGGTGCCGCCGCTGGCGGTGCTGTTGCACAGCCGCGCGTGGACCCGCGGCGAGCCGGTCGAGCTGGCCGCCGACGAGCTGACCGCCGCGTTTGGCCACAACCCGATGATGCCGCCGGTGTCGGGCACCGCGCTGCTCGTCGGCGTGGCCGACGGCGTCGCGACCTTCGAGTTCGACCTGCAGCTGGCCCGCGACGACGCCGACGGCCGCGCCGAGTCGACGATGCGGCTGGCGGTGAAGGTCGACGTCGCGCGCGCCCGCCCGATCGAGCAGCGCCTGACCGGCACGCTGGGCGGCAAGGTCGCGGGCATGCCGTCGACCGGCACCGTCGAGGGCACGATCACCTACGGTTACGCGGCGCTCTGAGCCTCGCTGGCGCTCGGCGACGCGGTCAGCCGGTGACCCAGCCGCTGACGAAGCTGGCCACCGCGACCACCGGCGCCAGCGCCAGCGCGCACCCGAGCACGTAGTCGCGGGTGCGGATCGGCGACAGCGCCAGCGCGTAGGTGACGGCCGAGTTGAACCACAGGATCAGCCGCAGCCCGAGCACCACCAGGAACGGGTGGGCCTCGAGGTGGCTGAACATCCAGCCGATCCGCTTGCCCTTGGGCCGCCACGGCGGCACGTCGCCGCGGCGCAGCGCGCGGGTGGCGACGAACGGCACGGTCACCGCCAGCAGGCCGCCGCCGTAGGCCAGCGCGAAGCCCAGCCACGGCCCGAACGCCAGCCGCGCGCCGACGACGAACGCCATGCCCGGCAGGCCGACCGACGAGCCGGCCACGAACACCACGACGAACAGCGGCGGCGCCCACGGCCCCATGTCGTCGAGCCAGCCCTTGACTCCGGCGGCGGTGATCGCGCCGGTGATCGTCATGTAGGCCATGACCCCGACGACGATCGCGATCGCGATCGCCAGCGCGATCCGGCGGCGCGTCCAGCGCGCGCTCACGGCGTCCGCATCCGGGTCGCCAGCGCGGTGGCGCGCGGGCTGGTCGGCGCCAACGCGGCCCACGCCACGTCGGCGCCGCAGCTGGCGGTCGGGGTGGTGGCGCGCCACGCGACGCCGGCCGCGGTCAGCACGAAGCCGCAGCCGGCGGCCGGCGTCAGCCCCAGCTCGGCGGCGGTGACGTCGGCGCGATCGCCGGTGCGCCACGCGGCCAGCGTGGCGTGGCGGGTGTCGGCGGCGGTGATCGCGCAGGCCAGGCTGACGACGTCGGCGGTGACCAGCCCGAGGTCGCAGCGGGCGGCGCGGGCGCCGGCGCCGCGGCGGCCCGGCGGATCGACGATCCGGCGCATCCGCAGCGTCAGCTGCGCCGCCTGCGCCGGGCCGACCATCGCCAGCACCGGGTACGACCACGTGCGGTCGCCGGCGCCGCCGGTGACCCGCGCGACGTCGCTGTCGGCGGTGTAGATCGCCGCGCTGGCGGTGGCGCCGTCGTCGACGACGTCGAGCGCGCCGGCGTTGTCGCGGAACGCCGCGGTGGCGACGCCGAGCGCGGCCGGCGGCCAGGCGGCGGCGGCCGGCTCGGGCACCCCGCCGTCGGCGGTCGAGCCGCGGATGATGAACTTCTGATCGCCGATCAGCACCAGCTGCTTGGCGACGACGCGGGCGCCGGCGCAGCCGACCAGGTAGCCGAAGCCCAGCTCGGCGGCGCCGTCGTGATCGAGATCGGTGACGCTGACCGCCGGCGGCGCGAAGCCGGTGAGGTTGCGCGCGGCGCAGGCGTCGGCGCGATCGTTGACCACCCGGACCTCGCGCTCGTCGGCGCCGCGGGTCAGGCGCGCCTGCAGCAGGATCGACGTGGCCTGGTAGGCGCGGGTCTCGAGCAGGTACAGCGCGCCGGGGCCGTCGCGATCGACGAAGCGCACGCCGCCGATCACCCGGGCGCCGGCCGGCGCGCCGCGCGGCGCCGCGGCGTCGGGCTCGATCGCGGTCACCGCCAGACCGCCGGCGTCGACCGCCACCGCCGGCGCCGCCGCGTCGGGGCGGGCGCCGGCGTCGAGCGCGGCCGGCGGGGCCGGGGGGGCGCCCGGCGACCGCGAGCACGCCGCCAGCGCCAGCGTCCCCAGGACCAGGCGGTGGTGCATCGGCTGACGATAGTCGGTCGGCGCCGCGAGCGCGAGCCGGCGCGGCGGTACCCTGCGGGCGATGGCCCGCGACCGTCCCTACGACCTCATCCTGTTCGGCGCCACCGGCTTCACCGGCCGGCTGGTCGCCGAGTACCTCGTCCGCCACGCCGGCGCCGACCTGCGCTGGGCGCTGGCGGGCCGCAGCCAGGCCAAGCTCGAGGCGGTGCGCCGCGAGCTGGCCGCCACCGACGCGCGCGCCGGCGCGCTGCCGATCGTGCTGGCCGACGCCCACGACGAGGCGGCGCTGACCGCGCTGGCCCGCACCACCACCGCGGTGTGCACCACCGTCGGGCCGTACCTGGCCCACGGCGCGGCGCTGGTGGCGGCGTGCGTCGCCGCCGGCACCGCGTACTGCGATCTCACCGGCGAGGTGCCGTTCGTGCGCCAGATGATCGATCGCCACCACGCGGCGGCGGTGGCGTCGGGCGCGCGGATCGTCCACTGCTGCGGCTTCGACTCGGTGCCGTCGGACCTCGGCGTCTGGGTGCTGCAGCGCGATCTCGAGGCGCAGCGCGGCCGCGGCGCGCCCAGCGTCACCGCGCTGTTCGAGATCAAGGGTGGCGCGTCGGGTGGCACCGTCGCCAGCATGCTCGGTCTCGTCGACGCCGCGGCCCGCGATCGCGAGGTGCGGCGGCTGCTGCTCGATCCCTACGCGCTCGACCCCGCCGGCGCGCCGCGCGGCGGCGATCGCGACGTCCGCGGCCCCGGCTACGATCGCGCGCTCGGGGCGTTCACCGCGCCGTTCGTGATGGCCGCGGTCAACACCCGCGTCGTGCGCCGCAGCCACGCGCTGCTCGACTACCCGTGGGGCGACGTCTGGCACTACGACGAGCGCATGGGCCTGCCGCGTAGCGCCCGCGGCGCGGCGATGGCGGTCGGCGTGACCGGCGCGCTGGCCGGCTTCGTCGCCGCGACCCAGCTGGCGCCGCTGCGCCGCGCGCTCGAGGCCCGGCTGCCCAAGCCCGGCGAGGGCCCGAGCGCCGAGGCCCGCCAGCGCGGCCGCTACCGCGTGCGCCTGCACGGCACCGTCGACGGTGTCACCCGGGTGGCGACGTTCGCCGACGACCTCGATCCCGGCTACGCCGGGACCGCCAAGCTGCTGGGCGAGGCGGCGCTGGCGCTGGCGCTCGATCCGCCGGCGTCGGGCGGCGGCGTGCTGACCCCCGCGGTGGCGCTGGCCCCGGTGCTGGTGCCGCGGCTGCGCGCCGCCGGCGTCACGATCGACGTCGCGACGCTGGCCTGAACTGCTGGGAGGGTTTCTCGCGAAACCCTCCCCCGCCGGGCCGGGGGCCTACCCCCGGGGGCTGTCGACGAGCCGCCGGGCGGCGTGCGGACCGCCCCCGAAAACGCCGAACGGCGCGTCGCCGCGCCGTCCGAACTCCGCGAGCCAGGCGCGGTGCGCCTCGCCGTCAGCGCCGCGCGCGGCGGCGGCGGCGGCCGACCAGCGCGGCCACGCCGAGCGCCAGGCCGGTCGCGGTCAGCGGGCCACCGGCGCCGCTGCCGGTCGAGCAGCAGCCGCCCTCGGCGCCACCATCGCCCGGGTTGCCGCCGTCCTCGATGGTGCAGATCGACGAGCAGCCGTCGCCGGGCGCCACGTTGCCGTCGTCGCACTCCTCGCCGGTGCCGACGGTGCCGTCGCCGCAGCCGGCCGGGGGCGCCTCGGTCTGGCACACCGCCGAGCAGCCGTCGCCGCCGCTGGTGTTGCCGTCGTCGCACTGCTCGCCGGCGTCGACGGTGCCGTTGCCGCAGTCGGGCGGCGGCGGGCCCTCGGCCTGGCAGGTGGCCGAGCAGCCGTCACCGCTGGCGGTGTTGCCGTCGTCGCACTGCTCGCCGGCCTCGACGACGTTGTTGCCGCAGGCGGTGGCGCCGGCGCGGTAGCCGACGACGCACAGGTCGTCGATCGTCCAGCCGCCGAGCTCGAGGCCCTGGTCGCTCTTGAGCGTGAAGTTCAGCTGGACGCTGCCGTCGGCGGCCTGCGCCGACAGGTCGACGTCCTGGAACCGCCACTCCTTGTCGGTGTGGCTGGTCGACGAGTTGTTGCCCTGGTTGCTGTTGAAGTTCGACCACAGCGTCGTGCCGTCGGCCTGGATCGTGGCCTGGTCGAAGAAGCCGTCCTCGACGTTGAGCCAGCGCTTGTACTGCAGGCGGACGTTGGTGAAGCCGGTGGTGCTGATCATCGGGGTCTTGGCCCAGATGTTCGAGTTGGCCGCGTAGAGGCCGTCGCCGCCGGCCAGGTCCATGCCGTAGACGTTCTGGCCCGAGGTCGCCATCCGCGGATCGCCGCCGTTGCCGGCCGGCACGCCGCGCTGCCAGACGTCGGTGCCGCTGAGCGCGCCGTGGGTCCAGGTCGGGTCGCTCTCGAAGTCGGTGCAGTAGATGTTCTCGACCGTGCCGACGAAGAACTCGTACAGCGGGTCGGCGACGTTGTCCGGGTAGCGGACGGGGTTGCCGCTGACGTCGACGCTGATCTTGTACTGCACGACCGAGCCGTCGGGCTGCGCCGGCATCGAGCCGACCAGCTCGGAGCCCTGCTGCACCAGCGCCACGTCGGTGGTGGCGCCGGCGCCGCGCAGCTTCCACGACAGCGTCGCGGCGCCGATCGTCGGCGCGGCGCAGCCGCCGGTCGGCGCGGCGATCGGCACGCGGATCTGGAAGCCCGAGCGCACCGGCGCGCCCAGGCCCGAGCCGACGGTGCCGCCGCCGGTGGCCAGGCCGTGGCGGCCGAACACCTCGCGCAGCGCGCACAGGTTGGGGGTGCCGTTGGCGAGGTTGCCGTCGTCGTCGTCGGCGGCCAGCGCCTCGGCGTAGGTCGACGGGATGTCGGTCGCGCGCTGGATGATCGCGTAGTAGATGTCGTCGGCCTTGGTGACGCCGGCCGCGGGGCCGAGCGCGGCGATCATCGCCACCCGGACGTCCCACAGCGTGCCGGCGATGATCTCGCCGTCGGCGTGGACCTCGCCCTGGACGTCGTCGGGCCACTTCAGGTCGCGCGCCGGCTGCAGCTCGCGCAGCGCGGTGTCGTTGAAGAAGAAGCCGCGGCCCATGCCCGAGTCGCCGGTGATCGTCGCCGCCAGGTAGTCGGAGACGCCCTCGGACAGCGCGCCGTCGAAGTTGCCGACGCCCTCGATGATCGACTGGGCGTGCAGCGAGTGGCCGAACTCGTGGTAGACGACGTCGGCGATGCGGCCGGTGTTCTCGCACTGGCTCGACGCGCGGTAGAAGTGGATGTCGTCGCCGGTCGAGTAGGCGTTGCAGTTGCCGCTCTCGTTGACCGTCGCCGAGATCTGCTGATCGAGGTACGCCAGGTTCGGGTTGAGGTTGGCCTTGGCGTAGGCCTTGACCGTGTGGGTGAACAGGTAGGTCGACAGCTGCGCGTCGTCGGTGGCGACCGTCGAGCGGTCCCACGACGCCGAGCCGCCGGGCTGCAGCGTCAACGTCGCGGTGGCCAGCGCGCCCGCGCCGTTGCTCATCGCGACCAGCGGGCCGGTCAGCGCGGTGGTGACCTGCGCCGCGGCGGTGCCGGTCCAGGTGATCTGGCCCTGGGCGTTCGACGCGGTGGTCGCGGTGCCGACGCGGAAGTTGGTGAACGGCACCGGCGCGTCGACCCGCGGCCGCTGCGGGCTGCGGGTGGGGACGCGGTAGGTGATGGTGCCGGTCGCGAAGCGCAGGAGCGACTGCCGGGCGACGGGCAGGCCGTTGCCGGCGTCGACGAACACCCGCCAGCGGCCGGGGACGTCGGCGCTGGTCGACTCGACGTCGACCGAGACGACCGCCTGCAGGTCGAGCCCGCCGGCGGCGCGCGCCAGGGGCAGCCAGCGCGGCGCGAGGTCGGTGGTCCGCACCCGGACGGCGATGCCGGTGGTGCGGCCGACCCACTCGACGGCGCGGGCCTCGGCGAGGCCCTGGCCGACCAGCGCGCCCGGCGTGCGGCCGGCGGTGGCCGGCTGCGCGGTCGAGCTGATCACGAACAGGCGGTCGTTCTTGAACAGGAAGCCGACCGCGGCGCCGAGCACCGGCGCGCCGTCCTGGCGCTGCGCGAACGCGACCGTGCGCATCGGCAGGCTGCCGTGCAGGCCGCCGTGGACGGTGTTGGTCACCAGCGCGAAGTCGCCGAGGCGCGCGCCCGGGGCCAACAGCGGCAGCTGCTCGGCGAGCAGCTGCCACGCGGCGGCGGCGGCCTTGTCGGCCGAGCCGTTGGCGCCCGGCGCGGGGATGCCCTCGCCGTAGATGCGGAGCGGCACGCCGGTGGTGGTGTCCCAGACCGCGTCCCACGCGCCGTGGCGCGCCAGGAAGGCGTCCCAGGCGTCCTTGGCGCCGCGCGGCGCGGTGGCGCTGGTGGCGCGGGCGGCGCGCAGCGGCTGACCGTCGGCCACCTCCCACTCGCGCTCGCTGGTGGCGACGAGCGGGCTGACCGCCGTCGGATGGGGGCGCGCGACCGCGGCGTGTTGGGCCGAGGCGGCGAGCAGGAGAGCGAGCGTTCCAGACACCACGTGCGTGCGCGTCATGCGGACCTCCGTCGTGGGAGCGTGATGCCACCGCCAGGGCCATCGCCACAATCCGGCGGACCTGACAGGTGCAAACACAACGTGCTGCTATGCCCGAGGAGCATGCTGCAAGCAGAAGCGAGGGCACATGTAGGACATGTGCGCGCCGCGTCGCGGCGCACCCCGGTTCGCCGTCGACGAACTGGGGTTACGCGCGGGCGGCCAGCGTGCGCAGCAGCGCGCCGCCGAACTCGGGCCAGCGCGCCAGCGCGCGGGTGAACGTCGGCTGGTCGATCACCAGCACCGTGGTCGGCGCGACCGCGGTGATCGTCATCGCCCGGGGCGCGCGATCGATCAGCGCCAGCTCGCCGAGCACGGCGCCGGCGGTGAAGCGCGGCGGCGCCTCGCCGGTGCCGGCCAGCTCGCCGTCGAGCACGGCGAACATCGCGTCGCCGGGATCGCCCGCGGTCACCAGCACCTCGCCGGCCGCGAGCTGGCGGCGCGGCGCCGCCGCGGCCAGCTCGTCGACGTGATCGCCGGCCAGATCGTCGAAGAACCGGCACTGCCGCAGCGCCGCCAGGCCGGCCTCGCGGTCGGCGGCGCGCCCGGCCAGCAGCGCCGCCAGCCACGGCTCCTCGGCGGCGACCCGCGCGAGCGCGCCGGCGCCGGTCGGCGGCCGCAGCGACGCCTCGAGCAGATCGAGCACCGGCAGCGGCGCGCTGGCCACCTCCTGGAACAGATCGAGGGCGCGCCGGCGCAGCGGCTCGGGCGCGTCGAGCATGCGCCGGCCGGCGGCGAGCAGCGGCAGCGGATCGCGGCCCTCGGCGGCGGTGCCCAGCGCGACCGCCAGCACCAGCCGGCGCGTCGCGCGACGGATCGCGCGGCCCAGCTCGGCGGCGTGGAGCGCGGGCTGGCCGACGCCGCGGGCCGCCACCAGCGCGGCCAGCGCCGCGCGCTCGCGCTCGATCGCGGTGGCCGCCAGCTCGGGCGATGGCGCCGCGCCGGCGCGGGCGTGGCTGGCCAGGCTGCGCAGCGCCGCGGCGCGCACGTCGGGGTCGGGATCGGCGGCCAGCCGCGGCAGCAGCGCGCCGGGGTGGGGCGCGGCGGCCCGGGCGCGGGCCAGCGCCGCGCGGCCGTCGCGATCGATCACGTCGAGCCGCTCGGCCAGCGCCGCGGCGTCGCGATCGTCGAGGTCGGCCACCGCGGCGGTGGCGTCGCGCTCGCCGGCGACCAGCGCCGCGATCAGCGCGGCCAGCGCGTCGGCGCCGCCGGCGGTGGCGGCGACCAGCGCGTGGGCCCGGCCCGGGCCGGCCAGCGCCGCCAGCACCTGCGCGTCGTAGCCGTCGGGGCGGCCGCGGCGTGCGATCCGCGCGGCCCACGCGCCGTCGCGGGTGATCAGCTCGCCCACCACCGCGGCGCGCTCGGCGGCGGTGGCCAGCCCGACCTCGGCGCGGGCGGCGCGGATCGCGCGGCCGACGTCGGCGTCGATCGTCGCGTCGGCGTCGAGCTCGGCGATCGCGCCGCGGGCGTCGTGGGCGGCCAGCGCCGCGATCCCGGCGACGCGCGCGTCGTCGTCGTCCTCGATCTGCACCGCGCCGATCAGGTCGGCCTGGGCCGCCGAGTGCGGCCGGCGCGCGGCGATCGCGTACAGCGCGCGGCGCACCGCCGGCTCGTCGTGGGCCAGGTGCGAGCTCACGTCGTCGGCGCGGCCGCCCGACCGCACCAGCGCGGCCCGCGCCAGCGCGCCGTCGTCGGCGCCGGTCGCGTCGACCAGCCGGCGCAGCTCGTCGAGGTCGATCCGCTCGCGGGCCCGCTCGCCGATCGCCACGCCGCGCATGCCCAGCGGCGCCGCCAGCGCCGCCACGAACCGCCGGGCCGCGCGCCGCACGGCGTAGCCGAGCACCGCGGTGGTGGCGACGATCGCCGCGCCGAACCGCAGCGGCCGCGCGAGCACGCCAGGGCCGAACCCGACCAGCACCAGCGCGGCCAGCGCCGCGCCGATCGGCGTGAACAACCCGCGCAGCAAGATCTTCCACCGCGCGCGCGGCAGCGGCGGCAGCGCCGACAGCGACACCTCCTGGCCGGTGCGCGACGTCGCCGAGCGCAGCACCTTCTCGCCGGTGCGCAGCGTCGCCAGCGCCGCGAAGCCCGGCATCGCGACCAGCACCATCGCGCCGAGCGCGGTCAGCGCCGGGTGGATCGACACCGTCACCGGCAGCCGCTGGCTGGTGAGCAGCCGCGGGATCACCAGCGCCTGCAGCACCAGCTGGATCGCGTGGGTGCCGCCGTGGAACAGGCTGACCGCGGTCGCCAGATCGCCGCCCTTCCAGTGGGTCTTGAGCGACGCGCCGAACCGGAACTCCAGCGCGGTGGCCACCGCCGACTCGGCGATCGCCGCCACCGCGAGCCAGCGCAGGAGCGCGTGGTGATCGGGGGACAGCTCGGTCGACGCGCCCGGCGGCGCCGCCATGCCGGGCGCCCCGCCGGCGGCCAGCGCCCGCTGCGCGCCGATCGCCGCGCCGACCGCGCCGATCGCGAACACCGCCGACAGCCACGGCACGCTGGCCGCGCCGAGCTTCGAGGTCAGCGCGGCGGCGGCGAACCCGGCGATCGCGCCGCCCGCGGTGATCGCGGCGCCGGCCCGCGGCAGCATGCGCCGCGCGTCGCGGCCGGCGACGCTGGCCGCGACGGTGTTCCACAGCGCGACGTTGGCCACCGAGGCCAGCGTCGTCGTCGTCAGCGCCACCACGAACGGCCAGGCCCCGCCGCGGCCGATCAGCGTCGGCGCGAGGCCGGCCGCGATCGTCAGCGCGACGCCCACCGCGACGTCGACGGCGGCCGACGGCGCGCGGCCGGTGGCGGCGTCGTAGGCCAGCGTGCCGATCGCGAACGCGACCGCCTGGCTGACCAGCAGGATCGGGATCCACTTCGCGCCGTAGCTGGCGAGGAACGCCGCCTCGGCGTACGCCCGCAGCGCGATCGCCGCGACGTTGACCGCGAAGATCATCAGCACGCCGAGGCCGTAGGCGCGCTGGTTCACGGCGCCCCCGCGCGGACCCGGCCGGCGAGCTGGCGCGCCAGCGCGGTGGTCGCGGCGCCGTGCTCGGCCAGCACGTCGAGGAAGTCGTCGACCGCGATCTCGACCACCGCCGCGGCGGCGGTCGCCGTCAGGGTCCGGGGCGCCGCGCCGACCAGCGCGCCGTCGACGCCGAGCACCGCGCCGGGGGCGTGCTCGCCGGCGTCGTCGTGCAGGCGCCCGCTCGCCACCACCAGCACCACGTCGCTGCCGTCCCTGCGGGTCGCGACGGTCGCGCCGGCGGGGAGCTCGCGCGCCCGCACCCGGGCCGCCAGCGCGACCAGCGCCGGCGCCGGCACCTCCGCGAACACCGCCGTCCGGGCCAGCGCCCGCGCGCGCCCGAGCAGATCCATCTACTTCTTGGCCAGGATCTTCTTCTGGTTGCCGAGGATCGCGCGCTGGTTGGCGATCACCGCGTCGAGCTTGCCCTGGTTGCCGACGATCTTCTTCTGGTTGGCCAGCACCGTGTCGAGCTTGGCCTGGTTGCCGGCGATCTTCTTCTGGTTGGCCAGCACCGCGTCGAGCTTGGCCTGGTTGCCGACGATCTTCTTCTGGTTGGCCAGCACCGCGTCGATCTTCTTGCCGTTGGCGACGACGGCGTCGAGCTTGCCCTGGTTGGCCATGATCTTCTTCTGGTTGGCCAGGATCGTGTCGAGCCGGCCTTGGTTGCCGGCGATGGTCGCCTGGTTGGCCAGGATCTTCTCCTGGTTGGCGATGATCCGCTCCTGGTTGGCGATGATCGTGGCCTGGTTCGCGATGACGGTCTCTTCGGACATGGAGCCCCCTTTGCGCCGCATCATCGACGCAGGCGCCGCCCCGATCAACCCGCCCGGCCGTCTCTCATCGACGGTGCCCCACGGCTGGTCGGGGAGGGTCTTCGCGGAAGACCCTCCAAGGTCTCAGAGCCCGTTCTGCATCAGGTACCGACACGCCGCCGCCGACACGACGTCGCCCTCGGCCGCCGGGCAGCACACGTCGATGCCGTCGGGCGGGTTGAACTGGTTCGAGTGCGCGCACACCTTGGGCCCCTGGCTCGGGTAGTAGTACAGCCAGAAGAAGCACATCTCGTCGTCGACGCCCTCGCCGAACTGGATCCGGCGGCCGGTGTCGTTGACGTAGTCGCACGAGAACCGGAAGCCGCCCGCGGTCGGGATCTGGAAGGGCGCGTAGGTGGTCTCGGGCTCGTCCCAGTTGAAGTTGGCCGGGGCGTAGACCGTCGTGCCGGGATCGTCGCGATCGGTCGCGGTCGCCACCGTCACCGACCTGCCGCGGGCGTGGGTGTGGCCGGTGATCGCGAAGACGTTGGCGCCGCCGAACCCGGCCAGCGGCAGGAAAGTCGGGCCGACGGTCTGGACCGACGGGCTCGACGGGAGGTCGATGTCGGGCGTGCCCGCGAAGATGAAGTCCGCCTCCTGGTGGGCGCCGAGCACGGTCTGGAACTCGGCGGTGGCGGTGACCGGCAGCGGCTGGTCGGTGGTGTTGATGTAGTGCAGCTCGAGCCGGATCAGCTGATCGGGCTTGAGCGTGAAGACGACGTCGTCGGGCAAGGTCAACGTCTCGACGGCGCGCTGGGTGATCATCAGCGGCGCGCCGTTGGCGGGATCGAGGGTGCCGGTGAACGGCTGGCAGTCGGTCGGCGTGGTGTTCACCGCGCCGTCGGCCTTGCGGTAGACGATGAAGTGGTGCGAGGCCTCGCCCAGCACGTTGTGGATCGCGTGGACCTGGATGTTGTCGGTGTTGCCGAGGCGGACGTAGACACACTTGGTGCCTTCCTCGCCGGGCGGGATCGTGTACGGACCCCAGGTCGCGGTGTACGTGCCGGTCGTGAACGTCGCGTCGGGCGCGGCGTCCGGGCCGGGATCGGTGTTGCCGCCGCCGCCGCCACAGCCAGCCACCAGGGTCACGAACGTCGTCGCAGCGAGCGCAAGGCGAAACAAATCCATCGCGGTCCTCCTCGGGGCCGCGAGTATGTCCGAACCGCCGCGGCGATTGCCACCAGGAACTACAGCGGGAAGTCGAGCGTGATCGTCAGCCCGCCGTCGGCGCCGACCTCGACCTCGGCGGTCCAGTCGCCGGCGCCGAGCGGGAAGCTGCCGGTGGGCGCGGCCGGCGCCGCCGCGGTCAGGTCGCGGGCGAAGCCGTCGAAGATCGGCTCGGCGGCGAGGGCGTCGAGCGCGGCGAGCAGCTCGGCGGCGGCGGCGAGGACCGCGGGGCGATCGCGGGCGGCGAC
This sequence comes from Myxococcales bacterium, assembly GCA_016794525.1. Lineage (GTDB taxonomy): Bacteria > Myxococcota_A > Polyangia > Haliangiales > Haliangiaceae > UBA2376. The sequence goes on from JAEUJY010000155.1 coordinate 113,016, forward strand.
GCGGCGCGCCGCGGGGCCGCGGACCTCGATGGAGGCGTGGACGCAGCCGCCCTGGCCGATCCACACGCGACGCCCGTCGGCCAGCGTCACCGCCTCGGCGGCGCTGGTCGCGCCGGTGGTGTGGAAGACGTGGCAGGTCGGCGCCGCCGCGGCCGCCGCGAGCAGCGCCGACGACGCGCCGTGGATGCACGCGTCGTCGGGGGAGCCCGGCGGCGGCGCCGCGAACGGCGAGGCGTCGGCGGGGCAGGCCGCCGGTGGGGTCGGCGGCGCGGAGCGGTTGGCGATGTCGCCGGGCGGGGCCTTGGCGCCGCACGCGGCGCCGAGCGATGCGATCACGAGGGCGCGGTACACGTCGCCACTCTACGACGGTGGTACACCTCGCGCATGACCTTCTCCGCCCGTCCGACCGTGACGCTGATCGAAGGTGACGGCATCGGCCCCGAGATCGCCGCCGCCACGCTCGAGGTGATCGCCGCCGCCGGCGGCACGATCGACTGGGATCGCCAGCTGGCCGGGCAGACCGCCGCCGACAAGGTCGGCGATCCGCTGCCGGCCGCGACCGTCGCGTCGCTCACCGCCCACCAGGTCGCGCTCAAGGGTCCGCTGGGCACGCCGATCGGCGCCGGCTTCCGCTCGGTGAACGTCGCGCTGCGCCAGCAGTTCGACCTCTACGCCAACGTCCGCCCGGTGCGGACCATCGCCGGCGTGCCGTCGCGCTACACCGGCGTCGACATCGTGCTGGTGCGGGAGAACACCGAGGACCTGTACGCCGGCGTCGAGCACTACGTCGATCCGCGCCGCACCGCCGCCGAGTCGATCGCGATCATCACGCGCTACGGCTCGGAGCGCATCATCGTCTACGCCTTCGAGTACGCGCGCCGCCACGGCCGCAAGAAGGTCACGCTGGTGCACAAGGCCAACATCCTCAAGCTGTCCAACGGCCTGTTCCTCGACACCGGCCGCGAGATCGCCAAGCGCTACCCCGACATCACCTTCGACGACATGATCGTCGACGCCACCGCGATGAAGCTGGTGGTCGCGCCCGAGCGCTTCGACGTGATCGTCACGATGAACCTGTTCGGCGACATCCTGTCGGACCTCACCGCCGGCCTGGTCGGCGGGCTGGGCGTGGCGCCGGCGGCCAACCTCGGCGCGGCGCCCGAGGGCGGCGGCGCGGGGTGCGCGCTGTTCGAGGCGGTCCACGGCACCGCGCCCGACATCGTCGGCAAGGGCATCGCCAACCCGACCGGCCTGATGCTGTCGGCGGCGATGCTGCTCGATCACGTGGGGCAGGGCGCGGCGGCGGCGCGGATGCGCGCCGCGATCGACGTCGCGCTGGCCGACGCGACGACCCGCACCCGCGACCTCGGCGGTCAGGCCGACACCCGTGGCTACACCGACGCGGTGATCCGCGCGATCGGGAAGGCGTAGCCGGCGTGCGGGCGCGCGTGATCGTCGTCGCGCTGGTGGTCGCCGCGTGCGCGCGCGAGCCGGCGCTGGCGAGCTACCACGAGCAGGCCCTGGCGGTGACCGCCGCCTACGCGCCGCAGGTCGACGCGCTGGTCGCGCGCGGCGAGCGCCTGGGCGCGCGGCTCGCGGCGGTGCCGGCGACCGTCGACGGCCAGCCGGCGCTGGCGGCCCGGCTCGCGACCGACGCCACGACGCTGGCCGCGCTGCGCGACGCGATCGTCGGCTTGCCGGCAGCGACCGCCGCGGCGATCGCCCAGCGCCAGCGCGGCCCGGTGGTGGCGGTCCTGACCCGGACCAGCAGCGAGGTCGCGGTCGGCGTGGTGCAGCTGGGCGACGAGCTCGCGGCGGCCGAGCGCGAGATGGCCGCGCTCGAGACCCGCGCCAAGGCGCTGGCGGCGGCGGCGGCGGCGGCGGCCGCGCCGGCGACCCCGGGGGCGCCGCCCGCCCCCGCGCCGCTCCTGCGGTCGGCGACGCCGCAACCGCACCCTTGACATAGTTCGACAACCGTCGTACTGATGGCGCCGTGGATCGCCCGGACGTCAAGCGCCTCGCGCGCCAGCTCAAGGCCTTGGGGCACCCCAACCGCCTGCAGCTGTTCTTGAACCTCGTCGAGGAGAGCCAGCTCGACCTCGCCAAGGGCCGGACCCACGACTGCTTCCTGGCCAAGCTGCTCGGCGGCCTGGACATCAACGCCCCGACGGTGTCGCACCACGTGAAGGAGCTGGCCGACGCCGGCTTGATCGACACCGAGCGCCAGGGCAAGCAGCTGATCTGCTCGGTGCGCCCCGACGCGCTGCACGCGCTGCGCGCGCTGTTCGAGCCGACCGGGACCTGACGACCGCCGCACGGCGCGTCGAGGTTTCGGCGCGCTCTTATAGTTCGATGTTTCAGAAACTTTGGAGAATCCGATGACCAGCCAGCGCGAGATCGCGATCGAGTCCTACGGTGCCGCGTCGACCCTCAAGGTGCGCGAGCGCCCGATCCAGGCCCCCGGCGCCGGCGAGGTCGCGATCGACGTCGCGTACTCCGGGATCAACTTCGCCGATATCCAGATGCGGCTCGGCTTCTACCCCGACGCGCCGAAGAAGCCGTTCGTCCCGGGCTACGAGGTGTCGGGCAAGGTCGCCGCGGTCGGCCCCGGCGTCACCGGCTTCACGATCGGGCAGCCGGTCGTCGCGGGGACGTACTTCGGCGGCTACACCTCGCGCGCGGTGATCCCCGCGGTGCAGGCGTTCGCGCTGCCGGCCCACCTCGATCTCGAGGCCGGCGCCGCGCTGCCGGTGAACTACTTCACCGCGAAGCTCGCGCTGACCGAGATGGCGCGCGTGCGCGCCGGCGACAAGGTGCTGATCGAGTGCGCCACCGGCGGCGTCGGCGTGCTGGCGATCCAGCTCGCGCGGCACCTGGGCGCCGAGGTCACCGGGCTCACCACCAGCCCGCACAAGAAGCCGTTCATCGAGGGCCTCGGCGCCAAGGCGCTGACCAAGGCCGAGTGGCTCGCCGACGCCACCGCCACCGGCTACGACTTCATCCTCAACGCGTCGGGCGGCGCCGAGATCCAGCCGCAGCGCGCGCGCCTCGGCATCACCGGCCGGATGGTGTGCATCGGCCTGTCGTCGGGCGTGAAGGACGGCAAGCGCAGCTTCGTGCGCATGGGCATGGCCGCGCTGCGCACGCCGCGGATCTCGGTGCTCAAGCTGTTCGACAGCAACAGCGGCATCTACGCGCTCAACGCGCTCAAGGTGCTCGAGGACCCGACCTGGGTGGCGAAGCTGACGCAGTCGCTGGGCGAGGTCGAGGCGGTCGGACTCAAGCCGCACGTCGGCAAGGTCTTCGCCGCGACCGACGTCGCCGAGGCCCACCACCTGCTCGAGACCAAGGGCGCCACCGGCAAGGTGCTGCTGGCCTGGTGAGGCGTCGCGAACCGCGACGCCGGGGGGCGCGATCGGGCAGCTGCGCCCCGTGGTTCCCACCCATGTTTCGTTTCGCAACGCCGCCGGCGATGACGCCGGCAACGCCCGCCGGATCTCCATCACTTGCGCGGCGCGACCGGCGTTCAGCGCCGGCACGACGCCTGCTACGCGTGTGGCCATGCGCCTCTCGGCGGTCGCGATCCTGCTCCTGGCGTCTTGCTCCACCGCGCAGATGGTCAGCCACGAGGACGCGCCGTCCGGCGTGGACGGCCGGGTCATCGATGGTGGCGCGATCGACGCCGCGGCCACCGACGCGCCGCTGGCGAACGACGCGCGGCCCGACGGGCCAGCGCCCGACGCGGCGGCGGCCGACGCCGCGGCCACCGACGCCGCGGCCACCGACGCCACGAGCGCCACCGACGCCGCGACGGCGATCGACGCCGGCGCTGCCGACGCCGCGATCGACGCCGCCGGGTGCCTGATCGCCGGCGCCGCGGCGATCACGCTCGACGGCAGCGGCGACCTCGCCGCGTACCCGGCGGCGCAGACCGTGCCGATCGGCGCCGGCTTCGACGGCGCCGACGCCGTGCGGCTCAGCTGGAGCCCGACCGCGCTGTACCTGACCGTGCACTCGGGGGCGTTCGCCGACGCCGCCAAGCCGTACCACCTCTACCTGCAGGCGGGCACCGCGCTGCCGGCGGCGACCCCGTCGACGGGCAAGGAGTACGGCGGCCTCACCGCGCAGCTGCCGTTCACCGCCACCCACCTGATCGCGATCCGCCGCACCAACGATTTCGGCAGCGGCGCCTACGACGGCGTCTATGTCCCGGCCGGCACGCCGGCGTGGACCACCCGCGCGACCGCGTTGACGCCGGGCACCGACGTCTTCATCTCCGCCGACAACGCCGAGCTGTCGGTGCGCGTGCCGTGGACCGCGCTCGGCGGCTGCCCGACGCAGCTGCGCGTCGCCGGCCACATCGTCAACGGCGGCGCTGGCACCGAGTGGAAGACCCTCGTCCCCGCCGCTCACACGCCGTGGATGACGCCCGGCGGCGCCGCCTACACCCTCGATCTCACCGGCCCCGCCGCCGTCAGCGGCTGGTCGATGTAGCGACCGCGGCCGTCACCCGTCGGGGGACGCCGAGGGCATCGCTGCCGTCCGGGTCGCCACCTGTCTCGCGTCGCGGAGGGGAGGCTCGGCGGGGACCTGGCCCCGCCGAAGGGAGGTGCGGCGACGCACCTCCCTGTCGTTCAATGCAGCTCGACGGTCGACAGGCCGCGCCACGCCAGGTACTGGCGCTCGATCTCGCCCATCGTCGCGAAGCCGAGCGCGGCGGCGCACTCGCCGAGGCGGATGCCGGTGAAGCGATCCTGCATCTGCAGCGCGCGCAGCAGCTGGTAGCGGGTGAGCACGTTGCGCTCGACCAGGAACTCGCCGAACGGGATCTCCTGGAGGCCGTCGGCCAGGACCTCGACGCCCGCCGCCGAGTACTCGAAGAAGTGCTGGAGGTCGGTGGCGCGGGTCTCGGAGCGGAGCTGCGGCATGGCGGTCACCAAAGCACGCCCCGTACCATCCACAGCGCCACGGGGGTTCGCGGGGTTAAGCCCGTGGAGACTCGCGACCGTGGCTGCCGGCAACCCGGGTAGCCGGCGGCTGCGTCCGCGTGCGCCGGTCCTGGGTTGTCCTCGTTCACGGAGTACCGGCATGCTGCGTCCTGTCTTCGTGGAGCTCCCCGTGCACCGTCTGGTCGTCGCCTATGTCCTCGCCTCGGCGTGTCGGCGCGAACCGCCGCCGGCGGCGCCGCCGCCACCGCCGCCACCCGCCGCGCCTCGGCCCGTCGGTGCGCCGCCGCCGCCGCCCTCCGAAGCGCTGACCGCACCGCCCACCGCGCTGGCCGCGGCGATCGCGCTCGAGCAGGTCGGCAGCGGCTTCGAGCGCCCGGTGGCGCTGGTCGCCGCGCCCGGCGATCCGCGCACGTTCGTCGTCGAGCAACCCGGCTACGTGCGCACGCTCGAGGGCGGCAAGCCGTCGGCGACGGCCTTCCTCGATCTGTCGGCCGAGGTGTCGTCGGGCAACGAGCAGGGCCTGCTCGGGCTGGCGTTCCACCCGCGCTTCGCCGAGAACCGGCGGCTGTTCGTCGACTACACCGATCGCGACGGCGACACCCACGTCGTCGAGTTCCGCGCCACCGCCGACGGGACGCGCGCCGACATGGCCTCGGCACGGCCGCTGCTGCGCATCGCGCAGCCGTACTCCAACCACAACGGGGGCAACCTGGTGTTCGGCCCCGACGGCGCGCTGTGGATCGGCACCGGCGACGGCGGCGCCGCCGGCGATCCGCAGCGCAACGGCCAGAACCCCGACACGCTGCTCGGCAAGATGCTGCGGCTCGATCCCGACGCGCCGACGCCGACGCCGACGATCGTCTCGATCGGCCTGCGCAACCCGTGGCGCTACGCCTTCGACGCGGCCACCGGCGACCTGTACATCGGCGACGTCGGCCAGAACGAGTGGGAGAGCGTCTACGTCGTGCCGGCGGCGAAGCTCACCGGGCACAACTTTGGTTGGAACGTCGCCGAGGGCCGGCACTGCTACGACGCCGAGCGGTGCGATCGCAGCCGCTTCACCGCGCCCGTCACCGACTACTCGCACCAGGTCGGCTGCTCGATCACCGGGGGGACGGTGTACCGAGGCCCGGCGCTGCCAGATCTTGCTGGGCTGTATTTTTACGCGGACTACTGTACTGGATTGATTCGGAGTTTTCGGTGGTCTCCGGATGGGATCCGGGATCATTGGGACTGGAAGTCAACCCTGGACCCGCAGGGGACCCTGAGCCAGATCTCGTCGTTCGGAACCGACGCGGCCGGGGAGCTGTATCTCCTGTCATTGAGCGGGGATATCTGGCGTTTCGGGCCACGCCACCCCTGACCGCTACCCGTCGACTCCCCGAATGGGCCCCGGGGGTCATTGGCGTGCGGCCCGACCTCGGGCATAGTGGCGGACCGTGGCCCGGGTCGTGCTCCTTTACTCACCGTCTGCGTCGCCGGCGGTCCGCGCGGCCCTGACCGCGCGCGGGTGGGCCGTGACGCTGGTCTCGACCCTCGCCGAGGGTAAGCAAGCGCTCGGTTCCGCGGGCATCGACCTGGTGATCCTCGACGACCCCTCCTGGGCGCAGGCCAAGGAGATGATCGCGATGCTCGACGCCGGGCCGCGGCCCGTGCCGCGCCTCTGGGTGTCGTCGTTGCCCGAGGCGCCGGCGCACTCGGGTCGGCTCGGCGTCGACGCGCTCCTGCTCGATCCTCAGGACATCGACGGCATCGCCGCGCAGGCCGAGCGCTTCATCGAGCCGCGCCTCGCGCGCGCGTCGACCACGCCGCTGTTCGCCAGCGGCTCGTCGCCGGCGGTGCGGACCGCGCCGCGCGCCGCGCGCGGCAGCGGCGAGTGGGACGACGAGTCGACCGGCGAGTGGCCGTAAATACCGCGCGCCGCCGCGACGGCGCGGGGCGGGTGTTGCCCCCGGAGTGCTCGCTGCGCTCGCACCGACCCCACCCCGCGCCTGCAGCGGCGCGTGACGACCGCGTTCAGTCGATGACGGGGCCGGGGCAGCCGTAGGCGAACGAGACCTGGCCGGTGGCGCCGGTCATGATCTGCTGGCAGTAGCTGCCGAAGAACGTGATGGTCATGGCGTCGGGGTGGTAGTCCCAGCCGTTGGTGTGCATCGTCGAGCGCGGGACGATCATGCCGTTGAGCGTGACGGTGACATCGTCGGGCACCGGCGGCGCGGTGGCCAGCGCGTAGCTGCACGACGGCACGATGATGCCGCCCGAGATCGCCTGGAGCGCGGCGTTGAGCTCGTTGGCGCTGTTGGCCGCGTAGTAGTGCGGCGGACCGCCGGCGCGCGGCACGCCGCCAGCGAGCGCGGCGTCGTTGAGCACGGTGCCGGTGGTGAACGCGCCGCCGAAGCCGAGCACGTACGTCTTGATGCCGGCGGCGGCGAGCGCCTGGACCGCCTGCACGGTGTGGGTCGCGGCGGCGGCGTCGTCGACGTCGCAGTTGGGCTCGCCGTCGGTGGCGAACAGCACGTAGCGACCCGCGGGGTTGGCGGGGATCGCGTTGTAGTGCGCGAGCGCGGCCGCGAGGCCGGCGGCCGCGGGGGTGTTGCCGTTGGGCGAGCGGGTCATGAAGTACTGCGCGACCTCGGGCGCCTGGCCGAGATCGATCGGCACCCGCACCGCCGTCGCCGGATCGGCGGCGCAGTCGTCGTTGGTCGGGAACTCCGAGAGCCCGAAGCGGATGTTGTTCTGCCGCTGCATCACGACGCTGTTGAGCGCGTCGCGCATGATCGTCCACTTCGGCGTGAAGTTCGGCGGGAACGACGGGATCGGGCCGGTCATCGAGCCCGAGCGATCGAGCACGATCAGCAGGTCGGGCGGATCGCCGAGGTTCTCGACGGCGATGTTCTCGGTCTGCGCGCCGCACGACGCGTCGGTGTCGTCGAACGGCGCGTCGGGCAGGCCGCTCGCGGCGTCGGGATCGCCGGCGGCCGCGTCGGTGTCGACGACGTCGTCGCCGGTGGTGCCCGGCGAGGTCGGCCCGCACGCGGCGAGGGCCATCGGGACGAGCGCGAGCCACGGCGAGGTACGCATGGCGACAGTGTCGCCCGTCGCCGTGGCCCGTGGGAGGACATGATCTGTCGCGTCGCCCGTGCCCGTGCCGCTAACCCCGTGCCCGTGCCGCTTACCCGTGCCCGTGCCGCTAACCCCGTGCCCGTGCCCGTGCCCGTGCCCGTGCCCGGCTCCGACTCCGACTCCGGCTCCGACTCCGGCTCCGGCTCCGGCTCCGGCTCCGGCTCCGGCTCCGGCTCCGACTCCGACTCCGGCTCCGGCTCCGGCTCCGGCTCCGACTCCGACTCCGGCTCCGGCTCCGGCTCCGGCTCCGGCTCCGACTCCGGCTCCGGTCAGATCGTGCGGGCGAGCAGCACCGCGCCGGTGACCAGCAGGAGCCCGGCCACCAGCCAGCGGAACCCTCGTTCGCTGACCCGGTGGTGGACCCACTCGCCGGCTGCCAGCGCCGCGGCCAGCGCGGGCAGGATCGCAGCCGAGTAGGCGAGCGTGGTCGCGGTCAGATCGCCGTGGGCGATGAGCCGGCCGAGCACGACGAGGTTGAGCGTGAACCACAGCACCGCCAGGGTGGCCCGCAGCGTGGCCTTCGCCGGGAACATGCGGGCCGCGACCGCGACCACGAGCGGCCCGCCGGTGGCGAACCAGCCGTGGATCACGCCGGCGGCGAGCAGCACCGCGGTGGCGATCGGCGGCCGCAGCGGCGTCACGGCGGCGGGGGCCGCGTCGTCGGGGCCGCGCCCGGCGGTCGGTCGCGCCAGCCGGGCCAGCTCGCGCAGCGCCACCGCGATCACCAGGATCGCGAAGCCGAGCTTGGCGCGATCGGCGGCGACCGCCAGCGCCAGCGCGGTGCCGCCGGCCATGCCGACCGCCATCGCCGGGACGATCCGGCGCGCCAGCTCGCCGCCGGCCACCGCGCGCCGGTGGCGCACCGCGAGGTACGACGACAAGAGCAGGTTGAGCGGCAGGAACACCGCGAGCACCAGCGCGATCGGCCAGCGGGTGGCGCCCAGCGACACCGCCAGCACGGTGCCGCCGAAGCCGGCGACCGCCTCGACGAAGAAGCCGGCGGCCAGCATCGCCGCGAGGAGCGCGAGATCGGGGTGCGTCAGCGACAACGCGACTTCATCGCATCGCCGCGCGCCGCGCGCAATCGCGGCGAGCGGGTACACTGCGCGCCGATGTCGACCGATGTCCCGCGCCTCCGCGTCGCCGTGATCGGCGCCTCCGGCTACACCGGCGGCGAGCTCTTGCGCCTGCTGCTCGCGCACCCCCGGGCCGAGGTGACGATGGTCGCGGCGCGGCGCGCCGCCGGCCAGACCGTGGCGCAGGTGTTCCCGCACCTGACCGGGCTGTGCGCGCTGCCGATCACCGCGTTCGACGCCGACGCGATCGCCGCCGGCGCCGACGTCGCCTTCGCGGCGCTGCCTCACGGCGAGTCGGCGCTGGTGGTCGCGGCGCTGCACGCCCGCGGCGTGACGACGCTCGACCTGTCGGCCGACTTCCGGCTGCACGACGCCGCCACCTGGGCCGCGTGGTACGGCGGCGGCGATCACCCGCACCACCCGGCGGCGGCGCTGCTGGCCGACGCGGTCTACGGCCTCCCCGAGCGCCACCGCGCGCGGCTGCGCGGCGCGACCCTGGTCGCGGTGCCGGGCTGCTACCCGACGGCGACGACGCTGGCGATCGCGCCGCTGCTCGCCGCCGGCCTGGTCGCGCCGCGCGGCCTCGTCGTCGACGCCAAGAGCGGCGCGTCGGGCGCCGGCCGCACGCCCGGGCTGGGCACCCACCTGCCCGAGGTCGGCGAGGGGCTGCGGCCGTACAAGGTCGGCGGCTCCCACCGCCACACCCCCGAGATGGAGCAGGAGCTGGCGCTGGCCGCCGGCGCGCCGGTGTCGCTCCTGTTCACGCCGCACCTGGTGCCGATGACGCGCGGCATCCTGGCCTGCGTCTACGCCGATCCGACCGACCCCGCGCGCGCCGAGGCCGACTACCGCGCGGCGCTGATCGCCGCCTACGCCGACGAGCCGTTCGTCGACGTGTTGCCGGCGGGCCAGCTGCCGGACACCGCCCACGTGCGCGGCTCGAACCGCTGCCACGTGCAGGTCGTCCACGATCGCCGGAGCGGCAAGGTGCTGGCGATGAGCGCGATCGACAACCTCGTCAAGGGCGCCGCCGGCCAGGCGGTGCAGTGCCTGAACCTCGCGCGCGGCTGGCCCGAGACGCTGGGCCTCGGGCACGCGCCGCTGTTCCCGTGATCGGCGCGGCGCCGGCTAGATGCAGATCGCTCCGCCGCCGCCGCTGGACCAGAAGCAGCAGTAGTTGCCGACGCAGCACCGCTCGGTGCCATTGTCCATGATCCCGCACTCGACCTGGCGCGCGGTCGCGTTCGCCGGCGGCGGGGCGTCGCCGACCGTGTCGTCGTCGGCGAGCGACGCGCGCTGCTCCCACGCGTCGAGCGTGTAGGCCATCCGCGACGAGAGGTCGTCGACCGCGGTGATCGACGGATCGGCGAGCGCCGCGCGATCGACGGTGTCGTCGGGCGGCGCCTCGACGCAGGCGGCGGTGGCGGCGAGCAGGGACAGGGCGAGCAAGGTCGAGCACGTGCGCATCGGTGGTTCCTCCGTGAGTGGTTCGGGTCTGCACACCCCCACTTCAGGAACCGTGCCGCCGCGCGACCGCGAAAGCGCCGCGGTTCGCGGCCTCGCCGCCGTCACGCCGTAACCATCGGCGTAACCGGTGACGCTCGTCGACGCGGTGTACGTTCGGGCTCATGGCCGACCCAGCGTGGAAGCGTGAGTGGCCGTCGTGGGTGCGCGGCAGCAGCGACCCCGCGGCGATCGTGCTCGGACCGGCGACCGTGACCGCGACGCTCAAGGCCGCGGCGGCGCGCCCGGCGCTGACCGCGACCGCCGCGCCACGGGTGATCACCGTCGACGGCTCGCCGCTCCTGTGTCTGCCGGGCGGAGCCACCGGCAAGTGGTTGCCGCACCCGGTGGGCGGCGTGCTGGTGCGCGCGCCGACCAGCGCGACGCTGCCGGCGACCCACAAGGCGCTGCTCGCGGCCGAGCAGGCGCTGCGCACGATCGCCGCCTGGACCCCGGTCGTCGACGCGTGGCCGGTCGCCGGCGCGGGCTACGCGATGTGCGCGGCGCGGATCGATGGCGAGTTCTGGAGCATGCCGGCGCCCATCCCCGACGGCACGTACGCGGTCGCGTACGCCGACGCCAAGGCCGGGCGCTACCCGGTGCAGTGCTGCGTGTTCGCGCAGGCGGGGGCCACGGTGGCCGAGGTGGTGGCCGGCGTGCGCGCCGGGCTCGGCGGCGCGACCGCGCCCGAGGCGGCGCTGCCCCAGGCGTCGCGGGCCGAGCTCGCGGCGGCCAAGCGGCACCCGTGGCTGGCGCCGGCCGAGACCTCGATCTTGCTCATCGATCGCGCCGCGTCGGCGGGGTGGCACGGCGTGTTCGACGCTCGCGGCCGATCGGCGATCACGCGCGGCGCGCCGTGCGACTACGATCGGATCGTCGGGCAGGCCTGGGTCGACGTCGGCGCGGCGCCGGCCCACCGGGCGCTGGTGCTCGACGGGCCAGCGCCCACCACCTGGTTCGAGCAGGCCGCGGGCGGCGCGGTGGTGCGCCACCTGAGCGGCGAGCCGTTCGCGTCGGCGCTCGGCGCCGCCGCGCACCTGGCCGACCCGCGCGCCCCGTGGACGCCGGTCGACGGTGCGCTCGAGATCGGCGCCGACGGCGCGCGGCTGCTCGACGCCGCGGCCCGTGGCAGCAAGCCGCGCAAGCGCGACGTCTTCGAGATCGCGCTGGCGCCGGGGCGCTACCGGCTGGCGCGGCGCGAGGCCGACGGCGCGGTCGGCGTCGGCGGCGAGGCGCACGAGTACCGCGTCGAGCTGTGGCGCCTGACGCGGTCGTGACGGTCGGGCTCAGCTGGCCTTGCGCACCGACTTGCAGATCTTGATCGCGGTCTCGCGCTCGGCGGGGCTGCCGGCGTTGGTGCCGCAGTCCCAGGCCTTGCCGTCGATGTTGAGGCGGATCTGGATGCCGTAGACCGGGCTGTCGGTCATCGACGTCGCCTCCCACTCGAACTGCCAGCCGTCGGCGGTCTTCTCCTCCTTGGTGAAGCCCTTCATCTTGCCGACCATCGCGGCGTCCTTCTCGATGCCGGCCTTCGACTCCTCGAAGGTGGCCTTGATCATGCCCCAGTCGTCCTTCGAGAACGCGCCGGTGAGGAACGTCGTCGGCGTGGCCCAGATGGTCGCCGACGGGAAGCCGGCCGACGCGCTGTTGTCGTCGACGTTGGCGTCGGCCGGGGCCTCGACCTCGAGGCCGGTGGTGCCGACCTTCTTGTACTCGAGCTTGGCCGCGGGGGCGGCGGCCTTGGCGGCCTCGGCGGGCTTGCCCGACGAGGTGGCGTCGGCGTCCTTCTTCTTGCCGCAGGCGGTGGTGAGGGTGAGGGCGGCGAGGGTGAACGCGATGGCGGTGGTCTTCATGGTGGTGACTCCTTGGCCGCGCCCTAGTTCACGCCCCGTGCCACCCACAAGTGCCGAGGATGTGGTGCCGGCGGCGACCCGATCGGGTGCGCCCCGACCCAGCCCCGCCGCGGCCCGGGTCCGGGCCGACCCAACCCGGCCGACCCAACCCACGCGAGCGCGCGTCACTCCATGCGGCCGCTGGTCGCCAGCTTGCCCATCTCGCGGTACTCGAGCGCGATCGCGCGCAGCAGGTGCTCCTGCCCCAGCGGCCGGTTCTCCTGGGCCGCGAGGAACGCGCCGCGCAACGTCGAGTTGCGGATGTAGCCGCCCGACAGCGGGAACCGCCGCGCCAGATCCTTGAAGTCGAAGTCGCCGGCGATCGGCGTCGCGGTCGGGATGTGCGCGGCCCACAGCCGCACCCGCATGTCTTCGTCGGGGAACGGGAAGTGCAGCCGCAGCGACATGCGGCGCTTGAACGCCTGATCGATCGAGCCCTCGAGGTTGGTGGTCAGGACCGCGATGCCCTCGAAGGTGTCGAGGCGCTGCAGCAGGTAGTTGACCTCGAGGTTGGCGTAGCGATCGACCGACGACTTGACCTCGGTGCGCTTGGCGAACAGCGAGTCGGCCTCGTCGAACAGGATCACCACCTGGCCGTCCTCGGCGGCGTCGAACACCTCGGCCAGGTTCTTCTCGGTCTCGCCGATCCACTTCGAGACGATCCGCGCCAGGTCGACCCGGTACAGATCCAGGCCGAGCTCGCGCGCGACCAGGCCGGCGACCATCGACTTGCCGGTGCCGGGCGGGCCGTAGAACAGCGCCGTCAACCCGCGCGAGGTCGACATCTTCTCGTCGAAGCCCCACTTCTCGTAGACGGTCTTGCGGTGGCGGATGCGGGCGATGAACTCGCGGATCGAGTCGTGGACGTCGTCGGGCAGCGCCACCTGCTCCCAGCGCGCCAGCCGGGTGACGTGGCTGGAGATGTGGGCCAGCCGGGTCGCGATGTGCTGGCGGGCGACCTCCTCGAGCATCGGGCCGGCGTCGTCGAGCTGGTTGTCGTTGCCGGCGGCCGGCTCGGTGCCGCGGCGCAGCACCGCCTGGGCGATGACGTGGGTGATGACGCCGGGGCCGACCCGGTAGCGCGCGGCCAGGCCGTCGACGTCGCCGGCGTGCAGCCCGGCCTCGGCCAGCGCGACGCGCCAGTACTCGGCGCGCTCGGACTCGCTGAGCGGCGGCACCCGCAAGGTCACGTAGCCGGGATCGAGCGGCACCGACGCCTCGGGCGTCGCGCGGATGATCACCGGGCCGGGGTGGTTGCGCAGCGCCTGCTTGATCAGATCCTGGCCCTCGGCGTCGGCCGGATCGGCCAGCTCGAGGCCGCTGACCACCGGCACCGCGCCGCGCAGGAGCGCGCGGAACAGCTCCTGGCGCAGCGCCATCGCCATCAGCTTGCCGGCCCGCGGCAGCCGCTGGCAGTCGATCGCCGCGACGGTGCGGCCGACCTGCGCGGCCAGCGTCGCGATGACGGTGTGGCGGCCGGCGCCGCGGCGCCCGCGCAGCACCACCCGCAGCGGCTCGTCGACGGTGCGCGGCGCGGCCAGCGCCAGCACCAGGTCGCGCTTGAACGCCGGCGGCAGGTGCAGCTCGGCCAGCGTGCGGGTGCCGCCGCGGATCGTCGACGCGTCGCTCGACGCGTCGGTGGCGGCCCGGCCGCGGACCCGCTCGATCAGCACCGGGTCGACGGTGATCGCGCCGAACAGCGACGCGCCGCGCTCGCCGGCGCCGATCCGCACCAGCCCGAACCGCACCAGCGGCGCGTCGTCGGCCAGCTCGCGCGCCACCGCCGCGCGCTGCGCGCGATCGTCGCCGGCGATCACCATCTCGATCAGGTAGCGATCGACGATCGGCCGGTTCTCGTCGTTGCCGAGGATGCCGAACAGCCGCGCGATCTCGCCGCGCGCCATCGGCGCCACCGCGACCATCAGGATCTGGGCGGCGGTCGACGACAGGTTGAACTCGCGGCACAGGTCGACGAACGGCAGGCGCATGCCGCGGGCCAGCGAGGCCCGGGCCCGGCCGGCGGCGCTGGCGGTGATGTTGATCAGCCGCTCGGTCGACTCGGTGAGCAGGTCGGCGGCGTAGTTGCCGACCCGGCCGAGGATGGCGTTGACCTCGCGCTCGAACGGGTGGCTGTCCTCGGCCGGGACGCTGAGCCGGCCGCTGTTCCAGTTGTCGGTGATGGCCTTGGCCGCGCGCGCGGCGACCAGGTCGAGCAGCTCGTCGAGGTGCTCGCGCGCGGTCTGGTACGGCGCCCACGCGCCGGTGGCCTCGACCCGCAGCGGCTCGGGCAGCGTGCCCAGGCCGACCGGCAGCAGGTCGGGCACGACGATCGGCGGCGGCGGCGGCAGGTCGGCGGGCGGCGGCGGCGGCTCGGCGTCGGCGGCGTCGGTCGGGCCGACCACCTCGATCGTGGCGAGCGCGTGGCCGACCGGCACCGCGATCGGGCGCGCCAGCGGCGTCGGCGCGCGGGCCTCGGCGTCGTCCTCGTCGTCGCGATCGTCGTCCTCCTCCTCGTCGTCGGGGCGCCCGGCGCGGCCGCCGGCCAGCGCGTGCAGCGTCGCGCGGCGGCTGCCGGCGCTGGCGCTGAACAGATCGGTGAACGGCACGTGCAAGACCGGCGGCAGGCCGCCCGGCTCGGGCTCGCTGGCCATCACGACGTACTGCCCGTCGGCGTCGACGTCGAAGTCGGCGATCGGCATCGGCGCCGCCGCCTCGGCCTGGACCCGGCCGTAGCGCAGGTCGACGACGACGAGGTCGTTGTCGGCGGTGCGGATCACGCCGAGGCCGCGGCTCTCGGACACCGCCCACCGCGTCGCCGACGGCACGTGGATGCGGTGGATCAGCGCGCCGTTGGCCCGCCACACCCAGAACACGTCGCTGCCGTCGCCGCGCTGCAGGCACACCATCGCCTGGCCCGAGAACAACGACGTCGCGTGCAGCACCTGCCCGGCGTCGCCGGCCAGCACCTTGAACAGCTCGCCCTTGCCGGCCTCGATCACGCGGACGCCGTCGGCGCCGGCCGCGGCGATCCGCCGGCCGTGCAGCGCGAACGGGCGGGCGTCGCCGATCGCCAGCGCCTCGGTCGAGGTGCGATCGTAGAGGCCGTGGGCCAGCACCGGCTCGGCGCCGAGCACGACCGCGTTGTAGGCGGTGTCGCCGACCGCCGACGACAGCGCGAGGCCGGGCTGCGCCAGCTCGATCGCCGGCTCGATCGGGCGACCCGACTCCAGCGCCAGCCGGCGGATGCGCCGGCCCTCGAGCAGCCACAGCATCGCGCCGACGCACGCGAAGTCGGTGAGCTCGGCGCACGCGATCGGCGTGCGCGGCGCGGTGCCGAGCGCGTCGACCAGCTCGATCGCGCCGGGGCCGCGCAGGGCCACGAAGCGCCCGCTGCGCGACATCGCCGCCAGCCGCGGCCACGGCCGTCCCAAGGCTTGTGCCATGGGCCGACGATCGCATCGGCGCCCCCGGGTCGCAACCGGGCCAGGGTGGTAGCGTACGGCGGTGGTGCGACCGCGCGCGACGGTCCTGGTCAAGCTGCTCGGTGCGTTCGCGGTGCCGACGCTGGCGCTGTTCGCGCTGTTCGCGGTGATCGCGCTCGAGGTCACCCGCCGCGATCTCGACGCCGAGCTCGGCCACCAGCTGGTGGCGGTGGCGGCGTCGACCTCGACCCAGGTCCGCGGCAAGTACCTCGCCGAGCTGGCGGTCGGCGACACCGAGGATCGCGCCTACAAGAACGTCGCGACCAAGCTCGAGGCGGTCGCCGCGGCGACCGGCGTCCACCTGTACGTGATCGATCGCCAGTACGTGATCCGCGCCGACAGCGATCCCGGCGCGACGATCGGCGGCCACCACTACCGCGCCGAGCTCGACCGGCTGGAGCTGGCCCGGGTGTTCGCCGGCGGCACCGCGGCGTCGGTCACGTTCGAGGGCGCCGGCGGCAAGATCTACAAGGCCGGCTACGCGCCGATCCACGCGTCCGAGACCGAGCCGGAGATCGTGCTGGCGCTCGGCGTCGAGGCGCCGGCCGCGTACTTCGATCGCCTGCGCGACCTGCGCACCAGCCTGATGTGGTGGGGCGCCGGGCTGACCGCGGTGGTGCTGGCCGCGACGTTCCTGGCCGCGCTGTTCATCACCCGGCCGGTGCGCCAGCTGGCGGCCGCGGCGGCCCGGATCGGCGGCGGCGATCTCACCCAGCCGGTGGCGCGGGCCTCGCGCGACGAGCTCGGCGTGCTGGCCGACACGATGGACGCGATGCGCCGCCAGCTGGCCGAGCGCGACGCCCAGATGCAGCAGATGCTGGCCGGCATCGCCCACGAGGTGCGCAACCCGCTGGCCGGGATCCAGCTCTACGCCGGCATCCTGCGCGACGAGCTGGCCGGCGACGAGCGCGCCGGCCACGCCGCCAAGATCGATCGCGAGGTCGGCTACCTCGATCGGGTCGTGCGCGACTTCCTCGACTTCGCGCGCCGGCCGCCGCCCGAGCTGGCGCCGGTCGACGTCACCGCGCTGTGCGCCGAGGTGGCCGAGCTGGCCGGCGCCGAGGCGGCGGCGGCCGGGCTCGAGATCGAGGTCGACGGCGCGCCCCTGACGATCGCCGCCGACGCCGGGCAGCTGCGCCGCGCGCTGCTCAACCTGGTCAAGAACGCGGTGGCCGCCGCCGCCGAGGTCGACGAGCGCGGCGCGGCGGTGCGGCTGGCGGTCAGCCGCGACGGCGACCACGCGATCGTCGAGGTGTGGAACCGCGGGCCGACGATCGGCGCCGAGGTGTCGGCGCGGATGTTCGCGCCGTTCTTCACGACGCGCGAGAAGGGCACCGGGCTGGGGCTGGCGTTCGTCGCCGAGATCGTCCGCGCCCACCGCGGCGAGGTCGCGGTCGAGTCCGAGCGCGGCGAGACCCGGTTCCGGCTGCGCCTGCCGATCGGCTGACCGCGCGTCCGGAAGCCGGACACGCGCCGCGCGCCAGCGCGGTGACGCCGCGTGCGATCGCGCACGCGTGGTGAAGATCGCGCGCGGTGGTGGAGGTCGGGCACCGCGCGGTTCACGATCGCCGCGCAACCGCGCGAGCCGCCGTCGGCGCGGGCGCTGGCCTCGCGGCTGCATCGCTGCGGGGCATGACCGCACGACCGCCACCCGCCGCGCCGTCCGCGCCGTCCGCGCCGTCCGCGCCGTCCGCGCCGTCCGCGATCGAAGGCCTCGAGGAGCGCCTCGGCAAGCAGGTCGCCACCTGGCTGGGCGCGCTGCTGCTCCTGGGCGCCGCCGGCTTCTACTTCCGGCTGGCGGTGACCCGCGGCGTGCTCGGGCCGTGGGCCAAGCTCGGCTGCGCGCTCGCCGCCGGCGTCGCCGCGATCGCGCTGGGGGACCGCTTCCTGCGCACCCACGCGCGGCTGCTGGGCCAGGCGGTGGCCGGCGTCGGCGTGGCGCTGGTGTTCGGCGCCGCGTACGCGGGGTTCGCGCGCTACGGCGTCTACGACGCGCGCGTCGGCGCGGCGGTGATGGTGGTCGCGACCGCGCTCGGGCTGGGCCTGGCGGTGCGGCGCGACGCCGCGATCCTCGCGACGCTGGCGGCGCTGGGCGCGTACCTGACGCCGGCGCTGGCGTCGTCGGGCGGCGGCGCGCGCGACGCGCTGTTCGCGTACCTGCTGGTGCTCGATCTCGGCGTGCTGGTGGTGGCCGCGCGCCGGCGCTGGCGCGGCCTCGAGGCGGTGGCCAGCCTCGGCACCTGGGCGCTGTTCGCGGCCTGGTACCACCGCAGCGCCACGCCGGGCGTGGCGATCACGCTGGCGTGGTGCCTGGGCTTCGGCGCGGTGTTCGTCGGCGTGCCGCTGGCGTTCCACCTGCGCCACCGGATCGCGCTGTCGACCGGCCGGCTGGCCGCCGCGGTGGTCGCCGGCGCGGTGACGTTCGGCTTCGGCTGCGAGATCCTCGACGGCGTCGGCCCGCGGCTGGCCGGGCTGGCGCTGGCGCTGGCCGCGGGCTACGCCGCGCTGGTCGCGATCGTGCGGCGGCGGCTGCCCGGCGACGGCCTGGCCCACGCGGTGATGGCCAGCGCCGCGGTGGTGTCCGCGACGCTGGCGGTGCCGCTGGCGGTGCGCGATCACGGCCTCGTCGTCGGCTGGGCGATCGCGGCGCCGGTGCTGCTGGGGCTCGGCGCGCACTACCGGCTGGCGGTGGTGCGCTACCTCGGCGCGGCGGTGGCGCTGCTGGCGATCGGGCGGCTCATGACCGCGCACTGGTCGTACGCCCTCGAGGGCGCGCGGCCGTTCGCCAGCCCGGCGTGCGTCAGCGCGGCGGTCGTGGTCGTGGCGGTCGCGGCGTACGCGTGGCTGGGCCGGCGGATCGCGGCGCGGCTCGACGACGCCGTCGGCGCGGCGCTGGCGCGGGGCGCGGCGCTGGCCGCGATCGGGCTGGCGGCGCTCACGCTCGATCGCGAGCTGCGCGTCGTGGGCTTCGGCCTGGGCGGCGACCACGCGGCGCGGCAGCTGGCGGTGGCGGCGTGGCTGCTGGCGTGCGCGGGCGCGCTGGCGGCCGGGCGGCGCGCGGGCGCGGCGTGGCTGGCGGTCGCCACCTGGGCGGTGGCCGCGGTGCTCGGGTTCGGCGTGGCGCTCGCGACCCCGACCGGCGCGCTGTTCGTGAACCTCGGGTTCGGGCTCCCCGCGCTCGCCGCGCTGCTCGGCCTGGTGATCGCGGGCCGCGCGATCGACGGCCGCGCGATCGACGGCCGCGCGATCGGCGACGGCCAGGTCGGCGCCGAGCTCGGGCTGGTGATCGGGCTGGTCGCCGGCGGTGCGCTGTGGCTGCTGGTGACGCGCGAGGCGTGGGTCCACCCGCGGCTCGGCGTCGAGGACGCGCTGCGGGCGCGCTGGCTGGGGCTGGTCACGGTCACCTGCGCGTGGAGCGCGCTGGCGGCGGCGACGCTGGTGGTGGGCTTCGCGCGACGCTGGCCGCCGGTGCGGGTGGTGGCGCTCGGGCTGTTCGGGCTGACCGCGGCCAAGGTGCTGCTGGTCGATCTGGCGCGGGTCGGCCAGGCCTACCGGGTGCTGTCGCTGGTCGTGGTGGGCGCGCTGTTGCTGGTCACCAGCTGGCTCTACCACCGCCGCGCGCGCACGTGAGCCGGGCGCCGCGGCCCCGGGGCCCGCGCGGATCGGCTACCCTGGCATCGCCCATGGCCGCGATCCTCATCATCGACGACAACGACACCATCCGCGACGGGCTGGTCCACACGGTCAAGAAGCTCGGCCACGAGGCGGTGGCGGCGGCGTCGGGGCAGGCCGGGGTCGCGGCGTACCGCGCGCGGCCGGCCGGCTTCGACTTCGTCATCACCGACCTCAAGATGGACGGGCTCACCGGCGTCGACGTGCTGCGCCAGATCTCGGCGCTCGATCCCGACGTGCCGATCATGATCGTCACCGGGTTCGGCACGGTCGAGACCGCGGTCGAGGCGATGAAGCTCGGCGCGTTCGACTTCCTGACCAAGCCGTTCGCGCCCGAGGTGGTGCGGCTCAAGGTCGAGCGCGCGCTCGAGCTGTGCGGCGCCCGGCGCGCGCGCAAGAAGCTCGAGGCCGAGAACGCCTACCTGCGCGACGAGCAGAAGACCCGGTTCGACGAGATCATCGGCACGTCGCAGAAGATCGCCGCGGTCCTGCGCGCGGTCGACAAGGTCGCGGCCGCCGACACGACGGTGTTCATCGCCGGCGAGAGCGGCACCGGCAAGGAGCTGGTGGCGCGCGCGATCCACCGGCTGTCGCGGCGGGCCGACGGCCCGTTCATCAAGGTCAACTGCGGCGCGCTGACCGAGACGCTGCTCGAGAGCGAGCTGTTCGGCCACGAGAAGGGCGCGTTCACCGGCGCGGTCAAGCAGAAGCTCGGGCGCTTCGAGCTGGCCCACCACGGCACGCTGTTCCTCGACGAGGTCGGCGACGTGCCGCCGTCGATGCAGGTCAAGCTCCTGCGGGCGCTGCAGGAGCAAGAGTTCGAGCGGGTCGGCGGCGAGCAGCCGATCAAGGTCGACGTCCGGGTGCTGTCGGCGACCAACAAGGATCTCGAGCGCGAGGTGGCCGAGGGCCGGTTCCGCCAGGACCTGTTCTACCGGCTGCACGTCGTGCCGCTGCGGCTGCCGGCGCTGCGCGAGCGGCGCGAGGACATCCCGCTCCTGGCCCAGCACTTCGTCGACAAGCTCGGGCCCAAGACCAACCCGCGGGTGCGGGCGCTGTCCGACGCCGCGCTCGGCCGGCTGATGGCCTACCACTGGCCGGGCAACGTCCGCGAGCTCGAGAACGCGATCGAGCAGGCGCTGGTGTTCGCCGACGGCGCCGACATCGGCACCGCCGCGCTGCCGGCGTTCCTCCAGGGCCCGGCCTCGGCCGAGGAGGATCGCCTCGACGTGCCGCGCCAGCTCAGCCTGCCCGACATCCTCGACGATCTCGAGCGCCAGCTGATCCTCAAGGCCTTCGAGAAGGCCAAGGGCGTCAAGACCGAGACCGCGCGCCTGCTCGGCATCAAGACCAGCGCGCTCTACTACAAGCTCGAGAAGTACGGCATCCAGTAGCGGTCACGGCGCCAGCTTGGCGACGAACCCGCGGCTCGCGCCGTGGAAGCGGCGCTGGTACCCGACCACCACCACCGCGTCGCCGGACGCGATCGCGAGATCGGCGGCGATCGCGAAGTCGTCGACGCCGGTGCCCAGGCACGGCTCGCCCGGCGGACACATCGGCGGCAGCGTGAACCAGCGGCCGCAGCCCCACGCCGGATCGAGCTGATCGAGCGCCGGCGCCAGCCGCGCCACCGCGACGGTCTGATCCTGCTGCCCGCCCGAGGGCGCGAGCACCAGCCGCCCGGCGCCGTCGACGGCGGCGCCGCCCGGGTAGTAGCTCTCGAGCGCCAGGCAGGTCGGCACCAGGCGGTCGGCGCCGTACGCGCCGGCCGCGCTGACCGACCGCACCCGCGCCGCGTCGGTGACGCGATCGATCATCGCGACCTGGGCGCCGACCTGGCGCAGCGGCACGCCGCTGAACGGCGACTGCCACGAGCCGGCCGGCACCGCGTACGCGCCGTCGGGCGCGCCGGTCGCGGCGGCGAGGCTGACCAGCGATCCCTCCGCGGTCAGCAGCACGCGATCGGCGCCGCCGGCGGTGATCGCCGTCAGCGTCACCGGGCCGGCCGAGCTCACCACCGCGACCTGGCCGCTGGTCCACGCGGTGGTGAGATCGGCGCGGTAGCGGCGCACCGTGACCAGCTGCGCGAGCATGACGCCCTGCTCGACGGCGGCGACGAACCCGCCGTCGGGCATCGCGGCGATCGCCACGATCGCCTGGCGCCCGCCGCCCGGCACGGTGCCGACCCGCGCGCCGCTGGCGTCGAGCACGTGCGCGAGATCGACCGCCGGGCCGTAGACCTCGCCGCCGCCGACGACGATCCGGCCGTCGGTCAGCACCGCCAGCGACGACGGGGACGACGGCGTCGCGGCCGCGCCGTCGCCGTCGAAGCTGAGATCGAGCGCGCCGGTGGCCAGCCGGCGCTCGACGTAGCCGGGGCCGAAGGTGTCGGGCGTCGCGCCGTGGCGGACGCCGACGATCACGATGCGGCCGAGCGCGTCGATCGCCACCCGCGACGGGAGGCCGTCGGGCGTCGTGACCACGCCGTCCGCGCCGAAGGCGTGATCGAGCGGGTCGATCCAGTTGCCGGCGTCGAACGTGGCGTCGATCGGCGACGGGGCGTCGACGAGCGATCCGGCGGCGTCGGGGAGCGCGGCGTCCGGGGTGGGGGCGTCCGGGGTGGGGGCGTCGGGGAGCGGGGCGTCGGGGAGCGGGGCGTCGGGGAGCGGGGCGTCGGGGGTGGGGCCGTCGGGGGAGGGCGCGTCGATCGCGGGGGCGGCGCCATCGCCACAGCCGATCGTCAGCGCCGCCAGGATGGTCACGGAGCGGAGGGAGGGCACGTCGGTGAGTTGCCCCGGCTTCAGACGGCGTTCATGCGCGTGTGATCCGCGCCTCATGTTCGAGCAGCCACTGCTTGATCGCCACCCCGCCGGCGTACCCGGTCAGCGTGCCGTCCTTGCCGATCACGCGGTGGCACGGCACGACGATCGCGATCGGGTTCCGGCCGTTGGCCGCGCCGACCGCGCGCGCCGCGCTCGGGCGGCCCAGCCGCGCCGCCAGCTCGCCGTAGCCGCAGGTCGCGCCGAACGGGATCGCGCACAGCGCCCGCCACACGTCGCGCTGGAACGCGGTGCCGGCGCCGGCCAGCGGCAGGTCGAAGTCGCGCCGGCGGCCCGCGAAGTACTCGCCGAGCTGGGCGGCCGCGGCGGCGACGATCGGGTGATCGTCGGCCGGGCGCGACCCGGGCAGCGGGAGGTCGTCGCCGAGGTGGATCGCGACGACCGCATCGGGCGACGCGACGATCGTGATCGGGCCGACCGGCGAGGGCAGGGTGGTGTGGGCGAGCATGATCATCCTCCTTGGCGGGCGCCGGCGGCGGCCCACAGGTGCATCGCGGCGTACGCGCGCCACGGGCGCCACGCGGCGCTCGCGGCCTCGGCGGCGGCGCGGCTGGTGACGCCGAGCTGGCGCTGCAAGACCAGATCGCCGGCGGGGAAGCCGTCGGGCCACGCCAGCGCGCGCATCGCGAGGTAGCTCGCGGTCCACGGGCCGACGCCCGGGAGCGCGGTGAGCGCGGCCATCGCCGCGATCGGATCGCGCGGCCGATCCCAGCTGACCCGGCCGTCGACGACGGCCTGCGCCAGCGCGATCACCGTCGCCGCGCGCGCCCGCGGCAGGCCGACCTCGGCCACCGCGTCGATCGACGCGCGGGCCAGCACGGCGGCGGTCGGCGCGGCGTGGGTCAGCGCCGCGAACGGGGTCGCGACCGGGCGGCCGAAGCGCGCGACCAGCCGGCCGCACAGCGTCGACGCCGCGGCCACCGACACCTGCTGGCCGAGCACGGTGCGCACCGCGACCTCGAACGGATCGTACGCGCCCGGCACCCGGCGCCCGGGGGCCGCGTCGACGGCGGCGCGCAGCCGCGGATCGCGTCGCAGGTGCGCGGCGATCACCGCCGGCTCGGCGTCGAGATCGAACAGCGCGCGCACCCGGGCCACGATCGGCACCAGCCGCGGCGCCAGCGCGGCGGCGACGGTCAGCCGCACGCCGGGGCGGCGCGCGTCGTCGACGACCCGCACCTCGAGCCAGGCGTCGTCGACGGTGCGGCGGTAGCAGGCGCCGTCGACCTCCTCGACGCCGGCGATCGCGCGGCCGGCCAGGAACCCGAGCAGCGCGCCGCCGTCGAAGGGCGGCCGCGCGTCGAGGCGCACGGTCAGCGCGGCGGTCGCGTCGGCGGCGACCGCGCGGCGGCGGAAGCTCGACGGCGTCGTCGCGAACTGCGCGCGGAACGCCGCGTTCCAGCGGCGGACGCTGCCGAAGCCGGCGGCCAGCGCGATCGCGGTCACCGAGGCCCGCGAGTCGTGGAGCAGCTGCTTGGCCAGCGCGAACCGGCGCGTGCGATCGAGCTGCCCCGGCGTCACGCCGAGCTCGGCCACCACCGCGCGGCGCAGGTGGCGCGCGGTCACGCCGAGGTGCGCCGCGAGCTCGTCCTGCGAGCGATCGATCAGGAAGCCGCGCTCGATCAGCGCGACCGCGTCGGCGACCAGGTGCGCGCGCGCGTCGACCGCGCTGGCGGCGTGGCCCGGGGCGACCTCGGGGCGGCAGCGCAGGCAGGCGCGGTAGCCCGCGGCCTCGGCCTGCGCGGCGAGCGTGAAGTACTCGCAGCGCTCGGCGCGCGGCGTGCGGGCCGGGCACACCGGGCGGCAGTAGATCCCGGTGGTCGCGACCGCGACGACGAACCGGCCGTCGAAGCGGCCGTCGCGGGCCACCACGGCCTGGCGACACGCGGCGCGATCGAGCTCCATGGAGGTGGTTCTAGCGACCCCGGGCGGCCGCGTCTGGCCGTTTCCGGACCTGGCAGCCAGATCGCCCGCGGCCCGCGCGATCTCGGATCGATCACAGTTTTCTGAGTGATCGCGGCCAGGCGCGGGGAGTTTCTGCGGCGCGCCGGCCAGTTGCGGCGTGGTTCTCGCAGGTTGCCGGTGGCACGTGGGCTGCTTAGACTCGACCCGTGCGCTTGTCCCTGGCCCTCGCCGTCGCGTTCGCGGTCGCCGCGCCCGTCCTCGGGTCGGCCGCGGCCGACGTGCGCCCGCGGGTGCGGGTGGCCCAGGCGCCGTCGCGGGTCGACGCGGCGATCGCCGCCGTCGCCCGGGCGCAGAAGGCGCTGGGCGCGCTGGCCACCGAGCGCGCCGCCGCGACCCGCCGCTACCAGGGCGAGCTGGCCGAGGTCGATCAGCTCAAGCGGCAGAAGGCGTCGTGGCGCCGCGATCGCGCGCTGCGCAGCAAGCTGGCCTCGTCGCTGGAGACCGCGAAGGCGCTGACCGCGCTGGCCGACCGCGTCCGCGTCGCCGACGCCGAGCTGACCCGCGCCAAGGCCGCCGCGGTCGCCGCGATCGACGCCGCGATGGCGAGCGCCACGCCGAGCGCGCGGGCCGAGCTGGCGCGCCGCCGCGCCGCGTACGCGGTCGCCGCGCCGACCAAGAAGATCGTCCTGCCCGACGACGCGCTCGATCCGCTGGCCGACCCCGAGGAGCTCGACGAGCAGGCCGCAGCGCTGCGCGACGCCGAGGCGGCGCTGACCGCCGAGGTGGCCCGGCTCGATCGCCGCGCCCGCAGGTTCGACGCCGCGGCCGAGCTGCGGCGCCAGCACGAGCGCGCCGAGTCGATGTCGGCCACCGACGACGACGGCGTCAACCGGGTCGCGGTGCGGTCGGGCGCGACCGAGGCCGCGACCGTCGCCGACGGCGCGTCGGCGCCCCCGTCCGAGAGCGGCGGCCTGACCGGCGCCGCCGACGCGCCCAGCGGCCGCGAGCTCGCCACCGCGCTGTCGGCGGTGGTCGACGCCCGCACGGTCGACGTGCTGCGCGAGTCGGATCGGTCGGCGGACCCCGCGACCTGGGCCGCGGCGTCGCGCCAGGCCAAGGACGCGGTCGCGGCGCGGCTCGAGACGCTGCGCAAGCGCCGGCTGGCGATCGAGGCGCGGGCCCGCGAGCTGCGCAAGCCGTGATCCGCCGCGCGGGCGTCGTGGTCGGCGTGCTCGCCGCGGCGAGCGGCGCCGCCGCCGAGGAGTGGCGCGGGCGGGCCGAGGGCGGCGTCGAGTACGACTCCAACGTCCAGCGCGTCGAGGATCGCCAGGGGCCGCAGGCCGCGCCGATGTCGCGGCTGCGGGCCGCGGTCGACGTGCGCGGCGGCCAGCCGCGCCGGGCGCGGTGGTCGCTGATGGCCGCCGGCGGCGCGCGCACCGCGCTGGCCGGCGCGGTCGACACCGAGGACGCGACGACGCTCGCGGTCGACGGCGCGGTCAGCCGGCGCAGCAGCGACGCGCTCGTGCTGGGCGCGCGCGCGACCCACTACGAGGTCTTCCCGCTCAACGCGCCGGTCGACGCCCACGCCTTCGCGTCGAGCGGCGCCGATCTGTCGGCGACGCTGCGCGACGCCAGCGCCCACGTCGCGACGGTGGCGGTCGGCGTGCGCCGCCTGGCCTACAAGCCCGATCCCGACTTCGACTGGACCGGCGCGACGCTGGCGGTGACCGTCGAGCAGCCGCTGTGGCGCGGCGCCGACGCCCGCGCCGTCGACGGCGCGCTCGGCTACCGGCTCGAGCAGCGCGACTACCGCGGCCGGGCCTACGTCAACGCCTGTCCGCCGGGGCCGATGCCCGAGGCCCGCTGCTACGTGCCGGGCGATCGCGCGCGCGCCGACCTGGTCCACGTCGCGACGCTCAAGCTGAGCTACGCCGGGCAGCGCGCGGCGTCGCTCGGCTACGAGCTCACCGTCGACGACTCGACCAGCTTCGGCAGCTCGCTCGTGCGCCAGCGGCTGAGCGGCTCGGTGACCACGCCGCTGCCGGCCCACGTCTTCGCGACGCTGTCGGTGGTCGGCCAGCTCGACCGCTACCCCGAGCCGCAGGTCGTCGCCCGCGACATCGCCGCGCAGTCGTTCGACTCGCTCGACGGCGAGGCCCGCTCGAGCGCGGCGGTGCGCCTGGGCCGGGGCTTCGGCCGCGCCTGGCAGGCCGAGCTGCGCTGGTCGCTGCACGCCAGCGCGCTGGGCGACGCCGCCGGGACGTTCCGCCGCCAGCTGGTCTACGCCGGGTTGACCTGGGAGCAGTGACGGCGGGCCCGTGCGGGGCCCTGTCGGTGGAGGGATGGCTGTGCTACGTCACCGCCATGTCGCGCGCGCTGTGCCTCGCTGTCGTGGTCCTCGGGTTCGCCGCCTGCAAGCGGCCGTCGGTCGAGTCGTGCGAGGAGGCGCTGCGCAACTACGCCTCGCTCACGTACTGGGAGCAGGCCGAGGTGGAGATCGCCGCCGCGCCGCCGGCCGAGCGCGAGAAGGTGCGCGCGGCCAAGCTCGCCGATCGCGATCAGAAGATCAAAGACGGGCTCGACTTCGCCGTCGGGCAGTGCCGGGCGGCCCGCGACTTCGAGGGCGTCAAGTGCATGAAGGCCGCGCGCACCGCCGCGGCGGCCCGCGCCTGCCGCAAGCCGTGGAAGTGATCGCGACGAGTGGTGTCAGCGGTGATCCTGGGTGTGTGACGTCGGGCGGTGATCCTGGGTGTGAGGCGTCGGCGCGCTGGTGGTGCCGCTGGCCCCGACGCCGACGGTGATCGTCACGCCGCCGCTGATCGCCGCGCCCACCGCCGCGGCCGGGCCGCTGACCACGGTCGTCGTCGTCGTCGTCGTCGTCGTCGCGCCGCCGCTCGACTGCCCGAGCCAGTAGCCGGGGACCCACTGCCACTGGCCCATGCGCCACTCCCAGTGGCCCCCGGCCCACGCGTAGCCCGCCATCGGCGGCTCGCCGGGCTGCTCGTCGACGTCGGGCGGCATCGGCGTGCGCACGACCGCGCCCAGCCGGGTCAGCCGGGCCACCACCTGCGCCCGCGCGTCGATCACCGCCTGCGCGCGCGCCGCGGCCACCGCGTCGGCGGCGGCGCGGGCCGCGGCCGCCTCGGCGTCGAGCCGAAGCTGGGCCTCGAGCGCCAGCTGCCGCTGCCGCGCGCGCAGCTCGCGATCGCCGCCGCGCCGGACCAGCTGCTCGACGACGCTGCGCCGGGTGCCCATGCAGCGGCCCCACACCCACTCCTCGTAGGTCGCGCCGTCGGAGATCACCGTCACCTCGCCGCCGCCGACCACCGCGACCTGGCCGCGCACCGCGACCTGGCCACCGGCGACGACCGCCGGGCGCGGCGCGACCGCGTGGGCCTGCAGCGACGCGGCGAGCTGCGCGCGGATCGCGCGGGCCGCCACCAGCTCGGCTTCGGCCGCCGCCTGGGCCTGCGCCGCCTGCCGCGCGCGGAACTCGACGTCGCCGCCGCGGGCCACCAGCTGCGCGCGCAGATCGCCGCGCACGACGATCGCGCCGGCCTGGGCCTGCGCCGCGATCCGGCGGGCGGTGTCGTCGAGGCGCGCCACCGCGAACGTGCCGAGCGCGCCGGCATCGTCGGGGCTGCGCGGCGCCAGCTCCATCGTGCACGCGCCGGCGTTGGCGTCGGGGACGACCAGCGTCGCGGTGCCGTGACGGTAGCCCTGGCCGACGTCGCCGGGCGGCAGCGCGACGTCGGTCGACACCGTCGCCGCGCCGACCTGGGCGCCGACCGCGGCGCCGTCGACCGCGACCGTGGCCTGGCCCTGCGCCGTCGGCGTCTGCACCGTCGTCGTCGCGGCGACCTGGCCGATCACCGCCTGGCCGACCGCGGCGCCCACCGCCGCCGCCGCGCGCCGCTCGCGCTCGCGCTGCTCCGTCAGCTCGCGCAGGCGCCGCGCCTGGTACGTCGCGAAGTCCTCGCCGACCACGCCGGCCACCGCGGCGCTGCCGCAGCGGATCGTCCAGTCGACCTCGGCCGCCCGGGGCAGCCACACGTCGAAGTCGACCCGGTAGGTCGAGTCGGGCGCGTCGGCCGGCACCGCCACCGCGGCGGGCAGCCCGGCGGTGGCCGAGGCGCCGGGGCCGACCGCGGCCGGCGCGCCGGCGACCACCACGCGGCCCTGGCCGAGCGGCTGGTAGCGCACCGCGGCACCGCCGCAGGCGCCCCCGAGCAGGACCATCGAGACCAGGAACACGGGGCGAAGCGAGACCATGCGGTCGTGCCTTGCAAGGCGGTCGCCAGGTCCCGGACGCCGGGCGGGTCCGGCGGTGGCGCGCGCCTTGCGAACGTGCGCCTCCATGTCCCTTCGCCTGCTATCGAACTCGTGGATCCAGGCCGCCCGCACCCCCCGCGCGCGCCTCGAGCGTGAACGGCCGATCACGGTCGGGTCCACCACACTGGGGCGCGCCCGCCTCGCCGGGATCGCGCTGGCCCTGGCGCTGGCCGCCTGCGGCGGCCACCACACCGATCACTACCGGGCGGCCACCGACAAGCAGACCACCTGCTGCGAGCACCTGGACGGCGCGCCCCGCGATCAGTGCCTGGCCGAGATCGTCCGGGTCGACGACGCCGCGGTCGCCCAGGCCACGGCCAACCAGCGCACCTACGCCTGCGTCGAGCGCAACTTCACCTGCGACCCGGCGACCGGGCGGGCCACGCCGGCGTCGAACCAGGCCCAGCTCGACTGCATCTCCGATCTGGGCGAGTGACGGCGCGCGCGCCGCGCGCTACGCTCGCGGCGATGGACGACGCTCGTGCTCGCCGGGTCGCGTTCGTGCGGGAGCACCGCTGGGGCCTGGCGTTCGCGATCGCGATCGGCCTGACCTTCCTGACGCTGCCGGTGCGCCCGCGCGGCGCCAGCCTCGCCTACGACCTGGTGCCGGCCGCCGCGCTCGGCGCGACGTGGTTGGCCGCCGGCGTCGTGCTCGGCGCGCTGGCGACGCTGTGGGCCCGGCCGCGGGCCGACGAGCTGCCGACCGCCCGCGCCCGCCGCTGAGCCGTCGCGCGCCGGCGCCGAAAACGCCGACGCCGGCCACGCGGCCGGCGTCGTCCTGGCTGGATCCAGGTCGCAGGGGAGGTCGAGGCGACCTCCCGACGATCAGAAGTCCATGCCGCCCATGCCGCCCATCCCGCCCATGCCACCGCCGCCGCCGCCGCCGCCGGCCGGCTTCTCGTCCTTCTTCGGCTTCTCGGCGATCATCGCCTCGGTGGTCAGCAGCAGCGCCGACACCGACGCGGCGTTCTGCAGCGCGGTGCGCACGACCTTGGTCGGGTCGATGACGCCGGCGGCCAGCAGGTCCTCGTACTCGAGGGTCGCGGCGTTGAAGCCGAACGAGCCCTGGCCGTCCTTGACCTTCGACACGACGATCGAGCCGTCGACGCCCGAGTTGGCGGCGATCTGGCGCAGCGGCTCCTCGATCGCGCGGCGGATGATCGCCACGCCGAACTGCTGCTCCTCGGACAGCTTGACGTCCTCGAGCGACTTGAGCGCGCGGATCAGCGCGACGCCGCCGCCGGGGACGATGCCCTCCTCGACCGCCGCGCGGGTGGCGTGCATCGCGTCCTCGACGCGGGCCTTCTTCTCCTTGAGCTCGACCTCGGTGGCCGCGCCGACGCGGATGACCGCGACGCCGCCGACCAGCTTGGCCAGGCGCTCCTGGAGCTTCTCGCGGTCGTAGTCCGAGGTGGTCTCCTCGACCTGCTTGCGGATCGTCTTGACCCGGCCGTCGATGTCGGCCTTCTTGCCGGCGCCGTCGACGATCGTGGTGTTGTCCTTGTCGACCGTGATGCGCTTGGCGGTGCCGAGGTCCTTGATGGTCAGGCTCTCGAGCTTGAGGCCGAGATCCTCGGTGACCGCCTGGCCGCCGGTGAGGACGGCGATGTCCTTCAGCATCTCCTTGCGGCGATCGCCGAAGCCCGGGGCCTTGACCGCGCAGATGTGCAGCGTGCCGCGCAGCTTGTTGACGACCAGCGTGGCCAGGGCCTCGCCGTCGACGTCCTCGGCGATGATCAGCAGCGGGCGGCCCGACTTGGCGACCTGCTCGAGGAGCGGCAGCAGCTCCTTCATGTTGCTGATCTTCTTCTCGTGGGTCAGCACGAACGCGTCGTTGAGCACGACCTCCATGCGCTCGCTGTCGGTCACGAAGTACGGCGACAGGTAGCCGCGGTCGAACTGCATGCCCTCGACGACGTCGAGCTCGCTGTGCAGCGACTTCGACTCCTCGACGGTGATCACGCCCTCCTTGCCGACCTTGTCCATCGCCTCGGCGATCATGTCGCCGATCGCGGTGTCGCCGTTGGCGGAGATCGTGCCGACCTGGGCGATCTCCTTGTGGTTCTTGGTGTCCTTCGACTGGGTCTTCAGGTGCGCGATGATCTTCTCGACGGCGACGTCGATGCCGCGCTTGATCTCCATCGGGTTGTGACCCGCGGCGACCAGCTTGGCGCCCTCGCGGAAGATCGCCTGGGCCAGCACGGTGGCGGTGGTGGTGCCGTCGCCGGCGTTGTCGGAGGTCTTGGACGCGACCTCCTTCACCATCTGCGCGCCCATGTTCTCGAACTTGTTCTCGAGCTCGATCTCCTTGGCGACGGTGACGCCGTCCTTGGTGACCGTGGGCGAACCCCAGCTCTTCTCGATGACCACGTTGCGGCCGCGCGGGCCCAGCGTGACCTTGACGGCGTTGGCGAGGACGTCGACGCCCCGACCGACGGCGGCGCGGGCGCGCTCGTCGAAAATGATGTCCTTGGCGCTCATGTTCTAGGCTCCTCTTTCCTTCAGCCGATGACGCCGAGGACTTCGTCCTCGGACAGGATGATGTGGTCGATGCCGTCGAGCTTGATCTCGGTGCCGGCGTACTTGCCGAACAGGATGCGGTCGCCGGCCTTGACGTCGAGCGCCACCAGCGTGCCGTCGTCGAGGCGCTTGCCGGCGCCGACCGCGATCACCTGGCCCTCGAGCGGCCGCTCCTTGGCGGCGTCGGGGATGAACAGGCCACCCCGGGTCTTCGTTT
This sequence comes from Myxococcales bacterium, assembly GCA_016794525.1. Taxonomy (GTDB): domain Bacteria; phylum Myxococcota_A; class Polyangia; order Haliangiales; family Haliangiaceae; genus UBA2376. The sequence goes on from JAEUJY010000155.1 coordinate 144,527, forward strand.
CTTCTTCGACCCGGCGCACCAGCAGCCGGTCCTGTAGCGGACGAACGTTCATGGGATCCTCGCGAGCGTTGGAGTCGTGGCCGGGCGCACGGAGGTCGTGGGCGCGGCGAACTTTGTTAGCACTCACCTGCTGTGAGTGCTAACGGCGCGCATACTAAGCGCGGTCGGGGGCCGCGCAAGGGGCTACCTTTCCGAAATGTTTACCCCGTGGCAAAGCCCTATGTATGACGAGGGCTTACACGCGGCCTGCGGCTGAGCCGGCCTCGCGTCCGGCGCGCAACCCTACGACGAGGCTCGGGAACTTGCGTCTGGGCCGGCGTGGCCGATAACGGGATCATGGACGCTGTTACACCTGCTGCATCGGTGGATGGCTTCTTCTACGAGGTCCTCACCGAATCTCTCGAGGCGGTCCACGTCCGGGCGACCGAACCGGCCGGCTGGTACCTGGTCACGCTGATGGGCGAGTTCACCCGGGCCCGCCTGCCGGACGCGCCGCTGGCGCTGCGGCTGGCCGAGGCCAAGCTGGCGCCGCCGGCCGAGCGGGTGCGGACCCTCAAGGAGGTCGGCGACACGTCGCTGTACGTCGCCGGGTTCTTCGCCGAGTCGCTGTCGAAGAAGCTGGTCGACGTCGACTACTACGTCGGGCTGGGCCGCGGCGCCTACGCCGACCTGGCCGGGCAGCTGTCGGGCTCGCTGACCGAGGTCTACGGCGAGCTGGCCGAGAACTTCCCGGCGTTCGTCGAGGTGCTGGGCGAGGTCCGCCGCCGGGTCGACTTCGCCGGCGCCGACCTGATGAAGCTGTACGAGCAGTGGCTGCGCACCCGCGACGCGTGGATCGAGAAGAAGCTGCGGGCGCTGGGCGTGCTGGTCGAGACCGACGTGGCGATCCTCCAGTGACCGCCGCGGTGCTGGGGCGGCTGCAGGGCGGGCTCGAGCAGCTGTACCGGGTGGCCACCGGGCTGCCGATCGAGGCGTTCCTGATCGACGACGCGGCCCGGGCCACGCTGGGGCTGGCGCGGGCGCCGCGCGAGCAGCTGGTGGTCGTCGAGAGCGACGACGGCATCGACGTCGGGCTGTTCGTCGACCGCGCGGTGCTGGCCAACCTGGCCGCCTACGATCCCGGCAGCGGGCTCGACGATCGCAACCTGCCGGCGTTCCTGTACGCGCTCGAGGGCGTGTCGCACTTCGTCTACGCCGCCGTCTGCGCGCAGGGCGCGCGCGCGGTGTCGGCCCTCGAGCTCGAGCTGCAGGCCGAGGTCGACAAGTACGTGACCTGCCTCCTGGCCGGCGACGCCGCGCCCGGCGCGTCGGCGGCGTTGCGGGCCCGGCTCTACGAGCAGCACAGCTACGAGCCCGATCTCGACGCCGACGAGCGCGATCGCTACCGGGTGGCCAACGACAACGCCCGCCGCTACGCCGCCTCGCTCGAGCGGCGGTTCGTCGCCCGGCGCGCGATCGTCGACATGTTCGCCGAGCTACGCCGATTCTACCGTCTGCCGCTCGCCGGCAAGCTCGACGTCATCGGCCGCGCCGCGTGACGGCGGCGGCGGCAGCTCGACGGTGAACGTCGAGCCGACCCCGACCTCGCTGGCGACCGCGATCGTGCCGCCGAGCGCGTCGACCAGCCGCTTGACCAGCGCCAGGCCCAGCCCGACGCCGCCGTAGGCGCGCTCGTCGCCGCGATCGAGCTGGCGGAACGCCTCGAAGATCGCCTGCTGGTCCTCGGCGGCGATGCCGACGCCGGTGTCGGCGACGGTCAGCACCAGCCGATCGCCGGCGACGTGGGCCCGGACGTCGACCCGGCCGCCGGTCGGCGTGAACTTGGCGGCGTTGGCCACCAAGTTGACCAGCACGTGCGAGACCAGCCGGCGATCGGTCGTGACGATCGCGTCGGCGACGTCGGTGGCCAGCGTCAGCTGCTTGGTGCCCAGCATCCACCCGACCGAGGCGGTGACCTGCTCGACCAGCTCGCGCAGCGCGAACGTCGTCGCCTGGATCTCGACCCGGCCGACCTCGGCCCGCACCAGCGCCAGCAGGTCGTCGACCAGGTGCAAGAGCGACTGCGCGCTCTGCTTGATCGACTGCGCGGCCTGGCGCTGGCGATCGGTCGGGGGGCCGTAGACGCCGCTGGCGATCAGCTCGGCCAGCCCCGAGACGCCGTGGATCGGCGTGCGCAGCTCGTGGGTCACCGACGCCAGGAACACGCTCTTCTGCTTGCCGGCCTCGATCAGCTCGGCGGTGCGGGCCTCGAGCGCGGCCTCGCGATCGCGCAGCTTGCGCAGGATGCGGGTGGTGAAGAACGTCGGCACGCCGATCGCGAACGCGGCGTAGCCCATCACGACGACAAGGTGCCACGCCGACATCGGGCCGGTCAGCGGCGGCGCGGTGCCGGGCAGCGCGCCGGTGAGCTCGAGCACGCACATCGTCCCGTAGGCCAGCAGGATCGCGCCGGCGGTGAGCAGCGTCGTGCCCAGGTTCGACAGCAGCGCGACGACGCCGACCTCGATCACGTAGATCGCGAACAGCGGGCTCTGGACGCCGCCGGTGAAGTAGATCGCCGCGGTCATGCACCCGACGTCGGCCATCGTGTTGGCCGACATCACCTCGAGCGCGAAGCGCCAGCGCCGCGTCAGCGCGATCAGCGACGCCGTGTTGGTCGCCCCCTTGATCGCCAGCAGGATCAGGAACTCGCGCCCGTACGGCACGAGATCGAAGAACACCGCCGACCCGGCGAGCAGCGCGAACGCGACCGCGATCAGGTAGCCCGACCACACGCCGGCCAGGAGCCGCGTCCGGTACGCCGGGTGGCGGAGCTCCTCGACGAACGGCGGCAGCAGCACGGCGGCGCCGCCGGGCCTAGGCCGCCGGGCCGATCAACGTCTGGACCTTGGCCAGCAGCTGGCCGAGGTCGAAGGGCTTGGTCAGGTAGCCGGCGGCGAGGCTGGGCGCGGCCAGCCGGTCGCGCTCGTCCTTGGGCGTGTACACCGCGCTCATCAGCAAGACCGGCATCTGCGCGCCGGCGGCGGTGCGCTTGACCTCGAAGCACACCTCGAAGCCGCTCTTGCGCGGCAGCTGCACGTCGATGAGCATCAGGTCGGGCTGCTCGCTGTGGAACGCGGCGATGCCCTCGACCCCGTTGACTGCGGCGCGCATCGCGTAGCCGTTGGCGCCCAGGTAGTCGGTGAGGATCTGCAGGTTGACGGGGTCGTCCTCGACCACCAGGATCTTCTTCATCGCGCGCCTCCGGGGCTGGTCGGGCGAGCCGCGACCGCTCCCCTCAGCGTAACTCGGATCTGCGAGATCGGGTAAGGATTGGCGATTGTCGCGTCACACCTGAGGGGCGACGGCCTCTGTCAGGGCATGACGACGAACCAAGGGTATGTCCAGACTCGCTGTCCCCGTTGCGGTGCCGGGGCGTGGGCGCTCCCGACCCAGGCCGTGCCGTGCCAGAGCTGCGGCCAGGCGGTGGGCCCGATCGGCGCCGCCGCGATGGCGCCCCCGGCGGCCCCGATCCCGCCGGCGCAGATGCCGTACGGGACCGGCGCGGGCGCGCCCTACGGTCAGCAGGCGGCGCCCTACGGCGGCCAGGCGGCGCCCTACGGCGGCCAGGCGGCCAACCCCTACGCCGGCCAGCAGCAGTTCGCGGGCGCGTACCCCGGCTCGGCGCCCGCGCCGATGCCGGCGGCGGCCCCAGCGGCGGCGGCGCCCGCGGCGGCCCCGGCCAGCCCGGCGGCGCAGTTCTCGGTCAACGTCGGCGGCATCAAGATCCCGTTCAAGCTGGGCGGCGGCGGCGGGATGTCGAAGTTCAAGATCATCGGCTCGGTGGTGCTGGCCATCGCGCTGTCGATCGCCGGCGTGTTCATCAAGATGAAGATGGGCGGCACCGCCAAGGGCAACCTGTCGTATTCGAGCCTCGGCGTCGACAGCAAGAAGCCCGACGGCGACAAGCTGATCACGGCGCTGGCGACCCCGGCCAAGAAGTGGAAGAAGGACGCGATCTGGTGGTCGGCCAACTTCCAGGCCGTCGACGCCGAGGGCCGGGTCGACGTGTCGAAGGGCGCCGAGGTGGTCTACATCTCGGAGAACGGCGTGCAGTCGCACGCCAAGAGCATCCGCAAGGACTCGATCAAGAAGTACGGCGCGGGCTCGGCCGGCGTGAGGCACAGCGACCTGTGGGGCGCGACCGATCCGTGGGAGGGCGTCGAGAAGCACCCCGAGCCGCAGTGCAAGATCAAGGACGTCATGGCCATCGTCGGCAAGCAGCTGCCGGCCGGCAAGACCGTGCGCGTGACCTTCGACCCGAAGTTCGCCGACTACTACGCCTGGCGCGTGCTCAGCGACAACCCGAAGATCGACGCGCTCTACGCCTTCTCGGACTGCAGCGAGATCAAGTAGCGCTCACGGCGCCCGCACGCGGTCGCCGATCACGGCGAGACGCCCCGCTCAAGGTTGCAGCACGCGGTTGTCGATCAGCCGCGTCGTGCCGACGAAGGCCGCCACCGCCATCACGGCGCGGCGGTCGAGCCGCGTCAGGGGCGCCAGGTCGTCGGCGCCGCGCAGCTCGAGGTAGTCGAGGCGGGCGTCGGGGGCCTCCGCGAACGGGGCCCGGGCGGCGGCGAGCAGGGCGGCGGCGTCGCGCTCGCCGGCGGCCACCGCGGCGGCCGCGGCGGCCAGGCCCCGCGACAGCGCCAGCGCCTGGCGGCGGTGGTCGGGCGCCAGGTAGACGTTGCGCGAGCTCATCGCCAGGCCGTCCGGTTCCCGGACGATCGGCAGGCCGACCACCTCGATGCCGAAGTCGAGATCGCGCACCAGCCGGCGGATGATCGCCAGCTGCTGGAAGTCCTTCTCGCCGAAGAACGCCAGGTGCGGGCGGGTCAGGTTGAACAGCTTGGTGACGATCGTCGCGACGCCGGCGAAGTGGCCGGGGCGGCGCTCGCCGCACATCGGCTGCTCGAGCTCGCGCACGGTGACGAAGGTCTGCGCGCCGGGGCCGTACATCGCGGCGACGTCCGGGCAGAACGCCAGGTCGACGCCGCAGCTCCGGGCCTTGGCCAGGTCGCCGTCCTCGTCGCGCGGGTAGCGCGCCAGATCCTCGGTCGGCCCGAACTGCGTCGGGTTGACGAAGATCGTCAGGATGACGACGTCGGCGCGGGCCCGGGCCGCGCGCAGGAGCGACAGGTGCCCCTCGTGCAGGTAGCCCATCGTCGGCACCACCGCGAGCGTGCGGCCGTCGCGGCGGAGGTCTTCGACCTTCGCGCGCATCGCGGCCGGATCGCGGATGATCTCGAACGGCAACCGCGACGCGGTCACTTCTTGCCGCTCGAGTACAGCGGCGTCGGCGCGCCGGCGTCCTTGTCGCGGAGGAAGCTCTCGGCGTCGGCCGGGAACGCGCCGCCCTTGACGTCGGCGACGTAGCGGCCGGTCGCCTCGCGGATCGTCGTCGCGAGGTTGGCGTAGCGGCGCACGAACTTGGGCTTGAACCGCTCGTCCATGCCGAGCAGGTCGTAGATCACCAGCACCTGGCCGTCGCAGCCGACGCCGGCGCCGATGCCGATCGTCGGGATCGTCAGCGCCGCGGTCACCTCGCGCGCGACCTCGGCGGGGATGCCCTCGAGCACGATCGCGTAGGCGCCGGCCTCCTCGAGCGCGCGGGCGTCGGCGGTGAGCTTGGCCACCGCGTCGGCGCCCTTGCCCTGGACCTTGAAGCCGCCGAACTGGTGGACCGACTGCGGGGTCAGGCCGATGTGGCCCATCACCGGGATGCCGGTCGCGGTCATGCGCGCGACCAGCGCCGCGTGCTGCGCGCCGCCCTCGAGCTTGACCGCGTGGCAGCCGCCCTCCTTCATCAGGCGGCCGGCGTTGCGGACGCCCTGCTCGATGCTCTCCTGGTACGACATGAACGGCATGTCGCCGACCACCTGGGCCCGGCGGGTGCCGCGCACGACCGCGCGGCAGTGGTAGATGATGTCCTCCATCGTCACCGGCAGCGTGGTGTCGTGGCCCTGGATCACCATGCCGAGGGAGTCGCCGACCAGCAGGATGTCGATCCCGCTGTCGTCGAGGAGGCGCGCGAACGTCGCGTCGTACGCCGTGAGCATGCAGATCTTGTCGCCGGCGGCCTTCTGCGCGCGCAGCGAGTGCGTGGTCACTCGGGTCATGTCGTCTCCGGTCGCCGTCCGTGGAGTGGATCGACGCCGAGCACACTGTAGCGCCAATTTTCGGTCGTGGGGCCCGAACTGCAACCCGCCGGTCTATCAGCGCGTACGGCGTAGACCTAGCGAGGTCGCCTCGCGGGCGCTCGGCTAGGGCGCGCGGACCGCGACCCGGACCGTCAGCCAGTTGCCCGGCGCCAGGGTCGGCAGCCGGATCGTCGCGCCGACCTCCTCGAGGCAACGCAGCGCGGCGTCGCGGTCGCCGTCGTCGGCGGTCGGCGCGAGCAGGTAGTAGGCCGACACGCCGGGCCGGTAC
>JAEUJY010000163.1 GCA_016794525.1 Myxococcales bacterium
GTGCAGCCGCGCGGCGGGGTCCGGCGGGTCATCCGGCCCGTCGCCGCGCCGCCGCCCGCTCACCATGTCCTCGATCTCCCGCACGGTGTGGTCCGCCGCCGCCGCCAGCCACGCCGCCTCGGTGTCGACGGTCGCGACCCGCGTCAGCTCGCGCGCGGCGCTGTACGCGACGTCGCCGGCGCTCATGGCCGCGCGCAGCTTTGGCAGGGCCATCAGCGCGTCGGCAACCCGCAAGCGCTCGCGCGCGACCGCCGGCGCGTAGCCGAGCACGCGCTCGACGTACTCGAAGAACGACCCGTAGCCCAGCTGGCGGTGGACGCCGACCGCCCGCGCGCGCCGCAGCCACTCGGCCTCCTCGACGTCGAGCGCCGCCCGCCGCCGCGCCAGCCCGCGCAACGTCCGGTCGACCTCGCGCCAGTCGTCGCCGCACGCCACCGATCGCTCCGCCGCTTGTCCCGTCCCCTCAACATCGTCCAGCACGCCCAGGCCCTCAGCAAGTCTCACGCCAGCCGCAACCCTGCGACGCCAGGCGCGGTCTGTCCGAATCCCGGACGCAATGGCCGGAATCCGGCCGCTTTCGTCCGGATTCCGGCCGTCCACCGGACAGCCGCGTGTGTCCGGAGCCGGACACGCGCCAGCCCTCGCCGCCCTGATGCCGACGGAACCAGCCAGCTCGCGCCGTGATCCCCGGACACGCCCGCCGGCTGCGGTTAGCGCGGCGCCATCGGCTGCAGACCGGCGGCCCGCAGCGCGTCATCGACGCGATCCTGCTCGGACGCACGCACGGTCGCGTCGGCCGCGACCTCGACCCAGCGGGTGTAGCCGGGCTGGGCGGGCACCGGCGAGCGCTCCGCCAACCACGCCACCAGCGCCGCGGTCCCCGCGGCGTCGGTCGCGAACCGCCGCACCTCGGGGGAACCGAGGCCGGCCTCGACGCGGGCGACGCCGGCGCCGAGCGCGACCCGCGGCGGCGCCAGCGGCTCGACGCTCGAGCCCCAGGCCGGCGCCAGCCACGGCCCGGCGAAGCCGGCGTGGTCGGCGGCCTCGTAGGCGCGGATCACGTCGCGGTACGGCACGCCGGCCTTCGGGTAGACCAGGATCGTGCGCAACCCCTCGACCACCGGGTCGCGGCGCAGGCCCGCCAGGACCGCGGCCAGCGCCACCCACTCGCCACCGTCCCGCGCGACCTCCCACGCGATCGGCGCATGCCGCACGATCAACACCAGCCGGTCCCGCGTCACCATCAGCTCTGGCACCGCCATCCCGCAGCCGTCATCACCGACGGTGTGCAGGTACACCCCGCCGAGGTAGGCGGCCTCGCGCCCCAGGGTCGAGGTCGGCGGCTCGCGCGCGGCCGGCGGCCGATCGTCGGCCAGCACCACCGCCGCCACCACCACCGCCGGCACCAGCCCCGCGACCACGCCCGCGATCGTCGCACCGCGCGCCATGCCCGGTGGACACGAGGCGCCCGCCGCGGTTGCAGCCTCGCCGGCCGATCAGCGGTCGCGCCACGAACCTGGCGACGTCGGCGCGAGGTCGGCCTCATACAGGGCCTCCTCGACGCGATCGAGGTCGGACGCACGCGTCGTGGCGTCGCCGTCGACCTCGACCAACCGCATCGGGCAGCCGGGACACATGGGCATGGCGGGCATCGGCGAGCGCGCCGCCAGCCACGCCGCGAGCGCGGCGGCGCCGGCGTCGTCGGTCGCGAACTCCGCGGATGTCGACGAGCCGTGCCCGGCCTCGACCCGCGCCACGCCAGCGCGGAGCGCGACGCGCGGCAACACCGGCGGGGCGAGGTGCGAGCCCCACGGCGGGATCAGCCTAGGCTCGTCGAACCCGGCGTGGTCGGCGACCTCGTAAGCGCGGATGATGTCGCGGTAGGGCACCCGGCCTTCGGGTACACCTTCACGACGCCGAACGGGTCCAAGACGGGGTCGGCGCGCAGGCGCGTCATGACGACCGCCAGGGCGTCCCACTCGTGGCCATCGCGCGCGACGACCCAGGGGGCGCCAGGCGCCCACTGGAGGCGCACGAGCAGCCAGGCGGGCGTCACCATGATCTCGGGCACGGGCGGAGCGCCGCACCCGTAGTCGTAGGCGAGGCCTGGCCAGATCCCGGTCCGGTACGCGCCTTCACGGCCGAGCGATGCGGTCGGCGGCTGGCCTGCCGCCCGCGGCCGATCGTCGGCCAGCACCACCGCCGCCACCACCACCGCCGGCACCAGCCCCGCGACCACGCCCGCGATCGTCGCACCGCGCGCCATGCCCGGTGGACACGCGGCGCCCGCCGCGGTTGCGGCCCGGCCGGCCGCCCGCGCTCACAGGTACGGCTGGGCGACGCTGGCGGCGCCGTCGAGGACACGCTGGTGCCAGCGGCGGCCGTCGAGATCGGCGCGGGTGAAGCGGCGGGCGCGGGCGATGCGCGCGTCGATCAGCGCGTCGAGCGCCGCCACCAGATCGGCGTCGTAGGCCTCGAGGTCGAGCTCGAAGTTGAGCCGCATCGACCGCGGGTCCCAGTTGCTCGAGCCGAGCAGCGCCCAGGCGCCGTCGACGGTCATCAGCTTGGTGTGATCGAACGGCGGCGGCGACATCCAGATCCGCACGCCGTGATCGCGCAGCTGCCACAGCCCGCCGCGTACGGCGGCGTCGACGAACCGGAAGTTGGTGCGGGCCGGGATGACGACGTCGACCTGGACGCCGCGCAGCGCCGCCACGTCGAGCGCGGCCACCAGCGGCGGATCGGGCAAGAAGTACGGCGACACCACGCACACCCGCCGGCGCGCGACGCCCAGCGCGGTCAGGATCGTCCACGGCACCGGATCGCTCTCGTCGTCGGGGCCCTCGGGCAGCGCCCGGGCGTGCGCGCCGCCGCCGGCGGTGGGCGCCGCGAACCAGGTGGCGCCGGCCAGCGCCTCGCCGGTGGTGAACGCCCAGTCGTCGGCGAACACCTCCTGCAGCTGCGCGACCACCGGGCCGGTCACGCGGAAGTGCAGATCGTGGGTCGGCTCGGCCGGCGTCAGCGCGAACCAGTGGTGGACCCGCAGGTTGATGCCGCCGGTGAACGCGACCGCGCCGTCGACCACCATCACCTTGCGGTGGTTGCGCAGGTTCCAGTAGCGCGGGAACGCCCGCCGCATCGGCAAGAACAGCGCGCACGGCACGCCGGCGGCGCGCAGGAGCTTGTGGGCCGGCGGGCGGTGGTAGCGGACGCCGGCGGCGTCGATCAGCACGCGCACCTCGACGCCGCGGGCGCGGGCGGCGGCCAGCGCATCGACGAACCGCCGGCCCACCTGGTCGCCGTCGAAGATGTACGTCGCCAGCGTGATCGACCGCCGCGCCCCGGCGATCGCCTCGAGCATGGCCGGGAACGCGGCGTCGCCGTCGACCAGCGGCGCGATCGCGTTGCCGCCGACCAGCTGCCGCTCGACCAGCCGGTCGGTCGCCGCGAGCAACGCGGTCAGGTGCGGCGCCGCGGTCAGCGCCGGGACGTCGCGCGGCGGCGCGGCGGCGGCCTCGCCGCCGTCGGGCTCGCGGTCGGGCCGCGCCTCGGGCCGCAGCCGTCGCCCCTTGCGCGCGATGCGGTTGATGCCGAGCAGCACGTAGACCACCGGGCCGACGATCGGCGACAGCCAGATCACCGCCAGCCACCCGGCCGCGCTGCGCGGCTGCCGCGGCACCACCAGCACGTGCAGCGTCGTGACCGCCGACATCGCGACGCCGAGCAGGCCCACGAGCAGGGCCCGGTGCGCGGCCAGCCAGGCGAGCGCGGCCATGCCCTATCGTACCGCGCGCCGCGATCCACGGCGCGGACGACGCGGACGGCGCGGACGGCTCAGCGGCCAAGCCAGATCTCGACGCGGCGGTTGCGCTCGCGGCCGGCGGCGTCGCGGTTGTCGGCGACCGGCCGGGCCGCGCCGAGGCCGCGCACCACCGCGGCGTGGACCCCGCGGGTGGCCAGCGCGCGCGCGACCGCGTCGGCCCGGGCCTGGGCCAGCCGGCGGTTGGCGTCGCGGCCGCCCGAGCTGTCGGAGAAGCCGAACAGGAGCACCCGCGCGTCGGGGTGATCGTGGAGGAACTGCACGACGCGATCGAGGTCGCGGCTGCCGCGGCTGTCGAGCGCGTCCTCGCCGCGCCGGAACCGGAAGTCGAGCGACAGGCGCCGCGCCCCGGCGACCTGCGCGGCGTAGTCGCGCGGGCAGGCCGCGTCGCAGGGCGCGGCGTCGACCAGGGCCACCGCCAGATCGACGAAGCCGGCGCGCGCGACCACCTCCTGCCCGGCCGGCGACAGCGCGAACGCCACCAGCTCGGCGGCCAGCGGCGTGGCCGGGCGCGGCGCGCTGTACGCGAACAGCCGGCGCGCCAGCAGGTACGCCTCGGTGCCGACGGTGACGCTGGTCGGCAGGAGCGGCGCGGCGCCGGCGTCGCCGATCGCCACCGCCCGCGCCCCGCGGACGTAGGCCAGGCCGACGAAGCCGATCGCCCGCGGGTCGCGCGCCACCGCGTCGGCCAGCGCGGCGCTGTCGGCGAAGCGCCCAGCGGCCGCCGCCAGCGGCGTCGCGCCGAGCACGAGGTGCTTGAAGGTGTCGAAGGTGCCCGAGCGATCGTCGCGGGCCAGCACGACGATCGGCCCGGGCGCGCCGCCGAGCGCGGCCCAGTCGGTGATCGCGCCGGTGAAGACGCCGCGCAGCGCCGCGCGATCGAGCGTCGCGATCGGGTTGTCGGGGTGGACGATCACCGCGATGCCATCGAGCGCGATGACGTGCTCGATCGCCGGCCGCCGCGGATCGCCGAACCCGGCGGCCTCGAGCCGCGCCGCCTCGTCGTCGTTGATCGGCCGCGACGCCAGGCCGACGTCGCAGCGCCCGGCGGCCAGCCCGGTGAACGCGGTCGCGCTGCCCTCGGCGCGGACGTCGACGACGACCTCGCCGGTGGGCAGCGTCGCGCGCAGCGCCTGGCCGGTGGCGTCGACGGCGCGGGCCACGGCGGGCGCGCCCCGGCGCCGCAGGAACGCCTCGACCAGCGCCGGCGCCAGCTCGGCGCCGACGGTGTTGGAGCCGCACAGCCGCAGCGTCGGCGGGACCGGCGCGGGTGGCGCCGCCGGCGCCGCGCCCGACGCCGGCTGGCGGGCCTCGGCCGGACGCGCGCCCGGCGGCGTGGCGCGCCCGCGCCCGGCGACCACGGCGGCGGCCACCGCCACCACCGCGACCGCCGCGACCACCGCGGCGCCCCATCGTCCACGGCCCCGCGCCGCCGGCGCCGTCGCCGGCACCGCGACCGGCGCCGCCGCGACCTCCACCGGCGCGGTCGGCTCGCGATCGCTCGCGACCGGCAGCACGTGCGCCGGCGACGACGGGGCCGCGGTGACGATCGGCGACGACGCGGTGGCCGGCCGCGACCGGACGATCCGCGCCGCGCGCTCCTCGCGGGCGGCGGCGAACAGCGGCGCGACGAACGCCGCCAGGTCCTCGCGCCGCGGCGCGCGCCCGCCGAGCACGCGCTCGACGTCGGCCCGCATCAACGCCGCGCTCGGGTAGCGGCGGACCGGATCGCGCTCGAGCGCGCGCTCGACCACCGCCACCACCAGCGGATCGAGGCTCGGCCGCACCTCGGCCAGGCTCGGCAGCGGCTCGTACAGGAGCTTGTGCATCGCGCCGGCGTCGCTCTCGGCGCGCAGGAACCGCCGCCCCGCCAAGAGCTCCCACAGCACGATGCCGGCGGCGAACAGATCGGCGCGGTGATCGATCGCCTCGCCGCGCGCCTGCTCGGGCGCCATGTAGCCGAGCTTGCCCTTGACCGTGCCGGCCACGGTCAGGCTGGCGCCCAGCGCCGACCGCGCGACGCCGAAGTCCATCAGCTTGACGTCGCCGGCGTAGGTCCAGAAGACGTTGTGCGGGCTGACGTCGCGGTGGACCACCGCCAGCGGCGCGCCGTCGTAGTCGCACAGCGCGTGGGCGTGCTCGAGCCCGGCCAGCACCTCGGCGACGACGTGCAGCGCCAGCCGCACCGGCACCCGCTGGCCCGCGCGCAGCGCCGCGGTCACGACCTGGGTCAGCGGCTGGCCGTCGAGGTACTCCATCACCAGGTACGGCGCGCCGACGTCGTCGTGGACCTCGTGGGTCTGGACGATGTTGGGGTGGTGCAGCCGCGCCGCCAGGTTGGCCTCGTCGAGCAGGAGCTGGCGGTAGAGCGGCCCGTCGGGCGACATGAACAGGTCGGCGCGCAGGCGCTTGATCACCACCAGCTTGGTGAAGCCGCCGTGGCGGTGGCGCGCCGCCAGGTAGACGTCCGCCATCCCGCCGCGCCCGAGCGTGGTGATCAGCTGGTAGTCACCGAGGGTGTCCGTCATGGCCCGCGCACCGTAGCCGCCGCGCGTGATCGCCCGGTGACGCGTCCGTGCCGTCTGCGCCGCGCGATCGGCCTCACCCGCCGGCGGTGAACGGCGGCGCTACTTGCCGGTCGGCGGCGTGCGCTGCGCCATCGGGTTGGTCGGCCGTGCGTTCTTGAGCGCCCGGTCGGCGCGCTTGAGGCACTCGGCCTCGGTCTCGGTGCCGTCCTTGACGAACACCAGCGGCGCGGCGACCGCGGCGTCGTACTCCTCTTGCGTCAGCCGCTGGCGCTCGAGCATCTTGGCCAGGATGCGCCCGATCTTGTCCTCGGTCTGCCGCCGCAGCTCGCCCTTGCAGTACTGCTTGTAGCGCTCCTTGGGGTTGGGCAGGATCGACGAGAAGAACGCGGCCTCCTTGGGCGTGATCTCGCTGGCCGGCTTGCCGAAGTACGCGCGCGCCGCCGGGCCGATGCCGTACAGCGCCGGGCCGTACTCGATCGCGTTGACGTAGATCTCGAAGATGCGGTCCTTCTCGAGGAAGTTCTCGATGGCCCAGGTCAGGAACAGCTCCTCGAACTTCCGCACCAGCGTCTTCTGCCGGTACAGCAGCACGTTCTTGACCGTCTGCATCGTGATCGACGACGCGCCGAACTTGAACTTGCCGGCCTCGAGGTTCTTGACCAGCGCGGTGCGGAACTCGCGCGGGATGAACCCGCGGTGCTTGTAGAACCCCGAGTCCTCGGTGGTCTGCAGCGACAGCAGCAGGTACGGCGACACCTGCTCGATCGGCACGAAGTCGGGGTTGTCGGGGCCGATCCAGAACGACAGCCACTCGCCCTGCTCGACCTCGACCCAGTGCTCGAAGCTGTCCTTGAGCTTGGTCATGTCGGGCGACACCCGGCGGGCGCGGCAGCCGTTGATCGCGACCGAGCCGCCGAGGTCGGTCGCCTGGAGGTTGGCCCAGTCGATCGCCAGGTGCAGATCGGTCGCGAACATGCCGGTCAGCGAGAAGCCCGCGAGATCGGCGGTGACCTGCGGCGGCAGCGCGTCGAGCACCTGCTGGCACGGCACGGTCGGCACGACGAAGCGGCCGGTCAGCCGGGTCGGCCGCAGGCGCGGCCCGACGGTGACGTCGCCGGTCAGCGCGAACGGCAGGCCGCGGGTGCCGAACTCGCCCTTGGTCAACGTCAGCGTGCGGGTGCTGCGATCGTAGGTGGCGGCGACGTCGCCCGACAGCGACTCGATCTGGATCGGCTTGTCGGCGACCATCGCGTGGTTGACGGTGAGGTCGGCGACGTGGAACCCGCCGGCGAGCGTGCCGACGTCGCCGCGCCGGGCGATCGTCAGGTCGACGTCGACGGTGGTCTTGGGGTAGTCGACCAGCACCGGCTTGCCCTCGAGGATCGGCGCCAGCTTGGCCAGGCTGAACGCGTCGGCCTTGACCCGCACCTGCCCGGCCTTGGCCGCCGGCTCGACCCAGCCGCGCGCGGTCCACAGCGTGCCGGCGACGCCGCCGTAGCCGCCGGCGAGATCGATCACCAGCTGGCCGGCGGTGGGCGCGTCGCCGACGGTGCCGCCGATGCCGGTCAAGGACAGCCCCTTCCAGATCGACAGCTCGCCGCCGGCCACCGTCGCCTCGAACTTGCCGTCGGCGCGGCTGACGTCGACGCTGGCGGCGCGGGCCCACGGCCCGGCGGCGCTGGTGGCGGCCAGCTCGGTCATCGTGATCTCGGTCTGGCCGTCCTTGCGGGTGCCGCTGACGCCGCCGACCGAGCCGCGCACGGCGCCGTCGTCGTCGACGAACTCGACCGCGAGCTCGCGGAACCGCAGCGGCGCCCCGCGACCGCCGCCCCCCCGCACCGCGCCCGGCTGCCGGCCCAGGCCGTCGAGGTTGGTGCTGCCGTCGGCCCGGCGGTGCAGCGCGACCGTGCCGCCGACGACGTCGATCGCCGACACCTGGGCGTCGCCGAGCAGCGACGCGGTGCCGTCGAAGCGGACGTCGACCCGCGCCAGCCGCGCGACCTCCTCGGTCCCGCCCTTGGCCCGCACCCGCACGTCGCGCAGCGTCGCGTGGCCGAACTCGACCTCGATCGAGCCGACGGTCACCTCGGCGCCGTAGCGGGCGGCGATCCGCGGGATCGCCTTCTCGCGCACGTACCAGCGGCCGATCCGCGGGTAGCCGATCACCACCGCCAGCGCCAGCACCACCACCAGGCCGACCCCGCCAGCGAGCCAGCGCTGGCGCTTAGAGAAACGAGGACGGCGCACGATCGGCCGTCAGCTTACTCCATCACCCCCGCCGCCGCCGCTCACCGCTACCCCACCGCGATCGCGCGCCCGGGTCGCGCTCCGCGCTGCGCTACTTGCAGGTCACCGCGACCAGGTGGCCCTTGTCGCCGGGCAGCGGCCGCGCCGGGATCACGTAGTCGCCGGCGTCGACGCCGACCTTGATGTCGACGACGCGCTTGCCCGCGGTGTCGTCGATCGTGATGCCGAGGCCGAGCCGCGGCTTCTTGCCCGGGCGCTCGTTGATGTCGCGGAGCAGGAGCCCGAACTTGCCGTGGACCAGGTTGGCCGCGCCGGCCTGCTGCGGCGCCAGCGTCAGGCTCGCGCCGCCGAGCTTCTTGAAGGTGTTCCACGACGACAGCGGCGGACGCTTGAACTTCTTCTCGAGCGCCTTCAGGTCGGGGTCGATCGCCGGCGCCGAGCCCGACGACGCCTCGATCTCGACGATCGAGCAGGTCACGTCGGCCCGCGCCTCGGGCGGCTCCACCAGCACGCCGAGCACGAGCGCGCCGGCGATCACCAACATGGACTTGTTCATATGCCCTCCGTGGGGTCGACCTCGTCGGGCTCGACCCAGATGACCGCCGTGTCGCCGTCACCATCGTCGTCGCCGATCGTGAACACCGTGCCCGACCCGCCGATCAGCTCCATCGACTCGACCTCGGGCGGCGAGCCGGTCATGACCGTCGGCTGCACCGCCGGGACCGTGACCGTCTTGACGACGACCTTCTCGGTCGGCGCCGGGCCGAGCGCCATCGACAGCCCCGCGACGGCGCCGGCGCTGAGCAGGCCGGTGGCGACGTGGCTGCGGTGGCCGGCGAGCCAGGACCAGATCCGCGCGCCGAGCGACGGCCGGGCCGCGGGTGCGGCGACCGGGGCGGCGGCGGGGGCCTCGGCGACGTCGAGCCGGCGCTCGATCAGATCCCACAACCCGGCCAGCCGCGGCTCGGCGTCGTCCGCCGACAGCTCGAGGCTGCCGCGGACCAGCTCCCCGAGCTCGCGGACCGCGGCGGTGGTCTGGCGGGCCTCGGGGCCGAGGTCGGTGGCCGGCGCCTCGCCGTCGGCGGCGAGCATGGCATCGAGTGAAGACGGCTTGGACACGGTGGGTTCGCGTTGGTTAGCTTGGTCGCGGTCTGAAACTATGACGCGGGAGCCAGGGGTCAGAATTCAATCGGCTGGCGAATCTTCGGGATCGGGCGCCGCGCCGTCGGCATCGGGCGGCGGCCCCTGATACAGGTCGGCCAGCTGGCGCTGCATGTTCTTCCGGGCGTGGAACAGGCGCGACATGATCGTGCCCTTCGAGCACTGCATGACCACCGCCATCTCCTCGTAGGACAGGCCGTCCAGCTCGCGCATCACCAGCACGGCGCGGTGGTTCTCCGAGAGGCTGTCGAGGGCCTCCGAGATCCGCTCGCGGATCTCGCGATCCATCAGCGCCCGACCGGGATTTCCCCCAATGATCTTGGGCAGTAAGGCGTCTTCCGAGACCGCGTTCTCGACCGCCTGGTCGGTGAAGTCGACCGGCTGCTGGCGCTTGTGCTTGCGCAGGTGGTCGATCGCCAGGTTCATGACGATGCGGTAGAGCCACGTATAGAAGGAGGCCTGCCCCTCGAACTTGTCGAGGTGGCGGTGGGCCTTGATGAACGCGTCCTGGACGACGTCGAGCGCGTCGTCCTGGTTGCGGACCACGCCGAAGGCCAGGGCGTAGGCCCGGCGGTGGTAGCGCTCGAACAGCGTCCGGAAGGCGGCGCGATCCCCCTTCTGGGCCAGGGCGACCAGCGCCCGGTCGTCCGATGGCACGGCCGCGCCCGCCGCGGGCGCACGTCCGGCGTCGGGGGCCCCGGCGGCCGCCGCGGTCGCCAGGCCGGCGCGCTTGCTCACCAGGTGGTTATACCTACGTCGCCACGCCACCGCTACCGCCCCTGCGCGATCGCCGCCGCCGCGCTACACTCTCGGCGGCCTGCGCGCGCATGCGGCGATGTGCGCCCGGGACCGCCACGTGCCCGCGTACGACTTCATCCGAGCTTATCTCTCCGACGTGCGCGTCCGCGTGCGCCGGCTGTTCGCGACGTGCGCGCTGTACGCGCTGCTCGCGACCTGGCTGGCGATCGCGCTGCTCCTGCCGCTGTGCGCGCTGGCGTTCGCGCCCGGCCGCGCGACCTCGGTGGCGCTGCTCGCCGGCGGCGGGCTGATCGCGTTCCTCGCGCTGATCGCGGCGATCGTCGCCGGCGTCGTCGTGCCGCTCAAGCGCTACGCCAGCGACGACGCGATGGCGCGGTGGATCGGCGCGCGCGCGCGGCCGGTCGCGTCGGACCTGCTGTCGACGATCGAGCTGGCCCGCGACGGCGCGTCGAGCGACGCCCGCTCGCCGGCGCTGATCGCCGCGCTGACCGACGCCACCGCGCGGCGGCTGCGCACGATCGATCGGGCCAGCCTCGTCGAGCGCGCCCCGGCCCGCCGCGCGGCCGCGGCGCTGGGGGCGATCGCGGCGCTCGGTGGCGCGATGCTGCTGGCGACGCCGCGGACGCTGCGCACCGGCTGGCGCCAGCTGCTGGTGGCGCCGGCCAAGCCGTGGGACGGCGCGACGGTGTCGACGGTGCCGCTGGTCGGCGACATCACCGTCACGCTGACGCCGCCGGGCTACAGCCGGCGCCCGCCGACGACGATGACCTCGACCTCAGGCGACTTCCGCGCGCTGGCCGGCACCCGCGCACGGATCGTCGCGCGCGCGCTGACCCCGGCGGCGACGGCGGCGATCATCGTCGAGCGCGGCACGCCCGAGGCGCCGGCCGCGCCCGAGCTGGTGCCGCTGGTGCCGACCGCCGACGGGCTCGAGGCCGAGCTGCTGGTCAACGGGCCGGCGCGCTACCGGTTCCAGCTCGAGACCGTGCAGAAGCACCGCCGCGTCGAGATGGGCGCGCACACGATCGAGCTCGAGCCCGACGCGATCCCGACGATCGAGCTCTACGCGCCCGCCGACGAGCTCGACGTCACCAACATGAAGCGCATCGAGCTGGCCTACGTCGCCGAGGACGACTTCGGCGTCACCGCGGTCGAGCTGGTGTGGGACATCGCCGGCAAGGTCGACAAGAAGCCGATCGCGACGTTGCCCGACGCGCCGGGCCGGGCCCAGGGCAAGCTGGTGTGGGACCTGGCCGAGATGACGCTGCCGCCGGGCGCCGAGGTCAGCTACCACCTCGAGGTCGTCGACAACGACACGATCGACGGCCCCCACCGCGGGCTGTCACGGCCGTTCAAGCTGCGGGTGTTCTCGCCGCGCGAGCGCCACGAGCAGAACCTGGCGCGCCAGGCCGAGCTGGCCGAGCACCTGATCGGCGAGCTGGGCAAGCGCCTGACCGTCACCGACGGCGAGGTGCCGCGCGAGGAGCTGCACCGCGGGCTCGACGAGCTGACCGTCGAGGCCGGCACGCTGGCGGCGGCGTTCGCCGACGATCCGCTGGCCGATCCGGCGCTGCGCAAGGTCGTCGCCGAGCTGCGCGACCGCCTGACCAAGCTGCTGGGCGCCGAGGAGCGGCTGCTCGATCCCGCCGGCAAGAAGCCGGCGCGCCCGGGCGCCAAGCTGGGCCCGCTCGACAAGCAGCTGGTGGCCGAGCTCGAGGACGACGCGATCCTGCTGGCCGACTGGCTCGAGCGCGAGCAGCTCGAGGGCCTGCTCGACATCGCCGACGAGCTCGACGCCCACCAGAAGCGGCTGGCCGAGCTGCTGGCCGAGTACGCGCGCACCGGCGACGACAAGCTCAAGGCCGAGATCGCCCGCGAGCTGCACGCGATCGATCAGCGGCTGGCCGAGCTCGGCCGGGCCCGGGCCCAGGTCGCCGAGGACGTGCTCGATCAGTTCGTCCACGCCGACGCGATGGCCGAGCGCGACGTCGGCAACTGCATGGACGAGGTCGAGGCGCTGGTGGCCAAGGGCGACGCGGCCCAGGCCGCCGCCGCGCTCGAGCGCTGCCGCCAGCGCACCGCCGCCGCCGCGCAGTCGATGGAGGGCGCGCTGCACCAGCTGCGCGGCGATCGCATGAGCGACGCCGAGAAGAAGCTCGACGAGCTGATGGACGAGCTGGCCGACGTCGCCGGCGATCAGGCCGACATCGCCGCCGAGGCCGACAAGATCTTCGAGCGCTACGCCGAGCGCGCCGACGAGCTGATGCGCGACCTGGGCAAGGACGCGCAGCACCGGCTGGGCGGGCTGGTCGACAAGCTCAAGGATCGGCTGGCGGCGGTGCCCGACAGCGGCCTGACGCCGTTCGCCCGCGAGGAGCTGGAGATCGTCGACAAGCGCCTCGCCGATCTCGAGCGCATGCTCGACGACGGCGACGTCGCCGAGGCGCTGGGCATGGCCAAGCAGGCCGCCGACAGCCTCGACACCGTCGCCGGCGAGCTCGACGCGGCGATGGCCGACGACCCGTCGTCGCCGTTCGCCCAGGCCACCGCCGACGCGATCGACGCGGTCGAGCGGGCCCGGCCGCTGGCCAAGCGGCTGGTCGACGAGCTCGGCGAGCTGACCCCGTCGCCCGATCGCATCCTCGGCGACGACGACAAGCGCCGGCTCGACGCGCTGCGCCGCCGCCAGGCCGCGAACCGCGACCGCGCCAAGAGCCTGGTCGAGAAGGCCAAGGGCGCCGACGGCGTGCCCGGCGACGCCGCCAGCGCGATCGAGGATCGCGTCGGCGAGGCCACCGGGCCGATGACCCAGGCCGAGAAGCGGATGGGCGGACGCGATCCGTCGGGCGCGCGCGACGCGGCGCGGTCGGCGGCCGACGCGCTGGCCAAGGCCCGGCAGGAGGCGCAGAAGGCCGCGCGCCAGGCCCAGGCCCAGGGCGACGGCGCGCTCGGCGAGGAGCCGGTGCGCATCCCCGGCGCCGACCAGTACGTCGCGCCCGAGGAGTTCCGCCAGGAGCTGCTCGAGGGCATGAAGAAGAAGGCGCCGACCGGCTACGACGAGCAGCTGCGCCGTTACTACGAGGACCTGATCCGATGAGCCCCCGCGCGCGGATCGTCGTCGCGTGCGCGCTGGCGGCCGGGCTGGCGGCGCCGGCCGCGGCCCGCCGCGATCACTCGCTGTCGGGCGACGCGACCAAGGCGGCGCGGCTGATCGCCGAGGCCCGCCTCGACGACGCGCGCCCGATCGTCGCCGAGCTGGCCCGCCGCGCGCCCGACGCCGCCGAGGTGCGCTGGCTGGCGTCGCAGGTGGCGTTCCTCGACGGCGACTACCCGACCGCGGTGGCCAAGCTCGACGGCGTCGCCGACACCGAGGTCGGCGGCGAGGTCGGCGCCGCGCGGGTGCTCGCCACCCGCACCCGCGACCTGACCGCGGGGTTCGTCCACCACGACTCGCCGGCCGGCCGCTTCGACATCGCCCACCCGCCCGGCGTCGACGAGGTGCTGGTCGAGCTGGCCGGCGAGGCGCTCGATCGCGCCTGGGAGCGCATCGGCGACGACCTCGGCTACCGCCCGACCGGCAAGGTCCGCGTCGAGATCCTCGCGGCGCCGGCCGACCTGGCCAAGCTGTCGCCGCTGACCGAGACCGACATCGAGACCACCGGCACGATCGCGCTGTCGAAGTACGAGAAGCTGATGCTGGTGTCGCCGCGCGCGACGTTGACCGGCTACCCGTGGCTCGACTCGCTGGTCCACGAGTACACCCACTACGTCATCGCCCACGCGTCGCGCGACACCGTGCCGGTGTGGCTGCACGAGGGGCTGGCCCGCTTCGAGCAGACCCGGTGGCGCAGCGACGCCGGCGGCGGCCTCACCGCGATCGAGCAGCAGCTGCTGGCCACCGCGATCAAGACCCGCCGGCTGATCGACCTCGACGCGATGCACCCGTCGATGGCCAAGCTGCCCAGCGCCGAGGCCGCGGCGCTGGCCTACGCCGAGGTGCTGACGCTGGTGGCGTGGCTGCACGGCAAGGTCGGCTACGCCGGGCTGCGCCAGGCGCTGGCGCTGCAGGCCGGCGGCAAGAGCGCGCGCCGCGCGCTGGCCGAGGTCACCGACACCACCTGGGTCAAGTTCGAGAAGGACTGGCGCGCCCACCTGCGCACGCTCGATCTGTCGGGCGGCCGCGCCACCGGCGTGCGCAGCGCCAAGCACGCGCGGATCCGCTTCGCCAAGGGCGGCGCCGCCAGCGAGAACGTCGGCCTCGACGACATCGCCAGCGCCAAGGCGCGCAAGTTCGCGCGGCTCGGCGGCATGCTGCGGGCCCGCGGCATGACCGCCGCCGCCGCCGTCGAGTACGGCAAGTCGATGGCCGCCGCCGGCGGCGTCGACCCGATCGTCGCCGGCAAGCTGGCCCGGGTGTGGGTCGAGCTCGGCGAGTACGACAAGGCCATCGCGCTGGCCGAGCCGCTGGCCGCCGTCGACGACACCGACGCGGTGCCGGCGGTGACGCTGGGCCTGGCCCGGGCCGGCAAGCGCGACGACGCCGGCGCGGTCGCCGCCTTCGAGCAGGCCGTCCGCATCTCGCCCTTCGATCCCGCGGTGCGCTGCGGCCTGGCCGACGGCTACGCCGCGCTGTCCGATCCCCGCGCCGCCCGCGAGCGCGCCGCCTGCAACCGAGTCCGCCCGTGAGCTCCCCGCCGATGAACCAGCCCGCGTCCGAGTTCGAACCGATCGTCACCACCGAGCTGCCCACCGAGCCGGTCACCCTGGTGCAGGCGCCGCCGTCGCCGGAGGATCAGGTCGCCGCCGATCTGCGCGCGGTGGCCGACATCGCGCGGGCCCACGCCGAGCTGTGCGCCGAGATCGAGAAGCGCATCGTCGGCCAGCGCAAGGTGGTCGAGCACCTGCTGACCGCGCTGTTCGCGCGCGGCCACTGCCTGTTCGTCGGCGTGCCCGGGCTGGCCAAGACGCTGCTCATCTCGACCTTGGCCGAGGCGCTCAACCTGACGTTCCAGCGCATCCAGTTCACGCCCGACCTCATGCCGGCCGACATCACCGGCACCGAGGTGCTCGAGGAGGATCAGGCCAGCGGTCGGCGCTCGTTCCGGTTCATCAAGGGCCCGGTCTTCGCCAACCTGGTGCTGGCCGACGAGATCAACCGCACGCCGCCCAAGACCCAGGCGGCGCTCCTGCAGTCGATGCAGGAGTACCGGGTCACCGCCGGCGGCGTCACCCACGAGCTGCCCCTGCCGTTCCTGGTGTTCGCCACCCAGAACCCGATCGAGCAGGAGGGCACCTACCCGCTGCCCGAGGCCCAGCTCGATCGCTTCATGTTCCAGATCGACGTCGACTACCCGAGCGCCTCCGAGGAGGAGGAGATCGTGCGGCTGTCGACCTCGGGCCAGACCGCCGAGCTGAGCCGGGTGCTGTCGCCGGCGCGCATCCTCGAGCTGCAGGCGCTGGTGCGCCGGGTGCCGGTCGCCGATCACGTCGTGCGCTACGCGGTGGCGCTGGCCCGCGCCACCCGGCCCAAGGACGGCGCCGCGCCGGCGTTCGTCAAGGACTTCGTCCAGTGGGGCGCCGGCCCGCGCGCGTCGCAGTTCCTGATCCTGGCCGGCAAGGCCCGGGCGATCCTCGACGGCCGCTTCGCGGTGTCGATCGACGACGTCGCCGCGCTGGCGCGGCCGACGCTGCAGCACCGGCTGATCCTGAACTACCGCGCCGAGGCCGAGGGCGTCCGCCCCGGCGACCTGATCGATCGCCTGCTCGCCGTCGTGTCGCCCTAGCCCGCCGCGCGCCCGCCGTCGATGAAGCTCGATCCCGCCCTCCTGGCCCGCCTGGGCACGCTGCCGGTCAAGGCGCGCGTGATCGTCGAGAGCGCGCTGTCGGGCATGCACCGCGCGCGGCTGCACGGCTCGTCGGTCGAGTTCGCCGAGCACAAGGAGTACTCGCCGGGCGACGAGCTGCGCCACATCGACTGGAAGGCGCTGGCCAAGCTCGATCGCTACTACGTGAAGCAGTTCGAGCAGGAGTCGCAGCTCACCGCGTACCTGGTGCTCGACGCGTCGGCGTCGATGCGCTTCGCCGGCGCCGGCCTGAGCAAGGTCGAGTACGGCGGGCTGGCGCTGGCGGCGCTGGCCTACCTGGTCAGCCAGCAGCAGGACAAGATCGGGCTCTACGCGTTCGGGCCGCGGCCGGCGCCGCTGCACGTGCCGCCGCGGGCCAAGGGCAACCACCTCGCCGACGTGCTGGCGGTGCTCGACGCGGCGATCGGCGACGCGACCACCGGCGACGCCTCGCCGGCCGACGCCCTCGACCGCATCGGCGAGCTGGCCCGCCGCCGGCGCGCGCTGGTGGTGCTGGCGTCGGACCTGTTCGATCCCGACGACCGCACGCTGCCGGCGCTGCGGCGGCTGCGCGCGCAGCGCCACGACGTCGTCGTGCTGCAGGTGCTGGCGCCCGAGGAGCGCACGCTGCCCTACGAGGGCCTGACCTTGTTCGAGGCGCTCGAGGGTGACCACAAGCTGCTGGCCAACCCGTCGGCGATCCGCGCCGACTACGTGGCCAAGATGGACGCGTTCCTGGCCCGGGTCGCCGACGAGCTGGGCCGGGCCGGCGTCGACTACCACCTGGCCGAGACCACCCGGCCGCTCGACGAGACCCTGCTGGCGCTGGTGGCGGCGCGGCGCGGCCCGCGGGAGCGCCGGTGACGTTCCTCGCGCCGCTGATGCTGCTCGGCCTGGTCGGCGTGGCCATCCCGCTGGTGATCCACCTGATCGGGCGTCGCCGGGCGCGGGTCGTGAAGTTCGCCGCGCTGGCGTTCCTGATCGGCTCGAAGCGCAAGACCTCGCGCCGGTTGCAGCTGCGCGAGCGGCTGCTGTTGCTGGTGCGGCTCTTGGCCTGCGTCGCGCTGCCGCTGGCGATCGCCAAGCCGTTCACGTCGTGCCGGGCGCGCGGCCCGACGGTGGCGCGCGGCCCGCAGGCCGTCGTGTTCGTGATCGACGACTCGTTCACCAGCGGCTACCGGATCGGCGGGCGCTCGCTGCTCGATCGCGAGATCGACGCCGCCACCCGGATCCTGCAGCAGCTCGGCCCCGAGGCCGAGGTCGCCGTCGTGCGCGCGTCCGAAGGCTCGCCCAACCCGACCGAGCTGTCGCGCGAGCAGCTGCGGCTGCGCGACAGCCTGCTCGACCTCACGCCGACCGCGCGCCCGGCCGATCTGCGGCGCGCGCTGGCCCGGGCGGCGCAGCTCCTGGCCGGGTCGAGCCACAAGACCAAGACCGTCTACCTGGTGGCGCCGCTGACGGTGAACTCGCTGCCGCCGGGCGAGCCGGCGTGGGCCGCCGACGGCCCGGCGCTCGAGGTCTACGACGTGCGCAAGGGCGAGCCGCTGCCCAACCTGGCGGTGACGTCGCTGACGGTGTCGCCCGATCCCACCTCGGGCGCGCGCGGCATCGCGATCGTCGCCGAGGTCGCCAACCACGGCACGACGCCGGTCGCCGACGTGACGCTGTCGGTCGAGGTCGACGGCAGCGTCGTCGCCCGCGGCCGGCTCGATCTCGCGGCCGGCGAGACCCGCGGCAAGCGGTTCCTGGCGACGCTGCCGCCCGAGAAGCGCTCGGCGCCGGTGGCGGTGGCGCTGCCCGACGACGCGCTCACGACCGACAACCGCCGCTGGGCGATCGCCCGGCTGCGCGAGGACGTCCGCGTGCTGCTGGTCGACGGCGACGCCCGCGCCGCTCGCCACGACGACGAGGTGTTCTACCTCGAGGCCGCGCTGCGCCCGGGCGATCGCGGCGAGGCCGGCACCGTCGTCACCAAGGTGCTGCCCGACGAGCTCGACGACCTCGACCTCGGCGGCTTCGACGTCGTCGTGCTGGCCAACGTGCCGGCGCTGGCCAAGGAGGTCGTGACCTCGCTGGCCACGTGGGTCGGCGCCGGCGGCGGCCTCCTGGTCGCGCCCGGCGATCACGTCGATCCCGCCGCCTACGAGGCGACGATGCTGCCGCTCCTGCCGCAGAGCCTGCGCGACCCGATCGACACCGCGTGGGGCGCGGCGCCCGACGAGCGCGCCGCCCGCGCGCTGCACCTGACCAAGTGGGAAGCCGACCACCCGATCTTCGCGCCGTTCGCGCAGGACGCGCCCGGCCTCGCCGACGCCGCGTTCACCAAGGTGATGCTGCTCGGGCCCACCACCGCCACCGCCGATCGCAAGGTGCTGGCCCGCTACACCAACGGCGCCGCCGCGATGGTGCTGGCCACGATCGGCGACGGCCAGGTGCTGCTGTACACGTCGACGCTCGATCGCGACTGGAACGACCTGCCGATCCTCCCCGGCTTCCTGCCGCTGGTGCAGGAGTCGGTGCGCTTCCTGGCCCGCCGCCGCGCCGACAACCTGACCCCCGCCATCCTCGTCGGCGCCAGCCAGGCGCTGCCGACCCTCGAGCTCAAGAAGCTCGAGGTGCGCGGCCCCGGCTCGAGCTCCACCACCTTCGACGACGCCCGCCTCGCCGGCCGCACCTCCGTCCGCTACGGCAGCGCCGAGCGCCCCGGCGTCTACCGCGTCATCGGCACCGACAAGACCGGCGCCACCCGCGAGCGCGACGAGCTCGCCTTCGCCGCCAACCTCGACCCCCGCGGCTCCGACCTCGCCCCCGCCCCGCCCTCGCTCCTGCCGACCAGCGGCACCACCGGCACCAGCGACGGCAAGCCCCCGCTCCGCCGCGTCGAGCTCTGGCACGCCGTCGCCGCCGCCCTGCTCACGCTGCTGCTGATCGAGTCGATCCTGATCCAGCAGCGCCGCTGATCGGAGGCGGAGCCGGAGCCGGCGTCGGAGCCGGAGCCGGTGCCGGAGCCGGTGCCGGAACCGGAACCGGAGCCCGAGCCGGAGCCGGAGTCGGAGCCGGAGCCGGAGCCGGAACCGGAACCGGAGCCGGAGCCGGACCCGGAGCCGGTGCCGGTGTCGGAGCCGGAGCCGGAGCCGGAGCCGGAGCCGGAGCCGGAGCCGGTGCCGGTGCCGGAACCGGAGCCGGAGCCGGTGCCGGAGCCGGAGCCGGAGCCGGAGCCGGAGCCGGACCCGGAGCCGGAGCCGGAGCCGGTGCCGGTGCCGGTGCCGCAGTCGGAGCCGTGATGACTCGCGCGCTTCATGGTGACTCCTGGGTTGACTGGCTCTCACCCTCGCGGCCCCCGCGCACGTCCCCCGCCGCGCGCGCTGGTCGCGATGAGGCTGGCCGGAGGCGGTGAGGGAGCGCGCGGC
>JAEUJY010000043.1 GCA_016794525.1 Myxococcales bacterium
TCGTGCAAGGGCCGCAATATCGCACAACGCTAGTTACCCACTGGGTACCGCGGCGCGGAGCCATCCTCTCAACCGCGTGACGCCGTCAAACGACGCGACGGTATCAGGCCGCTATGGCTTGGTCGGCCTGGCGCGCGTAGCCGACGTGGCGCGCTTGGTCGGCGCCGCGCGCATGGCGGGCGACGTGGCCCGCTTGGTCGACTCGGTTGCCTTGGCGCGCTTCGTCGGCGTGGCGCGCTTGGTCGGCGTGGCGCGCTCAGGGGCCTTCGTCACCGTCGCGAACACCCACGACTTCGGCGAGCGTCACGTTGGTCATCTTGATGTTCATGTTGGCTTTCTAACCCACAGGGGACCGCGGCCCTGAGTGCGTCTCCGGCATCGTCGGCTACGGTGGCTTGCGCCTCCACGTGTTCGGCGAGACCTTCGACGGGTGACACGCAAAGGACTGACGCTCAAAGAGCTGACCGCGTTGTTCCGCAAGCTCGGCGCGCCCTCACCGGGTGCGTGGGCGCAGTCCCAGCACACCGAGGACATCGACCAGCTCGCGCGCTTCGCCTTCCTGCGTGAAGCGTGGAAGGGTGTCGTCGCGCCCGACGACGTGAGCTGGATCGACCAGACCGCCGCGAGCACCAAGCCGGGCGCCGACGAACCCTGTGGCGGGGTCGGGCCCGCACTCCAGCGGCTGCTCGCCGCGGGCGCCGATCCCGAGGACATCCACGAGGTCGTGCGCGTGATGCAGTACGAGCTCCTGTTCTCGATCTGCTACCTGCTCGAGGACCCAGGGCAGCTCGAGCCCGAGATCGCCGACCTCGCGTGGCGACTCATGCGGACCAACGAGGACGGCGAGGTGGTCGGCCCGATCGAGGGCCTCCACGAATCGGTCCTCGAGCTCGACCCATCGGGCCGCGAGATGCGCCGGAGGCGGACGGCGGGCACGCCCCGGGACTAGAACCCGCTCGAACGCGAGGCCGCGCAGGCCTTGCCGCGAAAGACGTGTCGGTCTGCCAGAGGTCACCGCGACCGCCGCCGGGCGGACCGCGCGGATTTCGGCTTGGCGGGCGTCGTCGCCGCGATGGCCTTGGCCCTGGACGGCGCGGCCCGCGTGGCGCGGCCGATAGAGCGCTTCGACGTGCGCTTCAGGCTCGCCCCCAGCGCCGGCCCGAGATTTCGGGGTCGGCGCGGAGTGCCAGCAGGGCGGCGCGCGCACGCGGATCGGCGGCCTGCTCGAGGAGCGGTAGCAGGTGCAGGCGGCTGGCGCCCAAGCGTGCGTCGCGGGCGAGCGCGATGACGTCGTCGAGCTCGTCATCGGTCGCGGCGATGACGATCGTCTGGGCGAGCACGTCGCGGACGCGGTCGTCGTGTTCAGCCCGGTAGAGCCGCACGAGCGTGGGCCATGAGCGCCAGGCCTTGGGGTCGGTCATGGCGAGCGCGATGAGCTCGCGCAGCTCGGGTGCGTACGGCCGCGGGAGATGCTCGGCCATGAGCGGCACGACCCGCGTGTGCGCGCCGACCGGGTCGACCAGCTCTCGTGCCGACTTCAGCCAGCAGCCGACCGCGCGCAGGTGCGCGATCAACGGCCCCTCGCCGAGCACGAGTGGCGTTTCGCGCGGCCCCGTCGAGAACCAGGGCACGCAGGTGGCGCCGGTCCGCTTGTCGACGCGCGCCAACCGCTCGAAGACGTGCACGAGCGGGGATGGCCGCTCGCGGAGGTCGGCGACGAAGCGCTCGAACTCCCGGGAGCGCCAGCCGGTGGCCTTCGCCACGCATCCGAGCGCGTGCAGGACGACGCCGAGGAGCCAGCGATGGTCCTCCGCGTGCTTCACCATCGTCGAAGCGTCGACGGCCTCGGTGATCTCGCAGATCCCGAGCCCGTTCGTCACGTGACCATGCCGCGGCCGCCCGGTCCGCTCGTCGTCGAGCGAGACCAGGAGCTTCATGAACGGCGCGGCGAGCTTCCGAGCTTTGAGCCACAGGCGCACCGGCTCGTAGGTATGGAAGAAGGCCCCGTTGACGGCGTTCGTGGCGCTGGACGCGTGGATCTGGAAGTCCCGCAGACGCGCCACGGACGGAGCTTAGCTCCGAAAATGCGCGGCCTGGCCGCGGTAGCTACCGGCGATCAGGCCGGGACGACGCAGATGCTCGCCATCTGGCCGGGCACCGGGGTGCAGGCGAGGCCGGCCGGGCAATCGGCGGGCGCCGTGCAGACGATCGCGCACGCGCTCGGGGGAGCGCCCATCATCGTGCTCAGCGCGCAGACCGGGCGGCCGCTGGCGGGGCCGGTGTAACCGGTCGCGCACTCGGTGCCCATCTGGCCCGAGCACATCGGCGTGCAGTAGCCCATGGTCTGGCTGCCCAGGCCCTGGAGCGTGGTGCAGCTGTTGCCGGCCGGGCAGGCCATCGTCATCGAGCAGATCTGGCCGAGCGCGTTGACGCCGCCGCCGGGGGCGTCGATGGTGCCGCCGCCGCCGTCGCCGCCGCCGCCGCTGCCATCGATGGTCCGCGCGTCGACGGTGACGACGTCGTCACCGCTGCCGCTGCCGCCACAGGCCGCGAGGCCGACCGAGAGAATGAACGCAGACAGGATCGAGTGCAGGCGCATGGGTACCTCCTGGCGCGGCACTGTGCACGTTTGTGCGGCGATCTCGAGATCGCACGCTGGTACATGCGCTGACACTCGCTCGCGCGAGCCGCGACCAGGGCTCGCAGACGGGCTGCGCGATCGTGATCAGCGCTGATCGGATCCGATCAGCGGCCGCTGATCAGCGGCCGCGCAGATCGACGACGCACTGGTCGCCGTCGTACATGCCGTGGCCGTCCCACTGGGCGAGCCCGGGCGACAGCTGGCGCAGCACGTTCCACAGCGGCGCCACCAGGGCGAGCGTGGCGTCGGGGCCCCGGGTGCCCCAGTCGAGATCGGCGACGACGACGGCGCGGCTGGCGCGCAGGCGCGGGACGACCGCGGCGCCCTGCCCGGTCGACTCGACGACGCGGATCGTGTTGCGCAGGTCGTCCTCGAACAGGTCGCCGCTGGCCTGGTTCACCTCGACCTGTCCCAGGGACTGGTCGCCGTGCAGCAGCTCACCGAGGTCGATCTTCAGCGCTGGATCGACCGCCTGCAGGGCCTGGTGCAGGGCCTTGGACGTGATCGGCTGTGCGGCGTAGTACCGGACCATGTAGCCCACCGCCGGACGATACACGATCGTCCGTCGGGGGTGGGCGCGCGGGGCCGGCTATAGGGCCTCCTCGTAGTTGTGCGCCTTGGGGTAGGTGTCGTCGACCTGATCGATCGTCGGACCACCGGTGGCGCACTGCAGCGTCGACTCGAGCACCGTCGTGGTGGCGAAGTCGATGATGTCCCAGGCCTCGGGGCCGGGGATGAAGGCCGAGTCGCACTGGAACAGGAGGCCGGCGGCGCCGGCGCCGCACAGGTTGTAGTCGTTGGCGATCTGCAGGAGGTTCTTGCCAGCCGCGTTCTTGGTCTCGCACAGGTCGGAGAACGCGAGGTGGGCGCCGCCGACGATGCTGAAGTAGTGGCGCGGCGTGGCCGACATCGACCAGGCGTTCTTGACCGCGCTGGGCTGGACGATCGTGTCCATGTCCCCGGCCATGAACAGCACCCGCTCGAGGGTCGACGAGTCGGCGGCGGCCTGGTTGCCGGCCATGCCGATGACGACGCGGACGCCGGGCAGCGCGGTGGCGGCGGCGGCGGCCGACGCGCCGGCCGAGTGCCCCGCGACGGCGACCCGGGTGGCGTCGACGTGCCCGGCCAGGAACGCCAGGTCGCCGGCGGGGGCGGCCAGCGCGGCGATCTCGGCGGCGATGTCGCCGGCCAGGTCGCGGCTGCCGGTCGGCGTGTCGGGGCACAGCATCGTCAGGATGTCGCCGAGCACCAGGCCCGGGTGATCGGCGGCGATGACGATGAAGCCGCGGCTGGCCCAGTGGGTGACGATCGGCAGCGACTGGTGGCGGAACGCGGCGGTGCCGTGGACGAACACCACCGCGGGGTACGGTCCGTGGGCGTCGTCGAGCGGCAGGTCGCGGTAGCAGTCGCAGTCCTGCCACGGGTTGTCGGCGTCGCTGATCGTGCCGCGCTGCGAGGCGTTGAGCGCCTGGCGGATGTCGTAGCGCGCGGTCGGCTTGCCGGTCTCGCTGCCGCGCATCGCCGGGTACCAGACCTCGACCTTGCCCAGCCGGCCGACGCTGACGGTGCGCGCGCCGACCGGCCACGGGCCGCGGGCCGCGGGGTCGCTCGGCTTCGACAACAGCGTCGCGCCGTCGCAGCCGGCGATGTCCTGGACCGGCGGGTCGGTGGTGGCGTCGTCGCCGCCACAGGCGGCGAGCGCGAGCGAGACGGCGAGCTTGGACACGATCGAGGGGGCGCGCGGCGTCATGGGTCAGACGCTAGCCCTCGCGCGCGTCTGCGACCAGCCGCCGCGGACCGGCCCGGGGTTCGCCGGGGTTCGTCGACGGGCGGCGACCTGCTTACTCCGACTTTCCCCGAGCCGCGCGCGCCGGGCGCGGCGGTGATAGAACCGCGGGATGAAGCACCTCGCGCCTCTCCTGCTGATCGTCGCCGCGTGCGGCGGCAAGGCCGCCTCGACGACGCCCGGCAACACCGGCGGCGCGGCCAGCGGCCCGCCGTACGCCGCGCTGTTCGAGCAGGGCAAGTCCTGGACCTTCGCGCTGACGTTCAAGAGCCAGCCGCCGCCCGACGTCGGCCCGCCGTCGAGCGGCCCGGCCGGCACGATGACCTGCACCGTCGCGATGGCCCACGCGATGGACGACAGGCAGATGGCGAAGATCGAGTGCACCGCCGACGGCGACCACGTCGCCAGCGACGGCTACGCGCCGGCCGGCTACTGGGTGGCGACCGCCGACGGGCTGTGGCACTTCGACGGCGACAAGACGATGGACGAGGTCCACGCCGCGCCGCTCGATCCCAAGCTGATGCTGATCGCGGCGACCCCGGCCGAGCGCCACGAGGAGACGGGCGACATGGACCAGGGCGAGGAGCTCCAGTCGGTCAGCGCCACGGCCAAGGACGGCGGCTGGTGCGTCGGCTACGCGTTCGCGATGGGCGACGAGGCCGGCTGGCAGCTGTGCTTCGGCAGCGACGGCCAGATCGCCTCGGGCAACTGGTTCGACGCCGGCGCGACGACCAACGAGACCAGCTACGTCGCGAAGTAGCGCTACGCGTCGGGGTGGCGGTTGTCGACGTCGGAGCGGCTGAACGGCTTGGCCGGCTGCGCGGCGGCCGCGGCCTCCCAGGCGCGGACGCCGTCGTCGGCGAGCAGCGCGTCGCGGTACGCGGCGGCGGCGGGCGACAGCGCGATCGCGTAGGTGCGGAAGCGGGTGGCGACCGGGGCGTAGAACGCGTCGGCGATGGTGCGCGCGCCGAACAGGTACGGCCCGGCGGCGCCGAACCGCGCGCGGGCGTCCGACCACAGCGCGTCGATCCGCGCGATGTCCGCGCGGGTCTCGGGCGGCAGGTCGATGGCGCGGGCGCGGCGGCGCAGGTTCATCGGCAGGTCGCGGCGGAGCGGCGCGAAGCTGGCGTGCATCTCGGCGGTGACCGCGCGCGCGATCGCGCGGGCCTTCGGGTCGGCCGGCCACAGCCCGGCGGCCGGGGCCGCCTCGGCGGCCCACTCGGCGATCGCCAGGCTGTCCCAGATCACCAGGTCGTCGACGTGCAGCGCCGGCACGCGACCGCTCGGTGACACCGCGAGGACGTCGGCGATCTGACCCTGGCCGTAGCCGGGCTGGTCGAGCTCGACGTCGATCGTGTCGAAGGCGAGGCCGCTCCAGGTGAGGCACAGCCACGGGCGCAGCGACCAGCTCGAGTAGTTGCGGTTGCCGACGTACAGGCGGAGGTTGGGCATGGCGGGACCGTAGCGCCGTGGGCGCCGACGCGGCCGTGGCGGTTCCGCCATTGTTCGCTAACTTTCCGCCACGGCCGACGCGCCGCCGCGGCGCGCGCTAGCATCGGCGCATGGCCGCGCCCCGGGTCGCCGTCCTCGCCTACGACCAGCTGTGCACGTTCGAGTACGGCATCGCGGTCGAGCTGTTCGTGCTGCCGCGCCCCGACCTGGGCGTGCCGTGGTACCGGACGACGATCGTCAACGCCGACGCGCCCCGGCCGGCGCGCGGCCTCGGCGGGGTCGCGGTGATCGGCGCCGGCCTGGCGGAGCTCGATCGCGCCGACCTGATCGTCCTGCCCGGCTGGCGACGCCACGAGGCGCCGACCCCGCGGCTGGCCCAGGCGCTGCGCCGCGCCGCCGCCCGGGGCGCGCGGTTCTTCTCGATCTGCTCGGGTGCGTTCTTGCTCGCGGCGTGCGGCCTGCTCGACGGCCGTCGGGCGACGACGCACTGGCTGTACGTCGACGAGTTCGCGGCGCGGTTCCCGCGGGTCACGCTCGCGCCCGACGCGCTGTACGTCGAGGACGGCCCGATCCTGACGTCCGCCGGCAGCGCCGCCGGGATCGACGCCGGCCTGCACCTGATCACCCGCGACCACGGCGCGCGGATCGCCAACGTCGTCGCGCGGCGCGTGGTCGCGTCGCCGCACCGCGCCGGCGGGCAGCGGCAGTTCATCGACGGGCCGGTGCCCGCGCCCGGCGAGCCGGAGCTTGCGCCGCTGCTCGACTGGGCGCGCCGCCACCTGGATCGACCGCTCGGCGTCGACGACCTCGCGGCCCGGGCCCACCAGAGCCCGCGCACGTTCCTGCGCCGCTTCGGCCGCGCCACCGGCACGTCGCCGAAGCAGTGGCTGCAACGCGAGCGGATGCTGCACGCCCGCCGCCTGCTCGAGTCGTCGCGGCTGTCGCTCGACGAGATCAGCGCGGCCTGCGGCTACGCGACCGCGCAGGCGTTCCGGCTCGCGTTCCGGGCCGCGGTCGGCACCGCGCCGTCGCGGTACCGCGCGCAGTTCGCGCTGCGAGCGCCGACGGCGGCCGGCCTCAGTCGACGATCTGGTAGCGCAGCGTCAGCGGCTGGCCGCGGCGGGTGACCTCGAGCGTGAGGTGGTCGGTCGCGCGCAGGCGGCTGTACGCCTCGAGCGCGCGATCGGCCGACGTGAGCGGCAGGCCGTTGATCGCGCGCAGCGTGTCGCCGTTGGCGAGGCCCATCACGACCAGCGGCGAACCCGGCCGCATCGCGTACAGCTTGAAGCCGGCCGGCTGGCCGTCGGCGATCGCCGGCACGATCCGCGCCGCGCCGATCAGCGGGGTCGGCGCGGCGAGCGCGCGGTCGATCAGATCGCGGGCCAGCGTGTAGTGCGTGGCGTCGACGCGGGTGATGCCGGCCAGCGCCGGCCAGCCTGGCCAGCCGGCGACGACGGCGGGGGCGTCGGGCGGAGCCGGCGGCGCGGCGGACGGCAACCCGGCGCAGCGCGGCGCGCTCGACGTCGGGCCGGCAGCCGCGGGCACGTCCGCGACGCGCGCGTCAGCGAGGCGCACGCGCGCCGGCGTCAGTGCCAGCGTGGCAACCACGGCGACCAGGCCCGCGCCGAGCGCGATCGACAAGTGCGAGGAACGACGGAGGAAGTAGACGGGAGACATGCGGCACCTCGGGTGGAGATGCCGCGGGTAGATCAAGTTCGATGCCAGCGCTCAACGCGCCCACAGCTCGAGCTGCGACTTGCCGCCGCCCGGCAGGTTGCCGTAGCGGAACTCGACGCGGCGGATCGCGCGGCCGCCACCTGGCAGGTCGATGTCGCGGCTCCACGCGCCCTGGGCGAAGACGAGGCGCGTGCCGGGCGAGAAGCTGGTGCCGTCGGCGAACACCACCTGCACGTCGAACAGCTCGAGCGCGCTGTGCTCGGCCTTGAGCTTGATCTTGGTGAAGCGGCCGTCGTCGCGCCCGACGTGGATGACGTCGCGGTCGGCGCCGCCGTGGACCCAGCGCTCGCCGAGCTTGTCCCACCCGGTCGTGGCCTCGACGCGGGCGTCGTGCACGTCGTTGCGGCGCTCGGCGGCGCGCGGCCCGGCCGGGCGAGTGCGCACGACGCAGGCGGTGAGTGAGAGGGCGAGTCCGGCGAGGGCGAGAGTACGAACGATGGTCATGCTGGCTCCGACCCGAGATCGCGCCCGTGGTTAGGTGGCGGGCGCCGCGGACGCGCGATCGGCTCCCGGGCTCGGTGATGAGCAACCGGTGTGCCCGGCGTAACCAGCGGGAACGCCATCGGCGCTGGGACCCCGAGGTCCCAGCCGCGGTCACGCCGGGCGCGTCGACTCCGCGAGCTCGTCAGGCGTCACGGGGTCACGGCGTCGCGGGCGTGTTGG
This sequence comes from Myxococcales bacterium, assembly GCA_016794525.1. GTDB lineage: Bacteria > Myxococcota_A > Polyangia > Haliangiales > Haliangiaceae > UBA2376. The sequence continues at coordinate 8,280 of JAEUJY010000043.1, forward strand.
CGTACGGCGCGTAGGTGCGGCACTGCTGGCCGCGCATCGACGGGCACGGCGGCAGCGCGGGCGGCACGGTGATGCCGCCCACCACGGGCAGCGCGACGCTCGACGGGTGCGCGGCGTCGGTGCCGATGTCGTAGCGCGGCGGGGTCGGCCACGGCTTGTTGGCGAAGAACCACTCGGCGCGGCTGCCGCCGGGGGTGTCGATCATGACGCGGACGCGCGAGCCGGCGCGGAACGCGTGCTGGATGCCGGCGGTGCCGACGCGGACCTGGGTCCAGGTGCCCGGCACCAGCGGCGCGGCCAGCGCCTCGGTGTAGGCCGGCGCGGGGTCGAGCTCGGTGGCGCTCGGCCCGCTGCCGCGCAGGCTGGCGCGGATCCAGCCCGACTGGACGTAGACCTCCTGGCCGTCGGGGCGGATCTCGGTGATGTTGACCTCGAGGTCGGCGTCGTCGACCGGCGACCGCAGCCACAGATCGACCGACGCGGTGCCGTACATGACGGTGTCGGCGGCGAACGGCGCGCTGTCGAACACCACCGCCGAGCCGGCGGCCGGCTGCGGCCACCTGTAGTCGGGCAGCAGGTCCCAGACGTTGCCGCCCGGCGCGAGGATGCTCTTCTGGCCGGCCTCGGGATCGAACGTGAACGACGACGCCGCGCTGGTCGCGGTCGGCATGGTCGCGGCGAGCGAGCCGTCCGGCTGCGCGTAGAGCCGCAGCGCGGTGGTGCCCGGCGCCGGCCACGCGGTGAACGAGTGCTCGAACGTCGGCATCGGCTCGCCGATCGTCAGGCCGCCGGCGCCGCTCTCGAACAGCGCACGCAGCTTGGGCTCGGCCTTCCACCGCGCCACCGCGGCGTCGTAGCTGGCCTCGCCGCCGAACCGGCTGGCCTCGACCACGAGGTCCTGCACGCCGAACACCTGATCGTAGAGCTGCGGGGCGATGCCGCGCGACACCGGCCGATCGACCGGCACCCGCTGCGCGACGAACAGCTCGAGGAACGTGTACCACTCCTCGAGGACCTGCGGCTGGTAGGCGTCGATGTGCACGCCGTTGTACGTGTTCATCCGCACCGCCGGCGAGTTGACGAACTTGTCGAGCATCGTGAAGAAGAACGGCCCGGTCTGCTCGTCCTGCCACGCCGCCGACAGGAACACCGGCACCGTGATCTTGTCGGCGAAGGTGGCGATGTTGTAGCGGTCGTGCTCGGCCGGCACGTAGTAGCGCACCTGCCGCGCCTGCTCGACGTTGTCGATGTACTGGCCGTGCAGCAGCTGGTTCTCGGCGCACACCGTGTCGCCCTTGTCGACCTGGCTCTGCTCCCAGCCCTGGCCGTAGGGCTTGGCCTTCGAGATCACGTTGGTGATCCACGCGGTCGCGAAGCCGTCGTTGAGGATGCCGCCCGGCAGCATCGTCGTGTTGGCGGCGCCGATCACCGACAGCGGCGCGATCGCCGCCAGGTGCGGCGGCTGCGTCGAGGCGGTGAACAGCTGCGTGATGCCCGGGTACGACAGGCCGACCATGCCGACCTTGCCGTTCATCACCCAGTCCTGGGCCGCGACGGTCTCGATCACGTCATAGCCGTCGAGCAGCTGCATCGTCTCGAAGAAGTCGAAGGCGCCGCCCGAGCATCCGGTGCCGCGGATGTTGACGTTGACGGTCGCGTACTGGAACAGGCCCGAGATCAGCGCCGACGGATCGTTGGGGGCGTCGCAGATCACCGGCAGGCCGTCGCACAGCCCGGCCAGCGAGCCATCGCCGATCGGCTCGCCGGGCTTCGAGGGCTCGTAGCCCGAGTAGCTGACCACCGTCGGGTACGGCGGCGGGCCGGCCGGGAACGTGATGTACGCCGACAGCGTCGTGCCGTCGCGGGTGGTGATGTACTGGTAGCCCTTGGTGAGCTTCTGGCCGCTGTAGAACGACTGCGGCCGGGCGCTGCTCTCGACCGACAGCACGTCGAGCGCGCGGGTCGCCAGCGCCGGCGTCGCGGTCGTGGTCTTGATGACGTAGCCCTCGCCGGGCGGCAGCTTGCGGAAGATCAAGCTGCCGAGCTCGTCGGTGGTGCCGACCGCGACCTGGGCGCCGGTGTGATCGACCACGGCCAGCTCGGTGGCCGGCGGCGCGTGGGTGACGTGGAGCTGCTCCACCGACGACCGCACGTCGAACGGAGGCTTCTCGTCGTCGCCGCAGGCGGCGAGCGCGAGGGTGGTGGCGAGACACGTGGCGAGCAACGACCGCACGGGGCGCATGGTGGCGGAGCATCGCACAGGGGCTCCCGGCGTTGGTCACGCGTTCGTCATGACGGCCGGTAATGGCTGGCCGGCACCGGCCGGGAATCACCCGGGTGGAGTGACCAGTTGGACAGGCATGCGGTCCCGCTCCTGGTCCTGGCTCGTGGTCCTGACGCTGACGCTGCTGGTCGGATGCGACCACGCCACCAAGCTCGGCGCCGAGCGCGAGCTGCGCGGCGAGGCGGCGGCGCCGGTGATGCGGGGGCTCGACCTCGAGTACCACCAGAACCACGGCATCGCGTTCAACCTCGAGCGGGTGCTGCCGGCGCCTGGGCGCACCGCGGTGATCGTCCTCGGCGGGCTGGTCGCCCTCGGCCTGCTGGGTCGGGCGCTGTGGCGGCGGCGCGGGCAGGTCACGCTCGAGGTCGTCGGGTACGTGCTGGTGCTGGCCGGCGCGCTCGGCAACCTCGCCGACCGGCTCGCGCGCGGCTACGTCGTCGACTTCATCCACGTCCACCACTGGCCCGTGTGGAACGTCGCCGACGCCTGGGTGGTGCTGGGCGTCGCCGCGTTGATGATCGCGGCGATCCGGGCCGCGCCGCCCGCCACATCGCCGCCGCGGGCGGGCTGAACCGGGCCGCGCCTCGACGCGCCGCGCCGTCCGCCGCGCAACCGCATGAGATCGTGCGCCACCTCACCTGGAGGCCCTCGCCCTACATTTTGGGTAGGCAGATTCCGACGTTTGTGATGACATCGCGGCCCCATTCACCTACCGAGGCCCACGTGAAGGCAAGCCGCGCTCCGCTCATCAAGCTCTCTGCAACCCTGTTCGCGGTGGCGGTCACGGCCTGCGGGCCATCGGCGGGCGGCGGCGACGACGACGACGACGGCACCGGCCCCGACGCGGCGAACAACCCGAACTGCTCGAACCCGGTCGCCGAGATCTGCAACAACGGCATCGACGACGACTGCGACAACATCGGCGACTGCGACGACGCGGACTGCTCGGCGAACGCCGCCTGCTCGAACCCGAACTGCGGCCAGCTCGAGACCACGACCGGTTCGCTCGACCTCCCCGACGGCGCCTGCCCCGAGGACGAGACCCAGCCGTGCGCGGGCTTCGAGAACTCGATCAACTTCACCGGCTTCAGCCAGGGCCAGACGCTCAACGACATCTCCAAGCTGCTCGGCGTGTGCGTGAACATGGAGCACTCGTGGATGCGCGACCTGGTGATCTACGCGCAGTGCCCCAACGGCACCCGGGTGATGCTGTCGGACTTCGTCGGCCACACCGGCGGCGAGGTGTTCGTCGGCCAGCCCAACGACTTCGACGAGGGCGCGCCGGTGCCGGGCGTGGGCTGGGACTACTGCTGGACGCCGACCGCCGCCAACCTGCCGTGGATCCCGTACGCCGACGCGAACGGCGTCGGGCAGCTGCCGGCGGGCGACTACCAGTCGTCGCAGCCGCTCAGCGCGTTCGTCGGCTGCCCGCTCAACGGCAACTGGACGCTGCGCGTCGAGGACCGCTGGGGCATCGACAACGGCTTCATCTTCCAGTGGTCGGTGAAGTTCGACGCGTCGATCGTCGAGGACTGCGCGAACTGGCCGGGGTGAGCGGGGCCGCGCGGCGAGCGCGGGCGGCGTGATCAGCGGCGCTTGGTCTGCTGGAAGCCGCGCACGACGAGCACGCGGTTGCCGCCGCCGAACGTCGAGAACAAGAAGTCGCCCGACACCGGATCGATCGCGGCGCCCTCGGCGCCGACGAGGCTGGTGATGAGGTCGCGGCGGGTGGCGACGATGGGATCGCCGAGCGCGTCGACCTCGTAGGTGACGACGCGGCCGCCCTGGTACTCGGAGATGATGACGCTGGGGTTGGGGAACAGCGGCGAGCCGAGCGGCACGTAGGCGATGCCCTCGGGCCCGCCGACCAGCGACAGCCGCTGCACCGGCGCCGACACGTCGTAGGTGCCGGTCGCGTCGGGCGTGAGCGTGAACTCGCACCACTGCCCCGACGGGTACGACAGCGACTTCCAGCGCCCGGCGCCGGGGTGGCCGGCGGGCACGACGGCGAGGCCACCGACCGAGCTCGGGATGCCGATCGGGGTCAGCGCGACGACCTTGTCGTCGACGGTGCTGCCGGCCCGCTGCATGCCGAGCTCGTTGGTCGGGTAGCGCGCCAGCATCAGCACGCCGGTGTCGGTGAACAGCACGCCGCCGTCGTTGTAGGCGCCGGCGCGCGCCAGCGTGGCCGGCCCGGTCAGCCCGACGATGTGGCCGTCGACGTCGCGCTGCACGCCGAGCCGGTAGATCGCGCCGGCGCTGCCGTTGGCGGCGCCGCCGATCAACAGCGTCGACGGATCGCTCGGCACGATCGTCAGCCCGCCGTAGTTGGTGGGGACGCCGGGCGCGCTGCCGAGATCGCGGATGTCGTAGGCGGGGTCGTAGAACGGCGCGATGACGAACGGGCAGTCGCTGTCGGTGGCGTTGTCGCAGCCCGGCGAGCAGCAGCCGTCGCCGGCGACGCAGCCGGTGCCGGTGTGGACGCAGGCCACGTCGCAGGTGGCCGGCGTGCCGACCAGCGCGTCGGTGGTGCAGGTCAGCGCGTCGACGCAGGTGGTCGGACAGTTGCCGTCGCAGGTCTCGCCGGGGTCGACGGTGCCGTTGCCGCACAGGCTGGCGTCGACGGCGGGGGTGGCGTCGAGCGCGAGGGCGTCGAGGGGCGCCGCGTCGAGGGGCGCGGCGTCGAGGGGCGCGGCGTCGAGGGGCGCGGCGTCGAGGGCGGCCGCGTCAAGGGGCGCCGCGTCGGGGGCCGCGGCGTCGACGGCGGCCGCGTCGGGGGGCGCGGCGTCGACGGTGGCCGCGTCGGGATCGGGCGCGTCGGTCGACGGCGCGTCGGTCAACGGCGCGTCGGCCGCGACCACCCCATCGGCGCCGGCGTCGACGCTGCGCGCGTCGATGATGGCGCCACCGCCGTCGCTGCACGCGACGCAGATCGAGACCAGCGCGAGCGCGGATCGCTTCCCCATGGGCCGATGCTAGCGCGTCGCGCGGGCGGGCTACAGTGCCGACATGGACCTGGCCACCGCCGCCGCCGAGGAGATGCAGCGCGTCCACGGCGTCCACACGCTGATCCTGTACGGCTCGCGGGCGCGGGGCGACGCCACCGCTGAGAGCGACGTCGATCTGGCCGGGTTCGCCGACGTCGCGGCGACGTACCGCGACGCGCGGCGCTGGCGCGGCGTGGTCCTCGACGCGTTCGTCTACCCGACCGCGCTGACCGCCAGCGTCGATCCCGACTTCCTCAAGCTGCGCGGCGGCCGGGTGCTGCTCGACGCCCGCGGCCTGGCGGCCGGCCTGCTGGCGCGCCTCGACGAGCTGGACCGCGCCGGGCCACCGCCGCTGCCCGAGTCGGAGGCGCGGATGCGGCGGGTGTGGGCGCACAAGATGCTGGCGCGGATCGGCCGCGGCGACGTCGAGGCGCACTACCGCTACCACTGGCTCCTGTACCAGCTGCTCGAGGATCACTTCGCGCTGCGCGGCGCGTGGTTCCGCGGGCCCAAGGAGGCGTTCGCGACGCTGCAGGCGACCGCGCCAGCGACCCACGCGGCCTTCGCGCGCGCGCTGGCCCCCGACGCCGACGCCGACGCGCTGGCGGCGCTGGTCGAGCACGTCGTCGGCCCCGACCCGGGCTGAGCGTCACCGCGCGGGCGCGAAACGTCGACTGCAACCAGCGGGCCGCGGCGGTGTCTGACCGCGCATGGGATCGCTGCGCGCGCGGATCGCGATGCTGATGCTGCTGGGTGCGCTGGGCGGCGCCAACGTCGCGCGGGCCACCCCGCCGACGCGCCCGCCGAGCCACTCGGTCGATCCGGCGATGGTGGCCGCCGAGGCGGCGTGGCGCACCGCCGAGGCGACCCGCGATCCGGCCGACGCGTCGGCGGCGTGGGAGGCCGCGGCGGTGGCGTTCGGGCGAGCCGCCGAGGCGACGACCGGTCCCGACCAGGCCGAGGCGCGCTACGCCGCGGTGCTGGCCTGGCGCAACGCGCTCAACGTCGAGCCGCGGGCGCGGACCGCGGACGACGCGGCGCCGCCGTCGCCGACGCTGACGCCCCGCGAGGTGGCGATGGTCGCCGCGATCGACGCGTACCTGCCGCAGGCGCGCGCCGACGAGGTCGCCGACCTGATGTTCGTGCGGGCGATGGTGTTCCACCGCCACGCGCGCCACGCCGACGTGGTGCCGGCGATGGCGGCGATCGTCACCGGCCACGCCGACGCCGAGGTCGCCGAGTACGCGGCCAACGTGTTGCTCGACGCGCTCAACCTGCAGGCCAAGTACGACGAGATGCTGGCGTGGGTGGTGCGGATGCGCGCCGACCGCCGCCTGCTCGCCGGGCGCCCTGATCTGGTGCGCACGCTCGACGCGCTGCACGTGCAGGGGCTGCGCAAGCAAGCCGAGGTCGCCGAGGCGAGCAACGACGCCGCCGGCTTCGCGCGCTGCGCGGCGATCTACCAGCGGATCTTCCGCGACGTGCCGCGGCCGGCCGCGGCCGACGAGCTGCTGTACAACGGCGGCGTGTGCGCCGAGCGCGGCGGCGCGATCGCCGACGCCCGCGCGTCCTACCAGCGGCTGCTCAAGCAGTTCCGGCGCTCGCCGCTGGCGGCGGCGACCCGCGCGCGGCTCAAGGCGCTGCCGCGCCGCTGAGTCAGCGCTGCCACGCGCGCTCGAGGCGCTGGTAGCTGTCCTCCATCCCGTGCTCCATGCCGGTCGACAGCATCATCGCGCGGGTCGCGGCGTCGGGGAGCTGCATGCGCATCGTCAGGAGCGTGCCGTCGCCGTCGGCGGCGAAGGTGGTCTCGACGCGGTTGTCGGGCGTCGGGTCGGGCAGGTGCATCCGCTCGATGTGGACGATGCGGTGCGGCGCCTCGACCTCGACGAACTCGCCGGTCAGGTGGAACCCGGCGCCGTCGCCGTTGGTCCACTCGTAGCGCATCTTGCCGCCCGGGCGCGCGTCGCAGATGCACACCGGCATGGTCCACCCGTCGGGGCCGAGGCACCACTGCTGCACCAACGCCGGGTCGGTGTGGGCGCGGAACACCTCGGCGGGCGGCGCCGCGAAGCGACGGGTCACGACGACCACGGTGTCGCCTTCGGTGCGGAGGGAGAGCTTGCTCATGATCGTTCCTTTCGAGAGGTGGTCGCGGCCAGCAGCTGATCGAGGCGCTCGTAGGTGCGCTCCATGCCCTTGCGCAGCATGGCGAGGTAGGCGTCGAGCTCGCCCAGCGCGTCGGGCGCCAGCCGGCACGGGCGGCGCTGGCCATCGACGCGGCGGACGATCAGGCCAGCGTCCTCGAGGACGCGCAGGTGGCGCGAGATCGCCGGCTGCGAGATGGAGAACGGTGCGCACAGCTGCGTCACCGTGGCCTCGCCCTTGGCCAGCCGGGCCAGGATGGCGCGACGGGTCGGATCGGCGAGCGCCGCCAGCGTGGTGTCGAGGCCGTTCATATGACGCCCGTGTTATATAACTCGTGAGTTATTCTTTTGTCAAGCCGAGGTTCGCCGACGACCCGGGCCGGCTACTTGACCGCGAGCTCGAAGGCCTCGGACACCAGGCGGCCGGCCCACACGTCGGTCGCGCGCGTGGTGTCGTAGGCGAGCTGCGTGTACAGGCTGCCGGCCGGCAGCGGCTCGGCGTGGTTGCGCGGGCGCCGCGCCCAGGCGTCGACGTCGACGGTGTGCCAGATCGTCTGCCCCGGCTCGAGGAGCGCGCTCACCGGGTACGACTTGTCGCGCGCGTCGTCGAGCTCGATCACCCGGCTGGCGTGGTGGTACTTCGCGCCATCGGCGTACATGACGGTCAGCCAGTCGCTCTGCCACTCGTGGGTCGCGATGTGCGAGTCGACGCAGACCGCCTCGGTGCCGGCGTTGTACAGGCCGGCGTAGATCGTCGCGCGGCCGGCGGCGGCCTGGGCGCCGAGCACGATCAGCTGGGCGCCGGCGGGCGCCCGGTAGCCGGCGCGCGCGCACGCTGCCGCGGCGGGCGCGGTGACGGTGAGCGTCGTCGTCGCGGTGGCCGCGAACCGCGCGCCGCGCGTCGCTTGCGTCGCGTCCCAGGTGACGTCGACGCGGTAGGTGCCGGGCGCGAGGGGCGCGCCGTTGCCGGCGCGGATGGCCCACGCGATCAGATCGACGGTCTCGGTGGCGGCGGCGCCGGGCGCGAGCGGCGCGGTCGCTACCGCGGCGCGATCGCGATCCTCGACGAAGCGCAGCGTGCGCGGCGCGCGGCCGTCGTCGAGCGTGACCGTGAGCCAGTCGTACTGCGGGCGGGGGCCGGCCTCGACGCGGGTCGCGACCTCGAGCGGATCCGTGCCGGCGTTGGTGAGCGTCAGGGTCAGCCGGCCGCGATCGGCGGACGCGGCCAGCGCGATCGGCGAGACCGCGGGGGTGGCGTCGGGCGCGGCGGCGGGCGGGCTGGTCACCGGCGCGGGCGTGCGCGCGTCCTGGCCGCAAGCGGCGATCGCGATGAGGGCGACGACCCAGCCGATCGAGCGGTGCATGTGGGCAGTAACGCACGACCCGTGGGGGCGGTGTACCGCGGCGCGCCGAGCGTGACAGACTGCGGCCATGATCGACGCCATCCCCAGCCGCACCGCGGCCTTCGTGGCGGCCGCGCGCAGCTACGGCGCGTTGCTGCCGGCCGACGCGCGGCTGATCGACGATCCGTACGGCGCGCGGTTCGCGGCGCGCGGGCGCTTCGATCCGGCGCCGCCGGCGCTGGCGGTGCGCCACGTCGCGCCGCTGCGCAGCTGGGTGCTCTACATGCAGGTGCGGACCCGCGTGCTCGACGACGCGCTGGCCGCGTTCGTCGCCGCCGGCGGGCGCCAGGTGGTGCTGCTGGGCGCCGGCTACGACGCGCGCGCGCTGCGGTTCGCCGAGCTGCTGCGCGACAGCCGGGTGTTCGAGGTCGATCACCCCGCGACCCAGGGACACAAGCGGCGGGTGCTGGCGCGCGCGGCGCTGAGCGCGCCGGCGGTGCGCTACGTGACGTGGGACTTCGAGGAGCGTCCCCTGGCCGAGCTGGCCGAGACGCTCGCGGCGGCCGGCCACGACGCGACCCGCCCGACGCTGACCATCTGGGAGGGCGTGACGATGTACCTGACGCCGCGGGCGATCGACGCGTCGGTGCGCGCGATCCGCGGCTGGAGCGCGGCCGGCTCGGCGCTGGCGATCACCTACGTCACCCGCGACGCGATCGAGCGGCCGGGCTTCGCGGTGCGCGCGACCCGCGCGGTGGTCGGCGCGATCGGCGAGCCGTGGCGGTTCGGCTGGAACCCCGGCGAGCTCGCGCCGTACCTGGAGGCGCGCGGCTTCGCGCTGCGCAGCGACGCGTCGATCGCCGACGAGGCGATGCGGCTCTTGCCGGCGCGGTACGCCCGCGGCGTCGGGCGGCTGGGCCAGCGGGTCGCGGTCGGCACCAGCGGCGAGTCGATCGCGGTCGCCGCGTCGACGTGATCAGCCGAGCTGCAGCGTCGCCGGCGTCCACGCGCGGGCGCGCCGCGCGGTGCGGGTCGCGGCGTCCTCGCTGTCGTACGCGGTGAACGCGGTCGGCTCGGCGGTGAACGCGTCGGCGTCGGTCAGGCACGCGAGGTTGATGACCGCGCGGCCGGGCGCGCCGGGCTCGTAGGCGGCGACGAACACGCCGCACGCGCGGCACAGCAAGAAGTCGGCGAGCCGCAGGCCGAAGCGGTAGCGGCTGACGTCGTCGGCGCGCGCGATCACCAGCTCGACCCGGCCGGCGGGATCGGTGGTGTAGCGCGGGCGGTGCTTGCGGCAGAAGGTGCAGCCGCACACGCGCACCGGCAGCTCGGCCGGCAGGCGCGTGGCGTGGAAGCGGACCGTCAGCGCGCCGCAGTGGCAGGCCCCGTCGAGCATGGGGCCAGCGTAGCGCGTCAGGCGGCGGGCGCGGGCGCGGGCGCGGCGCGCTCGACCAGCGGCAGGCCGACCTTCTGCGTCCACCACAAGAGGCCGGTCAGCAGCTGGCGGCGATCGTCGACGAACGACGGCTTCTTGCCCTCGAACGCGTGGCCGACGAACTGGAAGGTCCAGCCGACGGTGAACATCGGGATCGCGAGCGGCAGGCCGATCAGCGTCGCGCCGATCGGCAGCGACGCGGCGATCATCGGGATGCCGACCGAGTGGCAGGCCTGGTTGACGGGGTGCTGGTGATCGGCCTGGTAGCGATCCATCAGCTCGGACCATTCGGCGTTCAGCTTGACGAGGGCCATGACGTCTCCTTGGAGGGCAGCGCGATGCGCAGCATCGCCTCGACCAGCGCGTCGATGAGGCGCTGATCGTCGAACAGGGGACGCCCGAGGACGTGCGCGTGCACGGTGCCCTCGAGCGTGGCGAGCAGGACGAACGCGGTGGCGGCGGTGTCGCCGGTGTGGCCCCAGCGGGTGAGCACGGCGGCGATCCGCTCGAGCAGGCGCTGCTCGCCGGCGGCGATCAGCGCGTCGAGCGCCGCGTCGGCGTGGCGGCGCTCGGTGATGACGGCGTGCAGGCCGCGATCGCCGGCGTGGTACGCGACCACCGCGTCGATCACCGCGCGCAGCCGGGCGCGCACGTCGCGCGCGAGCGTCGCCGCGTCGACCGGCACCGCCACCTCGACCAGGCCGAGCGCGCGCTCGATCAGCGCCTCTTGCCGCGCCGCCGCCAGCTCGCGCAGCACGTCGGCCTTGCTCGTGAAGTACTGGTAGAAGCTGCCCGTCGCCGCCCCCGCCTCCTGCGCGATGCTCTTCGCCGTCGCGCCCGCATACCCGCGCGCCGCGAACTCCCGCTCCGCCGCCGCTACCAGCGCCGCCCGCGTCCGCACCGCCCGCCCTTGCGACGGCACGCGCTTGCTCTCCTGCGCTTCCACCCCGCTACCAGACCACAAACGTGAACCCGAGGTCAAGTTCTTATTTGGGGACAGGATCTACCCATCCATCCCATCGCCACCACTCGTCTTTTTCGCCATCGCGCGTCGCCAGAAGGGACACTTTCTACCCTGCCAACCATCCCCGATCATTGGCGATTTCCCGCGGCAGAAACGTGAGCAAGTCTCGCTGGTTACGAGGGAGGGAAGTGTCCCTTCTCGCGACGCAGAGCCCCGATAATCTAGAGTGATCGCGGGATGTTGGAGGGTAGGATCCTGTCCCCGGCGTCAGAGCCAGGCGTCCATGGAGAGCCAGCCGGCTTTGAGGAGGGCGTAGTAGCCGATGGCGGAGAGGAGGTTGGCGGCGGCGAGGGGGACCCAGAGGCGGCGCATGTCGACGCCGAGCCAGCGGAGGGCGAGGAGGATGGGCTCCTGGCCGACGAGGGCGACGCCGAGGGTCATGCCGCCCCAGGGGCCCCAGCGGTCGGCGAAGCGGACGGCGCGCGGGGTGCGGGTGCGCGCGACCCAGCGGGAGACGAAGCCGATGCGGGTGAAGCGGTCGCTGAGGTAGGCGACGCCGACGCCCTCGATGTAGCCGAAGACGGTCATCACCGGGATCAGCGCCCAGGGGTTGAGGCCCCAGCGGATGCCGAGCAGCGCGGCGATCGACTGCCCGAGGATCAGGTTGGGCGTCATCGACAGCGCGACGATGACGGCCCACTGCCAGAGCATGCGCGCGAGTGTATCGCGCGCGGCGGCGCCGCGGGTCAGCGCGGCGTCAGCGTGACGCGCAGGTGCGTGCTGGCCGGCGCCGGGTAGCGCGACCCGACGGCGCGCACCTGGCGGATCGGATCGGGCGCCCCGAAGTCGGGCATCGGCTGCTGCGGGCCGGTGCTGGCGCCGATCGCGAGCTCCTCGTCCAGCTCGGTGCCGGCGTCGTAGATGCCGATCATGTGGGTCACGTCGCCCGCCATCGGCGAGCCGTCGGCGTTGAACAGCTCGATGCCGTCGGGATCGGGCGCGAAGAACCAGTCGTTCGACATGCCGAACATCGTCACGAACGACAGCCGATCGCCCGGCAGCGCGGTGATCTCACCCTCGAAGGCCGCGCCCGGCCGCGCCGCGCCCGGCATCGCCGCGCCGACCGGCGTGTTGAGGACGCCGCTCGCGACCAGGCCGGTGCGCGGGGTCATCATCGAGGTCGACAGCGGCCCGGTGTCGCCGTTCTCGGCGACGCGCTCGAGGCCGAGCGCGCGATCGGCCTCGCCCAGGCCGTACAGCGGCGTGGTGCCGCGGTGGACCGCCCACACCAGCGGCGACGCGGGCGTCGCGGCGCCGCTCAGCACGCCGAGCACGGTCGCGAGGTTCTGGCCGCGGCCCGACTCGGCCACCAGCTCGAGGCCCTGGCCGCGATCGGCGGTGCCCGGCTTGAACATCGGCTCGGCGGCGGCGTGCAGCGCCCAGACGACCGGCGAGATGTGGACGTCGCGGCTGCCCGCCGACGTGACCAGCGTGGTCGCGGTCGACACGTTCTGCACGCGCACGGTGAACTGCCGGTTGGCGCCCGGCGTGACGGTCACGCGGATCATCTGCTCGGTCGCCGGCCGGGTGAACGTGCCGCCGGCCGACAGCGGCGCGGCGATCGGGATCGCGCGCACCGTCGGATCGGGATCGGGCGCGCCGGCGTCGGGCGCGCTCTGGCGCGGCCCGGTGGCGTCGCCGACCGCCGGCTCCTGATCGATCTCGGTGCCGGCGTTCCACAGCCCGACCTGCGCGGTGACGTCGCCGCTGATCGGGTTGCCCATCGCGTCGTAGAGCGGGATGCCGGTGGGGCCGGGGCCGAAGAACCAGTCGTTCGACTCGCCGAACATCGCGGCGAACGAGAAGGCCTGGTTGCGGCCGGCGGTGAAGGTGATGTCATAGGCCTCGCCGGGGCCGAGCGGCCCGCCGCTGGGGACGACCTTGGTCGAGGCGAAGCCGGACTTCAGCACGGTCCACGGCGCGACGTTCTCGATGCGCACGGCGAACGTCGTCGGCGTCGGCGGGGTCGGCGCGTCGGGCGTGACGCCGGCGTCGGGGGTGATGGGCTCGTCGTTGTCGGCGCACGCGGCGGCGCCCGCGAGGGCGGTGAGCGCGGCGAAGGCGGTGAAGCGAAGCACAGGGGTCAGCATCCGTCGGTCCTCCAGGTTGACGGCCGCAGTACGTGCCCCGCCGACGGCGGTAACGCGCAAACGTCGATCGATGACGATCGCGGCGCGCGCCGTAACCTCGGCCGCGCTGGGGCGTAGCTCGGTTCGGCCTTGCGCATCATATGCATGATCGTGTATATGCGTATCCATGCAATCAATCATCTTCGAGACGCTGGCCGACCCGTCGCGGCGACGCATCGTCGAGGTGCTGCGCGCCGGCGAGCTGCCGGTGGGCGACGTGGTCGACCGGCTGGACATCCACCAGTCGGGCGTGTCCCGTCACCTGCGCATCCTGGCCGACGCCGGCTTCGTGAAGGTGCGCCCCGACGGCGCCCGCCGGCTGTACGCGCTCCGGCCCGAGCCGTTCCGCGAGCTCGACGCGTGGGTCGGCCGGTTCCGCGGCGCCTGGGAGGCGCGCCTCGATCGGTTCGGCGTCGCCCTCGAGCGGCAGCGCAAGGAGCGGCCGTGAGCCGCGCGAAGACGACGATCGAGCGCGCGTACGGCGCGACGCTGGCCGAGGCCTGGGCGCTGTGGACCACCGCGGCGGGCCTCGAGGCGTGGTGGGGCCCCGAGGGCTTCGCCGTGACGGTGACCCACCTCGACCTGCGGCCGGGCGGCGAGCTGCGCTACGTCATGACCGCGGTCGGCGCCGAGCAGATCGAGTTCATGCGCAAGGCCGGCATGCCGCTGGCCCACGACGCCCGTGTCGTGTTCCGCGAGGTCGAGCCCGAGCGCCGGCTGGTCTACGTGCACGACGTCGACTTCGTACCGGGCGTCCCGACCTACCAGGTCGAGACGATCGTCGAGCTGCGCGCGACGGCGACCGGCGTGCTCCTGACGCTGCAGCTCGACGCGATGCACGACGAGCTGTGGACCGCGCGTGCGACCGCGGGCTGGCACAGCGAGCTGGGCAAGCTGGCGCGGGTGATCGACGCCGCCCGCGCCGCGGGTTGACGGCGCGCGCCGCCGGCTCGACAGTCGCGGCGTGACCCCGCCCTTCCGCTACCGCCTGCGCGTCCGCTACGGCGAGTGCGACGCGCAGCAGGTCGTCTTCAACGCGCGCTACGGCGACTACGCCGACGCCGCGATGATCGAGTACCAGCGCGTCGTGTGGGGGGCGACCACCGGCCCCGGCGCCGTCGACATGCAGCTGGTGCGGCAGGTGAAGGAGTGGCAGGCGCCGGCGCGCTTCGACGACGTGCTCGAGGTGCGCGTGACCACCGCGGCGATCGGCACGACGTCGTTCACGATCCGCTGCGAGTTCCGACGCTGGCCGACCGACGCGGCGGTGGCGACCTGCGAGACGGTCTACGTGGCGATCGGCGCCGACGGGCGCAAGCGGCCGCTCACCGAGCCCGAGCGCGCGGCGCTGGCCGCCGGCGCGCCGGGCGTGCTGTGCGACTGCGCCGGCACGGGCGCGCCGTGACCGGTGATCGCGCCGCGAATCAGCGCATTTAGGTCTTTCGGCCGAGCACCGACCCATGCGCCAGGCGTTTCGCGTCTTGGGAGGGGGCCCCGTCGGGGCATGACCCGACGGGG
>JAEUJY010000019.1 GCA_016794525.1 Myxococcales bacterium
CGTTTCGGGTGGGGGCCCCACGTCTTGTGGGGGAGGGGCTTTGCGAAAGCCCCTCTAAGTCAAACGAGGGGCTTTGCGAAAGCCCCTCTATTATTGCGTTAACGCCGGCGGCGGCGGCGCGCCGGGCGGGGCGCGACGGCGGCGGCCTCGAGCTCCTCGAGGTGCTCGAGCATCTGGATCATCGTGTTGCGGGTCGCGGTGTGCGGCTCGTTGGTGATCGCGCGGCCGACGCTGATGCGCAGCTCGGCGCGGAGCTCGCTCTCGATCAGGCGATAGGTGCGCAGCGCCTCTTCGGGATCGTAGTGGTTGAGGTCGGCCTCGCAGCCGGTGGCGGCGATCCAGACCGCGGCGAGCGCGGCGGCGCGACGGCCGGGGGCGGCGGTCGCGAACTCCTTGACCGTGGTGCGCAGGCGCTGCCGGACCACCGTGATCGGCGGCAGGGCGACGAGGCCATCGTTATCATCCTCAGGGCGGCGCAGGACGGGACGGGTCATTTCCTCACTCTTTCTCGCGCCGCCGAGTCGAAAGGACGCGGCAAAGCGCACAACCCGCGGCTAAGCCCCCAAAATGGCTTGCTGCGTGGGAGCGCACCTTGCACCAACACCGATCGAAATGCCACGACTTTTTACGGAAAATCCGTCGCACCACCGGAGGTCACCGAGGCAGCCTCAACGGAGGGTATAACCAACAGAAACGACTCAGCTATGTGCCACTTGCGGGTCGATGCGATCACCCAGGAAGGAGGTGATCGCCGCGTTGACCCGCTCTGGTCGTTCGATGGGCGCGGTGTGCGATCCATCGTCGATCTCGAGGCCCTGGCAGCCGGGCACCTGCTCGATCATGAGGCGGCTGCGCTCGGGCGGCGTGAAGCCGTCTCGCCCACCTGCCACCACCAGCACCGGCACGTCGATCGCCGCGAGCAGGTCCTCGGCGGAGTGGCGCCCGGCCGCCGCCAGCATGGCCACGAAGGTGCGCACGTCCATGCGCGCCATGCCCTCGAGGTAGGGCATGAAGTCGTCGGGGTCGACCAGCTCGCGGTTGATCTCCAGGCGGCCGGCGATCTCCAGCGCCAGCCGGGTGGGCAGCAGGTTGCGGGTCAGGCGGTTGACCACGCCCGGCACCTTCACCACCCAGCGCTCGATGGTCGGCAGCAGGTGCTCGAGCGTGTCGGCGCCGTGGAAGGTCCGCAGCGGGTGGCCCGGCGCCCCGCACACCAGCACCAGGCCGGCCACCCGGTCGGGGTGGCGGCGCCAGGCCTCCAGGGCCACCTGGACGCCCATCGAGTGCCCCACCCACACGGCGCAGCCGATCTCGGCGTCGTCCAGGATCGCCACCGCGTCGTCGGCGAGGTCCTCGATCTCCAGGCAGCCGGCGCGACGCGGCGCCTGGGAGCGGCCGTGGCCGCGGTAGTGCCCGTGCACCACGCGGCGCGGCGCCAGCGCCGGGCGCAGGTGGCGCCACACGTAGCCGTCGCAGCCGATCCCGTCGCAGAGGATCACCGGTGTCCGGGGATCCCCTCGATCCTCATCCTCGTAGAACAGCCGCGTCCCATCGCACGGCGACGCGGCGTACCCCCAGCGCACGTATCAGAGGTTCTTCACGGGTTCTCGCGGGGATCGTCCTCGCCCGGAAACTCGTTCACGGACGGGTACTTCATGATCTCCTTGCGCGCGATCTTCCAGGCCTTCTGGACGATCCACGACAGCGACCGGTCCTGCCGGGCCGCCTCGTCCTGGATCTCTTTGAGCATGTCCTCAGGGAAGTAGAGAGACTGCTTGCGCTTGTCGGAGCCGGACATTGTGCACATGATTCTCGGCGGTTCACCTACACGGTGTCAAGGTGTGGACGACCTCCCCCACACGTGCGGGACGAGATCGGCGGCGCGCGGCGCCGGTAGCCAGGCCGAGGGGTTGTCACGCAGCCGCTCCGCCACTATGGTATGCGGCCTTTCGCGCCGGACGCTCCGGCTTCCCGATCTTCACGAAGGGGCACGACGTGTCGACCACGAGCAGCACTGCGGCGCAGGCGGCCAAGCCGCTCACCAAGAAGGAACTGCAGAAGTTCAAGGAGCTGCTCGAGGAGAAGCGCCGCGCGGTCGTCGACCGCGCCCGCCAGACCCTGACCGAGAACATGACCCTCGATCCGAGCGACCTGCCCGACGAGATGGACCTGGCGTCGGCCGAGTACACCCAGTCGTTCGAGTTCCGCCTGCGCGGCCGCGACAAGAGCTTGCTGTCGAAGCTCGACCTCGCGATCAAGAAGATCGACGACGGCACGTTCGGCAACTGCGAGTCGTGCGACGAGCCGATCGGCAAGAAGCGGCTCGAGGCGCGCCCCGAGACCAGCCTGTGCATCCGCTGCAAGGAAGATCAGGAGCGCGAAGAGCGCACGATGGGATGACGGCGCGCCCGTCAGGTGCGAGCTCGAGTTCTCGCGTCCTGGGCGGAGGCTCGATCCCGGCTCGGCCGGGATCGAGGGGGGGCTCGGCGACGAGCACCCTGACCTGCGTGCGGCGCGGCATGAGGCCGCGCGGTTCGCGGGGCCGGTCGGTTACCAGCGCCTGGAGCGCGGCGTAGACTGCGCCGGTGAGCGAACAGGACCCGAACGGCGATCCGCCGTCCTCTTCTGCCGGTGACGCCACCCGTCGCCGGTTCCTGCAGGTCGCGACCTGCGCGGTGGGCGGCGGGGTCGGGGCGGCGCTGCTGGTGCCGGCGGCGCGGCTGGTCGGCCACGCGGTCGGGCGGGTCGTGGTGTCGTCGCCGACCGATCCGATCGACGCGATCGCCGCCGATCAGGTCGGCGACCTGCCGGTGCGGGTGCCGCTGGTCGCCGCCAGCGTGCGCGACGCCTACGCGTCGACCGCCAACGTCGTGCTCGGCGCGGCGTGGCTGCGCCGCGGCCAGGACGGGCAGATCGCGGCGCTGTCGTCGGTGTGCCCGCACAAGGGCTGCGCGATCGGCTTCGCCGAGGGCGCCAAGCGCTACGAGTGCCCGTGCCACAGCGCGACCTTCGATCTCGACGGCAACCGCCTGAGCGGCCCCGCCGAGCGCGGCCTCGATCCGCTGCCGGTGGTGATCGAGCGCGGCCGGGTCAAGGTGACCTGGGTGCGCTACCAGAACGGCGGCGCCGATCGGAAGCCGGCGTGATGCGCGCGCGGATCGGCGACTGGCTCGACGAGCGCGTCGGCCACCGCGAGGTGCTCGCGCAGTGGCAGCGCCCGGTGGCGGGCGGCGCGTCGTTCGCCCACACGCTGTCGTTCCTGTTCGCGTTCCTGCTGGTGATCGAGGCGGTGTCGGGCGCGCTGCTCGCGCTGTACTACGCGCCGTCGACCGGCGCGGCGTGGGCCTCGGTCGCGTACATCGAGGATCAGGTGACGCTGGGCAGCGTCGTGCGCGGCGTCCACCGCTGGGGCATGTCGGCGGTGGTGATCGTCGCCGGCCTGCACCTCGTCGTGACCGCGCTGCGCGGCGGCTACCGCCGGCCGCGCGAGGTGCAGTGGTGGCTGGGGCTCGGGCTGATCGGCGTCGTCACGCTGTACTCGGTGAGCGGCTTCGTGCTGCGCTGGGATCAGTACGGCTACTGGGCGACCAAGGTCGAGCTGGCGTACGTCAACGACGCGCCGGGGCCGGGCCGGCAGCTGGTGCAGGCGGTCCAGGGCGGCAACGAGTTCGGCAACCTGACGCTGACCCACTTCTACGCGCTGCACGCGGTGGTGCTGCCGATCGTCACGCTGCTCCTGGCGTGGGCGTTCCGCGCCCAGGCCCGGCGCCACGGCGTGCTGCCGACCGGCGGGCCGGCCCGCGCCGCGTGGCCCTACCAGAGCGTGCGCAACTGGGTGGTCGCGGCGCTGGCGTTGATCGCGCTGGTGGCGTGGAGCCAGCACGCCGGCGGCGCCGGGCTCGACGGGCCCGCCGATCCGACCGCGGCCTACGACGCGCGCCCGCAGTGGTACTTCCGGCCGCTGTTCGCGCTGGTCAACACGTTCGGCTCGCTGCGCACGTTCATCGCGCTCGGCCTGCCGCTGGTGGTGTTCGGCGTGCTGGCCGCGGTGCCGTTCTTCGACGGTCGGCCCGGGCGGCCGCGCCGCCACTACGCGGTGCTGGCGATGCTGTTCGTCGGGCTGGCCGGCGCGATCGGCGTGTCGATGCAGTCGTACGCCAAGGACGACGACGATCAGGAGCTGCAGCGGCGCACCCACCGGTTCGCGCGCGAGGCGGCGCGGGCGCGGACGCTGGCCAAGACCCACGGCGTGCCCGCGCCGGGCGGCCTGGCGGTGTTCACGACGCCGCGCTTCTACGTGGCGCGGACGCTGTGGGCCAGCGAGTGCGCCAGCTGCCACGAGGGCGACGATCGCAAGGCGCCGGTGCTCGGGCCGGGCCTGGCCAGCCGCGCCCACATCCGCTCGCTGCTGGTCGACCCGTCGGCGCCGGAGCACTACGGCCTGGCCAAGAAGATCGTCGAGGACGAGAACGCGATGCCCAAGACCGAGGCCACCGGCGACGACCTCGACGCGCTGGTCGAGCTGATCTACGCCGAGACCGGCGCGACCGACGTCGACCCGGCCAAGGTCGAGAAGGGCAAGCCGCTGTTCGACGACGGGCCGTGCGCCGACTGCCACAACCGCGCCGGCACCGACGCGTCGACCGGGCCCAACCTCGCCGGGTACGGCTCGCGCCGTTTCTACGAGGCGGTGCTGCGCGACAGCGGCGCGCCCAACCTGTTCGGCAAGCTCGACGACATGCCGGCGTACGACGACGACCTCGAGCCGAACCAGATCCGCGCGATGGCCGACTACCTGGTGTGGCTGCGCACCGCCACCCCGGCGGATCTCGAGGCCTTGAAGCCTTCAAGGGCACCGTAAGTTCGCGGAACCCGGTGCGTTGACAGGACGATCGCGGGTGGGAATACTCGCGGTTGAAACAATCTAGGACCTGGCCGTCCAAGAGTTGTTCCCGGCCCGGACGCTCCGGCTGGACGACCTAAAGGAGACTCGAGATGAACCGTACCCGTCGGATCCTGTCGACCCTGGGCCTCGCGGCCCTGCTCGGCACCACGCTCCCCGCCTGCGTCGTCACGGCCCGAGGCCGCATCGCCACCGGCGCTGTCGTCGCCTACGATCAACCGCCGCCCCCGCGCGCCGAGAACCCGCAGCCGATGGCTGGCCACGTGTGGGTCAAGGGCAACTGGCAGTGGCAGGGTGGCCAGTGGGTGTGGGTCGATGGTCACTGGGAGCGCGAGCGCTCTGGCTACGCCTGGCAGGACGGCCGCTGGGAGCCGCGCAACGGTAGCTGGCACTGGGTCGACGGCAGCTGGGTCGTCGTCGGCGGCGGCGTGGTCGTCGGCGGTGGCGGCGGCGGCACCGTGATCGATCCCCACAACCAGGATCACCGCTACGACCAGCCCGGTGGCGGCGGCGTCGTGGTGGGCGGCAACGGCGGCAACGGCGGCGTGATCGTCAACAACGGCCAGGGCGGCCTGGTCGCGACCAACGGCGCCGGCACCGTGATCTCGCAGGGCGGACAGGTGGTCATCGTCGGTCCGACGATGGCGCCCCCGCCGCCGCGCGTCGAGAACCCCGGCGCGGCGCGCCGCGGCTACGTCTGGATCGAGGGCGCCTACTCGTGGAGCGAGCAGGCCCGGCAGTACGAGTGGGTCCCCGGCCACTGGGAGCGCGCCAAGGCCGGCCACCGCTGGTCGCCCGTGCGCTGGGAGCTCCGCGGCAACGTCTACGTCCGCGTCGGCGGCGAGTGGCAGATCGGTAACTGAGACCTTCGAGGGTCTTTCGCAAAGACCCAGGTGGAGGCAGGTGGCTCGCCCGATCCCCATGGGCCGCCTTGGTCCAACGGGGACGCCGGATGGCCCCCACCCGAAACGCGAGAGCGTTCAGCGCGGCGGCGGGAGACCGCGAGACGGAGGCCGGGTCCACGCGGATCCGGACTTCGGCCGTTTCAGCTCTGGCGAATCGCTCGGACGGACGCGCCGAGGATCTGGGTCGTCTTGGGAGGGGGGCCCCGGCGAATGCCGGGGGGAGGGTTTCGCGAGAAACCCTCCGTTTCTAACCGAGCTCGGCGCGGCGGCGCGCGCGCGCCTGCTTGCCGAGGTAGGCCTTGAGGAACTTCGACGGCAGGTCGTGGCCGATGAACGTGGCGGCCTGACGCGCGGCGATGACCAGCTTGTCGAGATCGATGCCGGTCTCGATGCCCATCGAGTGCAGCATGCCGACCAGGTCGTCGGTGGCGAGGTTGCCCGAGGCGCCGGGCGCGTAGGGGCAGC
This sequence comes from Myxococcales bacterium, assembly GCA_016794525.1. Taxonomy (GTDB): domain Bacteria; phylum Myxococcota_A; class Polyangia; order Haliangiales; family Haliangiaceae; genus UBA2376. The sequence continues at coordinate 6,274 of JAEUJY010000019.1, forward strand.
CGCCGAGGCCGCCGACCGACGAGTCGATCGTCGTGACGCCCAGCTGCAGCGCGGTGACGCAGTTGGCCAGCGCGGTGCCCTGGGTGTCGTGGAAGTGCACGGCGACCGCGTCGAGCGGCACCTCGGTCAGCACCCGGGTGAGGACGTCCTCGACCTGCGCCGGGTTGGCGACGCCGATCGTGTCGGACACCGAGATCTGGTAGACGCCCATGCCGCGCAGCTCGCGGCACAGCTCGACGACGACCGCGGGATCGACGTCGCCCTCGTAGGGGCAGCCGAAGCAGGTCGACAGGTACGCGCGCACCGGCACGCCGGCGGCCAGCGCCGGCGGCACGACGTCGGCGAACGCCGCCAGCGTCTCGCGCATCGTCTTGTTGACGTTCTTCTTGTTGTGCGTCTCCGACGCCGACATGAACACCGCGACCTCGCGCATGCCGGCGGCGAGCGCGGTGTCGAGGCCGCGGCGGTTGGGCACCAGGCACGACAGCACGACGCCGTCCTTGCGCGGCACGCCGCGCGCGACCTCGGCGGCGTCGGCCAGCTGCGGGATCCACTTGGGGCTGACGAAGCTGGTGATCTCGATCCGCGACAGGCCGCTGTCGATCAGCGCGGTGATGAACGCGATCTTCTCGGCGGTCGGGACGTGGCGCGCCTCGTTCTGCAGGCCATCGCGGGGCCCGACCTCGTACACGGTGACGCGCGGCGGGAGCTTCATGCCGTCGGCGCACCATACCCACGGTCGACCGATCGCGCCACCTCGCGGGCCAGCTCGATGGTGATCGCGTCGAGGGTGTCGACCACGACGTGGGCCGCCCCCTGATCCTGCCCGCCGCGGTTGCCGGCCCGCACCGCCACCACCGCGCAGCCGGCGGCACGGCCGGCGGCGCAGCCCGCCGCCGAGTCCTCGATGACCAGCGCCTCGGCCGGCGCGACCCCGAGGTGGGCGCACGCGGCGAGGTAGCCGTCCGGCGCCGGCTTGGACCGCGGCACGTCCTCGGCGCACAGCGTGACCGCGAACGCGTCGCTCAGGCCCAGCATCTCGAGCATGTGCCCGGCCTCGGCCCGCGAGCTGCCGGTCACCAGGCCGCGGGCGAAGCCGTCGAACCGCGCCACCGCGGCGTGGGCCCCGGGCAGCACGGTGATGCCGCGCTCGGCGAACAGCGCCCGGCTCTCGGCGGCGGTGGCGGCGATCAGCGTGTCGCGATCCCACGCCAGCGCCGGGTAGCGCTCGCACAGGTACGCGTGGATCGCGACCCACGAGCGGCCGGTGCCGTAGGCGCGGTCGGCGGCGGTCAGCGTGATCGCGAACGCGCGGGCGACGCAGCGGGCGATCGCCTCGGCGTAGTCGGCCTCGCTGTCGACCAGGGTGCCATCGAGATCGAACAGGATCGCGCGCAGCGTCACGCGGTGTGGGTAGCACGTAACCGCGGCGGCGGGCGGCGCCACTAGGCTGGCACACACACCAGCCACGCGCGCCTGGCCCGCCGGGGTCGGGCGGTGCATCCTTGCCGTCGGAGTCCGCCATGCGCCCTGCCCTGCTCGCGTCCCTCGTCGTGATCGCCGCCACCGCCTGCGGGCCGTCGGCGTCGGTCCAGCACGCCAACACGCTCCTGGCCCGCGGCGACTACCGCGGGGCCTCGGACTACACCGAGGCCGAGCTGTCGAAGCACCCCGGCGACGCCGAGCTGCACCGGATCCGGCTGCGCGCGCTGCTCGGCCTCGGCGATCCCGGCCGCGCGGTGGCCGACTACCGGGCGTGGCGCGCGCAGCACGGCGGCACCGACGATCGCAAGGCGCTGCGGACGATGGCGCTGACGACGGTGTGGCAGGGCGTGACGTCGCCGTCGGCGGCGCTGCGGCTGACCGCGATCCGGGCGATCGAGCGCCTCGAGATCGAGGAGCTGGCCGAGGACGTCGGCAAGGCGATGGGCGACGACGACGACGCGGTGGCGGCGGCGGCGGCGGTGGCGGTGCTGCGGTCGTTCGGCCAGGCCCCCGACGTCGCCGAGCAGATGCTGCGGTCCGACGACCCGCGGGCGCGGGCGATCGCCGTCGAGGGCATCGGCCGCAAGGTCAAGCGGCTGGCGATCGACGATCTGCGCCCGCTCGCGGCCGACCCCGATCCGCAGGTGCGGGCCGCGGTCGCGCGCTACCTCGGCACGGTCGGCGGCGCCGGCGCCGCCGAGCTGACGACGCTGATCGGCGACGGGTCGGCCGAGGTCCGGGCCGCGGCGATCGCGGCGCTGGCCGCGGGCGGCGGCGGCGGCGCGGCGCTGCCCGACGCGACGCGCTTCCTGGCCGACGAGTCGCTGGCGGTGCGGCTGGCGGCGGTGGCGCTGGTGGCCAAGGCCGGCGGCAAGCCGGCGCTCGAGGCGCTGCTCGGCCACGCCGATCCGATGGTGGCGGCGACCGCGGCCCACAAGCGCGGCGATCGCGCCGCGGCGGTGGCGGTGTTCGATCGCGCGCTCGGCGCCAGCGACGTCGGCACCCGCGCCGGCGTCGTGAACCTGCTGGCCGCGGCGCTGCCGCAGGACGCGGCGATCGCCCGCGCGACCGCCGCGCTCGCCGACCCGGCGCCGGCGGTGACGCTGGCGGCCGCGCGCGCGCTGGCGTACCTCGGGCAGTACGGGCCGGCCCACACCGCGCTGGTCGCGATCGCCGCGAACGGCGCGCCGACCGACCGCGCCGCCGCCGCCGCGGAGCTGGCCCGGCTGGGCAACCCGGCCGGGCTGCCGGTCCTGATCGAGCTGGCGGGCGCGACCGATCCCGAGGTGCGGCGGGCGGTGGTCGGCGCCCACCTCGGCGCCGGCGCGATCACCGCCGGCCTGTGGGGCGCGCTGGCCGACGATCAGGCGGCGATCCGCCTCGACGCGGCGATCGCGATCCTCACGCTCGCGGGGTGATCAGGCGAGCGCGGCCCGGGGCGACACGGCGAGGCTCAGCCCGACCCGGGCCCCGCCGCCCGGGCGCTCGCCGGCCCAGCTCCGGCCGTCGTGGGCCGCGGCGATCCGCGCGACCAGCGCCAGGCCCAGCCCGAGCCCGCCGCCGGTCGACGGCACGAACGCGCGGCCGACGTCGCCCACCCGATCGGGCGGCAGGCCGGGGCCGGCGTCGTCGACCTCGATCACCACCTCGCCGTCGCGCCGCTCGATGCGGATCGCGGTGACGCCGCCGCCGTGGCGGGCGGCGTTGTCGATCAGGTTGGCGATCGCGCGGCGCACCAGCGTCGGATCGATCGCCGCGGTGGCGTCGCCCTCGGCGGCGATCACGTCGGCCGAGACGCCGCTGCCGAGCGCGACGTCGGCGGCCAGCGCCGCGACGTCGAGCGGCCGCCGCTCGACCCGCCCGAACTCGAGCCGCGACGAGGCCAGGAGCCGCGCCACCAGGTCGTCGAGCGCCAGGAGCTCGCGCTCGACCGCGTCGAGGGCGCGCCAGTCGGCCTGCTCGCGCGCGGTCTCGATCATCACCCGCAGGTGGCCCAGCGGCGTGCGCAGCTCGTGCGACACCGCGGCCAGGAGCGCCTTCTGATCGCGCAGCTGCTGCTCGATCCGCGCCGCCATGTGGTTGAGCGCGCTGGCCAGGATCGCCAGCTCGCCGCGGTGGCCGACGTCGACCCGGGTGTCGAGCTTGCCGTCGCCGATCGCCCGGGCCGCGGCGATCGTCACCACCAGCGGCCGGGTCAGCCGCCACGCCATCGCGCCGGCCACCATCCACAGCGCCGACAGGATCAGCGCGAGCTGCCACCAGTGGGGCTGGCGCGCGCCGACCCACGCGCCGGCGGCCAGCGCGACGCCGAAGCCGAAAAAGATCCGCAGCCGCAGCTTGCCCTGCAGCCACCACGGGCCGTGGCGCCGCCGCGCGTGGTGCATCGCGTGGTGCATCGCGTGGTGGCGGCGCCAGAACTCGCGCTCGGCGCGCAGCTCCTCGCGCCAGCGCCGCCGCGATCTCACGGCGCCTCGTCGGCGGCGCGGGCCAGCGTGTAGCCGATGCCGCGCACGGTCTTGAGCCGCGCCGCGGCCGGCTCGCCCAGCTTCTTGCGCAGCCGCGAGATGTGGACGTCGATCGTGCGATCGCCGACGGTGGTGTCGTCGCGGCCGGCCAGCTCGAGCAGCGCCGCCCGCGGCACGACCCGGCCGGCGCGCTGCACCAGCACGGTCAGCAGGTCGAGCTCGAGCGCGGTCAGCTCGAGCGGCGCGCCGTCGACCCACGCCTGGCGGCCGGCGACGTCGACCTCGATGCCGGCGGCGGCGATCCGCGCCGCGACCGCGCTCGGCGTGGCCCGCCGCACCACCGCGCGCAGCCGGGCCAGCAGCTCCCGCGGCGAGAACGGCTTGGCGACGTAGTCGTCGGCGCCGAGCTCGAGCCCGACGACGCGATCCGACTCGTCGCCGCGCGCGGTCAGCATCAGCACCGGCAGCCGCGCGTCCTTGGCGCGCAGCTGGCGCAGCACCGCCAGCCCGTCGAGCCCCGGCATCATGACGTCGAGCAGGACCGCGTCCCAGCCGCCGGCCGCGACCTGGGCCAGCCCGGCCTGGCCGCCGGGCGCGTGGGTGAGCGCGACGCCCTGCGGCGTCAGGTACGCGACGAGCAACTCGGCCAGCCGGGCGTCGTCGTCGATGAGCAGGACCCGCATCGGGCGATCATCCTCGCACGGTTGCCGCGCTCAGACGCGGTAGGGGCCGGCGCCGGCGCCGCGGGCGACGCCGCCGAGCATCGCGGCCACGGTCGCGCGCTGCTTGGGGTCGAGCAGGCCGTGGATCGCGCGCAGCGAGTCGAACAGCGCGGCGCGGGCGTCGGCGATCGCCGCGTCGACGCCGGCCTCGAGGCCGGCCGCCGCGGTGGCGTCGAGCGTGTCGGCGTGCAGCGCCTCGGCCAGGGTCGGGCGCAGCGCGGTCAGGTTGCCGCGCGCGGTGCGCAGCCGCTGCTCGAGCTGATCGAGCTCCGCCACCAGCGCCCGCTCCTGCGCCGGGCTGGCGTCGATGCGCTCGAACATCCGGCCCAGCATCCAGCGCCGCGCGCGGCGGTGGCGCCAGCCGCCGTGGTGGTGGCCGTGGCCGCCGTGGCAACCGCCGCCGTGGCAACCGCCGCCGTGGCAACCGCCGCCGTGCCAGCCGTGGTGGCGCCGGTGCATGCGCGCGAAGCCGATGGCGCCGAGGATTCCGAGACCGAGTGCGAGACACAGCATGAGTAGCTCCTTTTCGCTACTCAGGCTGCGGGCCCGACGTTGCGCCGGTGCCGCCGCGGACGTGAAGAAACCTTGCGCGGCGGAGGCGCGGCGCCGCACCGCCTGCGGTTCAGCGGAAATCGAGGGGGTGCATCGCGCGGGCGGCGATGAAGCTGGTGGGCAGCGGCAGCGCCCACACCGCCTCGATCAGGCACGCGCCGACCGGCGTGGTGGCGCCGGCGCCGGGCACGACGTCCACGATCTCGTGGCCGGTGGTCTCCATGTCGAGGTGCACCGCCCAGCCGGCCGCCGGCTGGTGCTGCTTGACGCACGCCGCGGCCGCGCGCGCCAGCAGCGACATCGGATCGGGCGGCGGCGCCGGCACGCCGCCGACGCCGGACATGCCCATGCCGCCCATGCCGGAGCCGACGCCGAAGCCGGCGAGGCCCTCCTCAAGGCCGATCACCGACGGGCGCACGCCGGGCTCGGTGGCCAGGTACGACGTCACCGGCGACACCGCCTTGCCCATCATCGCCACCGTCATCATCTCGTCGTGCGACAGGTCCTGGTGATCGTCCTCGGAGAACACCCACGCCGCGGCGGCCCGCGAGAACGCCGCGTCCGCGGTCACGACCCGGCGGAACTTGTCGCCCCAGATCATGCCGGTGAGCTCGACCTTGTCGGGCGCGGTCGTCGCCGCCACCACCACCCGCAGCCCGGCGCCCTCGTCGAGCACGTCGGGGATCGACTGGTCGTACTTGCCGTTGACCAGATCGAGGCCGCCGATCGCGAAGTGATCGATCCGCACCGGGCGCACCAGCCCGAGCACGCGCTCGGCCAGCCGCTTGTCGCCGGTGCCGAGCCCGACCACGGTCGCCGCGATGCCGTGGTGGCTCAGCGCCAGCGGCGCCAGCGGGTGCGCGTCGTCGCGCGTCAGCTCGACCGCGAAGCCGGCCGGGTTGGCCTCGACGACGTGGACCACCGCGCCGGCCGGCGCCGCGGCCAGCCCCGCCAGCGCGAGGTCGTTGGTCCAGCGGCCGCGCAGGCGGTTGTCGGTGGTGAGCACCATCCGCAGCGCGCCCTTGCGCGTGGCCAGGAGCGACGCCGCCAGCTTGGCGCCCTCGTCGAGCGCGCTGCCGTTGCCCGGGGCCAGGCGGCCGGCCTGCTCGGCGGCGGCGAGCTTGGCGGCGACCTGGCTGGCCGGGACGAAGCCGCCGAACAGCCGGGTCGCGGCGCGGCGGTAGACGACGATCTCGACCTCGGCGTCGGGGACGTGGGTGAGGTAGCCCTTGATCAGCGCGACCTGGCTGGCGATGCCCTCGACGTCCATCGAGTACGAGGCGTCGATCGCGAACACGACCTGCGCCTTCTTGGGCAGCGGCCGCAGCTCGGGGGCGGCGTCGATCTCGAGGCGGCCGAACGCGTGGGCCTTCGACGCGACCACCTTGCCGTAGCGGTTGGCCACCGCGTCGATCGGCGGCGGCGCCAGCTCGATCATCGCGACGCCGCCGTCGGACTCGTTCTCGGGCGCGTCGGGGATGAACAGCGGCAGGTCGCTGGCGTCGACGACCACCGGCGCCTTGTCGCCCAGCGTCAGCTTCCAGGCGGTCAGCGTGCCGGCGTCGAGGGCCGCGTGATCCGAGACCACCAGCCGCCACGCGCCGACGCCCGCGGTCTTGGCCGGCAGGTCGACCGTGAACGCGCCGCGGACGTCGTTGTCGCCGCCGCCGCTGCCGTCGAAGACCTCGACCTCGTCGCCCTTGGGCGTGACCAGCGCGACCCGCAGATCGCTCTTGTAGGTGTGCTCGATGTCGAGCGTGACGGTGGCCTTGGCGAAGGCGCGGCGCGCCGGCGCGGTGTCCTCGACCTCGACCACGCTCGACACGTAGCTGGCGCCGGTGGTGTGGCTGATCGCCGCGAGCCACGCCGGCTCGGTCGGGCGGGCCAGCACGATCGGCGCGCCCGGCGCCTTGCGCGCGCCGTCGATCTTGATCGCGGTCATCGCGTTGCCCCAGCCGGGGCGGATCGTGAACACCGGCACGGCGAGGTTGGGCGCCGCGCCCTCGGCCAGCCGCGGGTACGACAGGAAGACCTTGCCGCGCTCGTAGCGGGTCGGGACAGTCAGCGTGTACTCGACGGTGCTGGTGCCGCCGGGCATGACCGGGAACACCCGCAGCCGCAGCTTGTCGGCCCACCGCCAGTACAGGAGCGCCGGGTCCTTCGGCTCCCAGCGGCCCTTGCCGGTGAGCTCCTGGTACAGCTTCTCGGCCTTCTCGGCCTCCATCAGCTCGCCGTCGTACCAGCGGTCGCGGGCCCGGATGCGCAGCCCGGTGGCGGCGCCGCCGTAGGGCAGATCGATCTCGAGCCGCACCTCGTCGGCCTTGGTGCCGCCGTTGGCGAAGACCCGCTGCACCTTGTAGGTCGCGATCCCGTCGGCGACCGACACGTCGACCGCGTGCGACACCTCGGTCAGCGGTTGATCCAGGGCGGCGCCGAGGACGTCGGCCGACGCCGGCGCGGCCAGGAGGGCGAGCACGACCGCACACGCGAGTGGACGCATGGGCGGTGCGACAACCGGCGCGCGCGATCGGTTGCGACAATCGCCGGCCTGCGTACCATCGCCGCCGATGACGCTGCCCACCGTCGAGATCCGCGACCACGTCGCCCACGTCACGCTCAACCGCCCCGACGCCCGCAACGCGCTGTCGCGCGCGGTCAACGAGGAGCTGCGCCGCCTCGCCGCCGTGCTCGGCGACGATCCCGCGGTCCGCGCGGTGGTGCTGACCGGCGCCGGCGACCAGGCGTTCTGCGCCGGCGCCGACCTCAAGGAGCGCAAGGGCGTGCCGGCGTCCGAGGCCAAGCCGTACATCGACGCGATCAGCGGCGCGATCGACGCGTGGGCCCGCATCCCCAAGCCGACGATCTGCGCCCTGAACGGCGCGGCCTACGGCGGCGGCCTCGAGCTCGCGCTGGCGTGCGACCTGCGGCTGATCGTCGAGGGCGCGGAGCTCGGGCTGACCGAGGTGCGGCTGGGCATCATGCCCGGCGCCGGCGGGACGCAGCGGCTGCCGCGGCTGATCGGCGTCGCCGCGGCCAAGGAGCTGATCCTGCTCGGGCGCCGCATCAGCAGCGAGCGCGCGCTGGCGCTGGGCCTGGTCATGGCGGTGGTGCCGCCGGGTGGCCTCGGCGCCGCGGTCGACGGGCTGCTGGGCGAGCTGGCCGGGTGCGCGCCGCGGTCGCTGCAGATGGCCAAGGCCGCGATCGACCGCGGCGTCGACGTCGGGATCGACGAGGGGCTGCGGATCGAGCGGCAGTGCTACGACGTGACGCTGTTCAGCGAGGACCGCGACGAGGGCCTGCGGGCCTTCGCCGAGCGCCGGCCCGCGCGCTTCACCGGGCGCTGAACCGGCGGCTCGCGACAGGCCCTCGCAAGGCGCGGGTGCGGCGATCCGCCCGGGGACAACCGTCCCGAGGGCTGGGGCTCCGGAGGTGCGCGCCCCCACACCGGCGCCGACGTCGATCCAGCGGGTTGCGCGCGCGGTGATCTCGACGGACGTGGCCCGGACCGTGCAGAAGACCGTCTCCATGGCGGTCATCGAGAGCATCCTCGCGCGCGCTGGGTACGTGAAGCTGTCGCGGTACGGGATGATGTTGACTCCAGACGGGAGAATCGTCGACCTGCACGCGATGACCAGCGACGTGGCGTTCGCGGCACCGGTGCCCGGTCCGACCGTCGCGCCGCTCGCGCCCCCCGCGCCGCCGCCGCCCGCCCCCGCCCCGCGGGTCGCCGCGCCGGTGGCGGCAGTCGCCACCCCGGTGGCGCCTCGATCCGCCAGCATGCCCTCGGTGATCATCGCCGCCGACGTGCTGCCGGACGACGGCGACGACGGCCTGGCGGACGACGACGAGTGGGAGTGGCAGCTGGCCCTGGCCCGCGCCCGCATCGCCGCCGCCGAGACCGAGGCCGCCAAGATGCCGGCGCCGGCGATCCGCGCCCTGCCCAACGCCACCGTCGCCCGCCGCCCCGCGCCGCCCGCGACCCCGCCGCAGCGCCCCGCCGCGCCGGTCGCGAAGCCGATCGCCGCGATCGCCCGCACCGCTCCGGCGCCGATCACCCCGGCGCCGATCGCCGCGCCCCCGGCGCCGATCGCCCGCCCCGCCGCCGAGC
>JAEUJY010000033.1 GCA_016794525.1 Myxococcales bacterium
GCCGCGCCGCCGCCGGCCCGCCCGATCGCCCCGCCGGCCCGCCCGATCGCCGCGCCGCCGCCGGCCCGCCCGATCACCGCCGCGCCGCCCGCGCGCCTGCAGCCTCCGCCGCTGCCGCCGCCGCCGGTGGTCGCGCAGCCCGCGCCGCTGCCGGTCACGCCGCTGCCGCCGTCGCCGCCGCGCCGCTTCGCCCGGGGCACCGGCCCGCTGGTCCCGGCGCAGGTGCCGGCCGCTCGGCCCGCCGCCGATCTGCCGCCGGCGCGGGTCATGAACGACGACACCTCGGAGATCACCACCGACGTCACCGACCTCGGCGTCGGCGACGTGACCTCGGTCGACGTCGCGCGCCCCGCGGCGCCGGCGCTGCCGCCCGCCGCGCTGCCGCGGATGAGCGCCGCGCTGCCGCGCCTCAGCGCGCGCCGCTAGCCGGCGCGCCGGGCCCGCTCGCCGCCGGCCCCGCGCAGGCGTACAGCGCCGGCTGATCGCTCGCCGCCATCGCGCACGTCCACGCGGCGCGATCGAGCTCGCGGCACGGCTCGCTGGCCACCAGCTTCGCGCGGATCGCCGCCACCTGCTCGCCGGTCGGGATCTCGTCGGCCGCCCGGGTGCCGCGCATCGCGGTCAGCGCCACCGCCAGCACGTGATCGACGTAGGCGCCGCACTCGTCGGCGGTCAGCGGCGGCGGCGCGGCGTCGGCGACCGGCGCCGCGACCTCGGGGCCGGCGTCGATCGCGGCCGGCGGCGTCGGCGGCGCGGTCGGCGCGGCGTGCGGACAGGCGGCGAGCACCAGCGCGAGCGACAGCCAGGCGGAGCGGGGCATCGGCGCGCATGATAGCGTGCGCGCCGTGCCGATCTGGTTCGCGATCGTCCTGGGCTTGATCCAGGGCCTCACCGAGTTCTTGCCGGTGTCCTCGACCGCGCACCTGCGCCTGGCGCCGGCGCTGCTCGGCCAGCACGATCCCGGCGCCGCGTTCACCGCGGTGCTGCAGCTCGGCACGCTGGCGGCGGTGATCGTCTACTTCGCGCGCGATCTGTTCATCGACCTGCCGCGCGCGATGTTCCGCGACCCGCGCAGCCCGCGCGGGCGGCTGCCGCTCTTGATCGTGCTGGGCACCGTGCCGATCGTCGTGATCGGCCTGCTGGCCAAGGACCTCGTCGAGGGCGACGCCCGCTCGCTGTGGGTGATCGCCGCGTCGCTGATGGTGGTCGGCGTGCTGATGGCGGTGTTCGACGCCCGGGCCAACGGCGCGCGCACGCTCGACGATCTCGGCGTGCGCGACGCGCTGATCATCGGCGGCGCCCAGGCGATGGCGCTGTGCCCGGGCGTGTCGCGCTCGGGCGCGACGATCGTCGCCGCGCTGCTGGTCGGCATGCGCCGGACCGACGCCGCGCGGTTCTCGTTCTTGCTCGGCATCCCGGCCATCGCCGGCGCGGCGATCCTCGAGGCCAAGCAGTCGATGGCCGAGCTCGGGCCCGGCGCGTGGAAGCCGATGACGGTGGCGCTGGTGGTGGCCGCGCTCAGCGGCTACGCGTCGATCGCGTGGCTGTTGCGCTACCTCGGCAGCCACCGCCTGGTCGGGTTCGCGCTGTACCGCGGCGCGGTCGCGATCGCCGTGGCGTCGCTCCTGCTGAGCGGGACGGTCTCGCACATGGCCGGTGTGTGAGCCGTCACGCAGGGTGAACACCCGGTGAGCCGCGACGTCGAAACCAGGGGCCGGACGCCTCGGGCGGTCCCCGGCTCTGATACGTTCGCCCTCGCATGAAGGGGAGTTCCCGCACCATGAAGCTCACCGAGTTGCCTCTGCGCTGGCTGCGCGGCGCGTCGATCTTTGCGCTCGCGATCGTGGCGCTGTGCCTGGCCGGTCCGGCCGCGGCCCAGAGCCACCCCGCCCTGTCCGGCGGCAAGTACCCCGTCAAGATCGAGTCGGCCCCGCCCGGCGCCACGATCTACATCGACCGCAAGGAGCTGGGCGCGGTCGGCGTGACCCCGTGGCAGGGCAAGATGAAGAACGGGGACTACCTGATCATCGTCGAGCTCGACGGCTACCAGCTGGCCCAGAAGAACCAGAAGGTCGCCCGCACCCGCAAGGTGCAGAGCGTCTTCATCCCGCTGATCAAGAAGGTCGACCCGCCGCGGATCGACGTCCGCGCCGACGCCGACCAGAACGTCTTCGGCGCGACCGTCTACCTCGACGGCCAGTCCCAGGGCTCGGCGCCGGTGCTGCTCACCACCACCGCCGGCCGCCACCTGGTCGAGCTCAAGCGCGAGGGCTTCGACAACTTCCAGACCTGGGTCGAGGTCAAGGACAACGAGAAGGCCAACCTGACCCCGGTGCTCAAGGCGGTCGCCAAGCCCAAGCTCGGCATCATCGTCGTCGAGGCCGACGTCCCCGACGCCGAGGTCTACCTCGACGGCAACAAGCAGAACGGCACCACCCCGCTGGTGCTCAACGACGTGATCGAGGGCCTGCACGTGATCGAGCTGCGCAAGGACCCGGCGATCCCGTGGAAGCAGACCATCCAGGTGCTGGCCGGCCAGCAGGCCAAGGTGCGCGGCGAGCTGAAGTCGACGCTGGGCGGCCAGGGCGGCACGATCCGCGTGCTGTCCAACGTCACCGGCGCCGAGGTGTTCCTCGACGGCACCAACATGGGCAAGGTGCCGCTCGACATCAAGCAGGTGAAGGGTGGCGACCACGTCCTCGAGGTGAAGGCGCCCGGCTACCAGCCGCACGAGGAGCGCATCACGATCAACGACGGCCAGTCGACGGTGCTCAAGCTCGACCTCAACGCCGAGGCCGGCGCCGGCGGCAAGGGCACGCTCAAGGTGCTGTCGGCGGTGCCCGACGCCGACGTCTTCCTCGACGGCGCCGGCATCGGCAAGGTGCCGCAGGAGAAGCAGGTCGCGCGCGGCGAGCACTTCGTCGTGGTCAAGCTGGCCGGCTACAAGACCTTCGAGACCAAGGTCCGCCTCGAGGAGGGCCAGACGCTGACCGTCTCGGCCGACCTCAAGGCGGTGGCCCGCCTGCGGGTGCTGTCGGATCCGCCCGGCGCCGAGGTCATGATCAACGGCCTGCCCCAGGGCGTGACGCCGCTCGAGCTGACCGAGATCGAGGTCGGCACGACGATCATCCGCGTCCAGAAGGCCGGCTACCAGCCGTGGGAGGAGACCCACATGCTCGAGGGCGGCAAGAGCGACATCGTCTCGGCGACGCTCAAGGTCGAGGGGCTGTCCGACGAGCAGCTCAAGGCCCAGCAGCGCGGCCTGGCGTCGTGGGGCGCGCGGACGATGCCGCGCGGCCGGTCGACGGTCGACATCAGCCTCGGCTATCCGTACTTCTTCGACGTGCGGGTCGCGGTCGGCGCCGGCAAGAAGTCGGGCATCGGCTTCGACGCCAACGTCGGCGTGCGCTCGATGATCGAGCGCTCGGAGATCGGGCTGGGCGCCCGGTTCCAGCTGGTCGACAACGACCCGTTCTCGGCCGGCGTGTTCGGCAACCTGTGGTGGGGCTCGAAGCTGTTCGACGACTCGAAGCGCAACGGCGCGACGTTCAGCGCCGGCGGCGTGGCGTCGCTCACCGCGTTCACCCACGTCACCGTCAGCGCCCGCGCCTACCTGGAGTTCTGGAGCGACCGCCACTGCCCCGAGCTCAAGAGCGACGGCGTCACCTTCGACGGCGACCCGATCGAGGCGTGCACCAAGTACCTCAACCGCGTCGGCGGGCCCGGCAACGGCAGCGGCTACAGCGCCGAGGAGGCCAAGCGGGTCGAGGACCTGACCGGCGAGAGCGGCAGCGACTTCTTCACCCGCGACGGCGGCGTGCGCTTCATGACCGCGGTGATCGCCGAGATCGCGCTGCGCCAGCGCTGGAACCTGTGGGTGATGCTCGAGGGCGCCCCGTTCCAGAGCGAGCGCGCGCTGTTCGTCGACGACTTCAACGCGCCCATGCTCACGACCGACTACAACACCTACGCCCGCGTCGGCGCGACCTACAAGTTCTAGGGACCTGGCGAGGCCTCGCCGCCGCGAGGGCCCCGACGCGCCGCGCCCCGTGACGCGGGCTCGGTGTCAGAGCGATCGCGTACTCGATCGCTCATGCGCATCTACTTCGTCGGCAGCCACGCCACCGGCAAGACCACGTTGTGCCGGTACGTGAGCCGCCGCTTCGGGCTGCCCATGATCACCGAGGTGGCGCGGGCGGTGCTGGCCGAGATGGAGAGCTCGCTCGACGCGCTGCGCACCGACATGGAGCTGGTGGCGGAGTACCAGGACCGGGTGTTCGGCCGGCAGGTGGCGATCGAGAAGATGCACCCGGGCGCGTTCGTCAGCGACCGCGCGTTCGACAACCTGGCCTACGCCGCCGAGCACACCACCGTGGTCGCCGACCTGATGGGCGACCAGCGGTTCAAGGACTACATCCGCTGGGTCTCGGAGGGCACGGTGTTCTTCTTGCGCCCGCACCGCGACCTCCTCAAGGAGGACGGCGTGCGCGCCGGGGTGTCGTGGGAGTCGGTGCTGCGCATCGACGGCATGATCAAGCTCCTGCTCGAGCAGCACCGCATCCCCTACCTGCCGATCGAGAGCGTGTCGATGCAGGAGCGGGTGCGCGCGGTCGAGTTCGTGCTGGGCCGCGCCGGGCTGGCCCCGGCGGCCACCGCCGAGCGCAGCAAGGACCCCGGCGACCGCGCGGTCGAGCGCAGCCCGACCCCGGCCTTCGACGCGCTGCGCGCGGTCATCGGCGGCGCGCGGGTCAGCTGATCACGCCTCGGCGGGCGCCAGGTAGACCGAGCGCGCGTGGCCGCAGGCCGCGCACGCCAGCCGCACCACCACCATCAACCGGCCGTCGTAGCGCAGCGCCTCGTCGCTGGCGATCGCCAGCGGCTGGCCGCAGCCGCACTTGCCGGCTGACAGCTTCTCGCGCCACGCGGCCGGCACCGGCACGGCCGTCGCCGCGGTGTCGCCGCGCAGGATCGGCGCCGGCGCCGGCGCCGGTGGCGCGACCGGCTGCGGCCCAGGCGCCGGCAGTTCGGGCGTCGCGGCCGGCGGCAGCGCGACCCGGCGATCGGACCACACGCCGATCACCACGTACGCGGTGATGGCGCCGGCGATGCCGAGCACGATCCACAGGAGCATCGTCGCACCATGCCCCATGCGGGGCCTGGGGGCAATGCGGATCGGCCGGGCGGGCCCGCGGGCTCAGCGGGTCGACGGCAGCGGCGCGCCCAGCCCCAGCCGGCGGTGCTCGGCGAGCGTGCAGCGATCCTGCACCACCTGCTTGCCGGCGGCGGTCAGCGCCGCCGCCACCGCGTCGTTGGTGATGCCCAGCTGGAACCACACCACCGGCGCCGGGCAGGCCAGGAACTCGGCGAGGTGATCGGGCAGCGCCTCGCCGCGACGGAACACGTCGACCAGATCGATCGGCTCGTCGACGTCGGCCAGCGTCGCGACCACCGGGTGCCCGAACAGCTCGCGCCCGACCAGCGCCGGGTTGACGCCGCGGATGCGGTAGCCGTGGTCGTGCAGGTAGGCCGGCACGTAGTTGGCCGGCCGGGCGGCGTCGTGGTGGATGCCGACCACCGCGACGGTGCGGCTGCGTTCGAGGATGGCGCGCAGGTCCATGCCCGAGGCTACCCCACCGCGGTCACTGCGGCATGTCGACCAGCCGCCGCGCCGCCTCGTCCTCGACGAACGCCCCGCCCTTCCACGCCCACCGCTCCTGCTGCAGCTTCGACGGGCAGCACGCGCCGTCGTCCTCCTGCGACATCATCCGCTCGACCAGCACGACGCCGCCCTCGATGTGGGCGTCGCTGATGCCGCCGTCGCCGCGATCGCCGCCGGGGATCTCGCCGAGCGCCACCGGCTCGCCGCCGCGCATCGTGTACAGCGTGATGCCGTCGAACTGGCCGGTGCCGCCGCCGTTGTAGACGTGGATCACCAGCGCCTCCTCGGCGCCGTCGCCGTCGACGTCGCCGAAGCGCGGCGGGGTCACGTTGAAGTAGCCGTGCTCGACGTAGCCGTCGGGGTCCTTGGGCTGGTAGTCGGGCGCGACCTCGTTGCCCTCCTCGTCGAACGCGAACTCGGCGGCGCCGTCCTTGACGGTGAACGTGCCGTCGCCCGACTGGTAGGTGCGGTTGGCCCAGTCGACCGCGTGGATGTCGCCGGCCGCCGCCGCGGGCGTGCCGCCGTTGGCGATGGGCGCGGTGGCGCGGGCGCCGCCACCACAGGCGGCCGTGGCGACGAGGAGCGACGAGGCGATCACGAGCTTCATGGTCGCGGGTGTAACGCGGAGGCCGGCCGGCGTCATCCCGATCCACGCGCCGCGCCGCGCTCCGGGCGTGCGCCGCGATCCCCGCACGCGCTTGGGCTCGCTCGACGCTGACCTGACCCAGGAGTGCTAGCGTGATCCACCGATGCGCTGGTGCCTCGCGATCTGCGCGTTCCTCGCCGCGTGCCGCGGGTCGCGGGCGCCGAGCCGGGCGCTCGACGCGATCCCCGCCGAGGCCGGCGTGGTCGTCGAGCTGACGCCGCGGGCGCTGCGCGGCACGTGGGCCGAGGCGCAGGCGCGAGCGGTCGCGCGGCGCGGCGAGGTGCCGGCGTGCGTGCTGGCCCGCGCCGCCGACGCCGACCGGGTCGTGATCGCCTGGGCCCACATGCTGCCCGAGGACGGCTACCTGGTGGCGATCGACGGCGGCCGGCGCGGCGCCTGCCCGGCGCTGGTCGAGCACGGCGCGCTGGCGTTGTGGAGCCACGGCCTGCCGGCGCGGACCGGCGGCGAGCCGGGGTTCTTCGGCGATCGCGATCGCCGCGCGCGCTTCGCCCGCCTGCCCCGCACGCCGGCCCGGGCGGTCGCCGACTACGAGCTGTCGGCTGGCGTCGTCGCGCGCGCCGACGTCACGGTCGATCCGCGGGCCGGCGTCGACGCGCGGGCCACCGTGCGGTTCGACGCCGGCAGCGCCGCCGACGGCGTGCGCGCGCGGCTCGAGCGCTGGCGCGCCAACGCCGATCGCGATCGGCTGGGCGGCGCGTGGGCCGCGGTGGCGGCGCTGACCGTCGCCGGGCCGACGCCGGGCGACCCGACGCTGACGCTGGGGCTGCGGCTGCCCGACGGCGACGCCGCGACGCTCTTGGCCACCGCGATGATCGCCGGCACGTTCCTCGACGAGCGCATGCCGTGCCCGGCGGCGACCGCGATGACCGCGTGGGGCACGAGCTGCGCCGGCGGCGAGGTGCGGGTGCCGGCGGCGGTGCGCGATCGGATCCTCGCGCTGCCCGGGCTGGACGCCGCCGTCGAGCTGCGCGCCGTCGGCGACGCGCCGGCGCTGGCGCTGCACGACGTCGCGCCGACCTCGCCGCTGCGGGCGCTGGGCTTCGCCAGCGACGACGTCGTGCTGCTCGACGTGGCGACCGGCCCGGCCGGGCCGCTGGCGGCGCTGGTGGCCGCGGCGCAGGCGCTGCCGCTCGACGCCACCGCGCAGGTGCGGGTGCGCCGCGCCGGCCGCCGGCTGACGTTCCGCTACCGGCTGGTGCCGTGACCGGGGGCACGCGCCGGCGTCGGGACGACCGACACCAGCGCTGGGGTCGGGATTCCCCGCCGAGGATCGCGGCGCGCCGGCCGTGACCGCGCGCGACCGGACGGCTACGATCGGCGGGTGAGCGAACGCCTCGCCCGTCGCCGCACGGTGCCGCCGCCGACCAGCCCGCCGTTCCCGCGGGCGGTCGCGAGCTGGGTCGGTCGCGCCGACGAGCTGGCCCGCGCGGTGGCGCTGCTCGATCGCGAGACGCTGCACCTGTTCTACGGCGTCGGCGGCGTCGGCAAGAGCGAGCTGGTCTACAAGCTCGTCGAGGAGGCGCAGCGCACGCCGCGGTGGGCCGACGCCCAGGCGCTGGTGCTGGCGGCGCAGCCGGGCGCCAGCGGCGCCGACCTGGCGGCGTTGCTCAAGTCGCAGCTCGGCGCGCGCCGGCGCCGCATCGACTTCGCCGCCAGCGGCGCGTCGGCCGCCGACGATCTGGCCGACATCGCCGCCGCCCTCGAGGCCCGGCCGACGCTGGTGTTCCTCGACGATCTGCACCACCTGCCGGCCGACGATCTGGCCGAGCTCTTGGGCTTCCTGTCGCGGCGGGTGCGCAACAGCCGGCTCCTGGTCGCGTCGCGGATCGAGCTGCCGCTGCCGGCCGACCTGCCGCCGCCGGTGATGCACCGGCTCGGCCCGCTCGACGCGTCGGCGACCGCGACCTTGGTGCGCGAGCTCGCGGTGCGGCTGGGCGTGCCGGTGCCCGACGCCGGCGCGGTGTTCGCGCGCTCGGGTGGCAGCCCGTTCTTCGTCGTGCGCGAGGTCGCCGGCGACGCCTCGGCGGCCGGCGGCCTCGACGACACCGTCCGCGCGCTGGCGCCCGACGCCCGCGCGCTGCTGCTGGCGCTGGCCCAGAGCCGCGGCCGGCTGTCGACCGGCGACGCCCAGGCGCTGGCCGGCGGCGCCCCCGATCCCGACGGCGGCCCCGGCCCCGGCGCGGCCCGCGTGCGCGAGCTAGGCCGCCACCTGCTGGTCGACGCCAGCCGCGGCGTCGCGCTGGTCCACGACCTGGTGCGCGACGCGGTGCTGCGGGTCGCGAGCCGGCGCGAGCGCGCCGCCGCCCACCGCCAGCTGGCCGAGCTGCACCTGGCGCGGGCTGGTGACGGCGGCCGCCCGGCGACGCCCAGCGACGCCGCCGATCTGGTCGAGGCGGTCTACCACCTGACCGCGGCCGGCGACGTCGACGAGGCGTGGGAGCGCTGCGAGACCCACTACCGCGTCATCGCCTCGGCCGGCCTCGATCACCTGCTGATCCCCAGCCTGCGCGCGATCGCCGACGCGGTCGACGACGCCCGCGACGCGATCGGCCTGATGCTGGCGCGCATCCTGGTGCGGCGCTCGCTGATCGCCGAGGCCGCCGACGTGCTGGCGCGGATCAGCGCGGCGGCGCGCGGCTCGGTGCGCGGGCTGCGGCTGGCCGGCGACGTGGCGCAGCAGCGCGGCCGCCTGACCGAGGCCGAGGCGCTGTTCCGCCAGGCCCGCGACGCCGCCGACACCGCCGCCGAGCGGTTCGGCGTCGCGCTCGAGCTGGCCGACATCGCCGGGCTGCGCGGCCACGGCGCCGCCGCCCGCGAGGTGCTGACCGCCGCGCTCGGCGACTACCCCGAGGCCGGGCCGCGCGAGCGCGCGCGCTGGGGCTGGTCGATGACGCTGTCGTACATCATCCCCGAGCAGTTCGCGGCGGCGATCGCGTGCGCGCGCGAGGCGGTCCTCGCGCTGCGCGGCACCGGCGTCGACGATCTCGAGGTGATGCTGGTGATGCTCGAGGTGCTGGCCCGCGCCGAGTGCGACGACGTCGCCACCGCGCGCAGCCTGCTCGAGCGAGTGCTGGGGGCCGCCGCCGGCGGCGCGCTGCGCGAGCACGTCAGCGCGCTGTACGCCGGCGTCGTCGCGCAGGCCGCCGGCGAGCTGCCCGAGGCGCGCGACAAGCTCGAGCGCGCGTTCGCGTACCTCGACGACCACGGCGATCAGGTGATGGCCTCGATCGCCGGCTACTACATCGCGCGCGCGCTGCTGGCGCAGGGCGAGGTCAACGCGGCGATCGAGCTGTCGGCGCGGATGGCGCGCCTGGCCCAGGCCGCCGAGCTCGACTCGCTGGGCTGCCACGGCCGCACCACCACCGCCGAGGCGCTGCTGGTGGCCGGCAAGCCGGCCGAGGCGCGGGCGCTGGCCGAGGCGGCGCTGGCCTCGGACTTCGCCGGCACCCAGACCCGCCGCACCGCGCAGGCGGTGCTGGCCCGGCTGGCCGCGCAGGACAGCGATCTCGGCAGCGCGCGCCGCCACCTCGACGCGATCGCCGCCGACCTGGCCGCGCGCCCGGCCGATCTCGAGACCGCCGCCGCCCAGGCCGCGCTCGATCTCGATCGCGCCGGCGTCGAGCTGCACGGCGGCGACGCCCGGGTCGCGCTGGCCGCCGCCGGCCACGCGCTCGAGCACTACCGCAAGCGCGGGCGCCGCGGCCAGCACGCGCGGGCGCTGGTCGCGCGCGCCGCCGCGCTGATCGCCACCGCCGATCCGGCCGGGCTGGTCGAGGCGGACGCGCTGACCGCCGAGGCCGCGGCGCTGGCCACCGCCACCGGCCACGGCCGGGTGCTGGCCCGGTGCGCGCTCCTGCGCGGCGCGCTGCGCACCCGGCGCGGCGACGCGGTCGGCGGCCGCGCCGAGCTCCTGGCCGCGGTCCACGCCGGCGTCGCGTCGCTCGAGCACGGCGAGGGCCGCGCGCTGCGGGTCGCGCTCGGCGAGGCGCCGCCGTCGCCGGGGCAGCGCGCGCTGCTGGCCGCGCTCGGGCTCACGCCCGGCGCCAGCTACCGCGTCGTCGGCAAGGGCGGCGTGCGGATCGTCGACGACACCGAGCTCGATCGGGTGCGCGCCGGCCACGCCTTCGTGATCGAGCCGGTGCGCGCGGTGATCACGTGCAACCACCACGGCCAGGTCGCGATCGATCGCGGCCGGCCGCTGGCGTGCGAGCTGTTCGCGGCGCTGGTCGAGGCCGGCGGCGCGGTGGTGCCAGCCGAGCAGCTGTTCCTCGGCGTGTGGGGTGGCCGCGAGTACCACCCGCTGCGCCACCGCAACACCGTCTACGTCGCGGTCAAGCGCCTGCGCCAGACGCTCAAGGGGCTGATCGCCGACGAGCGCGAGATCATCGAGACCGCGGCCGGCGGCTGGCGCCTGGCCGACGGCGTCGACGCGGTCGTCGTGCGCCCGGCCGACGACGCGCCGTGATCGCGTGACCCGGGCTTGACCCCACCCGGGGCGGCCGGCATGGTCGCGCGATGCAGCTCGCCGACTCCGTCGCACTCGTCACCGGTGGCGCCTCGGGCCTGGGCGCCGCCACCGTCCGCCGCCTCGTCGCCGGCGGCGCCAAGGTCGTCATCGTCGATCGCGATCTGACCCGCGGCGCCGCGCTCGCCGACGAGCTGGGCGCCGATCGCGCCCGCTTCGCGCAGGCCGACGTCACCGACGCGGCGCAGATCGAGGCCGCGATCGCCGCCGCCGCGCACTTCGGCCCGCTGCGCATCGCGGTGTCGTGCGCCGGCGTCGGCTGGGCCGCGCGCACCCTCGACAAGACCGGGGCGCCGCACAAGCTCGACCTGTTCCAGACGATCGTCGGCATCAACCTGATCGGCACGTTCAACGTGCTGCGGCTGGCCGCCAGCGCGATGAGCCACGCCGCCCCCACCGCCACCGGCGAGCGCGGCGTCATCGTCAACACCGCGTCGGTCGCCGCCTACGAAGGCCAGATCGGCCAGATCGCCTACGCCGCGTCGAAGGCCGGCGTCGTCGGCATGACCCTGCCCGCCGCGCGCGACCTCGCCCCCGCCGGCGTCCGCGTCTGCACCATCGCGCCCGGCCTGATGGACACGCCGATGCTGGCCGCGCTGCCCGAGGACAAGCGCGCCGCGCTCGCCGCCGACGTCGTCTTCCCCAAGCGCCTCGGCGATCCCGCCGAGTACGCCGAGCTGGTCGCCGCCATCGTCGGCAACGGCTACCTCAACGGCGAGACGATCCGCCTCGACGGCGCCCTGCGCATGCCGCCGAAGTAGCCGGCCGGCAGGCCTTCCGTGGCCCGGCGCACGCACGACTCCCGCAAGAGCTGCGCGGACTTGACGGTCGGTCGGGGGGCGTGGGATGCACGGCCTCGTGAACGTCAAGCTGATGCGCCGCATCGACGGCCTGGTCGGCAACCTGCTGTGTACGGCGCTTGCCGCGGGCAAGGAGCTGTCGCGTCCGTTCGCCGCGCCGCCGGGGCAGGTGAAGAACATCGTCGTGATGAAGTTCTTCGGGATGGGGTCGATCGTGGTGGCCAGCCCGGCGGTCGCGGCGCTGCGCGATCAGCACCCCGGCGCCCGCATCCACTTCGTGACGTTCAAGGGCAACCGGGACGTGCTCGAGATCCTCGGGCTGACCGACGTCAACCACTACATCGACCCGTCGACGCCGGCCTCCTTCACCCGGACCACCCTCGGCGTCATCCGCGCGCTGCGCGCGGCCCGCTGCGAGCTGGCCGTCGATCTCGAGTTCTTCGCCAAGTTCCCGCTGACCCTGGCCAGCCTCGCCGGCATCCCCAAGAAGGCCGGCTTCTACCTGCAGTCGGAGGCGTGGCGGCGGTCGCTGCTCGACGTCACCGGCATCTACAACCACTACTTTCACACCAAGGACATCTTCCTGTCCTTGCCGTACCTGATCGCCACCGAGGATCCGTACTTCCTCGACTTCGCCGCGTGGACCGCCCGCTACCGCTACCCACGGCTCCAGCCGTCGGAGCTCGAGCGCGCCGGCGTGCGCAAGAAGCTGGCCGGCAAGATCGCCCCCGGCGACGAGCTGGTCGTGATCAACGCCAACACCTCGCCCGACCTGGCGCCGGAGGCTCGCAAGTGGCCCGAGGCCCGCTACGCCGAGCTGGCCGATCGGATCGTCGCCGAGCGCCCGCGAGCCCGGGTGCTGTTCATCGGCGCGCCCAGCGAGCGCGCCTACGTCGAGCGGGTGGTCGGTCACTGCCGGACGCCGCGGGCGGTCGCGATCGCGGGCGACCTCAACCTGCGCGAGCTGGTGACGCTGTTCGCCGAGGCCGTGCTGGTGGTCTCCAACGACAGCGGGCCGATGCACCTGGCGTGTCTGGTCGACGCGCCGATCGTCGGGCTGTTCTTCGCCGACTCGCCGGTGCTGTTCGCGCCCCAGGGCTCGCGGGTGCGCTCGGTGGTGCCGCCGCTGTACTCGATCCCGCTGTTCACCGTGTACAACGGCAAGGACATCTCGGTCGGACGGCCGTCGTCGGAGATCACCAACACCGCGGCCTGCACGGTGTCGGTCGACGACGTCATGGCGCCGATCCGCGACGTCCTCGAGGTCGCGGCGCCGGCCGCCGCGCGCGCGGTGCCATGACCGCCGACGTCGCGCGCACCGCGTTGGCCGACGGCGTGCGCGTGCGCCAGGAGCTGATCGCCACCGAGCTGCCCGCGATCGTCGCCGCCGGCGAGCTGATCGCCGCGACGCTGGCGGCCGGCGGCAAGGTGCTCCTGTGCGGCAACGGCGGGTCGGCGGCCGACGCCCAGCACATCGCGGCCGAGCTGGTCGGGCGCTTCGTCGTCGAGCGGCGCGGCCTGCCGGCGATCGCGCTCACCACCGACACCTCGGCGCTCACGGCGATCGGCAACGACTACGGCTACGAGCTGGTGTTCCGCCGCCAGGTGGAGGCGCTCGGCCGTCCGGGCGACGTGCTGATCGCGATCACCACCAGCGGCACGTCGAAGAACGTGGTCGCCGCCGCCGACGCGGCGCGGGCGCTCGGCGTCAAGGTGATCGGCCTGACCGGGGCCCGCGGGCGGGCGTTCGTCGACGCGTGCGACGCCGGCGTGGTGGTGCCCTCGGGCGACACCGCGCGCATCCAAGAGTGCCACATCGCGATCGGCCACGTGTGGTGCGCGCAGGTCGACGCCGGCTACGGCGCGGCCCACCCCGCGCCCGTGGCGGCGGCCCCCAAGCTGTACGACCTCGATGGCGTCGTCGCGTTCCGCGAGCGCTGCCGCGCCCACAAGCGCACCGTGGCGTGGACCAACGGCGTCTTCGACGTGCTGCACGTCGGCCACCTGCAGTCGCTGCGCGCGGCCCGCGGCTTCGCCGATGTGCTGATCGTCGGCGTCAACAGCGACGCCAGCGTCCGCGGCAACAAGGGCCCGAGCCGGCCGATCTTCCCGGCCGCCGAGCGGTGCGAGCTGCTCGCAGCGCTCGAGTGCGTCGACGCGATCACCGTCTTCGACGCCCCGACGCCGGTCGACGTGCTGGCGGCGGTGCGCCCCGACGTCCACGTCAAGGGGGCTGACTACGCGCCGCCCCATGGCAAGCCCATCCCCGAGGCGGCGCTGGTCGCGAGCTGGGGCGGCCGGGTCGAGTTCGTGCCGCTGGTGCCGGGGCGCTCGTCGACCGACACCCTGGCCCGGCTGCTCGCCGAGTGACCCGCGCCCTGTTCCTCGACCGCGACGGCACGCTGATCGTCGACGTCGGCTATCCGCGCGACCCGGCCACCGTCGCCCTGTTGCCGGGCGCGGCGGCGGCGCTCGCCGCGCTGCCCGCCGACGTGGCGCTGGTGATCGTCACCAACCAGTCGGGGCTAGCCCGGGGCCTGGTGACGCCGGCCGAGGCCGCCGCCGTGCAGGCCGAGGTCGAGCGCCAGTTCGCGGCGGCGGGCGTGCGCTTCGCCGGCGTCTACGTGTGCCCGCACGGCCCCGACGACGGGTGCCGCTGCCGCAAGCCCGCCCCCGGCATGCTGCTGGACGCCGCCCGCGACCTCGGGCTCGACCTCGGCCGGTCGATGATGATCGGCGACAAGGCCGCCGACGTCGCCGCCGGGCGCGCCGCCGGCTGTGCGGCGCTGCGGTTCGCCAGCGCCCCTGGCCCGGAGGCCGACCTCGTGGGCTGGGCCGCCGCCGGCGCGCGGATTGCGGCGCACTTCGGGTTGGAGTAGCGTCCGCCGCGATGTCGCCCGGGCCTGCGATCGTCGAGCGTCTCCGCGGTCACCGCGTGCTGGTGATCGGCGACGTCATGATCGACGAGTACCTGCGCGGCGACGTCCACCGGGTCTCGCCCGAGGCGCCGGTGCCGGTGCTCGACCTGCGCTCGACCGAGCACCGGCTGGGCGGCGCCGCCAACACGGCCCACAACCTGGCCCGGCTGGGCGCGGCCACGACGCTGGTCGGCGTGGTCGGCGACGACGACGGCGCCCGGGTGCTGGCGGTCGCGCTCGAGCGCGCCGGCATCGCCGCGCGCACCGCCGTCGATCGCGAGCGGCCGACCACGCGCAAGACCCGCGTCGTCTCGGGCGGCCACCAGATCGTGCGCATCGACGCCGAGCGCCGCACCGCGGTCGCCGGCGCGGTGTTCGACGCGCTGGTGGCGACGATCGACGACGCCGTCGACACCGCCGACGCCGTCGTGCTGTCCGACTACGCCAAGGGCGTCGTCACCCGGCCGCTGGCGGCGCGGGCGATCGCCGCGTGCCGCCGCCGCGGGGTGCCGGTGGTGGTCGATCCCAAGCAGCGCGACTTCGCGACGTACGCCGGCGCGACGGTGATCACGCCCAACCTGCACGAGCTCGAGCACGCCGTCGGCCACGCCGCCCACGAGCTGGCCGAGATCGACGCCGGCGCCGCGACGCTGGCCCGGATCATCGACGGCGCCGCGCTGCTGGTCACCCGCGGCGCCGACGGCATGACGCTCTACCAGGACGGCGTGCGCGGCCACCACGTGCCGGCCGCCGCCCGCGAGGTGTTCGACGTGACCGGCGCCGGCGACACCGTCGTCGCCACGCTCACGCTCGCGCTGGCGGCGCGGCTGCCGCTCCCCGAGGCGATGGAGCTGGCCAGCCTGGCCGCCGGCATTGCGGTCAGCCGGCGCGGCACGTCGACGGTGGCGCCCGACGAGCTGGCCGCAGCCATCGCCGCGGGCCGGCCGATCTGAGCCCGCGGCCTGGCCCCGCCACACGCCCCTGGTGACGCACACCGCCGCTGCGCTACCCTCGACCGATGTGGCGCACGGCGGTCCTCGCCTGGTCGACCCTGGTCGTGGCTGCGGCTGGCTGCGGCGCCGATGACCGCGTCGCGACCCCCGACGCCGCGTCACCGCCGGACCGTCCGTGGGGCGTGCTCGACGGCGCGTGCGTCGGCCAGCCGGGGCGCCCCCGCGTGCTGGTGTACTCGCGCGAGAACCAGTGGCGCCACCTGTCGAACTACTACGCGCGCCTGGCGATCTACGATATGTGCGTGACGCGCGGGTTCAACGTCCTCACCACCAACGATCCGCTGGCGATCAACGCTGCCCGGCTGTCGGAACTCGACGTCGTGGTCTTCGCGATCACCAGCGGGCCCGGCATCGACGCGCTGGGGCGGGCCGACTTCGAGGCCTGGATGCGGGCCGGCGGCGGGATGGTCGGGCTGCACTCGGCCAGCGCCACCGAGGCGACCTGGCCGTTCTACGTCGATCGCGTCGGCGCGACGTTCCGCGGCCACGTGCCGGGCATGCAGGCCGCGACCGTGCGGATCGAGCCCGGCGCCCACCCCATCACCGACGGCCTGGCCCCCACGCGGACGCTGACCGACGAGTGGTACTTCTTCCAGGAGCGCCCCGAGGACGTCGCCGGGCTGCAGATGCGGCTCGTCCTCGACGAGGACACCCTGCCCGCCGACTATCCGCCGGAGTACGAGGTCGGCTACCACCCCATCGGCTGGACCCGCGACGACGCCGACGGCCGGGTCTTCTACACCGCGCTCGGGCACAACCCCGACGCGTTCGCCGATCCGTGGGTGCTCGAGCTCCTCGGTCGATCGATCGAGTGGGCCGCGCATCAGCGCTGACCCCGCTCGCCGTCAGCGGTCGTAGTTGAAGCGCAACGTCGACGCGAACAACGACGCGCGCATCGGCAGCGGCACCGTGGGGCCCTCGGCGCGCAGCACCCGCACCGGGGCGTTGAAGTCCGGATGCATCGGGTCGGTGACCACCCGGACCGCGGCGCACGCGGCCTCGCCGTAGATCGGCGGGCACACGACCACGGGCTGGAACGTCTGCGCGCGGAAGCCGAGCTTGTTGAGGCCGCGGCGCGTGACGCTGGGCGGGACGACGATGTGGATCGTCTGCCACCCCGGGTCGGTCGCCGCGTACGTCGCCACCGCGTGGGCGGCGCGATCCTGCGGCCGATCGTACGCGTAGAGGTCGAGGTCCCAGTAGAACTCGAGCGTCGTCGGGCGTGGCACGTAGACGTCGAGGTCGACCGACGTCGGACGGCGATCGTCGAGGAAGAACGACACCGACGTGTCCTCGAACGGCTTGTCCCGGACCCGCTGGTAACGGCGGTTGGTGATGTCGGTCGCGGCGACGGCGGGTCGGCCCTCGATCGTGACGTAGTCCCCCCATCCGTGGGTGGTGTAGACGACGTCGGCGACGTCGCCCAGCTCGATCCGCTCGGGGCTGCGGGCCATGGCGCGCACCGCGTCGCGATCGACCAGCCGCCACACCGTCGACGCCTTGGACCGCGGCTTGATCTTGTACTTGGGGTAGCCCTTCATCGACGCGGCGTAGAACACCTCCTGGTAGCCCGGCAACCGGCCATGGTAGCGCTGCATCCGCGCGTAGCTCTCGAACCCGGGCGCGGCGTACCAGAAGACGCCATCCCACGGATCGAGCATCACGTCGGCGCTCTCGACGTAGACGTCCTCGACCTCGAGGCCGTGATCGAACAGGAGGCTGTAGGTGTGGAGGACGTTCTCGGGCGCCGGGACGTTGCGGCGATCCGACACCCAGTTGACCTCGCCCTGCATCGCGAACGACATGACCAGGCCCTTGCGCTCCCGCAGCGTGTCCCACACCCGCGTGTCGGCCGGGAACCAGTTCAGGTTGAGGCGCTTGAGCTCCAGGTTCGGCACGTAGCGCGCGATCACCAGGATGATCAGCCCGACCACCGCGCGCGGGAACGCGCGCCCGCGCAGCAACGGACGGTGCCAGATCAACAGCGCCAGCAGGATCGGCGCGACCAGCCAGTGCCGCGCCATGGCCCGGGCCACCGCGACGAACATCTGGTTGGCGTCCTGCGCCGGGGGGCCGAAGTTCCACAGCAGGAGGCCGACGACGACGGCGGCCAGCCACGCGCCCGGCCGCTCGCGGAGCGACGTCTTGGCCTTGCCCCAGATCGGGCCGAGCCGCTGCACCACCCACGCGATCGCCCGGCCGGCGCACAGCCAGACCAGCGGCAGGAAGAACGACAGGTAGTGCCGGTAGCCGTAGTGGTGGGAGCCGTACAGCGGCAGGACCGCGAGGTTCACCAGCACGGCGAAGCCGGTGAGCGCCGCGAGCCGCCGGACCTGCGCGGCGTGGCGGCGCTCGCCGTCGCCGACCGCCGGGTCGCTGGCGCGGTGGGCCATCGCGGCCAGCACGCCCGCCGTCAGGAGGAACTCCATCCCCCAGGTGCCGATCGTCGTCTTGAGCGTGGCCACCCACGAGGTCGTGAACTTGGCGCGGAGCTCCCCGGGCGCGCCGTCGATCAACGTCTGCAGCGTGATCCCGAAACTCGGGTCGGAGTACTTCCACCAGGTGTCGGTGCCCATCGAGTACCGCGTCCCGAGCGGCCGCTGGTAGATCGCGTTGGCCGAGAAGAACGGCTGCCCCCACTCCGACAGCGAGTGGATCACGAACGGCAGACACCACAAGAGGAGCGTGGCGACGATCAGCCCCTCGCGGCGGGCGACCGAGCCCACGGCGCGCACCAGGCCCAGCTCGCGGCGCGCGATCCACAGCCGGCGCAGCATGATCAGCCCCAGGTAGAGGATGAACGCTGACCCGATGTTGGGGCGCGCCAGGTACAGCCAGCCCAGCAACGTGCCGAGGCCCAGCGCGCGCTTCCACGACAGCTCGGCGGGCGGTCGCGCGAAGTACCCCCAGAAGGCCGCCAGGACGCCCGTCGTCAGGAGCATCATGTCGGCGTCCTTCAGGTACAGGTAGACGTAGGTCAGCGGGTGCAGCAGCGCGATCGCCAGCGCGAACACCGCCGACCACCGGTCGTTCCACACCGTGCGGACCAGCCAGTACAGCAGGACGAAGAACCCGACGAAGCAGATCAGGTTGTAGCCGAGGATCCCGACCTCGGGACTGGTCGAGCCGGTCACCGTGTACAGCGCGGCGACCGCATAGGCGGTGAAGGGGAACCGGTCGGCGTTGACCCACCGGGCGTCGTCGAGCTTGCCGGCGTGGTCGTAGAACTCGAGCAGGAACGCCGGCAGCTCGTTGGTCGTGTAGCCGCGGCCTTCGGCGATGTTCTTGGCGACGTAGGCGGTGCGGGTCGAGTCGGTCATCCGCACGTGGTGCGCGGTGTCCGCCGACAGGTAGTCCATGCGCCACAGCGCGTACAGCGACAGTCCCAGCACCACCAGCGCGACCACCGCCAGCTCGATGACGCCGCGGAAGCGCGGCACGGGGGACGAAGGCTCGGTCATCGGGCGGACCATATATCACCGGCGTCCGCGCACGGTCCGGGGCGCGCCCCCTCGCGCCGGTGAATGCGCGGCGTGATCCACCTCACCGACGGGCACGGCGGCCGCCGCGGCGTCCCTTTCCTCCGCGCCGTCGGCCCCGGTCTGCGCGGTTCGTGATACAGGGTCGCGGTGCAGACCACGACGGCTCCGAAGCCCACGCTCATGTCCTGGCTCCAGCTGCGCCCCGAGTTCCACCGGGTGATCCGCCGGCTCAAGATCGTCGAGCTCGCGTCGAAGCTGCTCGCGGTACGGCCGTTGCACCGGCGCCTGCCGGCCGGGACGCGGTACCGGGTCCGCTACGGCGAGAGCCTCTTGATGGCCGACGAGATCTTCAAGCGGCAGGTCTACCGCGATCCGTTCACCGATCGGATGGTGCGCAGCTTCGTCGACCTCGGCTCCAACGTCGGCTACTTCACCTGCTACGCGCTCGACCGCACCGGCCCCGACGTCGTCGGCCTCTCGGTGGACGCCAACCCCAAGATGGCGGACGAGACCAAGTGGCACATCGAGCAGAGCGGGCGGCCCCGGGTGCGCGGCGAGTGGGCCGTCGTCGGATTCCCGCTCGACGTGGACAAGGCGCCGTTCTTCCTCAACCCGTCGAACATCTCGGGCTCCGCGACCGTGCTCAACCCCAACATCCCGGCCAAGGGCGCGCAGGAGGAGATCACGGTCCCGACCGTCGATCTCAACAAGACGTGGCGCGCGCACGCCGGCGACCTGCCGGTCGACGTGCTGAAGGTCGACGTCGAAGGCTTCGAGCTCAAGGTGCTCGCGACCATCCCGGCGCTGCTCGAGCGGACCAACACGGTCGTGCTCGAATGGCACAAGTGGATCACCGATCGCGCGCCGATCGACGCCCTCCTGGCCAAGGCCGGGCTCGAGTTCGTCCACGTCGTGACCGAGGACCCACACTGCGGGGTCGCGTACTACGCTCGCCCCACGCCGCTGTGATCAGCGCCGGCGCGACCGGCGCACCGACAACGCGTCGTTCGCGAACACCGTCGGCGCGTCGGTCCACCCGGGCACGAACGGGGCGGCACACACCGCACGCGTGAGCGGCGGGCACCACGGCGGCGCCGGCGGGGGAACCGACGGCGCGACGATGAGGTAGTCGAGGTCGAGCCTACCGACCAGCGCGGCCAGGCGCCGGCAGGCCCGCCGGGTGCTCGTCGTCGCCCCACCGGCCGCGACCGGCTCGACGCAGGCGACGGTCGCGGCCGAGCGCAGATCGACGACCGCGTGGCGTCGGTAGTCGACCAGATCGGCGCGATCGACCCACAGCCCGACCCGCGCCCGCCGCGGCACCTGGGCCAGGGCGTCCGCGTACGCCGCGCGCGCGCCACGCTCCTCGCGGTCGTCCGCGATCGCCAGCGCGTGCGCGCGATCGATCAGCTGGACCAGCCGGCCGTGCCACGACAGCCGCGCGGGCCCGGTCGGAAACCGCAGGGTGGCCAGGACCAGCGTGACGGCCACCAGCGCGACGACGGCGAGCGGGCGAGGCACGACGCCATCGTCCGGCACGAAGGCCGCCGCGATCGCCAGCAGCACCAGGGCGATGCCCAGCGGCAAGGCCCACTGGAGCGCCAGCACCAGTGACGGTGACAGGACGCCCGCCGCGGCGACCCCCGCGCTCGCCACCGCGATCGTCACGTCCAGCGCGCGGTTCCGCAGGTCCCGCGTCGCCAGCGTCAGCACGACGTACAGCGCGCCGCCCCCGATCAGCCACGGCGCCCACGCCGCGGGAGCGCCGCGCACGCCGGCCGCGAGCGCCGCGCCGGCGACGCCGGCGTCGACCGCCAGCCCGCCGACGACCGCCGCCACGATGGCGGCGGCGCCGACGCCGACCCGGCGGCGCGTGCCGACCGGCGCCGCGCGGACCGCGTGGACGACGACGACGACCACGCCCGGGAGCGCGGCCCCACGCACCGCGAGCAGCGCGCCCGCGAGCAGCACGGCCGACCACGGGGTGCGGCCGGCGCGCGCCGCGCGGATCAGGCTGTGATAGATACCCAAGACCAGCGCGACGACCGTCCAGATCGGCGCGAGATCGAGCGCGACCTCCGGCAGCGACGACGCCAGCGCGACGACTGAGCAACCGACCACGTCGCGCATCGGGCCGCGCGGCAGCGCCGCGATGGCCAGCGCCACGGCGAGCCCGAGCGCGAGGCCGCGATCGATCGCGTGGACCGCCGACCAGGCGCCGAGCGGCGCCGTCAGCGTCGACACCAGCACCCCACCGCCGAGCCCCGCGCTGCGCGGCGACGACACGGCGTCCCCGAGCGAGCCGGTCGCGGCGAGCCGGGCCAGCGGCCCGAGCTGGAAGACCTCGCCGTCGAAGCACGGCCCGCGCGTCGCGCCGGCTTCACCCAGCACGTGCAGGCCGATGACGCCGATCGCGACCGCCGGCATGATCCAGGCGGGCGACGGCCGCCACGGCGACCGCGCCGGCCCGCGCGGCCGGGTCGTCCACCACCACGCGCCGCCCGCGATCGCCGCACCCAGCACCAGCCGCTGGGTCGCGCCGTCGAAACGCCCCGCGGCGGCCGCCGCGCCTGCGATGCCCATGTAGGCGGCGACGCCCCAGACCAAGGCGAGCGCCGCCGGCGCGTCGCGATCACCAACCAGCGCCCCGACCCCGCGCCCCAGACCGTGGAGCGCCGCCGCGATCACGATGGTCCCCACCACCACCGCCAGGAGCGGCGAGGTCGGCGGGGCATACAGCGCGAGCACGGGCGCCACGCCCAGCAGCAGCGCCAACCCCGACGCTACTCGACGGGATCCCACGCCACCCCCTCGATGCGCGCGACCCGCAGCACCGCCGCGTCGCGCAGCGGGTGATGCACCGACGACACCTCGAGGTACACGTCCGACC
Source organism: Myxococcales bacterium (assembly GCA_016794525.1). GTDB lineage: Bacteria > Myxococcota_A > Polyangia > Haliangiales > Haliangiaceae > UBA2376. The sequence continues at coordinate 21,955 of JAEUJY010000033.1, forward strand.
AACCATCGAGCCGGGCCGCGGCGACCACCGTCTCGAGCGCGAACACGCCATCGGTCCCGACCACGCGCGAGTCGAACTCGCGGCCGTCGAACGTCGCGCGGATCCGGGGCCGGGTCAGCAACCGCTGCAGGTCGACCCTCCCCCAGATCCGCAGCCGCATGTCGCTGCCGCGGCCCCGGACCCGCAGGTGGGCCGCCGGCCCGAACCAGCGTACCGCCGGGCCGCGCGCGGCGCGGTCGAGCGGCATCGCGGTGGCCGCCGACACGGTCGGATCATCGGCGGGCTGCGGCAGCGAACACCCGTCCTCGAACACCAGATCGGCGCGGGCCGACAGCTGCCAGAAGTCGCTGGCGCCTGCGCGCTCGGCGACGCGACGGACGAACTCGTCGCGCGCGATCGCCTCGGCGTCGAGGGGCGTCTCGCGCGTACAGCCCGTTACCATCACCGCCACGATCACCGCCCGCCACCCCGAGCCGCTCATCGCCCCACCTCGCGCGGCGCGGCGAGATCGATCACGACCATCCCGTCGCGATCGAAGATCGTCGGGTAGCGCTCGGCGAGCTCGGCGAAGTTGTCGATCGTATCGACCATGTACGCGCCGACGATGCGCCAGATCTCCACGTCGATCAGGATGCGCTGCACCCAGAACGCGCGCCGGTAGAAGTAGCGCGACTGCTCGGTGCGTACGAACGCCAGGTAGCGCAGGCCGTGCGCGCGGAAGTATGCGGCCACCGCCTCGGCGCCGCGAAACGCCGGCATCCCGGGGCGGTAGCTGGCGTGGCCTGGCGTGTCGAGGTTGATGATGCGGTTGCGGGCGTAGTCCAGGTAGGCGGGCTCGTCGAGCATCACCACCAGCGTCGCGCCGGCCGGCACCGCCGCCTGCAGCTGCCGATAGGCCGCCGCGACCGCGCGCGCCTCGCCGGCGCCGCCGCGGCTCGCGCTGACCACGCTGTCGCCGATCACGCGGTACTTGCGCGCGGTGCTCTTGCCGGTCAGGACTAGCTGCGCGAGCAGACATGCCACGACCCAGAAGCGCCCGAGCGCGGGCGCGGTCGGTGGCCCGGGGTCGTCGTCGACGCCGGGGCTCGCGCTCGCCTCGACGACGATCACCACCGTCAGCGCCACGGCGTAGCCAAACGCGTAGCGCCACAGGTTGCGCGCGTCGGCCAGCGAGAACGCGTGGCACATGAGCAGGAAGCCCGCCGCCGCGGCCAGCACCAGCGCGAGCAGCGGCCGTCCCGGTCGCCGGTCGCGACACACGAGGAGCAGCGGCAGCAGCGGGACGACCACCCGCACCGGATCCGGATCGAGCACCACCGACACCAGGAACCGCAGCTCCTGCCAGCCGGTCCAGACGGTCGGGCTCAGGTGGATGTGCGGGTTGAACGTGCCGAGCTGAAACGGGTACAGGAACGTCTCGTTCGATCGCCAGGAGGCGACCAGGTACGCCGCCAGGCCGACCAGCCCGCCGACCAGCGCGCCCAGCCACAGCCGCCGATCGGCGCGCAGCGCCGGCACGATCGGCCGCCGGACCCGCAGCACCAGCACCAGCGCGATGAAGCCGATCGCGACGGGCAGGTAGTTCTGGCGCAGCGTACACACCGCCGCCGCCACCAGCCCCGCGAGCGCGAGGCGGCGCGGCGAGTGCGACGCGGCCTCCGCGACGGTCCGGTACAGCGCCAGGAACAGCGCCGCGCCCGACCAGTAGCTCGCGGTGTTGATCGAGCCGTCGGGCATCAACGCGATCACGAGCACGACCAGCGTGCCGATGAGCCGGTCGATCCCGCGCGCCCGGAGCAGCCCGACCGTCAGGGCGATGGTGATCAACTGGCATAGCCCGTGATCGACCAGGTAGATGTTCGCAAGCGTGCCCCGCACCCCGGCCAGCGCGCTCAGCACGGTCTGGCCCCCGAACGCGGAGAGCCGGCGGAAGCTGAACGGCTCGATCAGATCGCCGGCATCCAGCAGCCGTCGGACGAACGGCGTGTAGCAGACGTCGTCGTCGTAGGGGTTCGCGCGCTGGTTCGCCACGGCGCCCAGCACGTTCACCAGCACCAGGCTCGCGAGCGCGATCCAGACCAACGCCGCCAGCGGATCGCCGCAGAGCCGCGCGAGGTCGCGCCCGATCGCGCGCGCGGCCGGCTCTGCGCATGTCCACTGCCGCCACGCGTAGGCCACGAAGCCGAAGCCGATCACCCCCCCGAGCGCGAGGCGATCCAGCACCCCCAGCGCCAGGAGCACACCGGCGACCGCGAGGAGGCCGGCGGTGCCCCAGGCCAGCCGGAGCCCGAGGTCGCCCTCGGCGCGCGCCGCACGGGCGACGACGTGGCCCCACCCAGCCACCGCCGCCGTCAAGAACACCAACCAGGCCGCGCCGCCCCCCACGATGCTCGCGGGCGCCGCGAGCCCGACCACCCCGGCGACCGCCGGTAGCACGATGGCGCCGCCGCGCAGGCTCCACCCGACCAGACGCGCGGTCTCGCCCGCGGGGGTCGCGCTCGGCATCGGAGAGACGCTACCTCACCGCCGCCGCACGACGCAACGCAGGCACGGCGCTGCGGACGAGCCCGCCACCGCCCCCGGCCGCGGCGTCGGACAGCGCCGGATCGTCGACGCGGACGCCGCCGAGGCCCCGGCCGACGCCGCCCTCCCAGCGCCCCGCGGGCGCTTCGGCTCGCGCGGGCCCCGCGAGCGCCAAGAATGTCGACGCGACGAACAGCTGCGGCACGGCCGTCGAGCAGGCGGCAGACATGACACCGCTCGACCGCAGGCGACATGCCGATGGATCGACTGATCCGCCGTCGACAGACCGTGGTCGAAGCTCAGATTCCTGCGCTCGCCGTGACGCCCTCGCCTCGTCCTCAGCTGGCGCGATCGCAGCGTCGGGAATCACCCCGCCTCGCCCACCGCGATCGCGACCGGCGCGTCGCGCAGCCGGGCCAGCACGCGGCGCTCGCGGTAGGCGGGGATCCAGTCGTAGACCAGCGCCTGGATCGGGCGCCACAGGATGACCCAGGCCGAGATGGTCAGGCCCTCGCGGGCGATCGCGCCGAGGCGCGGGAGGTCGCCGGCGAGCTGGGCCAGCGACACCAGCGCGACCAGGAACAGCGCGCCGAGCGCGAGCTGGGCCAGCGCGGTGCGGCGCTCGCGGCGGCGGCGACGCGCCAGGCGGGCGAGCTCGTAGTCGAGGTGCGCGCGGTAGGCCGGGACGACGCGATCGGCCTCGACGGCGGCGGGGAACCACAGGACGACGCGCAGCGGGCCGTGGGCGAGCAGGTCCTCGCCGGCGGCCACCAGGTACTCGAGCAGGTCGGGGTCGAGGTCGCGGCTGCGGAACGGCGCCGGATCGCGGTTGTCGAACAGCTGCTCGATCGAGGTCAGGCGGACGTCGATGCAGTGGGCGCCCGCGTCGACGCGGTAGCGCGGATGGGTGGCCATGCCGGCAGCATGCCCGATCCGCCGGCGGTCACCGCGCCCACAAGGACGCCAGCGCCAGCTCGATCGCGTCGAACGGCTCGGCCCGGACGACGGCGTCGCCGCCCGCGGTCAGGATCAGCACGTAGCGCGCGCCGTCGAGCTTGAACACCTCGAGAGTCTGCGCGACTGGATCGATCAGCCACACGTGGCCGACCGCCTCGCGCGCGTAGATCGGCAGCTTGCCGACGCGATCGAGCCGCGCGGTCGACGCCGACAGCACCTCGGCGACCCAGTCGGGCGCCAGCGTGAACGCCGCGACGTCGGGCACCTCGGGCATCCGCGTGCGCCGCCAGCCGGCGAGATCCGGCACCAGCACGTCGGCGCCGAGGTGCAGCTCGGGCTCGTCGAGGATGATCCACCCCCCCCCGGGCCGCCGCGGCCCTTCCAGAACGGGCCGGCGAGCTCGGCACCTAGCGACGAACGCGCGGCGGCGTGCTTCGCCGCCGGCCGCGGCGACGCGTGCAGCTCGCCGCCGACGATCTCGCCGACCACGTGCGGCGGCAGCGCCGCGAGATCGGCGTACGTCGCGGGGTCGTGCAGCGGCGGCGCCAAGGCCCGAGTATGCCGCGTCTGGCCGCGGACCGCCGCGCCTAGCAGCTCGTACGGCGTCGGCCCAGAGATAGCCTCGCTGGCGCTCGGCTACCCGCGCAGCCCGAAGAAGCCGCGGATGCGGTCGACCAGGTCGGCCTTCACCTCGGCGCGGCTGGTCGCGGCGCGCTGGCCGCGGGCCGACTCGAGGGCCTCGCGGCGCGCCGCCAGCACCTCGGCGATCTGGTCGGCGATCTCGGGGCGCGCGGTGACCAGCGTCTGGAACACCGCCTTGTCGATGCAGTAGCACTCGAGGTCGGTGACCGCGACGACGGTGGCCGAGCGGGCCGCGCCGGTCATCAGCGACATCTCGCCGAAGAACTGCCCGGGCCCGAGCCGCGCGATCTCGCGGGCGCGCTCGCCCATGCCCAGCTGCACCACCGCGGTGCCCGCGGTGATCAGGTACAGACCGTCGCCGGGGTCGCCCTCGTGGGTGACCGCCTCGCCGGTGGCGAACGGCGCCGGGCGCAGCGCCGCGGCCAGCGTCGCGCGCTCGTCGGCGCCCAGCGGCGCGAACAGGTCGACCCGCGCGAGCGCGGCCTGGCGGCGCGCCAGCTCCTCGTCGTGCTTGCGGGCGCGGCGGTCCTCGGTCTCGGCGGTGACGAACAGCGCCTGGGCCGGGATCGACAGCGGGATGCCGGCGCGGCGCAGCGCGAAGTACGCGCGGATGCGCACCGCGCTGTCGGTGGGCTCGTCGACCGCGAGGTCGGTCAGCCAGTAGCGCACGGTGTAGACGGCGTAGCTGTCGCGGATGCCGGTGAACAGCACCTGCGGCGGCGGCGTGGTCGCCATGTTGGGCACCGGATCGCCGCCCAGCTCGCGCAGCACCGCGGCGATCACCTCGGTCGGCGCGGTGCGGAAGTCGACGAACAGCTCGAACGCGCGGCGCAGCTGCAGCGGCTCACCGGCGCGCCGGCCTTGCACCGTGACCTGGCTCTTCATCAAGACCGAGTTGGGGATCACGACGGTCTCCCAGGCCCGGGTCTCGATCGCGGTGTAGCGCCAGCGGATCTCGCTGACCCGGCCGGCCGGGCCGCCGGGCCCCAGCGTGATCCAGTCGCCGACCTTGATCGAGCTGTCGGCCTGCAGCGCCAGGCCGCCCATCAGGTTGCCCAGCGTGTCCTGCAGCGAGAAGCCGATCACCGCGGTCAGCACCGCCGAGGTGGTGATGAGGCCGGCCAGCGACCAGCCAGCGCGCTTGCCGACGACGATCAGCACCACCACCGACGCGACGCCGGTGGCGATGTCGACCAGGATCCGCGGCACGACCACGCCGATCCGCGGCAGCGCGACGGTGAACACCGCGACCTGGGCCAGGCCCACCACCGCGAGCAGCTCGAACGCCAGCGCCGCGGCGGCGATCGGGTGGTCGTCGTAGCCGAGCGCGTCGGCGGTGGCGCCCCACAGCACCAGCAGCGCGGCGAGGATCAAGAGCACCGTCGACGGCCACACCCGGCGCCGCGCCTCGGGTGCCCACCGCTTGACCGCGACGATCACCGCGAGCCACGCCGGCACCATCCACACGACGTGGCCGGCGCGGGCGTAGGCGACCAGCGCGTCGAGGAAGCTCACGCCACCCCCACCGGCGCGCCGCAGCCCAGCGTCTTGATCGCGAAGTCGCGCGACACCGCGCCGACCTCGTCGACGAAGCCGGCCAGGTTGACGTTCAGGCTCATCGCCATCGGCGCCGCGCGCGGCCGGAAGAAGTCGTCGAAGTGGTGCGGCACGACCAGCCGCGGCTCGAGCGCACGCAAGAGGCGCGCGACGTAGCGCGGGGTGAAGCGCCGCCCCGAGATCCCGCACAACAGCACGTCGACGCCCTTGTGCCGGACCTCGGCGTCGATCAGATCGCACGAGCCCTGGTGGTAAAAGGTCGCGCCGCCGACCGCGACGTGGATGCCCCAGACCTGGCCGCACTTGTAGGCCTGCGGCACCAGCTCGTCGACGTGCTCGCAGGTGATCTCGCCGCCGTACGGGACCCACAGGCCGCCGGCCAGCTTGCTGTGCAGGCTGGGCACGAACGTCACCGCGAACGGCCCGACGTCGTAGGTGCGGTGCGGCGCGACGGTGATCGCGCGCGCGGGCTGGCCGTGCAGCGCCATCAGCCGCGCCAGCGACGCCGAGCCGTAGACCGGACAGCCGGCGCGGCGGGCCAGCGCCGGCACGTCGAGCGCGTGGTCGAAGTGGGTGTGGCCGACGAGGATCGCCAGCGGATCGGGCACCGCCGCCAGCGCCGCGGCGTCGGCCGCCACCACCCGCCGCCGCAGCAGATCGCCCAGCGGCAGCCGGGTCAGGTACGGATCGATCAGCAGGTGCTGGCCCTCGTAGGTGAGGCGGAAGCCGGCGGTGCCCAGCCACTCGAGCGTCAGGCCGCGCGGCAGGCCGTCGCCGTCGGTCCAGGTCAGGGCGCGGTGCGCGTCGAGGTCGTGATCGACCTGGCGGCCTCGGCGCGCGCCGTAGGCGGCGAGCGCCGCCAGGTGGCCGAGGGGTCCGAGCACGCTCCCCATGGTACCGCCGACCGCGCGCGGGCCGCAGCCGCCGACGGCGCCGATCGTGCGGCCGACGCGCGCCGAGGCCCCTGCCAACCGATTGGCAGAAGTTCCATAGGTTGGCCACCCGTTGGCCGGCGCGCGCGCGCCACCCTGGTACGGTGCGTCCACAGCCGGACCCCCGGCCCACCCAGGAGCATCCCATGGCATTCACGCTTCCCCCCCTGCCCTACGGCAAGGACGCCCTCGCGCCGATCGTGTCGGCCGAGACCATCGAGTACCACTACGGCAAGCACCACCAGGCCTACGTCACCAACCTGAACAACCTCGCCCCCGGCACCAAGTACGAGGCGATGTCGCTGGAGGAGGTCGTCAAGGCGTCCTACGGCCAGGCCTCGGAGAAGCCGTTCTTCAACAACGCGGCGCAGGTGTGGAACCACACCTTCTACTGGCACTCGCTGGCGCCCAACGCCGGCGGCGCGCCCACCGGCGCGATCGCCGCGGCGATCGACAAGTCGTTCGGCAGCTTCGCCGACTTCAAGGACAAGTTCAGCAAGGCCGCGGCCACCCAGTTCGGCTCGGGCTGGGCGTGGCTGGTGCAGAACGCCGACGGCGGCCTGGCGATCGAGCAGAGCGCCAACGCCGACACCCCGTTCGCGGTCGGCAAGTCGTGCATCCTGACGATCGACGTCTGGGAGCACGCCTACTACATCGACTACCGGAACGCCCGCCCCAAGTACATCGAGGAGTACTGGAAGCTGGTGAACTGGGACTTCGCGAACGCGAACCTGAAGTAGCCCGCGGCCGCCTACGGCGCCTTCGGCTTGCACGCCTTGGTGCTGCTGCCGGTGGTGCCGTTGCAGTCCTGATCGGCGCGGCAGTCGCTGGCCTTGTCGCAGATCTTGACGCACTCGGTGGCGGCGCCGATGACGTTGTCGCACAGCGAGCCCTCGGGGCACTCGCTGGTCGTGCCCGGCATCGTGCAGGCCTGCGTGCAGTAGCCGCCGGCCGCGGCGGTGTTGCAGGTCAGCCCCTCGTCGCAGCCGCCGGTGGCGGTGCAGGTGCCGCCGACGTTGGGCGGATCGTCGCCGCAGGCGACGGCGAGCAGGAGCAGCGCGGCGAGGCAGGTGCGGAGCATGCGCCAACGCTACATCAGCGCCAGCGGCAGCGCCAAACCCAGGCCGACCGCGACGCCGAGCGCGAACAGCGGCCAGCGCGGCGGCGGCGTGGCCGGGGCGTGCGGCGCGGCCGGCGCGGCGAGGTCGAAGCGCACCTCGTGGACGACGCCGGCGGTGGCGTCGACCAGCGCGACGCCGACCGCGCCGTACGCGACCTGGTACTCGAGCAGCTGGCGCCGCGTCGCCGGGTTGGCCAGGCTCGGCGCGTCCCGGCCGGTCTTGACCTCGGCCACCCACCGCTCGCCGTCGCGCTCGGCCAGGTAGTCGCAGCGCAGCCCGGCGTCGTAGCGCTCGCCGTCGACGTCGACCGGCAAGACGTGGCGCGCCTGGCGATCGACGATCGCGAAGCCCGCGGCGGCCAGCAGGTCGGCGCCGGCGAGCTCGCCATCGGCGGCGATCCGCCCGACGCGCCGGGCCCGCCGCGACCGGCCGCGGGCGGCCAGCGCGCGCAGCGCGACGATCGCGAGCACCGCGGCGAGCGCGGCGATCAGCAGCTGGCGGGGCACGTCGGCGATCGTGGCCGACGCGTCTGACAGCCGCGCCGCGCATCGCTCACGGGGTCAGCTGGCCCTGCGGATCCTGATCGGAGCTCGAGCGGCGCTCGATGCGGCCGTCGGGGTGGACGATGATCTCCTCGCGCTTCCACTGCACGTTGGGCTGCCGCCCGCCCTGGCGCGGCGGCGTGATCCGCGGCGACGGCTGGACCTGCGCGACCTGGCGCTCGGGCAGCTCGGCCAGGGTCACGCTCACCGACCTGGTGGCGCCGCCGCGCACGACGTCGAGCTTGACGGTCTTGCCGGCGCCGCGCACCGCGACCGCGTTGCGCAGCTTGCCGACCTCGCGCACCGCGGTGCCGTCGATCGCGGTGACCAGGTCGCCGGCCTGCAGGCCGGCCTTGGCGGCCGGCGTGTTCGGCCCGACCGAGCCGATCACGACGCCGCTGCCGGCCTTGATGCCGAACTGCGCGCGCGCGGTCTGATCGAGCGGCGCCAGCCCGACGCCGAGGTAGCCGCGCGACACCCGCCCGTCCTTGATCAGCATGTCCATGATCGGCCGCGCCATGTTGGTCGGGATCGCGAAGCCGATGCCCTGGTAGCCGCCGGTGCGCGACAGGATCGCGGTGTTGATGCCGACCAGGTTGCCGTTCAGATCGACCAGCGCGCCGCCCGAGTTGCCGGGGTTGATCGCCGCGTCGGTCTGGATGAAGTCCTCGTACTGCTCGATGCCGACCGACGCGCGGCCGACCGCCGAGACGATGCCCATCGTCACCGCCTGGCCGACGCCGAACGGGTTGCCGACCGCCAGCACGACCTCGCCCAGCCGCAGCTTCGACGAGTCGCCGATCGTGATCGGCTTGAGCGCGGGCAGCTTGGCGCCCTTGGCGGGGATCAGCTGCAGCACCGCGACGTCGCTGCGCGGATCGCTGCCGATCAGCTTGGCGTCGAACTCGGCGCCGTCGCGCAAGGTCACGCGGATCGCGCTGGCGTTGTCGATGACGTGGGCGTTGGTCAGGATGCGGCCGTCGCTCGAGACGATCACGCCGGAGCCCAGGCTCTGGGCGCGGCGCGGATCGTCGCCGCCGTAGAACGGCGAGCCGGGATCGTTCCAGAACGGATCGGCGGCGAACGGCCCGGTCGCGACCTGCTGGGTGGTCGAGACGTTGACGACGCTGTCGACGACCCGCTCGGCGACGTCGGAGATCTGGGTCGAGCCGGGCGTCAGCGCCTGGGCGTGGGCCGGCTCGGGCGAGGTGGTGCGCGCGACGAGGCCGACGCCAGCGGCCACGCCGACCGCGGCGATGCCGGCGATGAGCGAACGACGGATGCGAGTGAGTCGGGTCATGGGGTCTCCGTGAGTTCGATCCGTCAGACCGTCAAGACGGTTGCCCGTATTCCGTCTTCAGGGGGCTCGTCGCCGAGCCCAGGTGGAGGCAGGTGGCGCACGGCGCCGCATGAACCTCGCCGGCATGACGGGGACGGCGGTCGCCCCCCGATGAGCCTCCCCCCAGGACGAGACACGTCCGACGCATTCACGAGCCGCGCGGTGCACCGAAAATGCGACGAGCCGCCCGGCGGCGGCTCGTGGGTGCGGCCTGGACGCGGCGCGCGGAGGTGCTACTGACCGAACAGCGTGGGCACGTCCTGCTCGACGCGCTCGGCGGCCATCGTGGTCAGGAGGCCGGGCACGCGGGTGCGCTCGGTCCACAGGAAGTACTCGACCTTGTCGGCCGGCTTGGCGGCCGGCGGCTGATCCGGCGTCGCGGGCGCGGCCGGATCGGCGGGCTTGGTCGGGTCGGCGGGCTTGGTCGGGTCGGCCGGCGGGGTCGGCGGCGTCGCCGGCTTGCTCGGATCGGCCGGCGGGGTCGGCGGCGTCGCGTCGGCGGGCGCCGGCGTCGTGCGGCGGTACAGCTTGATCGTGCCGAGCTGCGCGCCCTTGCCGTCCTTGTAGGTCGCGGCCACCACCAGCTCGAGCGACGCGACGTCGAGCTTCGCGTCGTAGCTGGTCGGGCGCAGCTTCTCGAGCTTGTCGAGGAAGTTGGCGACGACGGTGTCGGCGGTCGCGCCCTGGCCCCAGGTCTCGATCAGCTCGTCGGCGTTGGGCGGCGGCGCGTGCGGATCGTCGGCGTCGGGGGCCGGCGCCTTGACCTTGATCTTCTGCACCCGCTTGCTCTTGTCCTTGGCCGACACCTCGACCGCGGTCGCGGCCTTCGGGTCGAACGCGCGCAGGTCGGTCGGGCGCAGGCTCGGCTCGCCGCCCTCGAGGGTGGCGACCAGGCTGCCGAGCACGACGAACGCCTTCCCGGTGTCGAGGTCCTGCAGGTAGCGATCGCCGCCGCCGAACACGCGGCCGCCGACCACCAGCGTCTTGGCGCCGTCGGCGAACACCACCGCGATCGACGTCTGCGCGTCGGCGAGGCCGTAGTCCTTCTTGGCGTCCTCGCCGGGCACGCCGACCGCCTTGATCGCGCGCATGCGGGCGAACTGCTTCACCAGCTTCTCGCCCTCGGGGCCGATCGGGAACTCGGTGGTGGTGGTCTCGTCGATGAACTCCGGCGCCGGCGGCGTGGCCGGATCCGCGGGCGGCGGGACCGCGGCCGAGCCCGAGCCCGCGCCGGGGGCCGCGGCCGAGCCGGAGCCCGCGCCCGGGGCGGGCGGCGGCGGCGCCGGCGGCGTCGGATCGACCGGCTTGGGCTTCTTGATCGTCTTGGACTCGCTGCCCCACCAGTACGCAGCGGCGCCGGTGCCCCGGCGCTCGATGCGCACCAGCCGGTTCTCGGTCTGGAACTCGATCTTGGTGAGATCGGCCTCGCCGCGGGTCCACATCACCACCTCGCCCCCGACGGGCTTGGTGGCCTCTTCCTTGGTCCAGGTCCGGTAGCCGTAGACCAGCATCACGCCCAGGAGGGCGCCGTGGACGATGACTCCCTTCATGACGTCTTCTCCATCTTGGCGACCGCCAGCGGCCGGCGGCGGCGGTAGGACAGCGCGTAGGCCAGGCCGAGGCCGACCACCAGCACCGGGACGAACAGCGTCGTGGCCACGAACCACAGCGCCTGCTGGCGCTTGGTCTGGCGGACCTCGTTCTCCTTCTCGGTGTTGACGATGCCGGCGAACGCCTCCTCCCCGCCGAGCCAGCGGATGCTGTCGTCGGGCAAGGTCCGGCTGTTGGTGTCGAGGCCCTGCTGGCCGGTGAGCGTGCGGAACAGGCGATCCGCGAACAGGTCGTTGTCGGCGAACACCAGCGCGCGCCACGGCTCGCCGTCGGTGCCGTCGGGCTTCTTCGGCTTGGGGCCCTCGATCGCGGCGCCGATCGAGTAGCGATCACGCTTCTCGGCCGGCGCGTCGAAGGCGTGGTTGCCGTCGAGGTCGAGCCAGGCGTCGCTCATCGAGCGGATGATGATCGTGCGCTTGGGCTTCTCGGCGGCGGCCGCGGCCGGCCCGCTGAAGTCCTTCTCGATCAGCGCGCCCGAGGTCTGCAGCAGGATCGCCTGGTTGGCGGCGCCGCGCGACAGCGAGGTCGTGGCCGGGTGCGACGAGAAGCCGTTGGTCAGCGCCAGCATCTTGTCGGTCGGCTGGCCGCGCTCCGGCGTGTAGTTCTTGTCGTCGTGGATGAGGTGGCGGTCGACGCTGACGCCGAAGTAGCCCTCGAGCGGGCCGAGCTCGAAGTCGCCCTGCGGGTCGACGGCGATCAGCACCCGGCCGCCGCGATCGAGGTAGCCGGCCAGCGTGGTGAGCTCGCCCGCCTCGAACGGCAGCTTGGGGCCGAGCGCCATGACCAGCGTCGCGTCGGCCGGGACCTCGCGGTTGAGGTCGATCGTCGGCAGCGTCTTCACCTCGTAGTTGAGCTGGCCGAGGATGGCCTTGATCACCATCGCCTTGGCGTCGGGGAAGCGCGCGCGGACCTGCGCCGGCAGCGAGTCGGGGTCGTTGATCTCGCCGTGGCCGACGGTCAGGTAGGCCTTGCGCTTCTCGCGCACCAGCTTGAGCAGCTCGGTGTTGACGGTCTGATCGAGGATGCGCAGCTTGCCGGTCTGGCGGCGGGCCTTGTCGAAGTCGGTGTCGATCTCGAACTTGCCGCTCTTCTCGGCGGCGGCGCCGGTGGCGCTGGCGTCGTCGCCGGCGCGGACCAGCACGACCGTGCCGTCGCGCTGGACCTGGTACTTCTGGGCCAGCTGCGCCGAGACCAGGCGGTCGTAGCGCTCGACGGTGACCTTGCCGGTCTGGCGGCCCAGCTCCTGGAAGTAGCCGCGGACCTCCTCGCCGACCTCGTTGACCTCGGGGAAGAACATCAGCACCTTGATCGGCGCCTTCATGCTCTCGACGATCTTGCGGGTCGAGTCACCCGGCGACGAGGTCTTGAAGTAGGAGACGTCCTTGCGCACGTTCTTCTGCTTGGCGACGTTGCACGTCACCATCAGGAACGCGGCGGCCAGCGCGATCGTCAGGCCCGACACGCCCATCTCGCGGGTGCGCTGGAACTCGACGACGTCGTCGGGGTCGTCGGCGGTCCACTCGCCGACGGTGGCCTCCATGAAGATCGTCGGCAGGAGCGAGCACAGCCCGACGATCAGCCAGCCGATCGTCATGATCGTGTCGAACTTGGCGGCGCTCTTGGGGGTGGCGTCGGCGCGGCCGATCAGCGCCAGCCCGCTCTTGGTCGTCAGGTAGTACATGACGCCGGCGACGAGCAGGCCGAGGAAGCAGGCCAGGAGCGTCGTCTCGGCCTGCTTGCGCTTGTTGGTGGCCTTGAGCCAGCGCCAGACCTGCGCGCCGAGGCCGCCGAGGAACGCCAGCACGGCGATCACGGTCAGCGCCTTGGCCAGGCCGGGCACGGCCTCGAGGGTGCGGCGGGCGGTGACCAGGAGCGCCACCGACACCAGCAGCGACACCCGGACCCACAGCTTGGCGGGAGTGTTCATTGCCATCGCTTCGCCTCCAGCGTCTTCACCGCGAGCAGCAGGAAGAAGTAGATCATCGCCAGGTAGTAGACGAGGTCCTTGAGGTTGAAGATCCCGCGCATGAAGCCGTTCTGGAAGTGGATCCACCACAGGTCGAGCTCGGCGAACACCGCGCGCAGCGGCGGGTCGAGCACCAGCGACAGCTTGTAGAGCAGGACCATGCCGCCGACGATGATCGCCGCGACCACCGCGGCGATGACCATCTCGCGGGTCAGGCTGGACGCGAACACGCCGACCGCGAGGCAGGCGCCGCCGAGCAGCCACAGGCCGAGGTAGCCGACGAAGATCTGGGTGCCGGTGATCTTGCCCTGGCCCTTGATGAGCAGCGGGATGTACGCCGACAGCACCAGGATCAGCGTCAGGAACGCCAGCGTCGCGAGGAACTTGCCGATCACGATCGCGTGCTCGCGGACCGGCGAGGTCGACAGCAACATCAGCGAGCCGGACTGGCGCTCCTCGGCGATGACCCGGAACGACAGGATCACCGAGATGATCATGACGACGCCCGAGCTCGACCAGAAGAACTGCTGCAGCATCTCGCTGGCCAGCGCGCTCTTGTAGCCGAAGGCCTGGAACGTGATGCCCATGGCCAGGAGCGCCACACCGACGACGATCCAGCCCATGATCGAACGGAGGTAGGCCGCGAACTCGCGGCGGAAGATCATGTATATCGCCCGCATCGTCACTCCTTGGGGGCCGGCGCCGGGGCCGCGGCCGGCGGGGCGGCGACCAGGCGGAGGAAGGTGTTCTCGAGGTCGACCGCGCGGGCGTCGAGCCGGAGCAGGTCGAGGCCGGCGCCGATCACCGCGCGGCTGACCTCGGCGCGGACGTCGCGCTTGCTCGAGATCGACAGGTCCCAGCCGTCGCCGCGCTCGGTCGGCACGCTCTTGCCGAGCAGCCCGTCGATGCCACCCAGCGCGGCGAGCACCGCGGCGGCGCCGCCGTCCTTGCCGTCGGGGACGCGGACCGTGAGTTCGACCGAGAAGGTTGGCTCCTGCAGCGCGCCCAGCTCGGCCTCGGTGCCGGAGCCGACGATCTGGCCGCGGCCCAGGACCAGCAGGCGATCGCAGGTCTGGCTGACCTCGGACAGCATGTGCGAGGACAGGAGCACGGTGTGCTTGTCCTTGAGCTCGTGGATCAGCTTGCGCATCTCGACGATCTGGCGCGGGTCGAGGCCGCGGGTCGGCTCGTCGAGGATGACCAGCTGCGGGCGGTGGACGATGGCCTGGGCGACGCCGACGCGCTGGCGGTAGCCGTGGGACAGGGTCCCGATCGGCTCGCCGGCGACGGCGGTGAGATCGGTCAGCCCGAGGGCGTCGCCGATCTTGGCCTTCTTGTCGCTGGAGGCGACCTCGCGGAGGTCGCAGACGAAGCCGAGGAAGGCCTGGACGGTCATCTCGGGGTAGAGCGGCGGCGTCTCGGGCAGGAAGCCGATGCGCCGGCGGACCTCGTGCGGGTTGGCCAGCGCGTCGATGCCGCCGACCGACACCGCGCCCGCCGTGGGGCGGAGGTCGCAGGCCAGGATGCGGAGCGCCGTCGTCTTGCCGGCGCCGTTGAGGCCCAGGAAGCCCACCGTCTCGCCTTTGTCGATCTCGAACGAGACCGGGCCGAGGGCACGCTTCCCACCGTAGTACTTGGTGAGATTGGAGACTTGGATCATGGAGGCTCCCCGGGGCCGTCCCCGGTTGGAGATCGTGGAAAGAGCTGCGCTTTTAGGTGAGGTATCGCCCTGATGTCAAGCCGGCCCCCCCGCGGTGCTGCGACGGGGTGCGACAGCCGCCGAACCGCCGCCCGGCCCGCCGCATTCCCATCGGTCCGGGGTTTCGCTCCGAAAGCCCGAGGCACTCCCGGCCGCGCGGGGTCGCGGCGGCTGCCGGTGGCGCAGGCCCGCGGACGGCCTTTTCGGGCGCGCGACCACGCCGCGACGGCGCGAGCGGACAGCTCACGCGAGGGCAGCGGGCGGTGGCGACCGCGTCAAGCGGCGGCGACGGTGACGTTGGCGAAGCGGGCGAGCCAGTAGGTGCCGACGGGGAACGTGGCGGGGTGGCCGGCGAGCCAGGCCTGGCGGGCGTGGCGGTAGTCGTCCTGGAACCAGGCCATCCGGTCCAGCAGCTTGAACCTCACCGCGGCGTCGCGCGCGGCGACCCGCGGGCGGAGCCGGCGCCGCCGCGCCGGCGTGGCGGGCGCCGATCGCCACGACTGCCGGCGCACCGCGCGGCGACCGACCACCCGGGCCCCGGTCCGCGCGCGCTCCGCGGCCTGCGCCGCCTCGATCGCCGTCACCCGCTCGCGCACCTCGCGGCGCACCGCCTCGGCGTCCCCCAGCTCCTCCGGGATGGCCAGCGTGATCGTCGCGACCTCCGGCAGGTCGCCGTCGGGGCTGAAGAAGTGGCGCGGCCGCGGCACGGTCAGCGTGCGGCCGTTCAGGAACGCCGCCAGCCCGTTGACGCCGGGCCACTGCGCCACCCGCTCGACCAGGCCGGCCTGCACCGGGTTGGCGGCGGCGTAGACCAGCTTGTCGATCACCGCCGCGCGATCGCCCAGCTCGACGAAGCTCGGCGGGTCCGACGACCAGAAGTTCTCCCCCCGCTTGCGGTACGCGTTCATCGCCCGCGCGACCAGCTTGTGGAAGTGCTCGGTGAACTGCACGCGCAGCCCCCTCCGATCGAACAGCACGATGTGGTGGTGGTTGCTCATCACCGACGGCAGCAACACCTCGATCGCGAACCGCACCGCCGCGACCGCCAGGCAGTAGAGGACGATCTGGTTGGTGTCGGCGTCCGGCCGCAGCAAGAACTGCCGCTGCGTGCAGCGCCGGGTCAACAACCCGAACGTCCCCGGGAGCACCTGCTGCGGCCTCGACACGCGCCGGGACACAGCAAGCCGCGCGCCAGCCGCAACCTCGCGACGCCTCGACGGCCGCGTCCGGTTTTGTCCGGTTCCCGGACGATATTGGCCGGAATCCGGCCATCCCCGGACAGCCGCGCGGTGTCCGGCCGGACACCGCCTCACCGCACCCGCAGCTGCCCGCGGCCGAGCTCCCAGGTGGTCGTCGCCAGCGCCGCGCCCAGCCGCTCGTCGTGGCTCACCAGCACCAGCGCGCCGGTGTACGCCGCCAGCGCGACCTCGAGCCGCTCGATCGACGGCAGGTCGAGGTGGTTGGTCGGCTCGTCCAGCATCACCAGCGCCGGCCGCCGCGCCAGCCCGAGCGCCAGCGCCAGCTTGCGCGCCTCCCCCGGCGACGGCAGCGCCGACCCCAGCGCGCGCGCCGGATCGATCCCGAGCGCTGCCGCCAGCTGCCCGACCTGCCCGCGCGCCGCGCGATCGAGCCGCCGCACCGCCGCGCCGAGCGCGACGCACGCGTCGGCGGTCAGCTCCTGCGGCAGCACCACCAGCGCCTCGGCCGGCAGCGTCCACGCCGCGGCCAGCGCGGCCAGCAGCGTCGACTTGCCGCTGCCGTTGCCGCCGCGCAGCCAGATCCGATCGTCGCGCGCGACCGCCACCCGCACGTCGCGCGCCACCACGCGGTCACCGGCGCACACGATCGGCGCGTCGAGCTGCACCAGCCACCGCCGCGCCGCGGCCCCGGCGACCACCTGCACCGGCGCGCCGCGCGCTCGCTCGACAACGACCGCGGCTTCAGCCGCCTGCGCCGTCGCCAGCCTCCCGTGGGCCCGATCGACCGCGCGCCCGGCCGCCGCCGCGGCCCAGCTCGCGAGGTTCTTGCGGCCCATCGACCGACCGTCGGCGTCGTGGCGATCCTTGATCCGCGCGCTGCCCCCCACCGCCCGCGCCGCCGCCTGCTCGCGGGTCCGCGCCTGGTGCAGCCGGCGCTCCTCGAGGCGACGGGTCGCGCCCAGCGCGGCGCGCCGCGCGTGCGCCGCCGCCGCGGCCGCGGTCCACGCAGCCCGGGCGTCGTCGTAGCCGCCGGCCCATGGCGTCGCCTGGCCGCCGTGCACGCGCACCGTCACCGCCGGCAGCCGCGCCAGCAGCCCGCGGTCGTGCGACACCACCAGGCCGAGCCCGCGGAAGCCGGCCAGCGCGTCGACCGATCGCGCCAGCGCCTCGGCGTCGAGGTGGTTGGTCGGCTCGTCGACGATCAGCAGGTCGGGCTCGCGCGCCAGCGCCGCCCCCAGCTGCCACCGCTTGCGCTCGCCCGGCGACAGCACCGCCCACCGGCCCAGCGCCTCGGGCGCCAGGCCCAGCCGCGCCCGCCACCGCGCGGCGTCGGCGTCGTCGGCCTCGGCGAAGCCGCGGACCGCCGCGTCGAGCGCGTCGACCCGCTGCGGCACCACCGCGACGCAGCCCATCGCATGGCGCCGCACGTGGCCCGCGGTCGGGGTCAGCGCGCCGGCGGCCAGCGCGAGCAGCGTCGACTTGCCGGCGCCGTTGTCACCGACGATCGCGGTCCAGCCGGGTGTCAGCGCGAGCGAGACGTCGCGCAGGATCTCGTCGCCGCCGGCATAGGCGAACGAGACCCGATCGAAGATCAGGGATTGCATGGAGCCTCCGCGTTGCAGATCGGACGGCCGCCGCGGCTGCGACGGCGAGGACGTGCGAGGGGTCGGGCTCAGCGCTCCATGCGGGCGCGACGCGGGCGTCGCGCGATTCCATCGATGCCAGGCGCCGCGGCGATCGTCAAGCGCGATCGTGCGGCGCCCCGCCCAGCAGCGCGCGCACCGGATCGCGGCCGTGCTCGATCAGCTGCCGCCAGCCGATCCGGAACAGCAGATCCGCGCCGTCGCGGCGGACGATCGTCGCCGCGTCCTCGCCGGTGGTGGCGACCAGGTGCGCGAGCCCGAGCCCGCACGCGGTCACCGCGGCCGTGACCGCCTCGCCGCGCCGGAACGTCCGGCCGTCGATCGCCGCGCCCGCGGTCAGCACGTTGGCCAGGTAGACCAGCTCGGCGATCCGCTGCTGGTGCAGCGCCGCGTCGTCGAGCTCGGCCAGCGCCGCGCGCAGGGTCGCCGCCGGACCGCCGTCGTCGCCACCCGGCAAGAGCGGCAACGCCCGCGCCCCCTCGTCGAGCACGCCGTTGGCCACCAGCAGCGCGACCAGCGCGTCGGCCGCCGCCGAGGGCCGCGCCACCGGCCGCGGCGCCAGCTCGCGGAAGTACGCGCGGGTCGTCGGGTCGCGCCCGCCGGCGCGCACCGCGGCGGCGTCCTGGCTCGCGGCCAGGCGCAAGAAGCCCGCGGCCGCGCGCGGCTCGACGTAGCCGTCGGCGGCGCGCCGGTCCTCGCGGTCCCCGGCGACGTCGTCGGCCAGCGACGCCTCGGCCGACAGCGCCGCGGTCAGCCCGCCGTCGTCGTCGACGTCGCGCCGGGCCAGGTACGCGCAGCGCTCGAGCACCCGCGCCAGCAGGTCGTGGTGCTGCTCGTCGAGCGCGACCAGCACCGCCGCCAGCGCGTCCCAGCCGTCGGCGCCGCGCGCCACCACCCGGAACGTGTCGACCTCGACGTGCAGCCGATCGTCGAGCGCCTTCTCGACCCAGTCGGCCTCGTCGCCCAGCTCGGCCAGCTCGCGCTCGAGCTGATCGAGGTCGAGCACCAGCGCGCGCTGGTGGACGAGGTGCGTCAGCAGATCCTCCGGCAGCTCGGCCAGCCGCCGCGCGGCGAACCCGGCCCCGGCCTCGACCATCACCTCCAGCCACACCGCGAAGCGCGCCGGGTCGAGCGCCTCGGCCTGCCCCGGCCGCCCGCGCCACAGATCGTGATCGAACACGTCGGCGAGCTGCGCCGTCGTCGCGAGCGCGATCAGCTCGCCGGCGTCCTCGAGGCCGACGTGCTCGATCAGCTTGGCCAGCGCGCTGGCCGGCAGGTGATGGACGGCCTCGACCAGCGCCGGCTGCGCCAGCACGCGGTTGAGGAGCTGGCCGCTCGAGGGCGGCGTCGGACGGACGAGCGCGGTCATGGGGCCTCCAGGGTGGGCTCGGTCGCGAGCAGCCGCGCCAGCCCGGTCAGGTGGTACGCCGCGTAGCGATCGACGGCCGCGCCGATCGCCTCGGCGGTCGCGTACTGCCGCAGGATCGCCGCCATGGCCGCGACGAACCCGCCGTAGATCTGATCGAGCACGAAGCGCGTGGTCCGGCCGACCCGCACCGCCGGGGTCAGCGTCGTCGCGTGGGCGATCGCCAGCCGCACCAGCTGCCGCCGCACCTGCGCCGCCAGCCCCGCGTACGGGGTCGCCGCGTCGCCGGCCAGCGCGATCACCACCGCGAGCCGGTGCTCGGCGCAGAACCGCATCAGCTCCTCCGACAGCACCCGGTACCGCGCGCCCGGCCCCAGCGCCGCCACGTCGCCCACCCCCGCCAGCGCCCGCACCCGCGCGGTCAGCAGCGCTCGCAGCCGCGCCACCACCGCCGCCGGCACCGCCTGGGCCACCAGCGCCTCCTTGCCGTCGAAGTACCGGTACACGTTCCCCACCGACAGCCCCGCCCGCTCCGCGATCGCCGCGATCGACGACGCCGCCACCCCGCGCGCCACGAACTCCTCGCGGGCCGCGTCCACGATCCGCGCCTCGATCTCCGGCTTGCGCACCTGCGCCATGCCATCACCTCAATAGAGAATATCCTATTCGCTTTTCTAACCACGCGCCCCACCGCTGTCAAGGCGACATTCCGCCCCAGCCCCGCCCCCGCCCCCGCCCCCGCCCCCGGCCCCGACTCCGGCTCCGGCTCCGATTCCGGCTCCGGCTCCGGCTCCGACTCCGGCTCCGGCTCCGGCTCCGGTTCCGACTCCGGCTCCGGCTCCGGCTCCGGCTCCGATTCCGATTCCGGCTCCGGCTCCGATTCCGATTCCGGCTCGATTCCGGCTCCGGCTCCGGCTCCGGCTCCGGTTCCGACTCCGGTCGCGGTCGCGGCCACGGTCACGGCCGCGGTCACGGCCACGGTCGCGGCCACGGTCGCGGCCGCGGTCACGGTCGCGGTCGCGGTCACGGTCACGGCCGCGGCCGCGGTCCCGGTCGCGGCCTAAAAAAGCCGCAGCTGTCCGCCCCGCTCCGGCTTGACGAACTGCGTCCGATCCAGCGCCCGCGCCTCCTTCTCGAACCCCAGGCGATCCCGCGCGACCGCGAACCGCCGCGCCAGCAGCTCGGCGTATGGCCCGGTGCCGCGCATCCGCTGCGAGAAGTCGCTGTCGTACAGCTGGCCGCCGCGCATGCCGCGCATCAGCGCCAGCACGCGCTCGGCGCGATCGGGGAAGTGCGCGCGCAGCCAGTCGTCGAAGATCTGCTTGAGCTCGTGCGGCAGCCGCAGGACGACGTACGACGCGTAGCTGGCCCCGGCGCCGCGCGCCGCGGTCATCAGCGCCTCCAGCTCGCCGTCGTTGATCGCCGGGATCATCGGCGAGGTCAGCACGCCGACCGGCACGCCGGCCGCCGCGAGCCGCTCGATCGTCGCCAGCCGGCGGTGCGGCCGCGCCGCCCGCGGCTCGAGGATGTCGGCCAGCGCCGGCGCCAGCGTCGTCAGCGACACGTTCACCTGCGCCAGGCCGCGCGCCGCCATCGGCGCCAGCAGATCCAGATCGCGCACCACCAGCGCGCTCTTGGTGATGATCGTGACCGGGTGATGGGTCTCGGCTAGCACCTCGAGCACCGCGCGGGTCAGCCGCCGGTCGCGCTCGATCGGCTGGTACGGATCGGTGTTGGCGCCGAGGTTGATCGGCGAGCACTGGTAGCTCGCGCGCGCCAGCTCGCGGCGCAAGGTCGCCGCCGCCTCGGGCTTGGCCCGCAGCTTGGTCTCGAAGTCGAGCCCCGGCGACAGCCCGAGGTACGCGTGGGTCGGGCGCGCGAAGCAGTACACGCAGCCGTGCTCGCAGCCGCGGTACGGGTTCACCGACTGATCGAACGGCACGTCGGGCGAGTCGTTGGTCGCGATGATCGACTGGATCGCCTCGTCGGTGACCGTCGTCGCCGGCGCCGGCCGCGGGTCGTCGGCGCCCAGCTCGCCCCAGCCGTCGTCGAAGCTCGCCCGCGCGAACGCGGCGTAGCGCCCGTCGGGGTTCGACACCGCGCCCCGCCCGTCGATCACCGTCGGCGGCGGCGCGTCGTCGGGCCGACGATCAGGAGGCACCCGGTTCCCCACCCGCACACGTTGACCGGTCCGCCCGCGCTTGCCCAGCGGCGGGATCGGCGCTTATCGAAGCACTTCCCGGCCCAGTTTCATAACTAAACGAAAATACTCCGCTTTTTTGCCCACGGCCGCGGCTCGCTCGACATTGAGCGCTCGATGGCCACGTCCAAGCGCCGCGCGCGCCTCGTCCGCTCCTCGCCCGTCGCGCCTCGCCTGGCGCGCGCCCACCGCGCCGACGCCCCGGCCATGCCGCCGTCGGCCGCGTGGCCGATCGTCAAGTGGGTCGGCGGCAAGACCAAGCTCTTGCCCGAGATCCTGCCCCGGCTGCCGCGCACCTACGGCCGCTACTTCGAGCCGTTCGCCGGCGGCGCCGCGGT
The DNA here is from genome assembly GCA_016794525.1 of Myxococcales bacterium. Classification (GTDB taxonomy): domain Bacteria; phylum Myxococcota_A; class Polyangia; order Haliangiales; family Haliangiaceae; genus UBA2376. Next base: position 43,590 of record JAEUJY010000033.1, read on the forward strand.
GTTCTTCCACCTCGGCCCCGAGGCCGCGGTGCTGTCCGATCGCAACCCCGATCTGATCGGCATGTACCGCGCGGTCGCGACCGATCCCGACGGCGTGCTGCGCCGCCTCGCGCTGCACCAGCAGGCCCACGCCGAGGACCACTACTACCAGACCCGCGCGCGCTGGAACGATCGCTCGGTGTCGTGGACGACGCTCGATCGCGCCGCGACGTTCATCTACCTGAACCGCACCTGCTTCAACGGCCTGTGGCGGGTCAACAAGGGCGGCGGCTTCAACGTGCCGATGGGCCGCTACAAGAACCCGTCGATCTGCGACGCCGACACCGTCCACCGCGCGTCGGCGGTGCTGCGCCGCGCGACGCTCTTGTGCGGCGACTACCAGGCCGCGGTCGCCGACGCCGGCCCGGGCGACCTGGTCTACTTCGACCCGCCCTACGATCCGGTCACGACCACCGCCAACTTCACCGCGTACACCGGCGACGGCTTCGGCCCCGCCGATCAGCAGGCGCTGGCCGACACCGTGCGCGCGCTGGCCAACCGCGGCTGCGCGGTGGTGCTGTCCAACGCCGACACGCCGCGCATCCGCGCCATGTACAAGGGCCTGCGCATCGATCGCGTGAAGTGCCCGCGCGCGATCAACTCGGATCCGTCGCGGCGCGGCGACGTCGACGAGGTGCTGGTGCTGGCCGGCTACCCGGCGCGCGCCGGCAAGCGCGCCGCCAAGCGCTGAGCGGCACGCGTCGCCCGAGCTCAGTCGATCCAGCCCTGCTCGATCAGCGCGGTGCCGAGGGCGGCCTCGAGGTCGTCGCGAAACCCGGCCGCCGGCAGCGGCGCGTCGCACCCTTCGGCCAGCGTCGGCAGATCCTTGCCGCAGTCGATGATCACCGCGCTGCGCCAGACGCCCGCGAAGCGCCCGCGCACCCGGGTGCTCGGCGGCGAGGTCGCCCAGGTGGCCCGGTACAGCGGGTGCCCCTCGTCGTCGGCGTACTCGTCGAGCTCGAGGAACGCGTCGCCGTCGATCGCGGGCACCTCGACCTCGACCGGGTAGGTCTCGCAGGACAACAGCCGGAGATCGACGCCGAGCGTGACCGCGACGCCCTGCAGGTAGCGCATCGCCGGATCGGTGTAGCCGTACTGCGACGGCCCCATCAGCGCGACCACCGGCGCGCCAGCGGCGCCGTCGTAGGTCAGCCGCAGGTTGGCGGGGAGCTCGGCCGCCAGCGCCGCCGCGTCGATCGGGCCGCCGTCCTCGCCGAGGTCGCGCAACGCCGGCGGCCCCGCCACCAGCCGCCAGCGCGTCAGCACGTCGTGCACGCGCGCGACGTGGGCCGCGGTCGGCCGCCACGCCAGGTCCGCCACGAACAGGCCGTGCTTGTATTCGACGCCCATGGCGTCGAGCCGACCACGGCGGCGCCGCGGCGGTCAACCGCGCGCCGCGCGGCCCTGGCTCAGGGCGCGGGCAGCGCCACCACCACCGTCGCCACGCCCGCGGCGTCGACCGTCGGCGGCGCGGTGATCAGCAGCGTGTCGCCGCGCCGCTCGCTCGCGCAGCCGTCGCAGGTCACCGCCGGCGCGGCCGACACCCGCGGCGGCACGACGACCTCGGTCGGCGTCGCGATCCGCGCGTCGGGGCGGTAGCGCAGGGTCAGCGTGCGCGCGACCTCGTCGTGGGTCCAGCCGAGCGGATCGCCGGCGATGCGCGCCGGGTACGGCCGCACGATCGCGCCGACCAGCGGCGCGATCTCGGCGCCGCTGGCGTCGAGCGGCGAGTAGCCGCCGCCCTTGCTGTAGGCCCAGTACATGCTCGACGCCGCGACCGCGCTGGCCGCGTCGTAGGCCGCGTCCATGTACGGCACGATGCCGGGGTCGGTGCCCAGGCCGCCGTACTCGCCGATCCACAGCGCGGTGCCGAGGGCCTCGGCCTCGGTCCGCTGCAGCGCGACGTTCTCGAGGAACGCCGCCCGGCGCGCCTCGTCGAAGCCCTGCTGCTGCTCGGCCGCCGAGTCGTAGGCGTGCGGCGCGTAGACCACGTCGGGGTACGCGAACGGCTGCAGCGAGGTCGGGATGCCGATGTTGCGCGAGCCGGCCGGCTCGAGGAACGCCACCCAGTGCGGCGCCACCGCGCGCACCGCGGCGACGTCGCGATCGTAGAACGGCTGCAGCCGCTCGCGCTCGAAGGTGAACAGATCGTGGCTGCCCCAGTGCGGCTCGTTGATCGCGTCGAAGCCGATCACCGCGGGGTGATCGCCGAGCCGACCGGCGATGTGCCGCCACGCCGCCGCGTGGGCCTCGCCCAGCGCCGGATCGTTCCACAGCCCGTCGAAGCACGCCTTGACGTTGGGCTCGAGGTAGTTGAGCGGCCACTGCGCCGCCGGCACGAACGCGTCGTAGCGCGCCTGATCGCAGGTCCAGCGCGGCGCGCCGTCGAAGCCGAACCCCTCGCCGTAGACGTCCTGGTGCAGGTCGAGGATGACGTCGACCTCGGCCGCGGCCGCCCAGTCGAGCCGCTGCCGCACCTGATCGAGGAACGCGTCGTCGTACTGCCCGGGGCTGGGCTCGACCGCCGCCCACGGGAAGTAGAAGCGGACCGCGTTCATGCCCCAGTCGTCGTGCATCCGCGCGAAGTCGGCGGCGGCGTGGAAGTCGAGGTACGGCGACTCCTTCTTGCCGACGTTCATCCCGCGCAGGATCGTCGCGCGGCCGGTGGCGTCGCGCAGGTGGCCGCCGCACACGTGCCAGGCGCCGGTGCACAGCGGCGGCGGGGTGGTGCCGCCGTCGTCGCCGCAGGCCGCCAGGAGGAGCGCCGAGCCGAGCAGGACGCGCCGCATCGCCGCCGATGGTACGTCAGCCGGCCGCCGGCCCAAGCCCGAACGTCGGTACCTCGGCTGTCACCGCGCGGTCGGCGCGATGGCCTCGGCGCCCTCGGCGTCGACCGGCGCCGCGGGGCGGTGATCGCGGACGTGGCGCGGCACGCCCTGGACGTCCCAGACGACGTGGAACACCTCGAGCAGCTTGAGCACGTAGAAGCTGAGGTCGACCTCCCACCAGTAGAAGCCCTGGCGCGCCGACCGCTGGTAGTAGTGGTGGTTGTTGTGCCAGCCCTCGCCGAGCGTGAGGATGGCCAGCAGCGGGTTGTTGACGCTGTCGTCGGTGGTGCGGTAGCGGCGCCAGCCCCAGACGTGGGACAGCGAGTTGATCGTGAACGTGCCGTGCCACAAGACGACGGTCGACACGAAGTAGCCCCAGATCAGCGCGGTCCATCCGCCGATCAGGAACAGCGCGGTGGCGTAGGCGACGGTGAACCAGATCGCGTGCCGATCGACGAAGCGCAGCTCGGGGTACTTGGTCAGGTCCTTGATCTTGTCGTGGTCGGCCTTGGCGTTGCGCTCGACCAGGATCCAGAACATGTGCGCCCACCAGAACCCGCGCTGCCGCACCGAGTGCAGGTCGCCGGGCTGGTCGGAGTACTTGTGGTGGATCCGGTGGTGCGCGGCCCACCACAGCGGGCCCTTCTGGGTCGAGGTCAGCCCCAGCACCGCCAGCACGAGCTGGAACGCGCGGCTGGTCTTGTACGCGCGGTGCGAGAAGTAGCGGTGGTAGCCGGCGGTGATCGCGAACAGCCGCACGACGTAGGCGACGAGCGCGATCCAGAAGCCGGTCCACGACCAGCCCAGCCAGGCCAGGCCGGCGATCGCCGCCAGGTGGACGCCCCAGAACGGCAGGTTGTCGATCCAGCGCAGACGATCGCGAGGGTCGGTGGGTGTCATGCCGCCAGCGTGCCTACGTGCCGCGCCGGCTGCCCGCGCCGCCGGGCCAGCGTTCGATCAGAAGTCGGTCGGCGATCGCGGCTCGTGACGCGGCCATGACCGATGACCGCCGCTCGGCCGGCGCGAACGCGCACGGGCTTCGCGGGGCCGCGGCGGGGCGCGGATTCTGCGGTCCGACAAGTGCGACCGTTGATACCTGACAGAAGGCTGTCACGCGACCCTGGCACCGTCGATCCCATGACGACCTCCAGCCCCGACCCGGTCCTCCCCGTCCACCGCGGCAGCTGCCACTGCGGCCACCTGCGCTTCACCGTGCGCCTCGACGCCACCCGCGGCACGCGCTGCAACTGCACCATCTGCAGCAAGCTGGGGTGGACCGGCGCGATCGTCCGCCCCGACGCGTTCACGCTCGCGTGCGACGAGGCGTCGCTCGACACCTACTCGCGCCACCCCGAAATCGCCCAGCGCTACTTCTGCCCGCGCTGCCACATCGGGGTCTACGGCCGCGGCCACCTGGCCCAGCTCGGCGGCGACTTCGTGTCGATCAACCTCAACTGCCTCGACGACGTCGAGCTCGCGGCCGTCGAGATCGGCTACTGGGACGGCCGCCACGACAACTGGCAGGCCGGGCTGCGCCCGACGCCGTGGCCGATCGCGCCGTGATCGCGGCTCAGGCGAGGCCGGCGCGGCGATCGCGCGTCGCCCAGTAGCGGCGCACGTACCACGGGCGATCGTCGGCGACCGGCGCGGCCGCGCTGGCCGCCAGCCAGCGCTCGACCAGCGCGCGGTGCTCGGCGAACGCCGCGGCCGGCGCCGGCCGCGCGGCCAGCCACCGGCGCTCGACCGCGTCGCGCTCGGCGGCGATCGTCGCGCACCACGCCGCGTCGCCGATCACCCGGCGGTGCAGGCGCTCGTGCTGCCACCACAGGCCGCGGTCGGCGCGATCGCGCGGCGGCGGCCCCAGCTCGAGCGGCGCGTCGACGTCGACCGGCTTGAACAGCGACAGGCACGGCGCCGCGGTCGCGGTGATCCAGTGGCGCGCGCCAGCCGGCGTGAGCTCCGCCACCCACGACGCCGTGGTCTGCGACGCCGCCACCAGCCCGCCGGCGTGCATGCACGGCGCCGCCATCGCGCCGTGGTGCCAGCGGTAGCGCGGCCGGCCGCCCTCGCCGCCGTCGCCGTGATCGCGCAGCGCCGCGAACAGGTCGCCGACGCCGCGGGCGCCGCGGGCCGCGGCCAGCGTGCACGCCTGCCGCCGATCGGCCGCCGCCACCCACGACCGCACGCGATCGCGGTGGCCGCGCAGCGCCGGCAGGGTCAGCGCGTTGGAGATCGTCGCGGCGTCGGTCACCGCCTGCACCGCGACCGCGCGTCCGGCGGTCTCGACGACGAACGCCCCGCGCGGGTCGGCGACGAGGAAGCTCGCGTGGTAGGTGAAGCCGGGGTGCTCGTGGCCGCAGCCGCCGCCCTGGCCGTGGCGCGCGACCAGGTCCTCGATCACCGCCACCGCCTCGGCCGCGGTGGCGCCGCGCTCGAGCCCGAGCCGCACCAGGTCCATGCCGGTGAGCCCGTCGGCGCGGAACGGCTGATCGGTGAACACCGCCTCGTTGCCGATCACCACGCCGTGCGCGTTGGCCCCCATCTCGGCGCCCCACAGCCAGAACGGCCGCGACAGCAGGACCGCGTGGGTGTGCGCGACCTGCGGGATCGTCACGTGGGTGCAGCGCAGCGGGGCGCCCGCGACGTGATCGCGCGCCGGTCGCCACGTCGGCACCTGTGCCTCGTTGGGGTCGCGGTCGGAGTTCTTGGCGAACCACACGCGCCCGGGCGCGATCGTCACCAGCGTGTCGCACATCGCCCCGACGATACCTGGCGGCCGGCGCGCGCGCGTGGTGGAGTCGAGGCGATGAGCGAGCGGACCGACGTGGTGATCATCGGCGCCGGGTTCGCCGGGCTGTCGGCGGCGCGCGCGCTGCGGCGGGCCGGCCGCGCGGCGATCGTGCTCGAGGCGCGCGACCGCGTCGGCGGCCGGGTCTACACCAGCCAGGCGCCGGGCGGGCCGTGGGTCGACCTCGGCGGGCAGTGGGCCGGCCCGACGCAGGATCACCTGCTGGCGCTGCTCGCCGAGCAGGGCGCGCGCACCTTCCCGACCTGGACCACCGGCGACAACCTGGTGCTGGTCGACGGCAAGGCCCGGCGCTACCGCGGCACGATCCCGCGGCTCGGCGTGGCCAGCCTGCTCGACGTCGGCCAGGCGCAGTGGCGGCTCGAGCGGATGGCGCGGCAGGTGCCGCTCGACGCGCCGTGGACCGCGCGCCACGCCGAGCGCTGGGACGCGACCACGCTCGGCGCGTGGCTCGCGCGCAACCTGCGCACCACCGTCGCCCGCGACCTGCTCACCGCCGGCCTCGAGTCGGTGTTCGCCGCCGAGCTCGGCCAGATGTCGCTCCTGCACGCGCTGTTCTACATCCACAGCGGCCGCGATCTCGACACGCTGTTCGGCACCACCGACGGCGCCCAGGCCACCCGCGTCGACGGCGGCATGCAGGGCGTGGCCGAGCGGCTGGCCAGCGGGCTCGACGTGCGGCTGGGCTGCGCCGTCCGGCGCGTCGAGCATGGCGCCGCGGTCACCGTCCACCACGATCGCGGCGCCGTCACCGCCGATCGCGCCATCATCGCCATCCCGCCGCACCTGATCGCCGCGATCGACTTCACGCCGCGGCTGCCGCCCGAGCGCGCCGCGCTGATCGCGCAGACGCCGATGGGCGCCGTCATCAAGTGCACCGCGATCTACGACCGCCCGTTCTGGCGCGACGCCGGCCTGTCCGGCCTGTCGCTCTCCGATCGCGGCCCCATCCACGTCGCCTTCGACAACTCGCCGCCCGACGGCAGCTGCGGCGTGCTGATGGGCTTCGCCGAGGCCGACGCCGCCCGCCGCCTCGGCGCTCTCGACGAAGCCGGCCGCCGCGCCGCCGCCCTGACCTGCTTCGTCCGCGCCTACGGCGGCGCCGCCGCCACGCCCCGCGCCTACACCGATCACGTCTGGGAGCACGACCCGTGGTCTGGCGGCTGCTACGGCGCCTTCTGCCCGCCCAACACCTGGACCACCGTCGGCCGCGTCATCCGGACTCCCGTCGGCCGCCTGCACTGGGCCGGCACCGAAACCGCCACCCACTGGAGCGGCTACATCGACGGCGCCATCTCCTCCGGCCTCCGCGCCGCCGCCGAGGTGTGACCCTCAGGCGGGCTCGTCGCCTTCGGCCTTCCGATACGGCCCATACTCCGCGAGCTCCGCCATCTGCCGCGCCACCGCCCGCCGCTCGCGTCCCAGGAACTCCTCGATCGCCGCCGCGAACCCCTCGTGCCTCAACCAGTGCGCCGAGTAGGTCGGGCTCGGATCGAAGCCGCGCACCAGCTTGTGATCGCCCTGCGCCCCGGCCTCGAACAGCGGCAGGCCGCGCGCGATGCAGCGCTCGATCCCCGCGTAGTACGCGGTCTCGAAGTGCAGGCAGTCGAGCTCGACGTCGCTGCCCCAGTAGCGGCCGTACAGGCCCTGCGGGGTCTCGAAGAACAGCGCGCCCGCCGCCGGGCGATCACCGACGGTGACCTCGGCGATCCAGGTCGCCTCGGGCAGCTCGGCCGCGACGCGGTGGAAGAACCCGGGCCGCAGGTAGTCGTGGCCGCCGTGCTCCTCGGTGGTGGCGCGGTACCAGCGATCCATCCGGTCGAGCTGCGCGGTCGTGAGCTCGCCGCCGGGCACCCAGGTCAGCCGCTCGATCGCCGCGTGGACGCGCGCGCGCTCCTTGCGCAGCTGCTTGCGCTTGCGCGACGCCAGCGCGCCGAGGAAGCCGTCGAAGCTCGCGTAGCCGCGGTTGTGCCAGTGGTACTGGAAGCTCGCCCGCGCCAGGAACCCGTGCTCGGCCAGCAGCGCCTGCTCGTCGTCGGTGCAGAACAGCCAGTGGATCGACGAGCAGCCCGCGTCGTCGGCCACCGCCCGCACCGCGGCGATCAAGGCGGCGGCGGTGCGCGCGCGATCGCAGCCGGGCGCGAGCAAGATCCGGCGGCCGGTGGCCGGCGTGATCGGCGCGGCGATCACCAGCTTCGGGTAGTAGTCGAGCCCGGCGCGCTCGGCCGCGCCCGCCCACGCCCAGTCGAAGATGTACTCGCCGTACGAGTGCTGCTTGACGAACGCGGCGACCGCGCCCTGGAGCCGGCCGCCCGCCTCGGCCAGCAGGTACACCGGCCGCCAGCCCGAGCGCTTGCCGATCGAGCCTGACGACTCGAGCGCCGTCAGGAAGCCGTGGCGCAAGAAGGGCGACGGCCCATGGTCCAGCGCGTCCCAGGCGGCGCGATCGACGCCTTCGATGGAAGTCACCCCCCGCACCGCCAAGTCCGTGCTAGCCATCACCAGCACCTGAAATTCGCGCAAACGTTGCGCCCCATGCCTTGAGCCGGAGTTGTCTCCATGAGCCTCGCACCAGAGCTTCGCCAGAAGATCGAATCACTCATCGCGTCCGACGCGGTGGTCCTGTTCATGAAGGGTAGCCGTAACTTTCCCCAGTGCGGCTTCTCCGCCAGCGTGGTCCAGATCCTCGACACCATGCTGCCGAACTACACCACCGTCAACGTGCTGGCCGACGCGGCCATCCGCGACGGCATCAAGGCGTTCTCGGACTGGCCGACGATCCCGCAGCTGTACGTCAAGGGCGAGTTCGTCGGCGGCTCCGACATCGTGCGCCAGCTCCACGCCTCGGGCGAGCTGGCCACGCGGCTCGGCGATCTCGCCGCACCGGCCGCGCCGCCGGCGGTGACCGTCACCCCGCGCGCCGCCGAGGTCCTGCGCGGCGCGCTGGCCGACGCCGGCGCCGAGGACGTCATCCACCTGTCGATCGACGCGCGCTTCGACCACGGCCTCGACGTCGGCCCGCGCGAGGCCACCTCGCTGACCGTCGTGACCAACGGCATCACCGTCCAGCTCGACGCCGCCAGCGCCCGCCGCGCGGCCGGCGTGGTGATCGACTACGTCGAGGGCCCCGGCGGCGCCGGCTTCAAGATCGAGAACCCCAACCGCCCCGCCGCGGTGAAGGCGATCCCGCCCAAGGAGCTCAAGGCGCTCCTCGACGGCGGCCAGGTCAAGCACCTCTACGACGTCCGCACCCCCGGCGAGCGCGCCACCGCCACCATCGCCGGCTCGACGCTGCTCGACGACACCGCCGCCGCCGCCATCGAGAAGCTCGACAAGTCGACCCCGATCGCCTTCTTCTGCCACCACGGCGGCCGCAGCCAGAACGCCGCCGAGCACTTCCTGCAGCAGGGCTTCCGCACCGTCTACAACCTCGCCGGCGGCATCGACGCCTGGTCGGTGCAGATCGATCCCACCGTCAAGCGGTACTGAATTGCAGGGAGGTTTCTCGCGAAACCTCCCCTCGATCCCGGCAAAGCCGGGATCGAGCCTCCCCTCCAAGACGGCGGTCCGCAGGCCTCCCGGGTGAAGCGAGACGGCCGGGCGGGTTGCGCCGCGTGAACCAGCCACGCGCGCGCCGCGGGAAGCGCGCGGCCTCCCGTTCGGGCGGCCGCCATGCCATCGTCGGGGCCATGCGGTCGCTCCCGGTCCTCGCCGTGCTGCTCGGCGCCGGCGTGGCCGCCGCCGCGCCCGGCGACCGCGCGCCGCCGCCCGCCTCGCCGCCACCGCCGGTCGAGGTCATCGGCGGCAGCGACGTCCCCGCGGGCCAGTGGCGCGACGTCGCCGCGGTCCTGTCGAACCGCCAGCAGTACTGCACCGGCGTGCTGATCGCGCCCCGGGTCGTCCTCACCGCCGATCACTGCCGCGACGTCGCCGCCGACCAGGTGCTGCTCGGCACCAACTCGCTGGCCCGGCCCAGCGCCGGCGAGTTCGTCGGCATCGCGTCGATCGTCCCCGGCCCCGGCGCGTTCGACGTCGCGCTGCTCTTGCTCGATCGCGACGCCAGCGTCGCGCCGCGCCGCCTCGCCACCGGCTGGGCGCGGACCGGCATCGTCGACGGCGCGCCGGTCGAGCTGGTCGGCTACGGCGCGATCGACCCCAGCGGCAGCGAGTTCGTCGACGCGCTGCGCGCCGCGCGCACGACGATCACCGACGCCACCTGCGCGCGCGCGAGCGGCTGCGAGCCGACCGTGCAGCCCGCCGGCGAGCTCGGCGCGGGCGGCGGCGGCGTCGACACCTGCCCCGGCGACTCCGGCGGGCCGATCTACCTGCTCGACGCCCGCGGCCCGCTGGTCGCCGGCATCACGTCGCGCAGCTACGACGACGCGACCGTCGACTGCTCCGAGGGCGGCATCTACGTCCGCCCCGATCACCCGACGGTGGTGGGGTGGATCGAGGCGGCGGCCGGGGTCGAGCTCGAGGACGGCCTGCACCCGCTGCCCGACGCGATCACCGTCGCGCCCGGTACGACGCGGCAGATAACGCTCGACGCCGCCGATCCGTTCGCCGGCGACCACGCCTTCGCGCTGATCGCCGGGCCGACCACCGGCACCGCGACCCTGACCGAGGCCGGCGCGCTGACGATCACCGCGCCGCGCGATCCCGGCGACGACAGCCTGGTCGTCCAGGCCACCGATCGCGCCGATGCGACCCGCACCGCCAAGGTGCGGATCGCGCTCGCGTACCACGAGGACGATGGCGGCTGCTGCTCGACCGGCGATCGTGCCGATCGCGCGGCGCCGCTGGCGCTCGCGACCCTGGCGCTCGTGCGCCGACGACGGAGAACGGCATGACCTGGATGCGGTGCAGCGCGTGCAAGCGCGACATCGGGTTCGGCGCGGTGCACTGGGTGTGCAGCGTGTCGACGTGCAATCGCCACAACACCAACTACAAGTTCTGCACCGTCGCGTGCTGGGACAGCCACGTCGCGACGCTGCGCCACCGCGACGCGTGGGCGGTCGAGGAGCGCGCGCCGCGCACCGCCGACGCCGCGCCGCCGGCGGCCCCACCCCGCCCGGCGCCGGCGCCGGTCGCCGCCCCGCCGCCGCGCCCCGCCGCCCCGCCGGTCGCGGAAATGCCCGCGGCCGCGCCCGCCCCCGCGCCGATCGCGCCCGCGCCGTCGCGCCCGCCCGCGCCCACCTCCGATCACCCGGCCGAGCCGGCGCGCCGCTTCATCGCGACGCCCGCGCCCACGGCCGCGCCGTCCGCCAGCGCGCCGTCCGCCAGCGCGCCGACGCTGGCCGAGGCCGAGGCCGAGATCCTGATCGTCGTGTCGAAGATGAAGAAGTACATCCGCGAGCGCTCGGGCATGAACACCTCGGACGCGGTCGCCGACGCGCTGTCCGATCACGTCCGCGCGATCTGCGACGACGCGATCCGGACCGCCGCCACCGACGGCCGCAAGACCGTGCTCGATCGCGACGTGCCCAAGCTGCGCCGCTGACGGCGCCGCCGGGATCGCCGTGGTAGCGTCCGGCCATGCGCGCGGCATGGTTCGTCGTCGTCCTCTCGATCGCCGGGTGTGTGAGCAGCGGCCGGTTCGCGCGCCTCGAGCGCCGGATGGCCGCCGCCGAGGCCGCCCAGGCCAAGAGCGAGTTCGAGCTGCGGGCGTCGCTGGCCCGGCTCGAGGCGATGCTCGGCACGCTGGCCGGCTCGATCGACGGCGCCAGCGACGCCGCCGCCAAGGCCGAGGAGCTGCGGGTGCAGCTCGAGAAGCTCGCCGCCGAGGTCGACGCCAAGGCCAAGGCCGCCCCGCCGGCGCGCCCCGCGCGCCCGCAGCCCGACCCCGCCAAGGTCTACGGCGTGCCGGTGCTCGGCTTCCCGGTCAAGGGCAAGGCCACCGCGCTGGTCACGATCGTCCGCGCCGGCGAGTACGCGTGCCCGTTCTGCGAGAAGGTGCGCGGCACGCTCGACCAGATCAGCACGACCTACGGCGATCAGGTGCGCATCGTCTACCGCCAGTACGTCGTCCACCCGCAGGTCGCGACCTACGCGTCGCAGGCCGCGTGCGCCGCCAACCACCAGGGCAAGTTCTGGGACCTCGACAAGCTCCTGTGGGACGAGGCGTTCGCCAAGCGCGAGTTCGAGCCGGCACAGATCGACGCGCTCGCCACCCGCGTCGGCCTGGACATGACCCGCTACCGCGCCGACCTGACCGCGTGCCAGGCCGAGAACGCCAAGGACATGGCCGAGCTCACCAAGTTCGGCGTCGGCGCCACGCCGGCGTTCTTCATCAACGGCCGGTTCCTGTCGGGTGCCCAGCCGTTCCCGGCGTTCGCCCAGCTGATCGACGAGGAGCTGGCCAAGGCCAAGGCCGCGGTCAAGGCCGGGACCAAGCCGGCGAAGTACTACGAGCAAGAGATCGTCAAGAAGGGCCTGCCGTCGCTGTGACCGACGCGAGGGATTTGCGCCGCCGCGCGGTTCGGCGCCACAGTCGGGCATGCGCCGCGCCCTCGCCGTGATCGCCGTGGCCGCCGCCACCGCGGTCGTGGTCGCGGTGGCCGCCGACGACGGCCCGCCGCCGCCCGCGCCGGCCGCCGCGCCGCTGCCCGCCGCGGTGGCCGCCGGCCACGCGTGGGACCTCGCCACCGGCGCCGGCCCGATCCACGTCTGGGCGCCCGCCGGCTACCACCCCGACGGCGCCGCCGTCGTGCTGTACGTCCACGGCTACGACACCGACGTCGACGCCGCGTGGCGCGAGCACCGGCTGCCCGAGCAGTTCGCGCTGGCCGCGGTGAACGCGGTGTTCATCGCCGCCGAGGCGCCGGCCGGATCGCGGCAGGCGGTGCGCTGGCCGGCGCTCGAGGATCTGCTGGCCGAGGTGTTCGCGGCGATCGACCTGCCGCGCCCGACCGGCGCGCTCGTCGCGATCGGCCACAGCGGCGCGTACCGCACGCTCCTGGCGTGGACCGCGGCGCCCGCGCTCGACTGGATCATCTCGCTCGACGCCACCTACGGCGAGGTCGACGCGTGGCGCGCGTGGATGGCGGCGTCGCCGGCGCACCACCTGATCTTCGTCGGCGACGACACGGTGCGCTGGACCGAGGAGCTGGCCCGCGGCCTGGCCGAGGACCTGCCGGGCGCGGTGGTCACCGTCGACGATCTCGCCGAGCTCGACGACGAGCTCGGCCCGGCGCACGCCGACGCCCGCGCCATCTACCTGCGCACCGGCGTCGGCCACATGCCGCTGGTGACCGCCGGCCGCGCGATCCCGCGGCTCCTGCGGCTGGCGCCGGTCGAGGTGCTGGCCGACGCGCCGTGGCGTGCGCCGCTCGGGCTGCCGCCGCTGGCCGTCGACGCGGGGGCCGCGCCGTGACGCTCGGCCGCGGCGCGACGCTCGTCGATCGCCTGATCCGCGTGGCGCTCGGCGTCGCGCTGGTGCTGTTGCTGTGGCCGCTGCGCGACCTGCGCCAGGACGCGATCAACGCGATCGTCGGCAACGACGCGCCGCCCGGCGCGGCGCCGACGCTGCCCGCCGCCACCGGCGCCGGCCTGCCGCCCGCGGCGCGGACGCGGGTCGTGCTGATCGACGGCGCGGGCCGCGACACCGCGGCCGGCATGGCGGCGTGGAACGCGGTGTGCGCCCGCGGCCTCGACCTGACGATCGACGTCGGCTTCCCGACGGTGTCGTTGCCGGTCGAGCTGGCGCTGTGGAGCGGCCTCACCCAGCAGCAGACCGGCGTGCTGTACCACTCGACCGGCAAGCCCGTGCCGCCGCCCGCGGGCGCCATCCCGGCGCAGGTGCCCGACGCGGTCGCGATCGCCGAGAGCCACCCGTACATCGTCCACTCGCTCGGCTTCCCGCACACGCTGCCGCCGACGCCCGCCAAGACCCTGCCCGACAAGTGGGCCGACACCTGGGCCGACACCGCGGTCGCCGCGGTCGGCGGCCCGGCGCGGCTGGTGTTCGTGCACGTGCTGCGGGTCGACACCGCCGGCCACCGCGCCGGCAAGCGCTCGACGGCGTGGCGCGACGCCGCCGCCTCGACCGACGTGATCCTCGGGCGCCTGACCGCCGCCGCGCCCGACGCGCGCTGGCTGGTGCTGGCCGATCACGATCACCTCGCCGGTGGCGGCCACGGCAGCGAGGACCGCGCGATCCGCGTCGTGCGCGGCTGCCTCGCCGGCCCCGACGTCGCGGTCGGGCGCGGCGGCCCGATCAGCGTCGTCGACGTGGCCCGGGTGATCGCCGACTCGGTGGGCGCGACCTTGCCGGCGGCCAGCCGCGGCCGCCCGCTGGGGGCGGCGCTGGCCGCGCCGGTCGACGACGACGACGTGCTGCCGGCGCTGCCCCGGGGCCGCGTGGCGCTGGCGATCGCGCTGCTCCTGGCCGCGCTGCTGGCGACCGGCTGGGCCGCCGGCGGGCGGCTCGCCGCGGTGCCGTGGTGGTGGCCGGTCGCGCTGATCGCGCTGATGCTGCTCGAGACCACGCCGTCGCTGTCGACGCCGATGATCTACAAGAAGCAGGGCCTGACGATGGCCAACGCCGCCGCGCCCGGGCTGGCGGTGCTGGCGATCGCGATGACCTTCGAGGTCCGCCGCGACTGGCGCCGCGCGCTGGTGGCGCAGCTGGCGCTGCCGGTGGCGGCGACGCTCGCGGTGTGGATCGTCACCGGCGCCAGCGGGCTGTGGTTCGGCGAGCGGGTGTGCCCGGTGGTGCCGCGGTGGAGCGGCTGGCTGCCGCCGCTGACGATCATCGCGGCGACGGCGCTGGCGGTGGCCGGGCTTGTCGTTCTCGCCAGCGCCGTCCTGCCTGGGTCCGGTCCATCGACACCGGCGGGAACCAGCCGTAGCGACCGCGCAGCTCCTTGACGCGGGCCGGCTCGCGCGCGGCGAGGTCGACGCGCTCCGCGGGATCGACCGACAGGTCGTACAGCTCGGTCAGGTTGTCGGCCGGACGCACCAGCAGCTTGTACGGCCACGCCACCACCGCCCACTGGTCCTGCTCGTTCATCACCAGCGTGCGGTCGCGGGCGATCAGCTCGAGCGGCGCGCCGAGCACGTCGTCGGAGAGGTCGACGCCGTCGAGCGGCGCCATCCCGCCGGCGCCGAGCAGGCCCAGCACCGTCGGCGGCAGATCGACCAGCGACATCGGCGCCGCCAGCGCCCGCGGCGCGACGCCGGGCACCCGCACCGCGACCGGCACGTGGGTCAGCGCCTGGTAGACCACCAGGCCGTGGCGGTCCGGCAGCCGCGGGTCCTCGCCCAGGCTCTCGCCGTGATCCGAGAACAGGACGACGATCGTGTCGTCGGCCAGGCCGCGGCGCTCCAGCTCGTCGAGCAGCCGCCCCACCGCGCGATCGATGCCGCTCAGCAGCGCGCGGTAGCGGCGATCGGTGGCGTTGATCGCCCCGTGGACGTCGGCGGCGAGCGCGTCCGGCACCGTGATCTGCGCGTGCTCGTGGACGTCGAAGTAGTGCACCCACAGCGCGAACGGCCGCGCCTGGGCGTCGGCGCCTGCCAGGAACCGCAGCGCGAGGTCGGTGGTGGCGTCGGCGGTGATGCGATCGCCGACGTCGCGCTGGCTGCCGTCGGTGACGACCTTGTCGACGCCGGCCCAGCCGCGGGTCAGCAGCGTCTCGCCGGCGTAGCGCAGCACCTCGCGCGGCAGGATCGCGTGGGTGGTGCGACCGCTGGCGGTCAGCGCCTCGGCCAGCGTCGTGACGATCGGCTGGAACGGGTTCCAGCGCCCGGTGGCGATCGTCGTCATCGACACGTCGGTGCCGGCGGCCGGCGCCAGCCCGTGGGTGAACGCCGCGGACGACGCCACCAGCCCCGCCAGCCGCGGCACGGTCGGATCGCCGGCGACCAGGTGATCGGCGCGCAGCGCGTCGATCGAGATCATCACGAGGTTGGCCTTGGTGGGCTTGGCCCGCAGCGCCGCCACCGCGGGCGTCGCGCGCCAGCTCGCCAGCGACGCGGCGCGCCCGGCGTCGACCACCGGCGCCGGCGGCGGCAGCGCGTCGGCGCCGTCGCAGTCCTCGTCCCGCCCGTTGCCCGGCAGGTCGGCGGCGCCGACGTGGCGCGCCGGATCGCCGTCGTCGCAGTCGCCGCCGCCGAGGATCGCCGACGAGCCGTCGCCGTCGCGATCGATCAGCGCCCGCGCGGCGCGCGCCAGGTGGCGCAGCTGATCGCCCTTGGTCGCGACCCGGGCGCGATCGTCGGCGTGGCGCAGCCCGGCCAGCGCGACCACCACCGCCACCGCCGCGATCGCCGCGCTGGTGATCAGCCGCCCGCGCCGCGGCGCCGGGGGGCGCCCGAGGCCGACGGCGAGCGCGGCCGCGATCGCCGCGATCGCCGCGAACACCAGCGCGAGGTGCAGCGTCGGATAGCCCGAGCGGAACAGCACGCGGTTGGCCGCCTCGACGACCAGCCCGCCCAGCGCCAGCGCCGCGACCACCAGCCCGCGGGACCGGGGCCCGGTCGCCACCAGCCGCTGGCCGATCGCGATCGCCGCGGTCAGGGCCAGCCAGCCCAGCGCCGGCACCGCGATCGGCGCGTAGCGCGCGCCGGGCAAGGTCGCGGCGAACGCGCCCTGGAACAGGCTGCCGCCGACCGGGATCGTGATCGCCAGCGCCGGCGCCGCCAGGATCGCCGCCCGCGCGACGCCCCGCGCGCCCAGCCGATCGGCCACCGCCACCGCCGCCGCCACCGCCGCGCCGGTGAACGTCCCGGCCACCGCCGCCAGCGCGATCGCGGTCAGCGCCAGCCCCGGCCGGGTCAGCGCGCCCAGCCGCGCCACCTCGAGCAGCGCCAGGAGCGCGCCGGCGGTCAGGCCCGCGGCGACGGGATCGGCCAGCCACGAGCGCACGCGGGACATCGCGGCGCATCATGCCATCGGCGGCGGCGGCTTGCGTCGGCGCCACCGCTCATTGCACCCTGCCGGCGTGCTCCGCGTCCTCGCGTGCCTGGCGCTGTGCGCCGGGTCGGCCCACGCCGACGACGGCGGCCGCGCCGCGGGCGCGACCGGCGGCTACCTGCACACCGCCGGCCTCGACGGCGGCACCGCGGCGGTGTGGTGGCAGGAGCCGCTGGGCGCCGCGCTGACGATCGACGGCGAGATCGGCGTCGCGATCGCCACCACCAGCACCACCACCGCCGCGACCCTGGCCAACCCGCACGCCCGCGCCCGCTACCGGCTGGCGCCGACGACCTGGCTCGAGCTCGCGCTGACGTTGCCGGCCGCCAGCCGGCGCGGCGACGGTGGCGCGGTCGCCGCCGCGATGGCCGCGGCCCACCGCGCCGATCCCACCGCGTGGCTGCCCCGCGCCACCACGCTGGCCGCCGGCGGCGGGCGCCGCTGGGCCAACCGCCTCGGCGAGCTGTCGGTGGCCGCCGGCCTGGCGCTGACGCTGCGCACCGACGCCGACGCGCTGCCGCTCGTGCACGTCGATCTCGCCGGCGCGGTCGCGCTGACCGACACCGTCGGGCTGACCGCCGGCTTCGCGACCACCAGCTACGCGCTGGTCGAGCCGCGCGACGAGACGTTCGTCCACACGCTGGCGCTGGGCGGCCGCTACCGCGACTGCCGCGTCACCGTCGACCTCGCGCTCGAGGTCCCGGTCGACGCCCGCGATCGCGCGCTCGACACGCTGATGGCGACCGCGGCCGTCGCGTGGCGGCTGTAGCGACGCGCGGCGGGGCGACGCGTCGAGATCAGCCGCCCGGGCGATCGAGGATCACGCGGAGCCGGGGAAGCGAGAATCCGGGCACGGGCACGGGCACGGGCACGGGCACGGGCACGTTGACGTCGCGACGCCTGCGGCGCCGCTCCGCGACGTGCTAGCGGTTCGGCGGGTACTTCTGCAGCTTGCGCTGCAGCGACCGGCGGTGGATGCCGAGCCGGCGCGCCGCCTCGGAGATGTTGCCGCCGCAGTCCGACAGCACGCGGTTGATGTGCTCCCACTCGGCGCGGGCCAGGCTCGGCGCGCGGTAGTCGGAGTCGGGCGGCTCGAGCGGCGGCGCCTGGCCGCGGGCGAACGCCGCGAGGATCTCGTCGGCGTCGGCCGGCTTGGCCAGGTAGTAGGTCGCGCCCAGCCGGACCGCGTCGACCGCGGTGGCGATCGAGCCGTAGCCGGTCAAGACGACGATCTTGGTGTGGGGATCGATCTCGAGCAGCGCCTTGACCAGCTCGAGGCCGCCCTTGCCGGGCATCTTGAGATCGACCACCGCGAGCTCGGGCGACTCGCCGCGCGCCACCGCGACCGCGCTGTCGAAGTCGTGGGCCGTCGACACCTCGAAGCCGCGCTCGGTGAAGGCGCGGGCGGTGCGGGTGCGAAAGACCTCGTCGTCGTCGCACAGGAGCAGGGAGGGCTTGGTCTCGGACATCGCCCCTTAGATACCACCGGCCGGGGCGTTCGTGGCTCGCGGCGTGCCGCGGCCGCGTTGGGCCCGGGCCGCGGCGTCGGTCGGCATGGTCACGGTGACCCGGGTGCCGGCCCCCTCGCGCGAGTCGATCGCCATGGCCCCGCCGATGCTCTCGAACACCGCCCGGGCCAGGAACAGCCCGAGGCCCATGCCCCGGCCCGGCTGCTTGGTCGTGTAGAACGGCTCGCCGATCCGGGCCAGCACCTCGGCGCTCATGCCGCGGCCGCGGTCGACGACGTCGATCGCCAGCACCCCGGCGCGGCAGGTGGCCGACACCAGCACCTCGCTGCCCGCCGGCGACGCGTCCTGGGCGTTGGTGATCAGCGACCGCAGCGCCTGGGTCACCGCGCGCACCGGCAGGTTGACCACCGTCGCCGCGACCTCGGCGGTCACGCTGGTGCGGATCGCCGGCTCGGGGCGGACGATCGTCATCGCCTCGGCGAGCACCTCGGCCACCGGCTGCGACACCAGGCCCTCGCCGGCCGCGCCGGTGCCCCCGGCCATCTGGTCGAGGATCGCGCGGCAGCGCCCGACCTGCTCGCGGATCAGCCGCGCGTCCTCGGCGAGCGTGCGGTTCTCGTGGCCGGCGAGGTGGCGCTCGAGCTCCTTGGCCACCAGCGCCACCGTGCCCAGCGGCGTGGCCAGCTCGTGGGCCGCGCCGGCGGCCATCGTCGCCAGCGAGGCGAGGCGCTCCTGCCGCGCGGCCAGGTTGTGGGCCTCGGCCAGCTCGGCGTCGCGCGCCGCCAGCGCGTGGGTCACGCGCAGGAGGAAGTGGACGATGAACGCGGAGGCGACACCGAGCGCGACCCACACGCCGATCGCGCGGGTGTGCGGCGACACCGTCAGCGGCCGGTGGTCGAGCAGCAGCAACAGGCCGAAGCCGAGGAACGACAGCGCGACCAGCGCCCAGGTCCAGGCCGCCTCGAGGATCACCGTCGCCAGCGCGATCTGCACGAGGTACAGGAAGCCGAACGGGTTGTCGGCGCCGCCGGTCAGGTACAGGAGCCCGGTCAGCGCCGCGATGTCGAGCGCCATGACCGCCGCCAGCACCCGGCCGTCGGCGCGGCCGCGCCGCCGCACCGACGCCGCCAGCGCGATGTTCGAGCCCAGCCCGACCGCGACCACCGCCCACAGGAGGTAGAGCGGCAGGTCGACGCCGAGCAGCACGTCGGCGCCGAGCACCGTCGCCGCCTGGCCGACGATCTGCGCCCAGCGCAGCTGGATGAGCCACTGCGCGTTGACCGCGCTCGCGTCGGGGATGCTGGCGTTGCGCCGGGCCACGGGCGCACCTTAGCGCAGGCGACGGCCGCCCCGCGACGGCGGCGGCCAGTGCTAACCTCGCCACGATGTCGCGGCCGGCCCTCGCGTGCACCGCCCTCGCCCTCGCCCTCGCCCTCGCCCTCGCGACCTCGCCGGCGGCCGCCGCGGTGCTGGTCGGCGACGTCGTCGCCACCCGGGCCGCGTGGAGCGACGACGACCGCGCGATCGTCACCACCGCCACCGTGCGCACCGCCAGCGGCGACGTCGACGTCGAGCAGCTCGGCGGCACCGCCGACGGCTACACGATGGTGGTCTTCGACGACGAGCCACCGCTGGCGGTCGGCATGCGGGCCGAGATCACCGCCCGCGCCGCCGGGCCCGGCCGGTGGTTCGCCGATCGCGTCGTCGATCGCACGCCGATCGGCCGCGGCCCGTACGTCCGCACCATCACCGATCGCAGCGGCCGGCCGCTGGCGTGGGCCAAGGGCTGCGTCCAGCTCGGCTACGCCGTCGAGGGCACCACCGCGATCCCCGGCGATCGCGAGCGCGAGGTGATCGAGGCGGTGATCGCGCACTGGAACCAGCGCATCGGCGGCTGCGCGTACCAGCACGTCGTCAGCCTCGGACCGATCGACCGCGAGGTCTCGGGCCGCGACTTCGTCTCGGTGATCAAGTTCCGCGACACGACCTGGTGCCGGCCCGCCGTCGACGGCAAGCCGATGAAGTGCCACAGCCACGCCGCCGCCGGCGTCACCACCGCGGTCTACGTCAACGAGCCAGGCGACCCGCGCGACGGCGAGCTGGTCGACGCCGACATCGAGCTCAACGGCGTCGACTTCGCGCTCGCGGTCGACGGCCAGTCCGACGGCCCGCCCGGCTGCCAGGCCGACCTCGCCAACACGCTGACCCACGAGGTCGGCCACCTGCTCGGCCTCGAGCACACGTGCCTCACGCCCGCCGACGCCCCGCACGTCGACGGCGCCGGCCAGCCGGTGCCGCTGTGCACCAGCCCGCTGACGCCGGCGCAGATCGACGCGACGATGTTCCCGTTCCAGGAGTGCGGCGAGACCTCGAAGGCGTCGCTGTCCGACGACGAGGTCGCCGCGATGTGCGCGATCTACCCGACCGCTGACGATCCCGGCGTGTGCGCCGCTCCCGACCCGCTCGACACCGGCTGCTGCTCGACCAGCGGCCGCGCGTGGCCGAGCCCGCTCATCGCCCTCGCCGCCCTCGCGCTGCGTCGCCGCCGCCGGTAGCCCCGGCGCCGGCGCTCACGTCGTGCGCAACAGCGCCGCCGCCAGCCGCCGCGCCTCTTCGATCGTGCCGGTCACGCGGATCGCGCCCGGCAACACCAGCGTCACCCGATCGCCCTGGTGCTCGATCACGACCGCCTCGGCGCCGAACCGCACCGGCACGACGTCGCGCGGCGGCGCGAGATCACCGAGGTCGTCGCCCATCGGTGGCGAGATCGCCGAGTCGCTGCCGTCGGCCATCCGCCGCGGCGGCGGTCGGCTGCCGCCGACGACATCGACGATGCGTTCGCGCGCGCCGCGCCGCATATGGTAGCGAGAGTCGTCCGCCATCCCTTCATTGTAGAGGTCGGCGCGTCGGTGACCATCCTCCGAGTTGGGCTAAGAAGAGTCCCGACGATGTGACGGCGATCAATGCGCCTCGTCGTCTCCGATCTCCTCGACAGTCGCGAGCACGTCCTTCACGTCGAGCAGGCGCAGCGCCTCGTCCCACGGGACACGTACGCCAGCATCCTTTCTGAACAGCACCCGAGCCCCGTGCGGCACGCCAGAGACGTTCTCGGCGACGTCATCCGACGTCGGTCGGTCACGCGCCACCTCGACTACCTCGCCGTACAGCGCCTCGTCCTGGGCCTCCTTGGCGCCGGCCGGCAGGTACAGCCCGCTGTCGGTGCGATCGCCGTCCTTGATGATCCGCACCAGCACCCGCATGCCTAGCGGGAGGATCAGTCGATGGGGACGGCGGGGGCCTGCGTCGCGGAGGTCGGTCACGGCGCGCGCACTGTGCCACGGCGCGCGGCGCCGTCACAACGTCCGGGCGAACACCGCGGCGCCGTGCAGCTCCACGCACGTGACGCGCGCGATGCCTTGCTCGCGCAGCGCGGGCAGCGCGGCGTCGACCAGCGCCTCCACGCGGGCCTCGCCGCAGAAGCTCGAGCGCAGCTCGACGCTGGCGCCGCGGGCGGTGGCCTTGAGGTACAGCCGCTCGCTGGCGGCGGCGCGCTCGAGGCGATCGAGCACCGGCCACGGATCGCGGACCGGCGCGACGTCGGGCGACGGCGCCTCGGGCTCGTCGAGCGTGCGAGCCGAGAGCGGCGGCGGCGCGACCGGGGTCACCGTCGGCTCGGCCACCGTGTGGTGCGCGGCGCCGCGGGTCAGCACCAGCGCCACCACCCCCGCGACGACCGCGACCAGCGCCACCGCCAGCGCCGCCGCGCTCCAGCGCGACGGACGCTCCTTGACGGTGGTGCCGCCGCCCTGGTTGGTGTCGCGTCGCCCGCGCGCGGCGCCGACGCCGGGCATCGGCGCGTGGCAGCGGGGACAGCGCGGGTAGCCGGCGGTCACCGCCACGCCGCAGGACGGGCACGGCACGGAGCTCACGCGACAACGGTAGACCGCGCACCCGCGGCGATCCAGTCGAACGACCAGGCTCCGCGGCCTGCGCCGCGCCGCGCCGGCGGCCCGGACCGACCTGCCGCGTGCGGCCGCCGGCTTCGGCTACCATCGCCGCTCGACGACCGGAGCCGCGCCCATGACCAAGGTGACCCCCTTCCTGATGTTCAACGATCAGCTCGAGGCCGCGATGGCGTTCTACGCCGCGACGTTCCCGGACTCCGAGATCCGGAACGTCGCCCGCACCGGCCAGGACGGCCCGGTCACCTCCGCCGAGTTCGTCGTCGGGGGGCAGGTCTTCATGGGCTACAACGGGGGCCCGTACTTCAGCTTCTCCGAAGGCTTCTCGCTCTTCGTCGACTGCGAGGACCAGGCCGAGGTCGACCGCTACTGGGACAAGCTCGTCGCGGCCGGCGCGACGCCGACGCAATGCGGCTGGATCACCGATCCGTTCGGCGTCACGTGGCAGATCGTCCCCCGGCGCTTCATGGAGCTGATCCGCGACCCGGACCCGGCGAAGGTGAAGGCGGTGATGGCCGCGATGATGACGATGGTGAAGCTCGACGTCGCGGCCCTCGAGCGCGCCTACGCGGAGGCGTAGCCGCGGGGCGCCGGCGCGGATCCGGCGCCGGCGCTCAATACCGCGACCACGACGGGTCGCTCGGCTCGCGCAGCTCGGTGTTGACGACGGCGCCGATCATCACCGCGAGCGAGCAGGCGTAGAACCACAGCACGACGACCATCGCGCTGCCGAACGTGCCGTAGAGCGACTGGTAGCTGGCCAGATCGGACACGTAGTACGAGACGCCCAGCGACGCGAGCAAGCCCAGCGCGGTGGCGACCAGCGCGCCGGGGATGATCTGCCGCTTGGGCCGCGGCGGCCCGCCGAGCGCGTACAGCACCGACAGCCCGGTGACGCCGGTCAGGATCAGCGCCGGCCAGCGCAGCGCGACCAGCCAGCCGCGCAGCCCCGGCGCGAGGGTCGCGCTGGTCGCCGGCATCGCGACCACGACCGCGAGCAGCGTCACCGCCGAGAACAGCGCGCCCAGCGCCAGCACGGTGGTCAGCACCAGCCGGCGCCAGCCGCGCCACCGGCTGCGCGTGCCGTCGATGCGCTCGATGCCGATCAACAGCGCGTTGGCCGAGGCGCGGCTCGACCACAGCGCCAGCACCACCGCGCCGGCGACGGTCAGGCGCAGCTCGTCGTCGGAGCGGTGGCTGGCGCGCTGCAGCTGATCGACCAGCAGCCGGTAGACGTCGTCGGGCACCACCCGATCGAGGCCGGCGAGGTGGCCCTCGATCTGCGTCGGGTCGGCGATCAGCGCGTAGATCGACACCACCGCGGCCAGCGTCGGCAGCAGCCCCAGGAGCAGGTACATCGCGACGCCCGCGGCCAGCACCGTCGCGTCGTCGCGGCGGGTGTGCCGCAGCACCCGCACCGGGAACCACGCGGCGACGTCATGCCAGGACAGGCGCGGTGGCACCGCGTGGAGGGTAGCGCGAATCGCCGCCGTGATCTCGATCCCGCGCCGGCCGGTGGCCCTTGAGCCCGGCCCGGCGACCCGCGACAATGCCCGGATGCGCATCGTGGCTGCCCTGCTCGTCGCTGTCCCTCTGGTCACCGCCTGCGGCGAGGTCCCGCCGGCCGCCATCGACGCCGGCACCGACGGCGCCACCGGCGGCTGCGACGCCAGCTCGCTCACCGTCGACGAGTTCTTCGTCTGCTTCAGCCGCGCCGCCTGCAGCCTGATCGACGACTGCTTCGGCAGCACGACGACGCACCTCGACTGCGATCACCTGCCGCTGTTCCTGTTCAACGACCTGACCCAGGTCGCGGCGCGGCGCATGCTCGACGACAGCGTCGCCCGCGGCCGCGCGCAGTGGAACCCCACCGCCGCCGCCGGCTGCGTCGCGCGTATCACCGGCACCTGCGAGCTGATGAAGGACGGCGGCGATCTGCTGGCCGAGTGCGGCGCGATCGTCGGCAACGTCAACGACGGCGCGGCGTGCCAGGCCGACTTCGAGTGCGCCACCGCCGGCGCCCGCTGCGAGTCGCCGTCGGGCGGCCAGGCCTGCGGCAGCAAGGTGTGCCGCAAGCCCGCGGCCACCGGGCAGTCGTGCGCCAACGGCGGCTTCTGCGGCCCGACCGACTACTGCGTGGCCAAGCGCGACCCGAACAACATGGACATCTCGCTGTGCGAGTCGGGCGCGGCCGGCCGGCCGTGCGACGGCGGCGACGACTGCGACCCCGGGCTGTTCTGCAACGGCGGCCACAACGACAGCACCGCCGCCGGCACCTGCACCGCGGCCAAGCCGGCCGGCTCGATCTGCAGCGACGATCGCGAGTGCCTCGGCGAGCTGCTGTGCGTCGGCGACACGTCGACCACCACCGGCATCTGCCGCGACGTGCGCGCCGCCGGCGCGACCTGCGACGGCATCTTCGGCTGCTTCGGTCACCAGTACTGCGCCGGCCCGAGCGGCAGCACCGGCACCTGCACGGCGGCGCTGACCGTCGGCGCGCCGTGCGGCATGGCCCAGGGGCAGCCGTGGTGCGGCGCCACGCTCGCTTGCGACGGCGGCACCTGCCAGCCCGCCGGCGCCGTCGGCGCCACGTGCACCCGCTCCAGCGACGGCGTCTTCGCCAGCGATCCCAACTCGTGCTCGACGGGGCTGCACTGCTCGAACGAGGTCAGCGGCGCGCCGACCGGCGCCTGCGAGGGGCCGCTCGGCGACGGCGCCGCGTGCACCAGCGACGACCAGTGCACCGCGGGGTTCTGCGATCCGAACAACCGGCAGTGCGGCCCGGTGCCGCTGTGCAGCTTCTGAGCTGAGGCTGGATCACGGCTCCGGCTCCGGCTCCGGCTCCGACTCCGAGTCCGGCTCCGGCTCCGGCTCCGGCTATGGCTCCGGCTCCGACTCCGGCTCCGGCTCCGACTCCGGCGCCGGCTCCGGCTCCGGCTCCGACTCCGAGTCCGGCTCCGGCTCCGGCGCCGACTCCGGCTCCGGCTCCGACTCCGGCTCCGGCTCCGGCTCCGGCTCCGACTCCGGCTCTGGCTCCGGCTCCGGCTCCGGCTCCGGCTCCGGCGCCGGCTCCGGCTCGGCGCCGGCTCCGGGTTTCGGTTCCGGTTCGGTTCGGCGCGCGGGGCGCGGGTTTCTGCTATGACCCGGCGGCCGTCTCCATGTGGTCCGACATCGTCGCCATCTACCGCTCGTCGAAGAAGAAGCAGGACATCAACTGGTTCACCGAGCACATCGCCCGCCGGGGCGCCGCGCCGTTCGTCTACGCGCTGCGCAACACCCGCATCACCCCCAACCAGGTCACGATGTTCGCGGTCGTGGTGTGCGCCGCTGCTGGCGCGCTGTGGGTGAGCTGGCTGTCGTGGCTGGGGCTGGTGATCGGCGCGGCGATCTTCGAGCTGTCGTTCGTGCTCGACTGCGTCGACGGCATGGTCGCGCGGGTGCGCAAGATGGCCTCGCCGCTGGGCCACCTGCTCGACTTCTTGATGGACGAGCTCAAGGCGATGCTGCTGTACGGCTGCGTCACCGTCCGGCTGTGGCGCCAGACCGACGATGATCGGCTGTTGATCGTCGGGCTCGGCGGGCTGTTCTGCCTGGCCTCGGGCATCGCGCTGACGTCGTTCATGCGCCGCCCCGAGTACGGCGCCAAGCCGCCCACCGAGGACGGCCAGCCGGCCGAGGTCGGCGGGCGCAAGGGCCTGGTCGGGCGCGGCATCTCGGCGCTCGAGTGGGCCGCCCGCGTCGTCGTGCACTACCCGCAGTACATCTGGATCTGCGCCCTGGCCAACCGCATCGACGTGTACTTCTGGGCCTACGGCGCGGTGAACCTGCTCTACCTGGGGCTGTCGATGCTGAAGATCGTGTTCCGCCTGGGTCGCTTCGCGCCGCGGGCGCCGTCGCCGGAGGCCGCGTCGTGAAGGCCATCATCATCGCCGCCGGTCGCGGCAAGCGGCTGGGCACCCACACCGACGAGGTGCCCAAGACGCTGGTGCCGGTCGGCGCCCGCACGATGCTCGGCTGGCAGATGCGCGCGTTCGCCGCCGCCGGCGTCGACGAGCTGGTGCTCATCCGCGGCTACCGCGGCGACGTGCTCGAGGCCGGCGCCCGGGCCGCGGCGCCGCCCGGCGTCCGGCTCACGTTCGTCGACAACCCCGAGTGGGAGACCAACAACATCCTGCTGTCGCTGGCGTGCGCCCGCGCCGCGATCGACGGGCCGACGCTGATCACCTACAGCGACATCATCTTCACGCCGAGCGTCGTGCGCGCGCTGATGGCGGGCCGCGGGCCGATCGATCTGGTGATCGACGCCGACTTCCGCGACATCTACGAGGGCCGCACCGAGCACCCGCTCGACGAGGGCGAGGTGTCGGATCTCGACGCCGCGGGCCGGGTGCGCCGGGTCGGCAAGCGCGCGCTGCCGCCGGCCGAGGCCCACGGCGAGTTCATCGGCCTGGCGCGGCTCGACGCCGCCGGCGCGGCCATCGTCGGCGCCGCGCTCGACGAGCTGGCCGCCCGCTACCGCGGCCGCGACCACGAGCCGTTCCAGCGCGCCGCGCGCTACCGCAACGCCTACCTCACCGATCTGTGGCAAGAGCTGATCGACGGAGGCACCCCGATCCACCCGGTGACCATCCACGGCCAGTGGCGCGAGATCGACACCGGGCAAGACCTCGCGCGCGCGATCGCGCTGGTAGAGTCCACTTCCGAGGAATGGTCATGAAGCTCCCTGTCTCGTGGTTGTCGCTGGTCCTGGGCGTGTCGCTGGTCGCGGGTTGCGACAAGCCGTCGGAGTCCGACTGCAAGCGCGCGATCACCAACATCCGCACGCTGATGGGCACGTCGAAGATGAGCGTCGAGTCGGCCACCGACGCGGCGTGGATCCGCTCGTGCCGCGGCGCGGCCAAGAAGTCGTCGGTGAAGTGCGCGATGGAGGCCAAGTCGCTCGATCAGCTCAAGACCTGCGGCCTGCTCAAGGGCAAGCAGCTCGAGGAGATCGAGGCGCTCGAGCAGGAGCTGAAGGCGATGCAGACGCCGCCGCCGCCCCCGGTCGACGCCGCGGTGCCGGTCGACGCCGCGGCGCAGGCCGACGACGGCGGGGTGCCGGGTGACGGCGGCGCGGCCGCGACCCCGCCGACCATCGACGCAGCCGCGGCCGCGGCCCCGGCCGGCGGCAAGGGCGACGGCACCGGCAAGGGCGACGGCACCGGCGGCGGCAAGGGCGATGGCACGGGCAAGGGCGACGGTACCGGCAAGGGCACCGGCGGCGGCAAGGGCACCGGCGGTGGCAAGGCCACCGCGCCCGCCGTACCCGCGGCGCCCGCGCCGAAGCCCGCCGCGCCCGCGCCCACTTCCGCGCCCGCCGCGCCCGCCGCGCCCGCCGCACCCGCCGCGCCCGCGACGCCGTGAAGCGCCTCCTCGCCGCCCTGGTGCTGGCGAGCGCCGGCGCGGCGACCGCCGAGCCGCTGGCCGCGGTCGCGCTCGCGCCCGATCCGCTGGCGTCGACGCTGGTCGGCCCCTCGGGGCAGGTGTGGCAGCCCGACGGCCAGGGCGCGTGGACCCGCGCCGGCGCGGGCGGCGTCGCCGCCGATGTCGGCGGCGCGGTGGTGGCGGCGCAGCTGGTCGTGGTCGGCAAGGCCACGCCCGCGTACCGCCTCGATCCCGACGGCTGGCAGGCCCTGCGGCTCGGCGAGCGCGGCAAGACCGTGATGGGCACCGGCCCGCACCCGGCGTTCGCGATCGGCCGCAACGTGTTCGTGTGGAAGGCCAAGGCGTGGGTCCGCGTCGGCGCGGCGCCGGCCGGGATCGTCGCGCTGTGGGCCGGCAGCGACGCCAAGGTCTACGTCGCCGGCGCCGATCGCATCTGGCGCCTCGCCGGCAAGCGCCTCGTCGAGCACGCCCCGGCCAGCGTCACCCGGTTCGCCAGCGGCGCCGCGCCGCTCGCGATCGCGGCCGACGGCGCGCTCTACGACGTCGCGGCCAAGGCCGCGGCGCCGGTCGTGCTGGCCGGCGAGCGCCTCACCCCGCTGGCCGCCACCACCGCGCCCGACGGTGCCGCGTGGGTGGTCGCGCGGCGCGCCGCGGGGCCGATCCTGGCGCGGCGGGTCCGCGGCGCGTGGCAGGAGGTCGCCGCGCCCACGATCGCCGACGACGATCGCCCGCTGGCGCTCGCGATCCACGCCGACGGCACCGTGTTCCTGCCGCTGGCCAGCGGCGCGGTGTGGCTGCAGCGCGCCGGCACCTGGAGCCAGGCGACCCTCACCGTGCCCGCGCCCGCCCCCCGCCCCGGCCCCGGGCCGGCGCGGATGCCGTGATCGCGGCTGACGCGGCGGATTGACCGCCGCCACACCCCACCACTATCCTGGTGAGGTGCCACCGGTCGTGCTCGTCGCTGACGACGATGCCTGGATCCTCCGCATGGTCGCGACCGTGCTCGAGAAGCGAGGCTACGCCGTCATCACCGCCACCGATGGTGAGGAGGCGCTGACCAAGGCGCTGGCCAACCCGCCCGACCTGCTCATCAGCGACGTGATGATGCCCAAGATGGACGGCTGGGCGCTGGTCAAGGCGCTGCGCTCGCGGCCCGAGTTCGCCACGCTGCCGGTCATCTTCTTGACCGCGCTGTCGTCCGACGAAGATCGCATCCGCGGCTTCCGGCTCGGCGCCGACGACTACGTGCCCAAGCCGTTCCGCTTCGAGGAGCTCGACCTGCGGGTCGCCAAGACCATGCGCCGCACCCAGGCCATGGCCCAGGAGGCGCGCGAGACCATCCTCGGCCCGTCGCTCAAGGGCGACCTCGCCCAGATCGGCCTCGCCGCGCTGCTGACCATGGTCGAGATGGAGCGCAAGACCGGCGTCCTGACGCTCAAGAACGGCGGCGGCAGCACCGCGCAGATCCTCGTGCGCAACGGCCGCGTCGTCCACGCCCGCCTCGACGATCGCCCCGATCCCGTCGACGCCGAGTGCGTCTACTACCTGCTCGCCTGGTCCACCGGCAATTTCGAGCTCGTCACCTGCGAGGTCGAGGGCGTCGATCGCGTCCAGACCTCGACCATGAACCTGCTCCTCGAAGGCGCCCGCCGCCTCGACGAATCCAGCCAGCACGACCTCTCGATCTGAGAGGGGAGCCGGCGCCGGAGCCGGAGCCGGCGTCGGAGCCGGAGCCAGAACCGGAGCCGGAGCCGGAGCCGGAGCCGGAGCCGGTGTCGGAGCCGGAACCGGAGCCGGAGCCGGAGCCGGAACCGGAGCCGGAGCCAGAACCGGAGCCGGAGCCGGAACCGGTGCCGGAGCCGGTGCCGGAGCCGGTGCCGGAGCCGGAGCCGGAGCCGGAGCCGGAACCGGAGCCGGAGCCGGAACCGGAACCGGAGCCAGAACCGGAGCCGGAACCGGCGTCGGCGTCGGCGTCGGCGCCGCAGCCGGCGTCCGACCGCCCCGCCTACTTCCCCGCCACCCCCGCCGTCACGCCCGCCATATACCCCGCCACCGCCGCCCGGATCTCCTCCGCCGTCGGCAGCGACACCACCCGCGCCACCAGCGCCTGCAGCTCGCTCATCCGGCTCGCGCGCACCAGCCCCTTCACCTCGGGGATCGACACCGCGCTCATCGACAGCTCGGTGATGCCCAGCCCGAGCAGCACCGGCGCCACCAGCGGGTCGGCGGCCATCTCGCCGCACAGGCTGACCGGGATGCCCGCCGCGTGGGCGGCGATCGCGGTGTCGCGCACCAGCCGCAACAGCGCCGGGTGCAGCGGCTCGTACAGGTACGACACCAGCTCGTTCACGCGATCGACCGCCATCGTGTACTGGATCAGGTCGTTGGTGCCGATCGAGAAGAACGCGGTCTCCTTGGCCAGCAGATCGGCGATCACCGCCGCCGCCGGCATCTCGATCATGATGCCGACCTTGATGTGCTCGTCGAACGGCACCTTCGACGCCCGCAGCTCGCGCTTGACCTCGTCGAGCACCGCCATCGCCGCCCGGAGCTCGGCGACGCCCGAGATCATCGGGAACATGATCCGCAGCGGCCCGTGCGCGCTGGCCCGCAACAGGCCGCGCAGCTGGGTGCGGAACAGCCCCTGCCCCAGGTCGGCCAGGCACAGCCGGATCGACCGCAGCCCGAGCGCCGGGTTGGCCTCGTCGAGGGCGGCCTCCTCGAGGAACTTGGCCAGCTTGTCGGCGCCGAGGTCGAAGGTGCGCATCGTCACCGGCCGGCCGGCCATCCGCTCGAGCACCTCGACCGCGGTCTTGTAGTGGGTCTCCTCGTCGGGGACCTGATCGCCCACCATGAACAGGTACTCGGTGCGGTACAGCCCGATGCCGACCGCGCCGTGCTCGAGCGCGCCGTCGATCTCGTCGGGGCCGTCGATGTTGGCGTAGAGCTGCACGGTGACGCCGTCGGTGGTCGTCGCCGGCAGGTCCTTGTTGCCGAGCAGCTGCTCCTCGAGCGCGACCTGCTTGCGCTGCTGGTCGCGGTACTGCCCGACCGTCGTCGGCGTCGGGTTGACGATCACGACGCCGGCGCCGCCGTCGACGATCAGCAGGTCGTCGTCGAGCACCAGCTCGGTGATGTCCTCGAGACCGACCACCGCCGGCAGCTCGTGGGCGCGGGCGATGATCGCGGTGTGCGAGGTCTTGCCGCCGGCGTCGGTGATGAGGCCGGCCACCGCGTGCTTGTGCAGCTGCGCGGTGTCGGCCGGCGACAGGTCGTAGGCGACGACGATGGCGTCGGGCGGCGGCTTGAGCGGCCCGGTCTCCTTGCCCAGCAGGTTGCGCAGCACGCGCTCGCCGACGAAGTCGACGTCGCTGCGCCGCTCGCGGAAGTAGTCGTCCTCGATCGCGTCGAAGACGCCGCGGATGTCGCCGACCGCCTTGGTCAGCGCCCACTCGGCGTTGATCAGCTCGTCCTTGATGTAGCCGATCGTCGCGTCGACCAGGTGCTCGTCGTGGAGCATCAGCTGGTGGGCGGTGATGATGTGGAAGTCGCTCGACGCCTCCTCCTCGGCCAGCTTGCTCTTGATCTTGGCCAGCTGCTTGTCGGACGACGCGATCGCCTTGCGCAGGCGCGCGACCTCGCTGTCGACGTCGTCGGCCTCGACGTGGTAGCGCGGCTCCTTGATCAGGTCGCGGCCGACCAGGAACGCGCGGCCGATCGCGATGCCGGCCGAGACCGCGACGCCCTCGCGGCGGATCTCGCCGGTGGGGCGCTCGCCAGGGTGTTCGCGGTCGCGCTCGGGCACCGGCTAGCGCTCCTCGCCGAACTTGTCCTCGACCAGCTTGACCAGCGCCGCGACGGCGTCCGCCGCCTGCGGGCCCTTGGCGCTGATCACGATCGTCGTGCCCTTCGACGCGACCAGCATGAGCACGCCCATGATGCTCTTGCCGTTGACGTCGTGCCCGTCCTTCCCGACGACGACGTCGCACGGGTACTTGCCCGCCAGCTGCACGAACTTGGTGGCGGCGCGCGCGTGCAGCCCCAGCTCGTTGCTGATCACGATCGCCTGCTGTGCAATCTCGGACATCGTCACTCCCCTCGGTCAACGTCGCGATGCCGGACCAGGATGTCCCAGTCGCCGCCGAGCCGCCGGCGCAGCTCCTCGACGATGGCGACCGAGCGATGCCGGCCACCGGTGCAGCCCACCGCCACGGTCACGTACAGCTTGCCCTCTTGCTGGAACTGCGGCAGCGAGAAGCGCAACAGGCTCTCGACCCGCTCGACCAGCTCGAGGCCGTCGGCCGAGGCGCACACGAACCGCGCGACGTCGGGGTCGCGGCCGTCCTTGTGGGTCAGCGTCGGCTCGAAGTACGGGTTGGGCAGGAACCGCACGTCGAACACCAGGTTGAACTCGACCGGCGCGCCGTGCTTCCACCCGAACGACACCAGCGTCACCGCCAGCTTGCCGGTGCCGCCGTAGCGATCCTGGATGATCGCCTTGAACTGGTGGGTCGTGAGGTTCGACGTGTCGACCACCGCCGCGCCGACGCGCAGCTCGGCCAGCAGCTCGCGATCGCGGCGGATGCCCTCGGACACCTCGTCGCCCGACAGCGGGTGGCGGCGCCGGGTCTCGGAGAACCGCCGCAAGAGCACGTCGTCCTTGGCGTCGAGGAACATCACCTCGAGGCGGTGGCCGGCGCCGCGGAGCTTGGCCAGCTCGGCGCCCCACGTCGGCAGGTAGCGGCGCTGCCGCGAGTCGATCGCCACCGCCAGCTTGTCGGCCTGGCCGTCGCGGGCCAGCGCCTCGACCAGCTCGGTCATGAACGGCAGCGGCAGGTTGTCGACGCAGTAGTACTCGATGTCCTCGAGCGCGCGCAGCGCGCTGGACTTGCCCGCCCCCGACAGCCCGGTGACGACGACGATCTGCATGGCCTACTCGATCACGTCGACGTCGAAGCCGCGCGCGGGGCGGGCCTCGGCGATCGCCTGGTTGAGGCGCTCCTGGAACTCCCGGGCCGAGTGGTGGCCCTGGAACTTGAGCAGCTGGTTGCGGGCGGCGACCTCGATGATCGTCGACAGGTTGCGGCCCGGCCGCACCGGCAGCCGCACCATCGGCACCTGCACGTCGAGCACCGTGTAGAGCTTCTCGTCGAGGCCGAGCCGGTCGTACTCCTCGTTGGCGTCCCACTCGACCAGCTCGACCACCAGCTCGACCTTCTTGGCCTCGCGGATCGCGGCGACGCCGAACAGGTCCTTGATGTTGATGATGCCCAGGCCGCGGATCTCCATGTGGTGGCGGATGATCCCGGAGCCCGAGCCGAACACGAACCCGGCCTTCTTGCGGATGATGACGATGTCGTCGGCGACCAGCCGGTGGCCGCGCACCACCAGGTCGAGCGCCGTCTCGCTCTTGCCGATGCCGCTGGGCCCGAGCAAGAGGATGCCGATGCCGAGCACGTCGAGCAGCACGCCGTGGATCGACGTCTGCGGCGCCATCCGCTCGGCGAGCCAGTTGGTGATGCGGACGATCAGGTCGGAGGTGATCAGCGACGAGGCCACCACCGGCACGCCGACGGCGTCGCAGGCGGCGATCAGCTCGGGCGGCGCGGCCAGGCCGCGCGCGACCATCACCGCCGCCGGCACCGCCTTGAGCATCGTCGCGATGGCCAGCGCCCGCGCCGGCCCGTCGCAGCCGTCGAGGTAGGCGATCTCGGTGCCGCCCAGGATCAACAGCCGCCCGTCGTGGAGCTGCTCGTCCCAGCCGGTCAGCGCCAGGCCCGGCTTCTGGATCCGCGGCGCGCTGATCACCCGGCCGCTCCCGGCACCGGCGGTGACGACCGTGGCCTCGAGGCCCAGCTCGGCCGCCAGCAGCTCGCCCACCGTGACCGCGGCGCCGACCATCAGTACTTGGCGTCTTCCTCGGCGATCACCGCGAACATGCCGTCGGCGTCGGGCGCCTCGAGCAGACGCTTGCGGAAGCTGCCGTCCTTGAACACGCGGCTGATCCGGGCCAGGGCCTTCAGGTGGGCGCCGGTCGACGACTCGGGCGCCACCAGGACGAAGAACAGGTACGTGGCCTGCTTGTCCATCGCGTCGAAGTCGACGCCGGCGCGGGCCCGGCCAAGGCACGCGACGATCTCGGTGACGGCACCGAGCTTGCCGTGCGGGATGGCGACCCCCTCGCCGATCGCCGTCGAGGCCAGCGCCTCGCGATCGACCAGCACGCGGGTCAGGGTGGCGCGATCGATGCGGGGGTGCTGGCGCGCGACGTGAGCGGCCAGCTCTTCGAGAATGGACCGCTTGTCCGTCCCGGCCAGCGCCGGCACGATCATGTCGCGCCCGATCAGATCGACGATCTTCATGGCTCGGTGGCGCCCACCCTATCACGGTCACCCTGCAAGCCCAACGGTCCGCTACCCCGGTGATCGGGGGGCGCGCCGGGCGCCACCCGCCGATCCCGTCACGCCATCGCGGGCGTCTCGATCAGGCCGTACTTGCCGTCGTCGCGGCGGTAGACCACCGCGATCCGGCCCTCGGCCTCGGTCGAGCGGAACACCAGCACGGTCTGGTGGGCCAGGTTCAGCTGCGCGATCGCGTCGGCGACGCTCATCGGGTTGGCGTGGAACGACTCGGTACGCTCGACGGTGTACGCCGGGTGGTCGGGCGGCGCCTCGGTGGTGGGGCCGCTGAAGGCCTCCTCGACGATCGAGTGCGACCACGGCAGCGGCTCGACGTGGTGCGGGCGGACCCGCTGCTCCTCGACCTTGCCCTTGTAGCGGCGGACCTGGCGCTCGATCTTGGCGATCACCAGGTCGATGGACGAGTACATGTTCTCGGTGGTCTCGTGACCAGCGACCGTCAGCCCGTTGTGCAGCTGGAAGTTGACGTCGACGCGGTGGTTGTGGCGCTCCGTCGAGAACACGACGTGGCACCCGATGGGATCCGGCATGTACTTGCGGACGCGATCCATGCGCTCGCGCGCGTAGCTCTTGAGGGCGTCCGAGGGTTCCATGTGCCGGAACACGACCGAGAATTGCATTTGGCCTCCGAAGCCGTTGTTACGAGACAAGTGTAACGCTGCGACAGCATCGCGGAAGTGCGACAGCGCGTTGTTCGACGGACCATCGCCGCGACGCGCAGCGGCGGACGGTTGCCTCCCGTCGCCCTTCCCTCATGGCGCGCATGGGGCTACGATCTGCCCGCGCAAGCGCGAGGTGGTTCACGCGGCTTGTTCACGCCGCCGGTTCACGTCGCTCCACCCGCCCGACCGCCATCACGGGTCGGGCGAGGCACGGATCCCCCGAGGAGGATCTCGCGTCCTGGGGGGAGGCTCGGCGGGGCATGACCCGCCGAGGAGGCTCGGCGACGAGCCGCCTGGAGTTCAGAACACTTGCTTGCGCTGGCTCGACGACAAGATGCCCATCTGCTCGCGGTACTTCGCGACCGTGCGTCGGGCGATGTTGATGCCGCCCTTCTTGAGCAGCTCGACGATCTTCTGGTCGCTGTGCGGGCGCTTGGCGTCCTCGGCGTCGACCAGCTCCTTGATCTTCGACTTGACCGCCTGCGACGCGAGGTCGTCGCCCGACGACGACGAGATGCCCGAGTTGAAGAAGAACTTCAGCTCGTAGATGCCCTGCGGCGTGTGGACGTACTTGTTGGTCGTCACGCGCGACACCGTCGACTCGTGCATGCCGATGTCCTCGGCGATGTCGCGCAGGATCAGCGGCTTCAGGTGGGCGATGCCCTTGTCGAAGAACTCGCGCTGGAACTTCAGGATCGACTCGGCGACCTTGATGATCGTGCGCTGGCGCTGCTGGATCGAGCGGATCAGCCACTGCGCCGACCGCATCTTGTCCTGGACGTACTCCTTGGACTTCTCCCCCGAGCCCATCGCCGACTTGTAGAAGTTGGCGATCTTGAGCTTGGGCAGGCCGTCGTCGTTGGGCACGACGAAGAACTTGTCGCCGACCTTGTGGATGTAGACGTCGGGGGTGATGTAGTGCGCGTCGTCCGAGGCGTACTGCCGACCCGGCCGCGGGTCGAAGTCCATGATGACCTTGGCCGCCTCGTAGATCTCCTCGATGTCCATCTGCGGCGCCGGCGGCGGCTTCTTCAGATCGCGCACGATCGCCGCGTAGTTCTTCTTCACCAGGTTGTTGAGGTGGCTCTTGATCATCTTGACGACGAGGTCGTCGTCCTGGCCGGCGGCGATGGCCTGGATCAGCATGCACTCGGCGAGGTTGCGCGCGCCGATGCCCACCGGATCGAAGGTCTGGATCTTCTCCAGCACCTTCTCGACCAGATCCTCGCTGACGCCCTCGTCGGCGGCCAGCTCGCTGACGGTCGGCTCCTTGAAGTAGCCGTCGGCGTCGATGTTGCCGATGATGATGAGCCCCAGCTCCTTCTCGCGATCCTCGAGGTCCGACAGCTTGAGCTGCCAGGCCAGGTGGTCGTGGAGCGACGGCGGCTTGGTGAGCGTGGCCTCGAGCGACGGCAGGTCCTCGCTGTCGCCGCGGTACGACGGCATCGGCGACGCCATCGAGTAGTTGTCGAGGTAGTTCTCCCAGTCGATCTCGTTGACCGCGGTGCCGTCGGCCTTGACCTCGACCTGGTTGGGGTTCTCGACCGTGGGCTGCTCGAGCGGGGTCTCGGTGTTGCCGGCCCGCTCCATCTGCATCGCCAGCTGCTCGTCACCGCCCAGGAGCTCCCGCTCCTTGGCCTGCTCGGCCGAGACCTCGAAGTCGTCTTCGAGGATCGGGTTCTCGAGCATCTCCTCGTGGACCATGTCCACGAGCTCCATCCGGGACAGCTGAAGCAGCTTGATCGCCTGCTGGAGCTGAGGCGTCATGACGAGCTGCTGACTCAGTCGCAGCTCTTGGCGCATCTCCATGCCCATCGGCGATCCTCCTTTGATTCCGTGATGTTCGGTTACATCCCGGGCCGCCCTTCACGCTGGCCCGAAGTTGGCATCAGCCAACTCACCTGCGACTCTACCCAAGCCGTCGGATGATGTCTACCCCCGCCGGCGGCTTGTGGCACCGATGTTGCTAAACCGGCGCCGGACAGCCTACGCCGGATCGGCTGAAGCGCCCGCGGCCTGCCGGGCGCGCTCCAGCCGGGCCGCGCGAGCCGCCCGGGCGACTCCCAGAAGCGGCCGATCGCGCTGCCAGCGCTGCCACTCGTCGCCACCGACCGCCGCCCAGGCGGCCTCCAGCCCCGCGACCGCCTCGGTCGCCAGCTCGATCACGCCGGCCAGCGCGCGGTGGGTGGCCGCGGCCCGCGGGTCGGCGGCGCCGAGCGTCGCCAGGGCTGCCGCCAGCGCGAGGCCGCGCTCGACCTGCGGGTCGCCCAGGTGGTAGCGCCGGGCCACGCCGACCAGGTAGCCGCACAGCGCGGCGTGGACGTGGAGGTCCTCGACCGTGCGGAACGGCTTGAGGTACGCGGCGTAGCCGTCGCCGGGCAGCACCGCGTCGGCGGCGACCGCCACGTCGACCAGCGCGACCGTCGCGTGCGGGATCTCGGGGACGAACGGCGCGCTGGCCGGCGTCAGCGTCACGCCGGGCGCGTCGGCGGCCACCGCCACCGCCACCAGCCGGGGCTTGCCGTCGGGGCCGTCGCCGCGGGTGGCGATGACGAGCAGATCGCCGCCGGTGGCCGACATCGTGGCCCACCGCTTGTGGCCGGCCAGCCGGAAGCCGTCGCCCGCCGCGGTCAGCGCGGTGCGGATGGCCCGCGGGTGCGCCCCGCCCTCCTCGGTCGCGCACAGCGCCACGAGCGGTCGCGGGTGGGCCGGCACCAGCGCGCGCAGCGCCTCGGCGTAGCCGCCGGCGAACGCGAAGCCCAGCCGATCGGCCGCCGCGCCGCCGAGGAAGGCGCGCGCGATCGGCGTCGCCCCCGCCGCGCGCACCGTCGCGGTCGCGGCGCGCCACGCGTCGAGCGCGGTCACCGCCGGCGGTTCGATCGTCAGCGCGGCGGCGAAGGCCAGGTCCATGGCGGGCTGTGGGCTCTCGCGTTTCGGGTTGGGGCCCCGTCGGGGCATGCCCCCGACGGGGAAGGGGCTTTGCGAAAGCCCCTTCCAGGGAGTTCAGCGCGCGGCCTTCTTCCGGTCCTGGTGCTCGAGCGACGCCTTGACGAACCGCGCGAACAGCGGGTGCGGCGCGCTCGGCCGCGACTTGAACTCGGGGTGGAACTGGCACGCCACGAAGTACGGGTGCCACGGCAGCTCGATCATCTCGACCAGGCGACCGTCGGGCGACAGCCCCGAAAGCACCATGCCCGCGCGCTCGAGCTGCTCGCGGTACTGGTTGTTGACCTCCCAACGGTGGCGGTGGCGCTCGTCGATGTTGAGCACGCCGTAGGCCTCGGCGGCCTTGGTGCCCGGCTTGAGCGTGCACGGGTAGGTGCCGAGCCGCATCGTCGCGCCCTTGTCGGTGACGCCGCGCTGATCGGGCATGAGGTCGACCACCGGGTGCGGCGTCGTCGGCTCGATCTCGGTCGAGTTGGCCTTGGCCAGGCCGCAGACGTGGCGCGCGAACTCGATCACCGCCATCTGCATGCCGAAGCAGATGCCGAAGTACGGCACCTGGCCCTCGCGCGCGAACTTGACCGCGGCGATCTTGCCCTCGGTGCCGCGAGCGCCGAACCCGGGCGCGACCAGCACGCCGTCGACGTCGGCCAGGTGCGCCGCGGTGCCCTGCGACTCGATCAGCTCGCTGTCGATGTGGCGGATCTCGACCTTGCAGTCGTTGGCGATGCCGCCGTGGAGCAGCGCCTCGTTGAGGCTCTTGTAGCTCTCGACCAGCTGGACGTACTTGCCGACGAAGCCGATCGTGATCTTGCGCTTGGGCTGGGTGACCTTCTCGCAGATCGACTCCCAGGCGTCGAGCCGCGGGCCGCGCGACCAGATGTTGAGCAGCTTGCCGAGCTTGTCGTCGAGGCCTTGCTCGGCCAGCACCAGCGGCAGCCGGTAGACGGTGTCGACGTCGACCGACTGGAACACCGCGTCGCCCGACAGCGAGCAGAACATCGCGGTCTTCTTGATCAGGTCGGCCTCGAGCTTCTTCTCGCAGCGGACGATCAGCACGTCGGCGGTGATGCCGATCTCGCGCAGCTTCTGGACCGAGTGCTGCGTCGGCTTGGTCTTGAACTCGCCGGCGGCGCCGATGTACGGCACCAGCGTCAGGTGCACCGCGACCGACTGGTCGCGGTCGAGCTCGGCGCGCAGCTGGCGGACCGCCTCGAGGAACGGCAGCGACTCGATGTCGCCGACGGTGCCGCCGACCTCGACGATCAGCAGGTCGAGGCCCTCGGCGCAGGCCCGGATCCGCGCCTTGATCTCGTCGGTGATGTGCGGGATGACCTGGACCGTCGAGCCGAGGTACTCGCCGCGGCGCTCCTTGCCGATCACCGCCGAGTACACCTGGCCGGTGGTGATGTTGTTGAGCTTGCTCATCTTGGTCGAGACGAACCGCTCGTAGTGGCCGAGGTCGAGGTCGGTCTCGGCGCCGTCGTCGGTGACGTAGACCTCGCCGTGCTGGATCGGGT
Organism: Myxococcales bacterium; assembly: GCA_016794525.1. GTDB lineage: Bacteria > Myxococcota_A > Polyangia > Haliangiales > Haliangiaceae > UBA2376. The sequence continues at coordinate 82,577 of JAEUJY010000033.1, forward strand.
TCATCGTGCCCGGATCCACGTTGATGTACGGGTCGAGCTTCATGTTCGCGACCTTGAGGCCGCGGTTCTCCATGAGCGCGCCGATCGACGCCGACACCATGCCCTTGCCCAACGACGACACGACGCCGCCGGTCACGAACACGAACTTGGTCTGGTTGGCCATCGCTGTCGTCCTCTGATCGGTGCCGGCGGGGTGCCGAAACTCGGCGCCGTTCTACCCATCGCGACCCCGCTTGGCAATCGCCGATGCGCACGAGCGCGCGCGATCGTCACCCGCGCGGTTTCGCCACGCGCTTCGTCGTTGACCGCGTCGCGCGCGGGCGTATGCTCGATCCTCCCGCCAGCGATCGCGCCGCCCGCGCGGACCGGCGCCGGAGGCCGCGCGCGACGTGCCTCAGAACGCGGTTCGATCGATCGCCACGCCGTCGCGCTCGCACACGTACGGGTGGCTGTCGCTGCACAGGAACAGCGTGTAGTCGCCGCAGAAGTTGGTGGCGAAGCTGGCGACGCAGTCGAGCACCGGCGAGTTCGCCGGGCCGCTGGCGCCGAAGAAGCACTGGTCGGCCAGGAGGTCGACGCCGCCGGCGCCGACCCAGCGCCAGCTGTCCTCGGCGACGCGATCGCTGGCGCCGACCCAGCCGCCGGTGACGCCCGCGGCGGTCAGCAGGCCGTGGACGACGTCGTGCTCGGCGACCGAGCCGACGATCACCAGGTGCGCGCCGTCAGCCTCGCAGGCGGCCTCGGCGGCGTCCCAGCTCGCCGGCACGTCGACCATCCGGTAACACGAGTCGCCGACCACCGCGTACGGCGCGGTGCACGCCGGCAGCGCGTCGATGGCGTCGACGCCGCCGTCGGTGACCGGGTCGTAGTCGATGCGGCCGCACGCCACCAGCGCCGCCGCCGCCACGGCCGCGCCGCGCATCAGCCGCGCCACCCGACGCGCCCGACCCGCCACGCCGACACGCCGCCACCGCCGTCGGCGGTCGGCGCGGCCAGCACCGGCGCGCTGTGGCCGGCGGCGTCGAGGGCCGCGGCGATCAACGCGGCGTCGAGCTCCTCGCCGCTCGCGCCCGGGGTCAGCGCCGCGTGCTCGCGGCCGATGAAGCCGGTGTCGAACTCGCCGGCCATGAACTGCGGGTGGCGCAGCGCCTTGCGGTGGAACGCCAGGTTGGTCTCGATGCCGCGCACCTGGTACTCGTCGAGCGCGCGCCGCATCCGGCCGACGGCGGCGGCGCGATCCTCGCCCCACACCACCAGCTTCGAGATCATCGGGTCGTAGTGCACCGGGATGTCGGCGCCCTCGTAGCAGCCGCTGTCGTTGCGCACGTAGGGGCCGTCGGGCACGCGCAGGTGGGTGATCCGGCCCGGCGACGGCAGGAACTTCACCGGGTCCTCGGCGTAGACCCGGCACTCGAGCGCGTGGCCGCGGCGGCGGGCGTCGAGCTCGGCCTGGGTCAGCGGCAGCGGCCGGCCCTCGGCCACCGCCAGCTGCCACGCCACCAGGTCGAGGCCGTAGATCATCTCGGTCACCGGGTGCTCGACCTGGAGCCGGGTGTTCATCTCGAGGAAATAGAAGCCGCCGTCGGCGCCCAGCAAGAACTCGCAGGTGCCGGCGCCGAGGTAGTCGACCGCCTTGGCCGCGGCGATCGCCGCCGCGCCCATCTTGGCCCGCAGCGCGGCGTCGACCGCGGGGCTGGGCGCCTCCTCGATGACCTTCTGGTGGCGGCGCTGGATCGAGCAGTCGCGCTCGCCGAGGTGGACGACGTTGCCGTGGCTGTCGCCGAACACCTGGATCTCGATGTGGCGCGGCCGGATGATCGCCTTCTCGATGTAGACGGTGTCGTCGCCGAACGCGTTGCCGGCCTCGCGCTTGGCGCCCTCGAACGCCGCCGCGAACTCGCCGGCCGACGCCACCAGGCGCATGCCCTTGCCGCCGCCGCCGGCCGCCGCCTTGATCAGCACCGGGAAGCCGATCCGCGCCGCCGCCGCCTGGGCGCTGCCGACGTCGGGGAAGCCGTTGCCCTCGGGGCCGTTGTCGCCCGGGACCACCGGGGTGCCGGCCGCCGAGACGGTCTTGCGGGCCTCGGTCTTGGAGCCCATCAGCCGCATCGCGTGGGCGCGCGGGCCGATGAACGTGATGCCGGCGGCCTCGCAGGCGTCGGCGAAGTCCTCGTTCTCGGACAGGAAGCCGTAGCCGGGGTGGACCGCGTCGGCGCCGGTGGCCTTGCACGCGGCCAGGATCTTCTCGATGACGAGGTAGCTCTCGCGGGCCGGCGCCGGGCCGATCGCGACGGCCTGGCCGGCCAGCTGCACGTGGGGCGCGGCGCGATCGACGTCGCTGTAGACCGCGACGGTCTCCTTGCCGAGCTCGTGGCAAGTGCGCATGACGCGGACGGCGATCTCGCCGCGGTTGGCGACCAGCACGCGACGGATGGGGCGAGGTGGCTGGGACATCGGCGCGGAAGGTATCACCGGGGTGCCGGCGTGGGAGATCGAGCGCGGTTCGTGTAAGGTCCGCGGCCCATGCACTGGCGCATCAAGGGCGCGATCCAGAAGGTCCTCGGGGTGGTCCCCCGGGGTGACGATCTGCACTACCAGCTGCAGCGCAAGGCCGGCGGCCTGCGCGACGTCACCCGCGAGATGACGATCAAGGTCGACGACTGGCGGGTGATGGTCGACATGCTCGCGCGGTGCGGGGCCAAGGTGCCCGGCGCGCGCATGCTCGAGATCGGCACCGGCTGGTACACGCTGTTCCCGTTCGCGCTGTACGCCGCCGGCGCGGCGCGGGTCGTGACGGTCGATCTCAACCGCTACCTGCGGCCCGAGCTGACCCGGCAGTGCGTCGAGGTGCTGGCCCGCCCGGCCCACATCGAGGTGCTGGCGTCGACCGCCGGCGTCGGCGCCGGCGACGTCGAGCACCGGCTCGCCAAGGTGGCGCGCGCGCTGGCCGGCGGCGCCGACGTCACCGCCGCCACCGACGGCGTCGTCGACTACCACGCGCCGGCCGACGCCAGCGCGACCTCGCTGGCCGACGGCTCGATCGACATCGTCTTCTCGAACAGCGTGCTCGAGCACGTGCCGGGGCCGGTGATCGCGGCGATCTTCGCCGAGGCGCGCCGGCTGTTGCCGGCCGGCGGCGTGATGATCCACGGCGTCAACTGCGGCGATCACTACGCCTACGGCGACAACGCGATCAACCAGCTGCACTACCTGTCGTACTCGTCGGCGCGCTGGGCCAAGTGGCAGAACCGGTTCCTGTACCAGAACCGGCTGCGCGCCCCCGACTTCACCGATCTGGCCAAGGCCGCCGGCTTCACGATCGCGCTCGACACCTCGCGGGCCAAGCCCGAGCGGCTGGCGCAGCTCGACAAGATCAAGGTGCACCCCGAGTTCGCGAAGTACACGCGCGAGCAGCTGGCGATCACGTCGATCGACTTCGTCGCGCGCAAGTAGCGCGACACGCCGGCGCGCTGTCCGGCGATGGCCGGAAGCCGGACGAATCTGGCCGGATTCCGGCCATCTTGTCCGAGATTCGGACAGTCGGCGCGGCGGAACAGGAGGTTACGCTTGGCGTGCGGCTTGCTTGGGGTCTGGGCATGCTGGACGGTGGTGAGGGCGGAACGACGGTGCGTGGGGCGGCGATCGCGGTGCCGCGGACGGCTGCGCCGGCGGGCCGAGACGACTGGCGTGAGGTCGATCGGACGTTGCGCGGCCTGGCGCGACGGCGGGCGGCGCTGGACGTCGAAGAGGCCGAGTGGCTGCAGCGGGCGCGGGCGATCGGCGTCCATCGCGAGCTGGGCTACGGGTCGTTCGTCGAGTACGTCGAGCGCGTGCTCGGCTACGCGCCCGGCGCCGCGCGCGAGCGGCTGCGGGTGGCCGACGCGCTGGTGGCGCTGCCGAAGCTGCGGGCCGCGATGGCCGCCGGCGACATCGCCTACAGCGCCGCGCGCGAGCTGACCCGGGTCGCGACCGTCGACACCGAGGCCGACTGGCTGGCCGCGGCGGCCAACCACACCGTGCGCGAGATCGAGGACATGGTGAGCGGGCGGCGGCCGGGCGATGGGCCCGACGCCCCGCCGGATCCCGCCGCACGGCTGCACGAGCTGCGGCTGCTGGTGCCGGCGGCCGTGCTCGGCAGGTTCACCGCGACCCGGCGCGCGCTGGAGGCGGCGTGCGGGCATCCGCTCACCGATGGCGACGTCGTCGCGACCTTGTGCGACCAGCAGCTCGCGGGCTCCCACGTGGGAGATGGGGCGACCGCCAAGCCGATGCACCAGATCGCGATCACGCAGTGCAGCGATTGCCGCAAGGCGTGGCACGACGTCGGCGGCCATACGATCGAGCTCAGCGCCGCCGAGCTGGCGCAGGCGTCGTGCGACGCCGAGCTATTGGGGCGCGTCGATGGCGACAAGCCGGCGCGGGTGACCAAGACCATCCCGCCGCGGACCCGGCGCGCGGTGCTGCGGCGGGATCGCGGGCGGTGCGTCGTGCCGGGCTGTCGCAACGCGCGGTACGTCGACGTGCACCACCTCGTGCCGCGGGCCGCGGGCGGCGATCACACGCCGACCAAGCTGGCGGCGCTGTGCTCGGCACATCACACGGCGGCGCACGACGGCCGGCTGCGGATCGACGGGGTCGCGCCCGGCAAGCTGCGGTTCGTGCACGCCGATGGGCGGCCCTACGGAGCGCAACCGTCCCACGTGGGAGTCGAGGAGGCGAAAGCGCCCGACGACGGCAGCGCGGTCATGGCGGCTCGGAGTCAGCCAGATGTGAGCATCGGGACGCCACCATCCCCAGCCAACCGCCGACGAGCCCCGCCTCGACTCGCACGGAGCGCGCGCGCAGGCTCGAAAGCAGATGCACGGCGCGCGCGCGTAGGCTCGAAAGCAGGTGCACGGCGCGCGCGCGTAGGCTCGAAAGCAGATGCACGGCGCGCGGCGACGCCCCGCTCATCGAAGGAAAGGAGCCGACCGCGATGAAGTGCGGAGGCTAGCGCCAGTCGTCCTTGAGCTGGCGCCACGCGGCGAACGCGCCGACCAGGCTGCCGAGGACGCCGAAGGCGAAGCCGCGCCCAGCCGCCAGCTCGCTGAACGCGCGCGGCGGGAACAGGTAGTACGCGCCCATGAACGGTAGCAACGCCAGGCACGGCCACATCACCAGCCGCGGCGCCGGGATCGGCAGCTGGACCTCGAGCTCGGCGGCGGCCATGCCGCCGAGCGCGATCAGCCCGAGCGCGGCGATGAAGCACAGCGCGAAGGTCGCACGGCCGATCCACATCCAGCCGCCGCCCTCGACCTGGCCGGGCAGCTTCGACCACGGCACCTCCTGGCACTGCGCGTCGCTCAGCGTCGACGCGCACACCTTGAGGCGGGTGAGCCCGATGCGCGCCGAGACCGACGCCCCGAGGCCCTGGACGTCGGCGACCAGCCAGCGCGACGACAGCGCCGCGGCGATCAACAACGCGGCGGCGAGCCCGCACCAGGCCGCGGTCATCCAGCGAGGCGACATCGGACGAATCTAGCGCGCCGCCGGTGCCGCGCGGGCCCCGTTCTTGCGCGGGTCGCTGGCGCCGACCGCGCCGGCCGGGCCGACCCGGATCGCCTGCACCGCGGTGATGTCGTCGACCACCTCGACCTGGTGGCCGCGGGCCGCCAGCGCCGCGCGGGTCACCGCCGGCAGCTCCGGCTCGACGACCAGCACGTCGGGCTGCCACTGGTGGTGGATCCGCGGTGCTGCCACCGCCGTCGCCGGGTCGAGCCCGAAGACGAACAGATCGAGCAGCACCTGCAGCGTGTTCGAGATGATGCGCGGCCCGCCCGAGCCGCCGACGCAGCCGACGACGCGGTCGGCGTCGATCACCAGCACCGGCGTCATCGACGACAGCGGCCGCTTGCCGGCGCCGACCAGGTTCTCGGCGCCCTGGCGCAGGCCGTACATGTTGCTGGCGTCGACCGCCACGGCGAAGTCGTCGATCTGGTTGTTGAGCACGACGCCGGTCGGCGTCACCAGCTTGGCGCCGTAGTAGCCGTTGACGGTGGTGGTGAGCGCGACCGCGTTGCCGTCGCGATCGACGACGCAGATATGGCTGGTGCCACCCGGCCCCGGCGTCACGACCGGCGCCGGCTCGCCGTAGCGGGCGCTGGGCAGCGTGCGATCGCGGTCGACGGCGCGCGCCAGCGCCGCCAGCCGCGCCGGCGCGAGCATCGCCGCCGCCGCGGCCCGCCCGGCGTCGGTGTCGCCCAGCGCGCGCGCGCGATCGGCGAAGCCGTGCTTGAGCGCCTCGATGACGACGTGCAGCGCCGCCGGGGAGCCGGCGCCCAGCGTCGCGAGGTCGACGCCGGTGCCGTCGATGATGGCCAGCGCCTCGAGCAGCACGACGCCGCCTGACGACGGGATCGGCATCGTCGCCAGCCGGTGGCCGCGCCAGGGCCCCTCGAGCGGCGCGCGCTCGGCCACCTGGTACGCCGCCAGATCGGCGGCGGTGATCACCCCGCCGGCCGCGGCGGCGGTCGCCACCAGATCGTCGGCGATCGGGCCGATGGCGAGGGCGCGGCGGTCGCGGCTGAGCGCGCCCAGCGTCGCGGCCAACGCCGGCCGTTCGAGGGGCGCGCCGGTCGGACGCGGCGCGCCGTCGACGGTGAGCAGCGCGCGCAGCGGCGCGTAGGCCGGCTCGTCGGGCAAGGTCGGGACGACGCGGGCCGCGGCCTGGGCCATGAAGGCGGAGGTCGGCGTGCCCTCGCGGGCCAGCCGCATCGCCGGCGCCACCAGGCGGCGCCAGCTCAGGCGCCCGAACCGCTCGGTCAGGAGCGTCAGGCCGGCGACCTCACCCGGCACGCCGACCGCCAGCCCGCCGCGCCGCGCGCGCATCGGATCGATGGCGCCGTCGACGACGAAGTCGCCGGGATCGAGGGCGGCCGGCGCCACCTCGCGGAAGTCGAAGGCGTAGGTCTTCCCGGTGGCGGCGTCGTAGACGATCGCGAACCCGCCGCCGCCGATCCCGGAGGAGGCCGGGTTGACCACGCCCAGCGCGAGGGCGGTCGCGACCGCGGCGTCCGCGGCGGTGCCGCCGTCGGCCAGCACCGCGGCGCCGACGGCGGTGGCGCGGGGATCGTCGGCGGCGACCGCGCCCTGGGCGCGCGCGGTGGCGGCGGCGCCGCCGAGCATCCCGACGGCGACCGCCAGCAGGGCGGCGGTGTGTGGGCCCGGGTGGGCGACGCGAGTCGTGGTGCGCTCGGCGGCCGAGCGCGTTGCAATCACGCGGGTCATGCTCCTAAGATGAAACATCTCGGCGCGTTGCGTTTCGACCGACGGCGGGAATCGTCGTTCGACCCGCAGCCGTCGAATTCTGGAGAACCCTGGTGGATCCCAACACCCGTCAAGCCAAGCGCGCGCCGGTCACGCTCAAGATCAAGTTCAAGAGCGCGACCCTGGACCAGTTCATCGAGCGCTACGCCGCCGACGTGAGCCCCGGCGGCATCTTCATCCGGACCAAGGAGCCGCTCGCCGTCGGGACGCAGATGCGGTTCGAGTTCCAGCTGCGCGACGCGACGCCGCTGATCACCGGCGACGGCACCGTCGTCTGGACCCGCGAGAACGATCCCGCCCGCCCCAACGCCGCGCCCGGCATGGGCGTGCGCTTCGATCGGCTGGGTGACGGCAGCCAGCCGATCCTCGACCGCATCCTCGCCGAGAAGGCCAAGCAGCCGTCGACGTCGTCCGGCAACACCGAGCCGCCGCCCAACAAGAACTTCATGGACGCGCCGACGCGGGTCGCGCCGTCGCCGCTCAGCGCGGCGGTGGCGGCGGCCGAGGGCAAGCCCAAGCTGGGCTCGATGGCGCCGTCGAAGTCGGGGTTCGCCGACGAGCGCACCGACACCACGCCGCTGCCGCGGCCGATGCCGTTCCACAGCGACGCCGACGAGTTCCCCGAAGAGACCTTCGAGGAAGCGACCAAGGTGCGCGCGCTCGACGAGCTGGTCGCCGCGACCGCCGCGGGCGAGGCCGCCGCCGAGGCCCGCGCCGAGGCCCGCGCCGAGGCCAAGGCCGCGCGCGCGTCGGAGAAGAAGATCCCGCCGCCCGCGCCGACGCCCGCCCCCATGGCGGCCGCCGAGCCGTCGCCCGCCGACACCACCGCGCCGGTGGTGCGGGCGGTGCCGGTGCCCGAGGCGCCGCCCGCGCCGACGCCAGCCCCCGCGCCGACGCCGGCCCCCGCGCCGCGCCTCGTCGACGAGCCCGCGATCGCCGCGGCGAAATCGGCGGCGGCCACCGCCAAGACCGCCGCGGCGCGACCGGCCGCGACCGCGACGGCGACCGCGGCACCCGCCGAGCCAACCGCGATCCCCGGCACGTCGAGCAAGGGCGCGTCGGCCGTGATCATCGGCCTCCTCGCCGCCGCGCTGGTCGCGGCCGCGGTGTGGTTCTTCGTGCTGCGCGGCAAGGCCGAGAAGAAGAACGAGCCGCCGCCGACGCCGCCGACCGCCTCGGGCACCGCGAGCGGCAGCCAGGTCGCGGTCGCCGCGATCGACGCGATGGCGCCCGACGCGCCGGCCGCGCCCGAGGTCGCGATCGATGCAGCCGCCGCCCCCGCCGTCACCGCGCCGCTGGTGGTCAAGGCCGCCGTCGCCGGCGCGACCGTCACCGTCGTCGAGACCGGCGCCAGCGGACCGGCGCCGTTCACCGTCGACCTCGAGGTCGGCAAGCCGTTCACGATCAAGGTCAGCGCCCCGGGCTTCCAGGACGCCGAGCTCAAGGTCAACGGCGGCGACAAGACCGCGACCGCGAAGCTCGAGGGGCTGCCGCGGATGATCCACGTGACGTCGACGCCCGCCGGCGCCTCGGTCGCGGTCGACGGCGTCGACACCGGCAAGGTGACGCCGGCCGACGTGGCGCTGACCAAGGCCCAGGCGGCCAAGGCCGGTGGCGTGCGTGTCTACCTGCGCAAGCGCGGCTACCAGCCGTGGAGCACGGTCGTCAAGCCGGACCAGTTCGCCGCCGAGGGCGATCAGCTGGCGGCCACCGCCGACGCGACGATGGACCTGGCCAAGACCGGCGGCGGCGGCGGCAGCGCGACCGGCAGCGGCTCGGGTTCGGACGCCGGCGCGGGCTCGGGATCCGGATCGGCCGCGGGCTCGGGCTCGGGGACCGGATCGGGCACGGGCACGGGCACGGGAACCGGCACTGGCGCGGGCACCGGCGCGGGCACCGGCGCGGGTTCGGGGTCGGCCACGCCGACGGGCACCGGCTCGGGCTCGGGCTCGGCCAAGCCGCCGACCGGCTCGGGCTCCGGCTCGGCCGCCGGCTCGGGGTCGGGCTCGGCCAAGCCGCCGACCGGCTCGGGCTCCGGTACCGCATCGCCCGGCAGCGGCAGCACGGGCCCGACGCCCGACTGGGCCAACGGCGCCGGCACGCCCTGACGCCGCGGCCTACGATCCCGGCTTCGCCGGGATGGAGGGGGGCTCGGCGCCGCGGCGACGAGCCGCCTGAATCAGTTCAAGAAGAACGGCGCGGTCACGACGGTGGGCGCGCCGGTGGCCGGGAAGTCGAAGCCGCGGGCCGCGCGCCGCGCGCACGCGGTCAGGCCGTGCTCGTGCAGGTAGACCGCCGCGCGCACACGGGTCTTGGAGACCTTGCCGTCGGCGCCGACCAGCATCTGCAGCGTCACCTGCCCCGACAGCGGCGCCGAGCCGGCCGCGTCCTTGATGCACTCGACGACCGCCGGCGATCCGCCGGCGACGCCGTTGGCGATCTCGCCGTCGTCGAGGGGCCGGGCGTCGTCGCTCGCGCCCATGTCGATCGTGCGCGGCGGCGCCGCCACCGCGTCGCCGCGCCACTCGACCTTGCGATCGGCGTCGGTGAGCACGACGTCATCGTCGACCTCGCGCTCGACCGCGCCGCCGGCCGAGCTGGTGGTGCTGGTGCGCTTGCCCTTCTTCTTCTTCGGCGCGACCGGCACGCCCGCGTCGAGCGCGGCGGGCGGCGCGACGGCCACGGGCGCAGGCGCGCCCGCGCTGCGCCAGGGCGGGCGCAGGCCGAGGTACATTGCGGCGGCGCCGAGCGCTAGGCCGATGGCGAGCCCGACCCAGAACTTCACCCGTCGCTTGTACCACGGCGTCGGCGCCCCGCTGTCGGTCGGCACGACGCTGGCCGCGTACGCGCTGGCGCTGGCGACGATGTTCGGCGCGGCGCTCCTGGTCGGCGGCGATCGCGTCGGCGGCGCGGCGGCCGAGGTGGTCGGCCTGGGCCTGGTGCCGCTCGCGATCATGCGCGTCCACGAGGTCGCGCCGGCGCACCTCGGCCTGCGGCGCCCGCGCCTGCGCGCCGTCGTCGGCGGCGCAGTGTGCGGCGCCGGCCTGTGGCTGCTGGCGCTGCACGCGGCCGCGCCGGTGGTCGAGTGGACCGCGCGCGATCAGGCGGTGCGCGACTGGTCGACCGGGCTGTTCGCCGATCGACCGTCGCTGGCGCTGGTGATCGTCACGATGGTGATCGTGCCGAGCGTCAGCGAGGAGCTCACCCACCGCGGGCTCCTCGCCGGCGGCCTGGCGCCGGCGATCGGCCGCCCGCTGGCGATCGCGCTGTCGACGCTGGCGTTCGCGGTGCTGCACCTCGAGCCGGCGCGCATGGTCGCGACCGCGATCCTCGGCGGCGCCGCCGGCGTGCTGGCGATGCGCGGCGGCTCGATCTGGCCGGCGGTCGCGCTGCACGCGACCAACAACCTGATCGTCGCGCTGATCGGCGCCGGCGCGCTGCCGGCGGTCGCGACGGCGATCGATCACCACACCGGCCCGGCGATCGCCGTGGCGGCGGGCCTCACGCTCGCGGGCGGCGCGCTGGCCTGGACCGGTACGATCGCGCCACGGCTTGCCACCGATCCCTCGGACTCTGGTACCGTCACGCCGTGACCGACCCCAAGCGGACGCTTTGGTACCTGAAGAAGGTAGCGGTCCTGGCCGAGGCCGGTCCCGACGTGCTGGCGCGGCTGTCCGAGAAGGTCGAGCTGCGGGAGGTCCGGCGGCGGGACGTGGTGTATCTGCCGGGTGACCCGAGCCGCTCGCTGTACTTCGTGTGCGGCGGTCGCCTCAAGATCTGCAAGGTCACGCGCGACGGCAAGTCGCTCACCCTCGGCTACTGCGGCCCCGGCGACATGTTCGGCGAGACCTGCCTGGTCGGCATCGCCGCGCGCACCGAGATGGCCGAGGCCGTCGAGAACGCGCTCCTGGCCGAGGTCGACAAGGGCGACTTCGAGCGCATCCTCGCGACCAGCGCGCCGCTTGCGACGGCGGTGGCGCGCGCCGTCATCGCCCGCCGCCACGATCTCGAGAACAAGCTCGAGGCGCTGGTGTTCCGCGATGTGTCGGCGAAGCTCGCCGAGCAGCTGATCAAGCTGGCCGACGAGTACGGCGTCGACGACGTGCGCGGCAAGCTGGTGGCGATGAAGATCACGCACCAGGAGCTGGCCAACCTGATCGGCTCGACCCGCGAGACCGTGTCGCTGACGCTGTCGCAGTTCAAGCGACGCCGGCTGATCGTCACCGACGGCCGCAAGGTGATCTTGTCGGATCTGACGGCGCTGCGCGCGCTGTTCTAGGCGCCGATTCCGGCGCCGGCGCCGATTCCGGCGCCGGCTACCGCTTGCGGCGGGCTTTCTTGGGGCGCTCGGTCGCGTAGTCGAACCACGGCGGATCGGGGTGGGCGGCGTCGCGGATGCGCACGACGAGCGCCTGATCGAGCGGCACCTCGACCTCGGACCAGCCAGGCGGCAGGGTCGGCGTGGCCCACTCGTACAGCGCGCGGGCGTCGCGCGGCGCGAGGTTGACGCAGCCGTGGCTCTTCCGGTCGCCGAAGCGATCGTGCCAGTAGGCGGCGTGCAGGTACAGGCCTCGCTTCCAGCGCAGCGCCCACGGCACCTCGCCGACGTCGTACTGGTTGCGCTCGTCGGCCTCGGCGGCCATGCCGGTGGTCGCGGCCTTGGCGACGACGCGGTACACGCCGACCGGCGTGGTTCCGGCCTTGCGCCCGGTCGACACCAGCGTGACGTAGACCGGCCGGCCGCCCTGGTACGCCACCAGCGTCTGGTGATCGAGGTCGATGTCGATCCACGGCGCGTCGGCGGCGAGGCCGGCCGGCGGTGGCGCGGCGATCACCGGCCGCAGCTCGCGCGCGCGCACCCACGCGCCGGCGGCGATCTCGATCCAGTCGCCGGCCCGCTGTTTCATCCACACCACCGCGCGCGCGGGGCGCTGATCGAGCACCGCGGCGTCCGCCGCCGGCGCCGCGCGCACGACCGCGGGGTGATCGGGCGCGACGAACGCCATCGGCCACGGCGCGGGCTGCGCGCGCAGGTCGAGGCCGACGAACGCCGACGGCGCCAGCGGCCGCAGCTCCGACGCAGGCACCAGCCCCTTGTTGGTCTGGACGTAGTCCATGCCGCCGATCTCGACCTCGCCGCGCCCGCGCACCATGACGTGGGTCGACAGCAGCGCTGGCGGATCGTCGCGCTCGAGCGCCCGCGCGTCGCGGTACGCCGGCGTGTCGTCGGCCACCACGTCGAAGTAGTCGCCCGGCAACAGCGCGCCCGGCGCCAGCGGCGGCTGCACCACGCCGCCCGGCGGCTCGGTCGTGGGCGCCAGCACGTCGGCGCACAGGTAGCCGGCCGGCGCGATGGCGACCCAGACCGGACAGCGCCGATCGCCAGCGACCAGCGCGGTCCACGCGACCCGGGTGCCGGCGACGATCTTGCCGAGCGGCGCGGCCTTAGCGTCGGGGGCCGCGCGCACGTGGCTGGTGCGCGTGACGCTGACGGTGGTGGTGTCGGCGGGCCAGCCGAGCGTGGTCGGCGTGGTCGGCGTGGGCGCGGCGGGCGCGGCGGGCGCGGCGGGCGCCGTGGTCGTCGGTGGCGCCGCGGCGCGCGCGGTCGACACCGCCAGCGTCAGCGTCAGCGCCAGCGGCGCGCGGTTCACCGCCGGCCCCGGGCCGCGCGCATCGCCGCCGCCAGCTCGAGCGCGGCGAGCGTCGACGCCGGCCGGGCGCGGCCGGTGCCGGCCAGATCGTACGCGGTGCCGTGGTCGGGCGAGGTGCGGACGATCGGCAGCCCGAGCGTCACGTTGACCGCGTGCTCGAAGTCGACGAGCTTCACCGGGATCAACGCCTGGTCGTGGTACATCGCGACAAGCCCGTGGTAGCGCCCGTCGACGGCGTCCCGGAACGCGGCGTCGGGGACCAGCGGCCCGCTGACGATCGCGCGGTCCCCCAGCGCGGCGGCCAGCGCCGCTACCGCCGGCGCGATCACCCGGGCCTCGTCGTCGCCGAGCAGCCCGCCCTCGCCGGCGTGGGGGTTGAGGCCGACGACGCCGAGGCGCACCGGCGCTGGCCGCCCCAGATCGCGGGCCAGCGCGTCGGCCAGGAGCGTGCCGGTCGCGACGATCCGCGCGACGGTCAGGGCGCCGGGCACCGTGGCCAGCGGCACGTGGACGGTCGCCAGCGCCACCACCAGGCGCGGCCCGACGAAGGTCATCGCCACCTCGGCGACACCGAACCGCGCGGCCAGGAGCTCGGTGTGCCCGGGGAACGCGAAGCCGGCGCGCTTGGCCCAGGTCTTGGAGATCGGCGCGGTGACCAGCGCGTCGACCCGGCCGGCCTGGGCCGCGGCGATCGCCGCCTCGAGCCACGCCACCTGCGCCGCGCCGCTGCGCGCGTCGGGCTGCCCAGGCACCACGTCGGGACAGGCGGCCCCCTCGCAGCGCGCCGCCACCGCGACGCCCATCGCGCGCGCGCCGCGGGCGAGCACGTCGGGGTCGCCGAAGACGATCGCCTGCTCGCGCAGCGCCGCCGGGGCCGCGGCGAGGGCCGCCGCGACCACCTCGGGGCCGATGCCCGCCGGATCGCCGAGCGTGATCCCGATCGCCATCGTCGGTCACGATACCGCGGCTCCCGCGTTTGAACATGGTGCGCCGGTCCAACGTCGATCAAGCTATGGACATGTGCCGCGCCGCCGCCCTCCTGCTCGCCGCCGCGACCGCGTGCGGCGGCGGCCTGGGTGAGCTGGCCGATCCGGGCGGGCCGCCCGAGGTCGGCGCGGCGGTCCCCGAGGCACCCGCCGAGGCGCTGGTCGCGATCCACGCCGGCGAGCAGATGCGGTTCGAGGTCCGCCTGGCCGGCGTGCTGGCGGGCGAGGCCACGTTCTCGACGGTGGCGCTGGCCCAGCAGGGGGCGGGCCAGACCGCGACCCTGACCTCCAGCATCCGCTCGGCCGGCGCGCTGGCGCTGGTCAAGGACGTCCGCGACGAGGCCACCACCGTGCTCGACGTCGGCGCGCTGCGGCCGCTGAGCACCACCTCGGCGGTGCGCGCCAACCCGCGCGACTACGCGGCCGAGACCCGCTTCGTCGGCGCCAAGGCCGAGATCGACTTCCGCCCCAACGACGGCCCGCCGCAGCACCTGGTCTACGATTTCGGCGCCGCCGAGGCCCACGACGCCCACAGCGCGATGGCGACGATGCGGGTGTGGCAGGCCGCCCCCGGCACCCAGCGCACGATGTGGGTGCTCGGCGGACGCCGGATCTGGAAGGTCGACCTGACGATGGGCCGCACCGAGGTCATCGGCACCTACGGCGGCAACCAGGCGGCGCTGCGCATCGACGGCGTCGCCAGCCGCGCGTTCGCCAACCTCACCGTCGACACCAAGCGGCCGCCGCGCACCTTCTCGGTGTGGATGTCCGACGACGCCGACCGCGTGCCGTTCCGCATCGTCGCCGGCACCGAGCTGGGCGACGTCACGATCGATCTGGTCGACTACCAGCGGCCGTGATCTAACCACCGCGGGGCTGGCGGGTCCGACGCGGGATGCTCCGTCACGTCGCGTGCGCCGTCGCGCTGGTCCTGGCCGTCGCCTGTGGGGGCGGCGGTGGCAACCCGACCTGGGACTGCGGCCCGCCGCTGCCGGTCAACCTGGTGCTCGGCCGCCCCACCGACACGTCGATCGCGATCAGCCTGCTGGCCGAGGCCGGCACCACCGCGACCTGCGACCTCGGCACCGCGCCGGGGGCCTACGACCGCCCGTGCCCGTCGGGGACGTCGGTCGCCGGCGAGCCGATCGTGTTCGAGCTGCGCGATCTGGCGCCGGCGACTCGCTACTACTACCGGGTGCGGGTCCAGCCACCGGTCGGCCCCGAGCTGGTCGACGCCGAGCACACGTTCCACACCGCGCGCGCGCCCGGCGCGACCTTCCACTTCGGCGTCCAGGGCGACTCGCACCCCGAGCGCCAGGGCAAGATGTACAGCCCCGAGCTGTACGGCCTGAACCTGGCCAACGTCGCGGCGCGCCAGCCCGACTTCTACCTGGCGCTCGGCGACGACTTCAGCATCGAGCGCCTGCTCGAGCACGGCGAGCTGACCCAGGCCAACGTCGATCTGCGCTACCGCTGCCAGCGCGACGCGCTCGGCGTCGCCGGGCACTCGACGGCGCTGTACCTGGTCAACGGCAACCACGAGCAGGCCGCCGGCTACCTGCTGACCGACGCCTACCGCACGCCGTTCGCCGACGCGCCGCGGTTCGCCGGCCTGGCCCGCGTGACCTACTTCCCGCTGCCCGCGCCCGACGGGTTCTACGCCGGCGACGCCACCGCGCTGGCGCCGATCGGGCCGCTGCGCGACTACTACGCGTGGGAGTGGGGCGACGCGCTGTTCGTCACGATCGATCCGTACTGGCACTCGCCGGTGCCGGCCGACACCGGCGTGCCCGGGGTCGGCAAGGCCGACGATCCGTGGGCGATCTCGATCGGCGACGCGCAGTACGCGTGGCTGCGCGCGACGCTCACCGCCAGCCGCGCCCGCTACAAGTTCGTCTTCACCCACCACCCGCTCGGCGGCGGCCGCGGCGCGGCCGGGATGGTGCACCGCCAGGAGTGGGGCGGCTACGACGACGACGGCACCGCCTACGAGTTCACCGCCCGGCGCCCGGGCTGGGCCCAGCCGATCCACCCGCTCCTCGTCGACGCGGGCGTGACGATCGTGTTCTTCGCCCACGACCACGTCTTCGCCCGCGAGATCGTCGACGGCGTGATCTACCAGTCGACGCCGAACCCCGCCGATGACACCTACACCGCCTGGAACGCCGACGCCTACGATCCCGACGCGATCGCGCTGCCGGGCGCGAGCTACGATCCGGCCGCCGGCGTGGTGCTGCCCAACGCCGGCTTCCTCGACGTCACGGTCGAGCCCGCCGGCGTTCGGGTCGACTACGTCCGCGCGGTGCTGCCCGGCGACGAGGCCGCGGCCGGCGCCCGCAACGGCGAGGTCGCGTTCTCGTACGTCGCGCCGGCGCGGTGAGCGCTACGCCGGCGGCGCGACCAGCCGCGCCAGCGCCGCGTACATCGGCTCGGCGAGATCGGCGTCCTCGCCGGCCAGCTCGGCGAAGTCGTCGCCGCGGATCGCCAGCACCCGGACGTCGTCGACGGCGACCGCCAGCGCGTCGGCGCGGCGCGGGCTGCCCTGGCCGAGCAGCGCCTCGGGGTAGAGCAGCGTGCCGGGGCCGACGGTGACGCCGCCGACCACCGCCTCGCCGGCCAGCAGCACCCACGCGACGCGGCTGCCCAGCGCCGCCTCGGGCAGCACCTCGCCGGCCGAGATGTCGCGGTTGACCGCGATCCGCGCCGCCCGCAGCCGCTGCTGCGGCGACAGCGGCTCGAACAGCGGGCAGCGCGCCAGCGTGTCGGCGTCGAGCTGCCGCTGCGCGGCCGGGATCGGCGTCTCGCCGACCTCGACCACCTTGATCACCAGCGCGGTCGCGTTGTCCTCGCCGCCGCGCTCGAGCGCCAGCTCGACCAGCCGCTGCGCCGCGCGCGCCGGGCTGGGCATCGCCACCAGCACCTGCCCGACCTCGGCCTCGCCGACGTACTCGCTGATGCCGTCCGAGCAGAGCAGCAGGCGATCGCCGTCGGACAGCGGCACCAGGAACGTCACGACCTTGGTGTCGTCGCCGAAGCCGAGCGCGTTGGTGATGACGCCCTTCCACCGCGCGCTCGACGCGCCCTCGGCGATCGGCATGCCCGAGGCCAGCAGCCGGGCCAGGAGCGTGTGGTCCTCGGTCAGCTGCATCGCGATGCCGCCGCGCACCAGGTACGCGCGCGAGTCGCCGGCGTGGGCGATCACCGCGTCGCCGCCCGCCACCACGCAGCCGGTGAACGTCGTGCCCATGCCCTGCTTGCCGGTGTCGGCGGCGGCCTGCTCGCAGATCGTGCGGTGGGCCGCCATCACCCCGCCCTTCACGGCCGACAGGAACGCCCGGCGGTTGTCGAGGGTGCCCGACGCCAGCCACGCCGCGGCGGCGCGCTGCACCGCCGGCCCGAGCCAGTGCTCGCGGGTCACGCGCACGCCGATCGCCGACGCCACCTCGCCGGCGGCGTGGCCGCCCATGCCGTCGCAGACGATGAAGATGCCGTCGTCGGCGGCCACCAGGTGCGCGTCCTCGTTGTGATCGCGCACGTTGCCGACGTGGGTCGACACCGCTGCGACGATCGACGCCCTCACGGCAGCTCCGCGGGTGCGGGTGACCTCATCGCGACGATCATAATACGGGTCGGCGCCGGCCGCGCGGTCGGCGGCCAACCAGCGCCGCGGGATTTTCGGCGCGCGCGCCGCTCAGCGCCCGCGCGAGCGCATCTTGTAACCGAGGTTGCGCACGGTCTCGATCAGCTCGCCGGCGGTGGGGCCGAGCTTCGCGCGCAGCCGCCGCACGTGGATGTCGACGGTGCGCGTGCCCCCGGTGTACGTGTAGCCCCAGACCCGCTCGAGGAGCTGATCGCGCGTGAAGGCCCGGCCGCGGTGCTGCGCCAGGTAGGCGAGCAGCTCGAACTCCTGGTGGGTCAGGCCGAGGCCCCGCCCGGCGAGCCGGGCCTCGTGGCCCGCGAGATCGATGACCAGGTCGTCGATCTTCACCAGCTCGTCGGAGTCGAAGGCCGCCGCGCGCCAGTCAAGTTGCCGCACCCGGGCGTACAGCTCGGCTGGTACCAGCGGGGTGAGCACGAAGTCGTCGAAGCCCGCCGAGACGTCCAGGCCCGGGAGGCGGGCCACCGGGAGCGCCACCAGGATCGGCACCTCGGCTAGCGGCCCGCCGCTCCGAACCTTCTTCACCGTGCGCAGCGCGCGCGCCAGCTCGTCGCCAGCGTCGATCACGATCACCGTCGGTGGCGCGGCCGCCAGCGCGGCGGTGTCGAGATCGCCCAGATCGAACCTCGCCAAGGTCACCGGGCTGCCGAGATCGGCCAACGCCGCGGCGAGTGAAGCCCGGTCGTCGCGACTCGTCGCCGGCTCGGCGCAGATCACCAGCGCACGCACGGGAGCGAGTGATCACCTGCTTGACCCGGCGCGTCAAGAGCCACAACCCCTGTTGCCGTCGGCAGAAGGCATGTAAGAATCGGAACCGGATGGAGGAATTTCACTGCTCCTTCTGCGGCAAGCAACGCCGTGAAGTGCGCAAGCTCATCAGCGGGCCGCGGGTGTTCATCTGCGACGAGTGCGTGACCTTGTGCAACGACATCCTCGCCAAGGAGGAGGCGGCGGAGCGCCCGAAGTTCCCGCCGCCGCGCGCGATCGTCGAGGAGCTCGATCGCTATGTCGTCGGACAGGCCTCCGCCAAGCGGGCCCTGTCGGTCGCGGTCTACAACCACTACAAGCGCATCGGGTTGCGCGGCAAGCAGACCGACGTCGAGGTCCAGAAGGGCAACATCATCCTGCTCGGCCCCACGGGGTCCGGGAAGACGCTCCTGGCGCAGACCCTCGCCAAGAAGCTCGACGTGCCGTTCGCGATCGCGGACGCCACGACGCTGACCGAGGCCGGCTACGTCGGCGAGGACGTCGAGAGCGTGGTCAAGGGCCTGTTCCGGGCCGCCGGCGGTGACGTCGAGAAGACCGCGCGCGGCATCATCTGCATCGACGAGATCGACAAGATCGCCCGCAAGGGCGGCGCGCCGTCGCCGACCCGCGACGTCTCGGGCGAGGGCGTGCAGCAGGCGCTGCTCAAGATCCTCGAGGGCAAGACCGCGACGATCACGCCGGACGGCGCGCGCAACCGCCCGCAGCAAGAGCTCATCCAGATCGACACGACCGACATCCTGTTCATCTGCACCGGCGCGTTCAACGGCATCGAGGACATCGTCCGCCGCCGCGTCGGGCAGCGCGGGCTGGGCTTCGGCGCGGCGATCGGCGGGCAAGAGGACGACAAGGACTCGCTGCGCCGCGCGGTGCGGACCGAGGACCTGATCAAGTTCGGGATGATCCCCGAGTTCATGGGCCGCCTGCCGGTGATCGTGTCGTGCGATCAGCTCGACGTCGACGCGCTGACCGAGGTGCTGTGGCGCCCGAAGAACGCGCTGGCCAAGCAGTACCAGCGGCTGTTCGAGCTCGAGGGCGTGAAGCTCACGTTCCGCCCCGACGCGCTGACCGCGATCGCCAACGAGGCCACCCGCCGCGCCTCGGGCGCCCGCGGCCTGCGCGCGATCCTCGAAGAGGTCATGCTCGACGTGATGTACGAGATCCCGTCGTTGTCGGGCGTGAAGGAGTGCGTCGTGACGCGCGAGGTGGTCGAGAGCCGCGGCCGCCCCGAGCTGGTCCTCGAGAGCAAAGCCGCGAGTTGATCCGAGGGTCGTGAGCGTTCGACCAGGCATCGCGATCGCCGTGCTGCTCGCGGGGTGCGGGGGCCGGGCGGCCGTGTCGACGAAGGACAACGGCTGTCGAGCCGTGGCGCGCGCGGGCGAGCGGTGGATCGCGGGGGCGCCGGCGGCGCAGCAGGACGAGGTGCTGCGGTTCGCGGTGGAGGTGATCGACCTGTGCCAGCGCCCGGGCCTGGGGCCGCTGGCGAAGACCTGCGTGAGCGCCGCGCCGGATCCGACGGCGGCGCGCGGCTGCGCCGGCCTGGGCCTGGTGAACCGCGAGGCGCGCGCGCCGCTGTTCCCGCACGCCGCGCCGCCGACCGACGAGGTCGACGCGCTCGACGACGACGACGACGAGTGACCGGCTACTCGCCGCCGTAGCCGCCGTAGCCGTAGCCGCCGTAGCCGCCCGGGCCGAGCAGCTCGTCGAGCTTGGCGCGGGTCGCGTCGTCGACGTCGATCCCGCGCGACCGGATCTGCTGGCCGGCGGCGTTGCGGACCGCGTCGGACGCCGCCGGGTTGCCGAACGCGCGCACCAGCGCCTGATCGACGTCGTCGCCGCCGTTGTACGCGGCCCAGATCGCCGCGGTGGCGACGGCGTCGTCGCGCTCCTCGATGGCGCGGGCCAGCGTCGACGACGCCCGCGGGTCGTCGACGTTGCCCAGGCCCTGCAGCGCGGCGATGCGGTCCTCGGGCGCGCCGCCACCGGCCGCCGACACCAGCGCGTCGACCGCGCGCGCCGAGCCGACCTGGCCCAAGGACGACAGCGCCTGGGCCTTCACCGACGGATCGCTGTCGCGGGTCAGCGTGAGCAGCGCGTCGGTCGCGGCGTCGTCGCCGGCCTGCACCAGCGCGCCGACCGAGGCCGCGCGCACCGACGCGTCGCTCGAGCGCGCCGCCACCGCGAGCAGGCGCTGGGCGTCGGCGCCGCCGAGGTTGGACAGCGAGTAGGCGACGTTGCGCGCGAGGTCGGGATCGTCGCCGCGGAGCGCCTGCTCGGCCAGCGCCAGCGCCTCGGGCGCGCCGGTGCCCATCAGCTGCGCCAGCGCCTGGCCGCGCAGCTCCGGCTTGCCGGTGCGCACCACGTCGGCCAGCGCCGCGCGCACGTCGGCCGGCGAGCCGACCTGCCCGAGCGCGCTCATCGCCGCGTTGGCGACGGTGAGGTCGTCGTCCTTGAGCGCGGCCACCAGCGCCTCGCGCGCGTCGTCGGTGCCGATCCGCCCCAGCACCCACGCCGCGCTCTGCGCCTCGTCGGCGCGGCCCGAGAACAGCGAGTCGGCCAGGAGCTGCGCGACCGCGGGGTCGCTGGGGTCGGCGTTGGCCAGCGCGTCGAGCGCCTGGCTGCGGGTGGCGCCGTGGCTGCTCTCGGCGATCGCCAGGAGCGCACCCTTGGCCTCGGGCGCGCCGGCGCCGGCGAGCATCGTGATCGCCTCGGCC
>JAEUJY010000052.1 GCA_016794525.1 Myxococcales bacterium
CCGGGCCCGGGCCCGTGCCCGTGCCCGCGCTGGCTGCGCCGGATCCGCGGGAGGTGCGCGCGGGCGGCGGGGAGGGGGATCGGGCCCGGGCACGGGCCCGGGCACGGGCACGGGAGCGGGACCGGGCACGGGCACGGGCACGGGCACGGGGCGCGGCCCAAGGGCCGCGCGTAAGGCGGTGTCGTGAGATCGCGGGCCTGCGTTCGACGTTTTGGCTTTACAGACCGGTGGCTCGATCGCGTAGAGTCCCGCCACTCGGAGCCTACATGGTCCCTCATTCACCTTCCCGCTCGATGCGCATCACCACCCCCCGGATGGCGGTCCTCGAGACCGTGCGCTTCGGGGAGTTCCTGCGCGATCAGATGCTCCTGTCGGAGGAGCAGTGGCTGTCGGCCCTGGCGGCGCACTGGAGCGACGGTCGCCGCCGGCGCTTCGGGGCGATCGTGGTGTCGCTCGGCTACCTGCCCGAGGACATCGTCGAGCGCGCCGCGGCCGAGTTCCACGACGGGCTCGACGTGGTCGAGGTGAACGCCCCTCGCCCGCACCCGACCGCGTGATCTCGACGATCCGCGGCCGGCCACGATTCGGCACCTGATCTCTCTCGCCCACCGCGCTACAATTATTGGCGCTGCCCCGCACGCGACGACTCGGCCCCCACGGCCCGGAGGAACGATGGCCACGACCACCGACGACAAGCCTGGAACCAACGGACACGCCAGCAACGGCTCGCGTGGCAAGCGGCGCTCGTCGCTGATGCAGGCGGCGGTCGCGCTGCCGACCGTGGAGTCGTCGCTCGAGGATTTCATCGCCCGCGCCAACTCCACGCTGGTCGACGTCGACGCGTGGGAGGCCCAGGCCCGCGCCGAGCGCGAGCGCGTCGCCAAGGACGCCCAGTCGGCCGAGGAAGCCAAGATCCGCCAGGCCGAGGAGGCCGTCCGCGCCGACGCCAACGCCCAGCGGGCGAAGCTCGAGAAGCGCATCGGCGATCTCGAGGCCGAGCTGACAGAGGTGTCGGCGCGCCGCGCCGAGCTCGAGGCCAAGGTCGCCGTGCTGGCGTCGAGCCAGGCCATGTCGGCCACCGTCTCCGATCTCGAGGCCAAGCTGGCCGCGGCCGACGACAAGGCCAAGGCCGCCGAGGCCAAGGCCCGCGCCGCCGAAGACAAGGCCCGCGCCGCCGAGGCCAAGGCCGCCGACGCCAAGGTCGCGGTCGCCGCGACCCCCGCGCCGGCCCCGAGCCGCGCCGCCAGCGATCGCGAGCTGGCCGAGGCCGACGAGCGCGCCCGCCTCGCCGAGGCCAAGGCCGCCAAGGCCATCGCCGCCGCGCGCGCCGCCGCCGCCGGCCTGACCGTCTCGTCCGCCGATCTCGACAAGCTCGAGGCCGGGCTCGGCGTGACGCCGGCGCCGCGCGCCGTCGCTGCGGTCGATCGCGACGAGGTCGCCGCCCCCAGCAAGGAAGCCAAGGGCGTGCCGCTGGGCGCGGTCGCGGGCGCCTTCGGCGGTGGCATCGCCGCGGTGCTGATCGGCCTCAAGCTGTTCGGTGGTGGCGGCGCCAAGCCCGCCACCCCGCCGGCCCCGGCCCCGGCCGCCGCCGCCCCCGCGCCGGCGGTCACGCCGGCCCCCGCGCCGGTCGTCACCCCGGCCGCCGCCCCCACCGTCACGCCGGTGCCCGCCGCCGCGAACCCCGAGGTCGTCCCGGCCCCGACGGCCGCTGCGCCGCCCACCGCCGTCGAGCCTCCGCCCGCCGCCGTCGAGCCTCCGCCGGTCGTCGCCGCGCCGCCCGCCGCCGTCGAGCCCCCGCCCGCCGCCGTCGAGCCCCCGCCGGTCGTCGTCGCGCCGCCGACCCCGACCAAGCCGGTCGCGACCAAGCCGGCCGCCACCAAGCCCGCTGCGACCAAGCCGGCCGCCACCAAGCCGGCTGGCACCAAGCCGGCTGGCACCAAGCCCGCCAAGCCCGCCGGCATCGTCGACCCGTTCGCGTCGGGCGGCGCCGCGCCGGCCGAGAAGAAGCCGGCCGAGAAGAAGCCCGTCGAGAAGAAGCCCAAGAAGCCGGCGGCCGGCGGCATCGTCGACCCCTTCGCGGGGTGACATCCCCCGCAACGCGAGACGCCCGCCCCGCGGCGATCTCACTCGAATCGCGAGAATTTCAGCCACATCTGTCAGTGGCCGGCCTCCGCCCTGTGTTAAGAGCGGAGCGCTCGTTCGCCCGGAGGCCCTGTGACGCTCATCGGTCGGTTTCTCTCCTTCGCGCTCGTCGCGGTCGCGCTCGTGACCGTGCCTGCACCGGCGCACGCGCAGCCCGGTGACAAGCCGGCTGAGCCTGCCCCGCCCACCCCGGCGCAGCTCGAGCAGGCCAAGGCGGCCTTCATCGAGGGCAAGACCCTGTTCGACGCCAAGAAGTTCGACCTCGCGGTCGAGAAGTTCAAGGAGTCGTACCGGCTGTCGCGCAACCCGCTCCTGCTCTACAACGTGGCCTTCACGTTCGACCAGCTGGGCCAGAAGGACCTCGCGCACTTCTACTACGCCAAGTTCCTCGCCGACGCGCCGGCCGACGCCGCGCAGCGCCCCGAGGCGGTCACGCGCGAGAAGGCGCTGGCCAAGGAGCTGGGCAAGGAGCCCGACGGCGGCGGCGGTACGCCGCCCGACGGTGGCACCAAGCCGCCGCCGGACGGTGGCAACGTCACCCCGCCCGACGACGGCGGCAAGAAGCCCCCGCGCAACCCCAAGCCGCCGAGCGCGTACACCGCCGACGACTTCCAGCACCAGATCATCGAGGACGCGCCCCCGGGCCGCCCGCTCGACCTGACCGCGTTCAGCCCCGAAGAGGCGGGCTGGATCGTGACGATGTTCTACCGCGGCGGCGGCGACGCGAAGTTCACGTCGGTGCAGATGAAGCCCCGCTACAACGAGCTCGTGGGCCGCATCCCGGCCAAGGTGATGGCCGGCAGCTCGGTGCAGTACTACCTCGAGGTCCGCAACGCCCAGGGTGAGATGATCACCCGCGTGGGTCGGCCCGCGAGCCCGAACATCGTCTACATCGATCCCAAGGCGCGCCCGCGCTACTACCCCGACCTGACCGACGACCGCGACTGGGTCGACGATGGCGGTGGCGGCGGTGGCGGCGGCGGTGGCGGCGGCGGCGGCGGCGGCGGTTCGTCGTACGTGCCGGGCGGCTACTTCGACGCCGGCTCGACCAAGTTCAAGCGCGCCAAGTGGATCGCCACCGGCGGCGCCGTCGGCATGCTCGGCGTGTCGCTCACGTTCTACCTGCTGGCCGCGGACATGTCGGCCTCGCTCGAGTCGGAGGCCGCGCTGTCGAACAGCTCGAGCCGCTGCGGCGACGGCGTCCCCAAGCCGTGCCGCTCGTTCAACGCCGAGCGCCAGGCGATCCAGACCGCCGGCGAGCGCAACGAGCTGGTGTCGAAGATCAGCTTCGGCGTCGGCCTGGCCTTCACCGGCCTCGCGGGCTACCTCTGGTACAAGGAGATCGCCCGCGGCGACAAGCGCGCGTCGACGACCGCGTCGACCAGCACCGGCCTCGACTCGCTCGTCGCCGCCCCGATGGTCGACGCCGACACCGTCGGCGGCGCCGCCATGGTTCGTTTCTGATGTCCGCTCGCCCGAGGCACGCCATGACCCGCTTCGCCCCCCTGCTCGCCCCCATCGCCGCGCTGGCGCTCGCCGCCGGCTGCGATCCGTACGACCCCGACCTCGGCCCGACGCCCTTCGAGTGCGGCGGTGACACCAACGTGTGCCCCGAGGGCTACACGTGCAACACCGACATCGACGTCTGCGAGAAGACCGGCACCGGCGCGACGATCGACGCGCCGGCGTTCACCTGCGAGAACGATCGCTCGCTCGAGCCGAACGACATGCCGAACAACGCGTACATCACGCCGATCCCGAACGCGCGCCCCGACTACGCGCTGTTCGGCCTCGCCATCTGCCCGGCGACCGACACCGACCACTTCCGCTTCGGCGTCAACGTCGCCGGCACCAACCTCGAGGCCACCGTGGTGGGGCTGTCGAGCCGCGCCTCGCTGGTGGTCGAGCTGCTCAACACCAACGGCACGACGATCACCACCGGCGCGCCGGTCGACGGCTCGCCGCAGCAGGTGAAGATCGAGCTGCCCAACCGCCTCGCGGTCGGCGACTACTTCATCCGCGTGCGCTCGGCCGACGACACCGAGAACAACTACAACATCACGATCAAGACCTGCACCGGCGCGCTGCCGTGTGAGTGAGCGGGCGGCGGGCTCCGCGCGGAGCCCGGGTCGTGACAGGTGAGGCGGTGCGCGCGTCGCGCTCCTGCCGGGCGGGTCAGGCGGCGAGCAGCTCGAAGCGGAACGCCCAGCGCGCGTACTCGGCGCGGAGTTCCTGATCCCCCGCGGCGACCTCGTTGAGGCGCAGGAGCGGCTCGGCGGCGCCGCTGGCGTCCTGCGCCAGCAGGTGCTCGCGCAGCCGATGACGGAGGAAGGCCAGCTCTTTCGCTTCGCGGTTGCTCATGGGGGGCTCCTGGGTTGATCTGTGAATCGACCGTGGCGCCGTCGATCGACAGGGGGCAACTTTTAGACGCACGACCGGCCCCGATCGATGGCGCTGACGCGCGACGCCGTGCGGCGGTCACGGCCGCCTACATCGCCTCACGTCGGTCCGTACCCCGAACGAACCCCCAGTCGGTTTGACGCCGGATCACCGGGCCAGCTACGCTGTTCAGGGTGATCGCGAGCCAACCTCGCGTCGCCTCAAGGAGTTACCTCGCGCATGAGCCGCATCGGTGAGCTGCTGGTCCGGGAGAAGGTGCTGTCGCTCCAGCAGCTGCAGCAGGCCCAGGACGAGGCCAAGCGGACCGGCAAGCGCCTGGGCGCCACCCTCGCGAAGATGGGGATGGTCCCGGACAACGTCCTGACCCAGATGGTCGCGCGGCAGTACAGCCTGCCGGCGATCAACCTGTCCGAGATCGAGATCGATCCCAACGTCCTCAAGCTCATCCCCAAGGACATCTGCGAGAAGCACCAGGTCATCCCGGTGCGGCGCCAGGGGCCGACGCTGATCGTGGCGATGGCCGACCCGTCGAACATCTACGCGATCGACGAGCTCAAGTTCCTCACCCAGTACAACATCGATCCGGTGGTGGCGTCCGACGCCGCCATCGAGACCGCGCTGGCGCGCTACTACGACAAGGGCCCCGATCTCGACGCGATGATCGGCGACATCGACGTCGAGAACGTCGACTTCGCCTCGACCTCCGACGACGCGGTCAACGTCGTCGACCTGGAGAACCAGGCCGGCGAGGCGCCGGTGGTCAAGCTGTGCAACGCGATCCTGCTGTCGGCGATCAAGAAGAAGGCGTCGGACATCCACGTCGAGCCGTACGAGAAGTACTTCCGCGTGCGGTTCCGCATCGACGGCATCCTCCAGGAGGAGATGCGGCCGCCGCTCAAGCTGCGCAACGCGATGACCAGCCGCCTCAAGATCATGGCGTCGCTCGACATCGCCGAGCGCCGGCTGCCGCAGGACGGCCGCATCAAGCTGAAGATCGGCACCAACCGCGAGATGGACTTCCGCGTGAGCATCTTGCCGACCTTGTTCGGCGAGAAGATCGTCATGCGTCTCCTCGACAAGGGCAACCTCCAGCTCGACATGACCAAGCTGGGGTTCGAGCAGCGGCCCCTCGACGATTTCAAGAAGTCGATCAAGAAGCCGTACGGCATGGTGCTGGTGACCGGCCCCACCGGGTCGGGCAAGACGACGACGCTGTACTCGGCGCTGTCCGAGCTCAACACGATCGACCGCAACATCTCGACCGCCGAGGATCCCGTCGAGTTCAACCTGGCCGGCATCAACCAGGTGCAGATGCACGACGACATCGGCCTGAACTTCGCGACCGCGCTGCGCTCGTTCCTGCGCCAGGACCCGAACATCATCATGGTCGGCGAGATCCGTGACTTCGAGACCGCCGAGATCGCGGTCAAGGCCGCGCTCACCGGCCACCTCGTGCTGTCGACGCTGCACACCAACGACGCGCCGTCGACGGTCATGCGCCTCCTCAACATGGGCGTCGAGCCGTTCCTGGTGACCGCCTCGGTCAACCTGGTGATCGCCCAGCGCCTGGCGCGCCGGATCTGCAACGACTGCAAGGTCCCCGCCGAGAAGCACGGCGAGGCCCTGCAGAAGCTGGGCATGAGCGACGAGCAGATCCGCAAGGGGACGATCATGCAGGGCCGCGGCTGCGGCACCTGCAACAACACCGGCTACAAGGGCCGCGTCGCGCTGTACGAGGTCATGCCGTTCGTCGACGGGCTCAAGGAGCTGGTGCTGCAGGGCGCGTCGGCCGCCGAGCTCAAGACCCAGATGATCAAGGAGGGCTACGCCTCGCTGCGCATGGCCGGCATCCAGAAGATCCTGGAGGGCGTCACGACGCCCGAGGAGATCCTGCGCACGACCGTCGACGACTGACGACCGAGTTTCAGGAGGTACGTCGCCGCACCTCCCTCGGCGGGGCGAGGCCCCGCCGAGCCTCCCACCAGGACGCGAGACGCCCGGCTCATCGCCGGGCCCGGCTGGCCTGCCGCATTCCTGGAGTTCTGCCCCCGCCTCTGCGATCATCGGATCCGACGATGCCCCCTCCCAGCCTGCACCAGCTCCTGAAGGTCATGCTCGACAAGGGCGCGTCCGACCTGCACCTGACGACCGGGTCGCCGCCGCAGCTGCGCATCGACGGCGAGCTGGTGCCGCTGCGGGTCGAGGCGCTGACCCCGGTCGACACCAAGCAGCTGTGCTACTCGGTCCTGACCGACGCCCAGAAGATGGCGTTCGAGGAGGCGCAGGAGCTCGACTTCTCGTTCGGCGTGAAGGGCCTGGCCCGGTTCCGCGCCAACCTGTTCATGCAGCGCGGCGCGGTGGCCGGCGCGTTCCGCCTGGTGCCGTTCACGATCCTGCCGCTCGAGGAGCTCGGCCTGCCCAAGACGGTGGCCGACATGTGCGAGCGCCCGCGCGGCCTGGTGCTGGTCACCGGCACCACCGGCTCCGGCAAGTCGACGACGCTGGCGTCGATGGTCGACCGGATCAACACCCGGCACCGCGCCCACATCATCACGATCGAAGATCCGATCGAGTTCCTGCACCCGCACAAGAGCAGCCTCGTCAACCAGCGCGAGGTCGGCGCCGACACCCACAGCTTCGGCAAGGCGCTGCGCCACATCCTGCGCCAGGACCCCGACGTCGTGCTGGTCGGCGAGATGCGCGACCTCGAGACCATCGAGGCCGCGCTGACGATCGCCGAGACCGGCCACCTGTGCCTGGCGACGCTGCACACCACCAGCGCGATCGGCAGCATCAACCGCATCGTCGACGTGTTCCCGGCGCACCAGCAGGCGCAGATCCGCCAGGTGCTGTCGTTCGTGCTCGAGGGCGTGATCAGCCAGACGCTGATCCCGCGCGCGTCGGGCTCGGGCCAGGTGCTGGCCTCCGAGGTGCTGATCCCGACCCAGGCGATCCGCAACCTGATCCGCGAGGACAAGCTGCACCAGATCTACTCGCAGATGCAGATCGGCCAGTCCAAGCACGGCATGCAGACGCTCAACCAGTCGCTGTGTGACCTGTTCCTGCGCCGGCTGATCACGCTGGAGGACGCCATGTCTCGGTCGGGCGACATCGACGAGCTCAAGAACCTGATCGCCAGCGGCGGCTCGCTGATGCCGGGCGGCGGCTCGAGCCCCGGCCAGCGCCGCGCCCGGGAGGTGGACTGATGCCGAAGTTCCAGTGGGAAGCGACGACCCGCGCCGGCGAGGTCCGCCGGGGCGTGGTCGAGGCGGCCGACGAGGCCGCGGTCCAGAACCGGCTGCGCGCCGATCAGCTGACGCCGCGCCGGATCAAGAAGCAGTCGGCGGGCATCCAGATCTCGATCGGCTCGCCGGTGACGCCGAAGGAGCTGCAGATCTTCACCCGCCAGCTGGCGACGATGATCGACGCCGGCCTGCCGCTGGTGCAGTGCATCGACATCCTCGCCAACCAGTGCGAGAACCAGATCTTCCAGCAGAAGCTGTTCCAGGTGAAGGCGGCGGTCGAGCAGGGCTCGTCGTTCTCGGACGCGCTGCGCAAGCACCCCAAGATCTTCGACGAGCTGTACGTCAACCTGGTCGGCGCCGGCGAGGTCGGCGGCATCCTCGACACGATCCTCAACCGCCTCGCGCAGTACATCGAGAAGGCGGTCAAGCTGAAGCGCCAGCTCAAGAGCGCGCTCATCTACCCGGTCGCGATCCTGGTGGTCGCGATCGGCGTCATCGCGGTGATGCTGGGCAAGGTCATCCCGACCTTCGAGGCGATGTACAAGAACTTCGACGGCGCCAAGCTGCCGAAGCCGACCCAGGTCGTCATCGGGATCTCGAACTCGTTCATCAACATGTGGTGGCTGTGGCTGCTGATCGTCGTCGGCCTGGCCACGCTGATCACGCTGGGCGTGCGCACCGCGCGCGGCCGCCAGGTGCTCGATCGCGTGATCCTGCGGGCCCCGATCATGGGTCCGGTGATGCGCAAGATCATCGTCGCGCGGTTCACCCGCACGCTGGGCACGCTCCTGACCTCGGGCGTGCCGATCCTCGACGCGCTCGACATCTGCGCCAAGACCTCGGGCAACGTCGTCGTCGCCGGGGCGATCCAGCACACCCGCGCCAAGATCTCCGAGGGCCAGGACATGGCCGGCCCGCTGGGCGAGACCGGCGTCTTCCCGAGCATGGTCACCCAGATGATCGGCGTCGGCGAGCAGACCGGCGCGATGGATCAGATGCTGCAGAAGATCGCCGACTTCTACGAGGACGAGGTCGACGTCGCCGTGGCCGGCATGACCGCGCTGATCGAGCCGGTGATGATGGCGTTCCTCGGCGTCGTCGTCGGCGGCCTGATCATCGCGATGTACCTGCCGGTGTTCGAGCTGGCGGGCAACGTCCAAAAGTGAGCCCGGCGGCCCGCGGCGACGGGCCGGTCGACGCCGCGTCGATCGTGGCGGCCGCGCTGGCGCGCCGCCTGACCTGGCTGATGCTGGTGCGGACGCTGGTGATCAGCGCCGTGCTCGGGCTGTCGCTGTGGCTGGGCTCGGGCCGCGGCGCGACGATGGCGGCGCCGGCCGAGCGGTTCCTGCTGGGCGTCGTCGTCGCGACCTACGCCGCGACGATCGCGTTCGCGGTGCTGCTGCGGCGCGGCCTGGCGCCGGCGCGGCTGGTGTGGCCGCAGCTGGCCGGCGACCTCGCCATCACCACCGCGCTGACCTACGTGACCGGCGGCGCCCAGAGCGCGTACACGTTCTTCTACGCGCTGAGCGTGGTCGGCGCCGGCGCGGTGACGACCCGCCGCGGGGCGTGGACCGTCGTCGCGGTGGCGATCGCGCTGACCGTCGCGGTCGGCGTCGCCGCGTGGGCGCGGCTGTTGCCGCTGCCGACCATCCCGCAGGTGGCGCCGTGGACCCAGAGCGGCCGCGAGCTGGCGCTGGCGATCAGCCGCGGCGTCGGGGCGCTGATCGCGGTCGGCGTGCTGGCGGCGCTGTTCGTCGGCGAGCTCGAGCGCTCGCAGGCGTCGCTGTTGTCGCAGCGCCAGGTCACCGCCGACCTGGTCGCGCTCAACCGCGACATCGTGCGCTCGCTGTCGAGCGGGCTGGTCACGGTCGGCCCCGACGATCGGGTCCTGACGATCAACCAGACCGGCGCCGAGATCCTCGGCGAGGTGGCGGTCGGCGCGATCGGCGAGCCGCTCGAGACGGTGCTGCCGGGGTTGACCGCGCGGCTGGCCGGGCTCGGCCCGACCGGCATCGTCCGGCGCGCCGACCTGACCCTGCCGGGCGCGCCGCCGCGCACCGTCGGCATCTCGGTGTCGCCGCTGTTCGACGACCGCGACCACGTGATCGGCCGCGTGATCAACTTCCAGGATCTGACCGAGCTGCGCCGGCTGGAGACGATCGCCCGCCGCAGCGAGCGGCTGGCCACGGTCGGCCAGCTCGCCGCCGGCATCGCCCACGAGATCCGCAACCCGCTGGCGTCGATCTCGGGCTCGATCGAGCTGCTCAGCCAGTCGGCGCCGACCAGCGACGACGATCGCGCGCTGATGGCGATCGTGCTGCGCGAGATCGAGCGGCTCAACGGCCTCATCACCGACCTGCTCGAGTACGCCAACCCGCGGCCGCGCGCGCTGGTCGAGCTCGACCTCGCGGTGGTGGCCGACGACGTCGTCGCGGTGCTGCGCCAGGATCGCACCTGGGGCCCGCTCGAGGTCGCGCTCGAGGGCGCGCGGGCGCTGCCGGTCACCGGCGACGCCGCCCAGCTGCGGCAGGTGCTGTGGAACCTGGCGCGCAACGCCTGCGAGGCGGCGGCCGGCGGCGGCGGCCACGTCACGCTGCGCGGCGCGCGCGACGACGACGGCGTCACGCTGGCGGTGGTCGACGACGGCCCCGGCATCCCGCCCGACCGGGTGGCCCACATCTTCGACCCGTTCTACACGACCAAGCACAAGGGCACCGGGCTGGGGCTGGCCACCAGCCACGCGATCGTCGCCGAGCACGGCGGGACGCTGGACGTCGAGAGCGTGCCCGGCCGGACGACGTTCACGGTGCGCCTGCCGGCCCGCGGCTGATACACTGCGCGCGATGTCGGCCACGTGCCCGGTGTGCACCGGCGCCCTCGCGGGTGGAGAGTTGATCCTGGTGTGCGGATCGTGTCGCGATCGGCTCGGCGTCGGGCCGATCCGCATGACCGGCGAGTTCCGCGTGCCGACCGAGGCGCTGCTCGACGAGCCCGCCGCGACGTCGGCGCCGACCGTCGCCGGCTGCAGCTGGTGCGGCAAGCCCGGCGATCAGGTCAAGAAGCTGCTGGGCACGCCGACGGTGGCGATCTGCAACGAGTGCGTGGCGCTATGCGCCGACATCCTCCACGCCGAGCTCGGCCCCGACTGGCGGTGACGGCGGATCGGCGCCGCGCCAGGGCGCGCGCGGCGCGGCGGCGGCGGCGCGGCGGCGGTAGTCGGCGGCGTAGGCCGGCTCGCCGCGACGCTCCCACGCCGCCGCGAGATCGTCGCAGCGCTCGGCGTCGAGGCGCGGCGACAGCCCGCCGCGCTCCCACAGCGCCTCCCACGCGGCGATCGCCGCCGCGTCGTCGCCGCACGCCGCCAGCGCCAGCGCCTCGGTGTGCAGCACCGCGGGCACGTCGGCGACCAGCGCCAGCGCGGCGCGCACGTCGGCCAGCGCCGCCTGCGCCGCGGCCCCGGTGGCGCCACCGCGCAGCGCCGCGTAGGCGCGGTTGTTGAGCCAGCCGGCGCGGGTGGTGGCGTCGAGCTCGGCGGGATCGATCGTCGCCAGCACCGCGGCGCCGCGCGGGTAGTCGGCCTCGCCGAGGTAGGTCGCGGCGATCGACACCCGGGCCGCGGCCCGGCGCCCGCGCCGCCACGCCGCCGCCGCCAGCACGCGGTAGTAGCGGCGGGCCTCGAGCATCCGCCCGGCGCGGAACATCGCGTGGGCGAACCGCGCGAACAGGAGCCGCACCGCCAGCGCCAGCAGCACCACCAGCGCCAGCGCGAACACCGCGCCCAGGTTCCCGGCCAGCGCCGCGCCGGCGATCACCGCGGCGACGGCGATCACCAGCGAAGCGAGGGCGCGCAGCATCGGCTGGGATCGTAGCGTCCCGCGGGCGGGCGTGGTACCGAGAGCAGGTCGTGACCACCCAGCTCGTCCAGATCCGGGCGCGCCGCGCGGCGTCCCCCGCCGCCGAGCCGACCGGCCCGCGGGTCTACGTCGAGACCCACGGCTGCCAGATGAACGTCGCCGACTCCGAGCTGCTGCTCGGCGTGCTGGCCGGCGCCGGCTACGCCGCGGTGACCCGGCCCGAGGACGCCGACGTCGTCGTGGTCAACACCTGCGCGGTGCGCGAGAAGGCCGAGACCAAGGTCGTCAACCGCGCGCACGAGCTCGGCGCGCTGCAGCGCCAGCGCCCCGACCTGGTGATCTCGATCGTCGGCTGCATGGCCGAGCACCTCAAGGACGGGCTGGCCGACCTGGCGCCGGTCGACGTGATCGCCGGCCCCGACAGCTACCGCCGCTTGCCCGAACTCCTGGCCGAGGCGCGGCAGCGGCGCGGCGGCGGCGGCGGCGCGGTGGTCGACGTCAAGCTCGACAAGGACGAGACCTACGAGGGCCTCGACGGCGCCGACGCCGGCGACGGCGTGTCGGGCTTCGTCACGATCCAGCGCGGCTGCGACAAGTTCTGCACGTTCTGCGTGGTGCCGTTCACCCGCGGCCGCGAGCGCGGCACCGCCCCGCGCGAGGTGCTGCGCCAGGTGCGCGCGCTGGTCGAGCGCGGCTACAAGGAGGTGACGCTGCTCGGCCAGACCGTCAACTCCTACGCGTGGGAGGACTCGACGTTCGCCCAGCTGTTGCGCGCGGTGGCGCGGGTCGACGGCCTCGAGCGCATCCGCTTCACCTCGCCCTACCCGGTCGACTTCACCGACGACGTGATCGCGGCGATCGCCGAGGAGCCGAAGATCGGCAAGTACGTCCACCTGCCGGTGCAGTCGGGCTCCGACGCGGTGCTGGCGCGGATGCGCCGCGGCTACACCGTCGCCGAGTACCTGGCGATCGTCGGCCGGCTGCGCGCGGCGGTGCCGACGATCGCGCTGTCGACCGACATCCTGTCGGGGTTCAGCGGCGAGACCGACGCCGACCACGCGGCGACGCTCGATCTGATGCGCGCGGTGCGGTTCGACAGCGCGTTCATGTTCGCGTACTCCGAGCGCGACCTGACCTACGCCGCCAAGAAGCTGCCCGACGACGTCGCCCCCGCGGTCAAGCAGCGCCGGCTGGCCGAGATCGTCGCGCTGCAGGACCGCATCTCGGCCGAGGTGTTCGCCGCGCAGGTCGGCCGCGCCGCGCGGGTGCTGGTCCACGGCCCGAGCAAGCGCAACCCCGCCGAGCTGGCCGGCCGCACCGACGACTGGAAGACCGTCATCCTGCCCGCCGGCGTCGGCACGATCGGCGGCTTCGTCGACGTCACGATCACCCGCTCCACCCAGGCCACGCTGTTCGGCACCCCGGCATGACCGACGACGATCCCCACGCGGCGCTCGACCGCGCCATCGCCCAGTTCACGGTCGACCTGACCGCGCTGGCCCACGAGCTGGTGGCGATCACGCTGGCCGCGGAGCTCGACCGCCGCGCCGCCGCCGGCGAGATCGGCGCCGCCGACGAGGACGACCGCGCCGCCGCGCCCGCGCCACCGGCCCCGCTGGCCCCGCCGCCCGCCCCGCCGGCCCCCGCCGCCGACAAGCGCCCGCGCTGGACCCACGCGACGGTGATCGACGAGCTGTGCACGTGGCTCCTGGGCGGCACCGCGGTCGAGGCCGCGTACCTCAAGCGCCACGGCGCCCCCGGCCTGGTCGCGGCCGCCAAGCGGCTGTTCGGCCGCTTCGACGCGGCGCTCAACGCCGCCAACCTGGCGCTGGCGCAGCGCTACCCCGACGGCCCGCCGTCGCGCCGGGCGGGTTCCAGGGGGCTGGTCGCCCAGCCCCCCTCGATCCCGGCCAAGCCGGGATCGAGCCTCCCCCCAGGACGCGAGACGCTCGGTGATGAGTCGCGCGACGCACGAGCGCTGGGCGGGCGGGCGGCGCTACCGCCCAAGCCGCGCGATCACCTCGCCCGCCACCCGGCGATCGGTCAGGAGCGACAGGTGGCCGAGGTCGTCGTAGAGGACCTCGTCGACGCCCTCGATCCGGGCGTGGCGGGCGCCGGGCACCAGCGCGTCGGAGCGCGACCAGATGACGGTGAGGCGGGTGCGGCGCGGCCGGGGGGCGGCGTCGAGGCGCTGGATCAGCGTCGAGTTGAGGAACAGCTCCTTGGTCGGCGCGCCGACGCCGATGGCGCTGACGTCGGTGCCGCTGTGGGGCGAGCCGATCGTGATCAGGTTGGCGACCTTGCCGTCGCCGGCGCCCAGCGTGACGTAGTAGCGCCCGACCACGCCGCCCATGGAGTGCCCGATCACGTCGACCGCGGCGGCGCCGGTGGCCGCGAGCACCTCGTCCACGTACGCGCCTAGCCGGCGCGCGGCGGAGCTGGTCTTGCCCAGCGTCCAGTACTCGAAGCCGTAGATCGGGCCCAGCCCGGCGGCGGCCAGCCGCCGCGCCAGCACGACGAAGTTGGCGCGGTTCATCGCGTAGCCGTGGACCAGCACGATCGGCCGCGGGCCGTGGGTGCGCTCGCCCGGCATCGGCAGGAAGCCCAGCGGGCGGGCCGCCGACAGCGCCATCGCCGCGCCCCACTCGCGCACCGCGGCGCGCAGCTGGCCGGGCGGCGACGGCCGCTCCTTGCGCCAGCGCGACCACGCCATGCCGGCGTGCGGCACGAACGGGTAGATGCCCGTCAGCATCAGCAGATCGGACACCGCCGCCACCGCCCCTCGCCAGACCAGGTGGCCCGGCGCATGGCGTCGCTGGCGCATCAGCTGGCGGTCACGCCGGGGATCGTGGCCTCGATCTCGCGGGCGTCGTCGACCGAGATGCCCAGCGCGTCGCGCAGCCGCACCAGCAGCGCGCGCTCGCTGGCCGCGACCTCGCGATCGACCGCGGCCATCCGGCACGCGGCCTTGTAGATGCCGCGGCGCGAGTCGGGCGACAGACCGTCGAGGCCGCCGTCGGCGAGGTCGACCGGCGCGGCCAGCATGGCGTGGGCCGCCTCGCGATCGGCGGCGGTCAGCTCGGCGCCGTCGATCAGCCGCTTGAGGGCCTCGCCCTCGGAGTCGGCGATCTTGCCGTCGGCCCAGGCCACGGCGGCCCAGGTGCGGATCAAGGTCAGGATCGGAGAGTCGGCCATAGGCCCCGACAGTACGAGCCCGGGAACCGGTCTGTCGATCGCTTTGGCGACCGATCCAGCCCCGGGTGACGGGACGGTGACGACGGCGGGCGACGCCGGATCCGCCTTGCCGTGGCGCCTCGGTCGTCAGTAAGGTGCGCCCCCATGCCTGCTCCTTCGCGCCGTCGCTCCCTGGCGCTGCTGTTCGTCGTCGAGATCGTCATCGGCGGTCTGATCTGGTTCGGCGCAGGTGGGCGGTCCGAGGCCCAGCCGGCGCCGCCCGCGCCGGCGGCCCCCGCGGCGGTCGCGCCCGGGACCACGACGCCGCCGCCCGCGGTCGCCCCGGCGACGATCGAGCCGGCCGCGCCGGTCGCCGCGCCGGCCAAGTGCCCGAGCAAGCCGCCGACCCCGTCGAAGCCGCTGCACGAGGACCTGGTCCCGATCGGCATCCTGGTCCTGTTCATCTCGTTCGTGCTGTGGCGGCTGCCGCGGGTCGAGCTCGGGCACTCGCCCGCGTTCAAGAAGCGGCGCACGCTCAACTGGCTGCCGCTGGGCCTGACCTACTCGTTCCTGTACTTCGCGCGCTACAACCTCAAGGCGTACCAGGGCATCGGCCTCACCGAGGCCGAGTACGCCGCGGTGTTCGGCGTCGGCTCGATGGTCTACGGCCTGTCGCTGATCGTGAACGGCCCGCTGACCGATCGCCTGGGCGGGCGCACGACGATCCTGATCTCGGCGGCCGGCGCGGCGGTGGCCAACATCTGGATGGGCTACATGGCCGCGACCGGCGAGCACTTCGGGATGAAGCCGGTGACCGCGTTCACGACCGCCTACGGCATGAACATGTTCTTCCAGTCGTTCGGCGCGATCTCGATCGTCAAGGTCAACGCCGCGTGGTTCCACCTGCGCGAGCGCGGCACGTTCGGCGGCATCTTCGGCATCCTGATCTCGCTCGGCCTGTACTTCGCCTACGACCTCGGCAAGCGCATCACCGAGACGATGGAGGTCGAGTGGCTGTTCTACATCCCGGCCGGCCTGCTGCTGGTGTTCTTCGTGCTGTCGGCGGTCTGGGTGCGCAACCAGCCGTCGGACACCGGCCACGCCAACTTCGATCTGGGCGACGCCACCAACGAGGGCGAGAAGCTGAGCGCCGGCCGCGTGTTCATCCGGATGATCACCCACCCGGTGCTGATCGTGATCGCGCTGATCGAGATGTGCTCGGGCTTCCTGCGCCAGGCGATCCTCCAGTGGGGCACCGACTTCGGCAAGGGCATCGGCCTGGGCAAGACCTTCGTCTTCCAGAACTGGGGCCTGGTGTCGTGCATCGCCGGCATCACCGGCGGCATGTTCGCCGGCGCGATCAGCGACCACCTGTTCCAGTCGCGGCGCAGCCCGGTGTCGGCGGTGCTCTACGCGATCATGCTGATCGGCGCGATCTCGATCGTGCCGCTGTTCGCGGCGCCGTGGGCGATCGGCTGGTCGGTGGCGATGATGTCGATGGCGATCATCGGCGTCCACGGCATGCTGACCGCGACCGCCAGCGCCGACTTCGCCGGCAAGAAGAACACCGGCATGGCGGTCGGGCTGATCGACGCCTTCGTCTACGTCGGCTCGATGATCCAGTCGTTCATCTACGGCGCGTACCTGCCGGCCGCCAAGATCCGCGACGCCAAGGGGTGCCTGGTGTCGAACCCGGCGGCCAAGCAGATCGACAACTGGCACGTCTGGCCGTACGCGATGATCCCGGTGGCCGCGATCGGCTTCTTGCTGACGCTGCGCATCTGGAATGCCCGCCCGACCAAGGGCGGCGGCGGCGCGCACTGAGTTGCAGGGGGCTCGTCGCCGAGCCCCCCTCGGCGGGGTCATGCCCCCGCCGAGCCTCCCCCCAGGACGCGAGACGCCTGGCGCGTGGATCGGTGCTCGTCCGAAACGACTGACGAGCGCTGAGCGTCACCGCGCGCCGCGCATCCTGCAGCCGCGGCCTGCAGGATACGCAGACGGCGCGCGCGCACGGCGGCGGCGCCGAGCGTTCTCGCCGGGTTGGCGTCGGCATCGGGCTTGCGAAGACGAGCGGCATGCGGACTCATCGTCGTGCCCTGGTCTTGACCCTGATCATGTCGCTGGCGCCCGCCGTGGCGACGGCCCAGCCAGCATCGCGCCCGCAGCCCCCGCCCGCGCAGCCGGGACCGCGTCCGCCGCAGCCCCCGCCGCCGCAGCCCCCGCCGCCGCAGCCCCAGCCGCCGATCGTCAACGGCGTGCCGACCAGCGCGCCACCGGCGCCGCGCGCCGAGCGCCGCGCCAAGGCCAAGCGCGGCATGGTGTGGGTCGAGGGCCGCTGGGACTGGAAGAACGGCGCGTGGGTGTGGGTGGCCGGGCGGTGGGAGCCCGCGCGCCCCGGCCAGCGCTGGCAGCGCGGCGAGTGGCAGCAGCGCGGCGATCGCTGGGAGTGGCAGGCCGACCGCTGGGAGGCCGTGCCGGCCGTGCCGAACATCGCGCCGCCGGCCGATCGCGCCGAGCGCCCGGGCCGCGCGCGCCGCGGCTACGTCTGGATCGCCGGGCGCTGGGACTGGAAGGACGGCGCGTGGGCCTGGACCCCGGGGCGCTGGGAGCGCGCGCGCGCCGGGCATCGCTGGCAGCCGGGCCGCTGGACCCAGCGCGGCGATCGCTGGGAGCGCGAGGGCGACGGCTGGGTCGACGTGCCGGCGTTCCCGACGGCGCCGCCGCCGCCACCGGTGGTCGAGCAGCCGGGGCCGCCGCGCCGCGGCTACGTGTGGATCGCCGGCAGCTACGCGTGGACCGACGGCGCGTACGCGTGGACGCCAGGTCACTGGGAGCGCGCCAAGCGCGATCGCCAGTGGGTCGAGGGCCGCTGGGAGCGCCAGGGCGACCGCTACGTCTGGGTGCCCGGCGCGTGGCGGTAGGCCGGTCGGCGGGCGGCGGTCGCTTTGCCTGCGCCGTCCGCGCCGGAGTATCCTCGCGCCATGGCCGGGCTGCCGCCGAAGCGTGACACGATCGACCGCAAGCTGGTCGAGCAGGTGGCCGGGCTGCTGGCCAACGCGTCGAGCGCGCTGTTCATCACCGGCGCCGGCATGTCGGCGGACTCCGGCCTGCCGACCTACCGCGGCGTCGGCGGCCTGTACGATCGCAAGCTGACCGAGGACGCGCTGCCGATCGAGACCGTGCTGTCGGGCCCGATGATGGCGCAGCGCCCCGAGCTGGTGTGGAAGTACATCCACGACGTCGAGCTGGCCTGCCGGCACGCCACGCCCAACCGCGGCCACGAGATCCTGGCGCTGATCGGCGAGCGCATCGCCCGCACCGTCGTCTTCACCCAGAACGTCGACGGCTTCCACCGCACCGCCGGCTCGAAGCGGGTGATCGCGATCCACGGCGACGTCCACGACCTGCGCTGCACCGGCTGCGACTGGAAGAAGACCGTCGCCGACTACTCGACGCTGTCGTTCCCGCCGACCTGCCCGCGCTGCGGCTCGGTGGTGCGGCCCGACGTCGTGCTGTTCGGCGAGCCGCTGCCCGAGCGCGCGTTCCAGGACTTCGAGGCCGAGGTGGCGCGCGGCTTCGACATCGTCTTCCTGATCGGCACCTCGGCGCTGTTCCCCTACGTCGCGCGGCCGGTGCTCCTGGCCAAGAGCGAGGGCGTGCCGACGATCGAGATCAACCCCGCGACGACCGACCTGTCGGACGTCGTCGACTTCCGCTTCGCGTCGACCGCCAAGCACGCGCTGCGCGCGCTGTGGATCGCGTTCAAGTCGAAGAACGTGATGGCGACCCGGCTCGGCCGATGAACGACGCCCCCGCGGACGCGGTCGCGCGCTGGGCCAGCGCCGGGGTGGCCCAGCTACCGGGGGTGTTGCCCGCCGGGCTGGCCGCCGAGCTGCTGATGGGCCTGCGCCGCCTGCCGCTGGCGATCGTCGAGGCCGCGCACGAGACCGTGTGGGCCTACGACGTCGCGGTGCCGCCGGTGCGCGACCCGCAGCTGTTCGAGCCGCTGTTCCGGCTGGTGCCGATCCTCGACGAGCTGGTCCCGCAGCTGGCCAGCGCGGTCTGCGGGCGCGGGCTGGTGGCGCACGCGCCGACGACGTTCCGCGTCGTCGCGTACCGCAAGGGCTCGTGGACCGCCGGCGCCGTCGACGCGCCGGCGGGCATGGTCGTGGCGACGATCGCGCTGTCGGCCGAGACCTGGCCCGACGCGTGGGGCGGCCACCCGGCCGAGGGCTGGGCCGCGACCGGGGCGCTGACGCTGGCCGACGCCGCGCGCGCCCGCGCGGTGCCGGTGCTGACCCGCCACGTCGAGCGCTACGAGCTGCGCACGCTGCTGGCGCCGGCGGTGACGCCGTGAAGCTGGCCGCGCGCTGGCGCGATCCGGCGGCGATCGCCGACGCCGCCCAGGCGTGGCGCGACGGCCGCAACCTGCGCCTGACCCGGGTGCTGGACGACGACGCGATCGCGACCCTGCGCGACGCGGTGGCGGCCCTGCACCACCCGCTGGTCGCCGCGACCGCGCCCGAGTACGCGTACCAGTACGGCGCGGTGGCCAGCCCGCCCGAGGACGGCTGCGACCACGTGTGGTGCCAGTTCGCGCGCTGGTGGTGGCAGGACGGCGTGGCGTTCGTCGACGCGATCACCGGCCTGCGGCTGCGGCCGCCGCGCGACCGCGTGCTGATGTCGACCGAGCTACGCCGCGGCGCGTTCCTCGACCCGCACAACGACTACGACGGCGCGCGCCGCGTGGCCTACGTGCTGGGCCTGACCCGCGACGCGTGGGCGCCGGCGCTGGGCGGCCACCTCGAGTTCCTGGCCGTCGTCGACGGCGCCACCGTCGTGCGCGAGCGGCGCGCGCCGGGCTGGAACACCCTCGACCTGTTCGCGGTCGACCGCGACCCGCCGCTGCACCAGGTGCCGATCGTCACCGCCGACGTCGAGCGCCGCGCGATCACCGGCTGGTTGTACTGAACTCCTACTTGCGGCCGACGCCGGCCGGCAGGCCGGGGATGCCGTCGGCGCCGGCCGGGATCTGGATCGTCGAGCCGGCGAAGTCGTCGGCGGTCATCGGCTGGTAGCTGCCGCCGAGGTGGGCCGACAGGAACGCCTCGGCCACCGCCATGAACGCCTGCATGTTCTCGGGCCGCGCGAAGCCGTGGCCCTCGTCGGGGAACAGCACGTAGCTGACCGGCAGGCCCTTGGCCTGCATCGCCTTGACGATCTGATCCGACTCGGCCTGCTTGACCCGCGGATCGTTGGCGCCCTGGCCGATCAGCAGCGGGCGCTGGATCGCGGCGACGTGGGTCAGCGGCGACACCGCCTCGAGCGCGGCCACGCCCTCGGGCGTCGTCCAGTCGCCCATGCGCCGCTGGAACACCGAGATCAGCGGCTTCCAGTACGGCGGCACCGACTTCACCAGCGTGATCAGGTTCGACGGGCCGACGATGTCGACGCCGCACTTGAACGTCGTCGGCGTCAGCGTCAGGCCGGCCAGCGTGGCGTAGCCGCCGTAGCTGCCGCCCATGATGCACACGTCGCTGGCGGTGGTCACCTTGTGGTCGACGGCCCACGCGACCGCGTCGAGCAGGTCGTCGTGCATGGCCTTGCCCCACTGCCGGTCGGCGGCGTTCAGGAACTTCTTGCCGAAGCCGGTCGAGCCCCGGTAGTTGACCGACAGCACGGCGTAGCCGCGGTTCGCGAGCAGCTGGTGCAGCGGGTTGTAGCCCCAGCCGTCGCGCGCCCACGGGCCGCCGTGGACCAGCAGCACCATCGGCACCGCCGTGGTCGGCGTGCCGTCACCGTCGGGATCGGCGCTCGGCGGCAGCGACAGGTAGCTGACCAGCGGCAGGCCGTCGCGGGCCGGGATCTCGACCGGGTGCATCCGCGCCAGCGGCAGCCCCTCGAGCGCGGGCCGCGCCGCGTACAGGAACGCGCCGCGCTGGCGCTTGCGATCCCAGCGCCAGAACCGCGCCGGATGGCGATCGCCGGCGTACGCGACGATCCAGGTCTTGTCGTCGTAGCTCATCGACACGACGCGGAAGTCACCCTCGTCGAGCTTGGCCAGCGCGGCCAGATCCTTGGCGATCGCCTTGTCGAGCACCTTCCACTCGGGGCGCGCCACCGTGAACGACGCGGCGCGGGCCACGCCGGTCTTGGGGTGCGCGATGATCCCGCCGACGTCGGCGCGCGCGTGCTGGGCCAGGAGCGTGCGCTTGCTGCCGGTGGCGGCGTCGACCACGAACAGCGCGCCGGTGTCGCGATCGCGCGAGTCGGCCATGTAGTAGCGCTGGCCGCTGGTCTCGAGCCCGAGCAGCTGCGTCGTGAGCTGGTCGTCGGCCGGCACCAGCTCGCGCTTCTCCCAGGCGATGCCGGTCTTCTCGAACGGGCGCGCGACGACGAACTGGATCGAGCCGTCGGGCTCGAACTTCTGCGCGAACCGCAGGTGGAGATCCTCGTCGGCGATCGGGTTGATGTACCCGGGGTTCTCGAAGATCTTGGTCGCCTTGCCGGTCGCCAGCTCGACCTCGTAGACGTCGTGCAGCGACGGATCGCGGTCGTTCATGCCGACCAGGATCCGGTCCGGGTGGCGGTGCGACATCCCCACCAGCTGCGCGGCGACCTTGGGCCGGTCGGTCAGGTCGAGCGCGCCCTTGCCGTCGCGCCCGACGCGGAAGATGTGGAAGTTCTCGTCGCCGCCGGCGTCCTGCTCGTACAGCACGTAGGCGCTGTCGGCCGACCAGTAGTACTGGCGGACCGGGCGGGCCTTGTCGAAGGTGACTTGCACCGCCTTGGCCAGATCGTCGATCGGCGCGACGAAGACGTTCATGACGCCGTCGGCGGGCGCGGAGAACGCCAGCCACTTGCCGTCGGGCGACACCTCGGGCGCGCCGCGCTCGGGGTTGCCGAAGACGACCGCGCGCGGGATCAGATCGGTGCGCGGGTGGCCGGTCGGCGTCGGCGGAGCCGGCGGGGTCGGCGCGGGGGTGGTCGGTGCGACCTGCGACGTCGCAGGCGCGACCGGGTCGGGCGTCGCAGGCGGTGCCGCGGGTGGGCGTGGGGAGCCGCCGCAGGCCAGGAACGCGAGCAGGAGCGGTGACAGGAGCGCGGATCGATGCATGGCGCGGCGACGATTGCACGGACCGCGCCAGGCCGGTGCGACGATCGACGGTGTACGGTCGCGGCATGAAGACCCGCGCTGCGATCGCGTTCGAAGTCGGCAAGCCGCTGGTGGTGGACGAGGTGGATCTCGAGGGCCCCCGCGCCGGCGAGGTGCTGGTGGAGCTCAAGGCCACCGGCGTGTGCCACACCGACGAGTTCACCCGCTCGGGCGCCGACCCCGAGGGCCGGTTCCCGGTGATCTTCGGCCACGAGGGCGCCGGCATCGTCCGCGAGGTCGGCCCCGGCGTCACCTCGCTGGCCCCCGGCGACCACGTCATCCCGCTCTACACGCCGGAGTGCCGGCAGTGCAAGTCGTGCCTGTCGCGCAAGACCAACCTGTGCACCGCGATCCGCGCGACCCAGGGCAAGGGCGTGATGCCGGACGGCACCAGCCGGTTCTCGTACCGCGGCCAGCCGCTGCACCACTACATGGGCTGCTCGACCTTCGCCAACCACACCGTCCTGCCGGAGATCGCGCTGGCCAAGGTGCGCACCGACGCGTCGTTCCGATCGATCTGCTACCTCGGCTGCGGCGTCACCACCGGCCTGGGCGCGGTGCTGTGGACCGCCAAGGTCGAGGCCGGCGCGACCGTCGTGGTGTTCGGGCTCGGCGGCATCGGCCTCAACGTCATCCAGGGCGCGCGCCTGGTCGGCGCGACGATGATCGTCGGCGTCGACATCAACCCGGCGCGCGAGGCGGTGGGGCGGAGCTTCGGCATGACCCACTTCGTCAACCCGCGGGAGATCGCCGGCGACCTGGTCGGGCACCTGGTCGAGCTGACCGGCGGCGGCGCCGACTACTCGTTCGAGTGCGTCGGCAACACGACGCTGATGCGCCAGGCGCTGGAGTGCTGCCACCGCGGCTGGGGCGTGAGCGTCGTGATCGGCGTCGCCGGCAGCGGCCAGGAGATCGCGACCCGCCCGTTCCAGCTGGTCACCGGGCGGGTGTGGAAGGGCTCGGCGTTCGGCGGCGCGCGCGGCCGCACCGACGTGCCGCGGCTGGTCGACTGGTACATGGACGGCAAGATCGAGATCGATCGGCTGATCACCCACACGCTGCCGCTCGAGCGCATCAACGAGGCGTTCGACCTGATGCACGCCGGCGCGTCGATCCGGA
The DNA here is from genome assembly GCA_016794525.1 of Myxococcales bacterium. Classification (GTDB taxonomy): domain Bacteria; phylum Myxococcota_A; class Polyangia; order Haliangiales; family Haliangiaceae; genus UBA2376. The sequence goes on from JAEUJY010000052.1 coordinate 23,091, forward strand.
CCGTGGTCGAGTTCTGAACGGAACTACCAGGAGGGTTTGTCGACAAACCCTCCCCCACGGGGTCATGCCCCCGTGGGTCCCCCTCCCGATACGCGAGAACCCACAGCGCGGAATCGAGTGCTGAGCGGAACTACCAGGAGGGTTTGTCGACAAACTCTCCCCCATGGGGTCATGCCCCCGTGGGTCCCCCTCCCGAAACGCGAGAGCCCACCGCGCGGATCGGCATCGTCATCGACCCGCCGGGTGCGGCTGGGGCACGCATCGCCCTGGCGGCGCGGCCGCGCTGGTACGCTGGAGTGATGCGGATCCGCGCGCTCGTCCTCACCGCCCTGCTCCTCCCCGGCTGCCAGGGCGCCTCGCCTGCGCCGGCCCAGCCGACGCCGACCGGGCCCCCGCCCGCGGTGTGTCCGTCGGTGACCTTCTCGTGCACGGTGCCCGGGCTGGGCTGCATCGAGGGCGGCGCCGACTTCGCGGCCCAGATGCGGGCCGAGTGCGGCGGCGACAGCGTCCCCGCCGACGGCCCGTGCCCGCGCGAGGGCGGCGTGGGCGCGTGCACGACGTACGACGGCCTCACGGCCAACCTGCACGCGTGCGCGACGCTGGTGTTCGCGGCGGGCAGCGTCCCCGACGCCGCCGAGGCGCAGGCCAAGTGCGAGACGTTCAAGGGCACCTACACCGCGCCGTGATCGCGTGACGGCGACGGGCAGCGCGGCCGGCGTGGTACCGTCGGGCGTGGATCCGCGGATCGGCACCGTCCTCGCCGAGCGCTACAAGGTGATCGAGCGCTGGTCGCAGGGCGGCATGGGCACCGTGTACCGGGGCCAGCACGTCGAGCTGGAGCGCGAGGTCGCGATCAAGTTCCTCCACGAGTGGGCGGCCAGCGAGCCGGCGTTCGTGCAGCGCTTCGAGCGCGAGGCCAAGGCGATGGCGCGGCTGCAGCACCCGGGGTGCGCGCAGATCCTCGACTCCGGCGTCGCCGGCGGCGCGCCGTTCGTGGTGATGGAGTTCGTGACCGGCGAGTCGCTGCTGGCGCTGATCGATCGCGGCGCGATGCCGCCGGCGCGCGCCATCGAGATCGCCCGTCAGGTGCTGGCCGCGCTCGACCACGCCCACAGCCACGGCATCATCCACCGCGACATCAAGCCGGCCAACGTCGCGGTGATGACGTCGGAGTTCGGCGACCAGGTGAAGGTGCTCGACTTCGGGCTGGCCAAGATGGCGGCGGCGACGACCAACCTCACCGGGCCGATGGCGGTGGGCACGCCGACCTACATGCCACCCGAGCAGGGCCTGGGCGGCACGGTCGACGCCCGCACCGATCTCTACGCGGTGGGCGTGCTGCTGTTCGAGATGATCACCGGCGCGCCGCCGTTCGAGCGCGACGACCCGCAGGCGGTGATCGTCGCCCACCGCAGCGAGCCGCCGCCGCTGCTCAGCGAGCGGCTGGGCGACGGCTCGTGCTCGCCCGAGCTCGAGCGCGTCGTCATGCGGGCGCTGGCCAAGGAGCCCGCCGACCGGTTCCCGAGCGCCGCCGACATGGCGCGGCTGTTGACCGCGGTGCCCGAAGCGCAGGCCGGGCGGCCCGGCGTGATCACGCCGCTGCCGATGGCGGTCGTGACCGGCCCCGCGCCGGCGGTGGCGCCCCGGCCGGCGACGCCGCCGCCCGCCACCCCGCCCCCGGCAGCGGCCGGGCCCGCGATCCCCGAAGGCACGATGGTGCTCGGCAGCGACGCGCTGATCCCGATCGGGCCCGCCAGCGACGCCGCGCCCACCACGCCGCTCGCGCCGCCGTCGGGCGCGGCGCCGGCACCGGCCGCGTCGGCGCCGCCCGCGTCGCCCGCGTCGCCGTCGGCGGGGGCGCCGTGGCACGCCCGGCTGCCGCGGCGCGCGTGGATCGCGATCGCCGCCGCGCCGCTGGTGATCGGCGTCATCGCCTTCGCGGCGCGGGGCTCGTCGTCGTCGTCGCGGCCGAGCCCGCCGCCGCCACCGCCGCCGCCGCCCGCCACCGCCGTGGAGGCCGCGACCGACGCGCTGGCCGACGTGCGCGCGCGCATCCGCGGCGCCGCCACCGACGACGACACGGTGCGGGCGATCGCGCGCATCGCCGCCCGCAACCCCACCGATCCCGAGCCGCCGCTGGCGCTGGGCCAGATCTACTGCGAGCGCCTGTGGGTGCGCGACTGCCTGGGCGCGCTGCGCCAGGCGCTGGCGATCGATCCCGCGCTGCGCGACGATCCGCGGGTCAGCCGGGCGGCGGTGTACGGCCTCGGCGCCGACGGCGCCCACGGCGACGTGCGGCGCTTCCTGGTGCGCGAGGTCGGCGCGCCGGCCGTCGCGATCCTGACCGAGGTCGTCGACGGGCGCTGGCGCAAGGAGGTCAAGGAGCGCGCCGCGGCCGCGCTGCGCGACCTCGACGCCGCGCCGTGATCCACCCGCCGGGCTACGGCGCGCGCAGCGGCAGCGCCTCGCCGTGGCCGAGCACGCGCACCCCGCCGACCGCGCCGGCCGCGGCGATCTGCTCGAGGCGCTTGCGCGGTCCGTGGGCGCCGCCGAGCCGCAGGTTGACCGTGCCCCAGTGCACCGGCACCAGCGTCCGCGCGCCGAGCCGCTGGAAGATGTCGAGCGCACAGTCGGGGTCGATGTGGACCCCGCGGTCGATCGTCGCGCGCCGCCAGCGGTAGTACCAGACCGGCAGCATGCCGCCGATCGGCAGGAGCGTCGCGTCGAGCGTGAACTGCTTGCCGATGTCGTCGAAGACCGCGTGGTCCGAGAAGTCGACGTCGCCGGCGTGGTGCACCGCGAGGCCGTCCTTGGTGACGACGTAGCCGGTGCAGATCGGGGCGTCGCCCTTGGCCCAGCGGCCGTTGTCGTGGCGGGTCGGCACCGCGACCAGATCGACGCCGCCGAGGTCGACGTGGTCCCCCGGCTCGACCTCGCGCACCTCGCGGAACCCGAGGTCGGCGACGATCGCCCCGGCGCCGCGCGGCACCACCAGCAGGGTGTCGCGGTCGACCGCCTTGAGCGACCAGCGGTTGAGGTGGTCGACGTGGGAGTGGGTGATGAGCACGGCGTCGACGGCGCCGGCCCGGCGGGTGCGGGCGCGGCCCAGCGGATCGACCAGCACCCGGCGGCCGCCCATGGCGATGAGGGCGGTGGCGTGCCCCAGCCAGGTGACCGCCTCGGGGGTCACCAGCGCGGGATCCGGCCCTCCGGCCGTAGCTGTCGTCATCGGCCGCTGCTATAGCACGGGCTCGTGCTGTCGTTTTTCCTCATCGGTGCCGCCATCGGCGCGCTCACGGGCGTGCCGATCGGACCGGTGAACGTCGCGGTGATCGACGCCGCGTACCGGCACACGCTCCGCCGCGGCATCGCGGTCGGGCTCGGCGGCGCGATCGGCGACTTCGTGTTCTCGGGGGCGGCGATGCTGTGGGTCGGGCCCCACGTGATCGGCCAGCCCGGGGTCAAGCCGGTGCTGTTCGCGATCTCCGGCCTGGTGCTGATCGTCTACGGCATCCTGACCGTGCGCAGCCAGCCCCCCGCCGCGCCCGCCACCGCGCCGCACTCGATCCCGCCGTCGCACGAGGTGTGGAACGGCCTGACCGTCGGCCTGGGCCTGATCGCGCTCAACCCCGCGGCGATCGTGACCTGGGTCGTCGTCGTCGGCTCGCACCTCAACGACCTGTCGACGCTCGAGGCCCTCGCCGCCGCGCTCGGTGTGTTCGTCGGCAGCCTCGCCTGGTTCTCGTTCGTCGCCTTCATCGCCGACCAGGGCAAGCGCATCATGGGCGATCGCGCCGTCTGGGTGATGCGCATCGTCGGCCTCGGCCTGATCGGCTACGGCGTCTACTCGCTCGGCCGCGCGATCCGCTACTTCGCCTCGTAGCGCCCGCTACGGCTTCGCCGGCAGCTTCCGGTAGCGATCGAGCAGGCGCGTCTGGTGGCTGACCGTCGACTGCGCGACGCCGCCGATGATCACGACGTCGGCGGCGGTGGCGAGCTCGAGCGGATCGCCGCTCCACACGACCAGATCGGCGACGGCGCCGGCGGTGACGGTGCCGCGATCGGGCAGGCGGTAGATGGCGGCGGGCACCGTCGTCAGCGCGGCCAGCGCCTGATCCCAGGGCAAGCCGTTGGCGACGGCGACGCCGGCCAGCTGGCGCACGGTGCGCGCGTTGGAGGCGCTGCCCAGGGTCGAGACCGCGACCGGCACGCCGGCGGCGGCGAGCACCGCCGCGGCGTCGTCGCGGACGTCGGGCGCGTCGAGGTGGGTCGGCAGGTTGGCGGTGGGATCGAGGATGACCGGCACCTTGGCCTTGGCCAGCACGTCGGCGGCGCGCCACGCCTCGGCGCCGCCGGCGATCACCAGCCGCAGCTTGCTCGCCTGGGCCAGGCGCACCGCGGCGCGGATGTCGGCCTCGGCGTGGGCGGTGACGACCAGCGGCACGCGACCGGCGAGCACCGGGCCCAGCGCGGCGAGGTCGAGCCGATCGGCCAGCATCCGCCGCTGCTGGTTGCGCTCGTAGGCGGCGCGGTCGCGCGCGAACGCCGCGGCGTCGTCGAGCAGCTCGCGCAGCGCCGCGATCGCGCGGCCCCGCGATCCGCCCACGGCGCCGGCGCCGCCGGGCCCGAGCTCGGCGTGCATGCCGGCCGTCACCAGCAGCGGGTCGACGGCGCCGTCGAGGCTGAACGCCGCCGACTGGCCGGCGACGAGGCCGCCGCTGGGCGCGGCGATCACGGTGGTGACGCCGCCGGTGCGCGCCACCGGGATCGCGACGCTGGTGGGCGCGAAGCCGTCGCGCGCCAGGTACGCGGCGTGGATCGCGTCGGCGTGCAGCGCGTCGGTCGGCGGCATCGCGCCGTCGACCGAGCTGGCCTCGAGGTCGACGCCGATCAGCCCCACGCCCGACAGCGGCTCGATGAAGCCGGCGGTGACCTGCTTGCCGCGGCCGTCGATGACCGTCGCGCCGGCCGGCACCGCGAGGCCGACGCCGACCGCGCGCACGCGGCCGCCATCGACGATCACGGTGGCGCCGTCGAGCGCCTGGCCCGGGCGCAGGTGGACCTTGGCGCCGACGATGGCGAGCGGCTCGGCGACCGCCGGGCCCGCGGCGACGAGCGCCAGCGCGGCGACGCACAGCGCCGCCTTCATGGCGCGCTCCGATCGGTGACGGTGTGGCCGAGCTCGAAGTCGGCCGGACGCAGCCCCGTGGCGCGGTCGTACGCGATCTCGCCGGCGACGATCACCAGCTCGGCCTTGGCGTAGACCGAGAACGGCGTGCCGTTCCACACGACGACGTCGGCGCGGCGGCCGACCTCGAGCGTGCCGGTGACGCTGTCGATGCCCAGCACCCAGGCCGGGTTGGCGGTGATCCACCGCAGCGCGGCGTCCTCGTCGAGCGCGACCCCGGCCCGGCGCCCGGCGGCCAGCGCCTTGGCCGCCTCCTGGTTGAGCCGCTGGATGCCGATCTCCGAGTCGGAGTGGATCGTGACCCGGCCGCCGGCCTCGGTGATCAGCGCGGCGTTCTCGGGGATGCCGTCGTAGGCCTCGAGCTTGAAGCCCCACCAGTCGGCCCAGGTGTTGACCGCGACCCCGCGCGCCGCCAGCACGTCGCGGAGCTTGTACGCCTCGAGCGCGTGGTGGAACGAGCGGATCGTGAAGCCCTCGTCGTCGGCCAGCGCCAGCATCTGCGCCATGTCGTCGGCGCGGTAGCAGTGCACCTGCACCAACACCTCGCCGCGCAGCACGCCGGCCAGGGTCTCGAGCTTGCGATCGATCGCGACCGGCTCGGGCGCGGTCTCGCCCGGCACCTGCTTGCCGTCGGCGCGCGCGGCGTCGAGCTCGGCGGCGCGGGCCCGGCGCGCCTCCCACCGCGCGCGGGCGTCGGCGTACGCGGCCTGCTTGCCGGCGTAGGTGGCGGCCTCGTCGAACGCGGCGCGGAACGCCGCGTACTCGCCCATCCGGGTCTGCGGCCCACCCTTCTCGCCGTAGACCCGCTTGGGGTTCTCGCCGCACGCCATCTTGACGGTCGCCGGCGCGCCGGGGAACGCCGCCTCGTCGGCGGTGCGCGCCGGCCGGAACGCGACCGTGAAGCCGCGGCCGCCGATCAGGTTGGCCGAGCCGGGCAAGATCAGCGCGGTGGTCACGCCGCCGGCCAGCGCGCGGGCGATCTGCGGATCGCCGGGCCAGTAGCCGAAGCCGGCGCGGGCGGCGGCGGTGGTCGGCGCCGTCGCCTCGTTGCCGTCGTCGGTGGCGCGCGCCGACGGCGCGGCGTAGACGCCGAGGTGCGAGTGCGCGTCGATGATGCCGGGGGTGATCACCTTGCCGGCGCCGCTGACGACGGTGGCGCCGGCGGGGATCGCGGTGTCGGGCCCCCCCAGGGCGCGGATCGCGCCGCCGCCGAGGACGATCGTGCCGTGCTCGATGCGCCGGCCGGTCGCGGTGAGGATCGTCGCGTCGGTGATCGCCAGCGTGGGCGCGGCCGGGTTCACGGTCGCGTCGGCCAGCGCGACCGCCGCCGGGGCGCGACCCGCCGGCCGGAACGTCGCGCTGTCGACCCACGGCGCCACCAGGTCGAGCGTCGGATCCGGCGGCTTGGGCGCGACCGGCGGGCGGGCGTGGCCACCGCAGGCGGCGACCAGCGTGAGGAGCGCGCCGGCGGCGCGACGTCTCGAGATCGACATCGCGCGGTTGTAGCCCACCCTTGGCCGGGCGCGGCGGGTCTGTCACCATGGAGCCACTCATGGCCGATGCCGCCCCGGCCGCCCCCGCGGCCACCGAGCCCGATCCCGCCGGGCCGGCGCCGCTCACCGCGCGGCAGGTGGCGATCCACGTCGGCCTGTTCCTCGCGGCGTGCGCGACGACGACGTGGGCCGGCGGCGTGTGGTTCGCGGCGACCCTGATGGGGATCCTGCTGTGCCACGAGATGGGCCACTACATCGCCGCGCGGCGCTACCACCTCGACGTCTCGCCGCCCTACTTCATCCCGCTGCCGCCGCAGTTCTCGCTGGGCACGCTGGGCGCGATCATCCGCATGCGCGCGCCGATCCGCGATCGCGATCAGCTGCTGATCGTGGGCGCCGCCGGCCCGCTGGCCGGGCTCGCGGTCGCGATCCCGTGCCTGATCGTCGGCCTGGCGCTGTCCGACGTCGGCACGATCGCGCCGGGCTCGATGCTCGAGGGCACGTCGGCGCTGTACGCCGCGTTCAAGCTGACGATCTTCGGCCGCTGGCTGCCGCACGGCACCCAGGACGTGCAGCTGCACCCGATGGCGTTCGCCGCCTGGTACGGCCTGCTGGTCACGATGATCAACCTGGTGCCGATCGGTCAGCTCGACGGCGGCCACGTCATGCGGGCGTGGCTCGGCGATCGCCACGAGCGGCTGTCGGCGCTGTTCCACTGGGCGCTGCTCGCGGTCGGCGCGATCGCCGGCACCGTGCTGTTCGTCCAGGCCGAGGCCGCGGGCAAGGACGCGCTGGGCGCCGGCGAGTACGCGCTGGCCGGGGTGCTGCCGTGGCTGGTGTGGGCGGTCGCGCTCCTGGTCATGCGGCGCATGGCCGACGGCGAGTACCACCCCGCGGTGTTCGGCCCGCCGCTGTCGCCGCGCCGCCGGCGCCTGGCCCAGGCGATGGTGGTGGTGTTCCTGCTGCTGTTCGTCCCGGTCCCGCTGCGCCCCGCCCTATGAGCTCCGACGAGCGCTGCCCCAAGTGCGACGCGCCGCGCAGCGGATCGCTGCCGGCGTGCCCCCGCTGCGGCCTGGCGACCAGCCACGCGGCCGCCTGGAAGGCCGCCGACGCCGAGGCGCCGACCGCGAGCCTGGGCGCCGCGTGGGCGGCGTGCGAGGCCGGGTGGGACGACGAGGCGCGCCACGAGGCGGCGGCGACCGCGGCGTTCGCCACCAGCGACTACGGCTGGCTGGCCAAGCGCTACCGCGAGGTGCTGCGGACCCGCCCCGACGATCCGGTGGCCAGCGCGCGGCTCGACGTGCTGACCCGGCGCGCCCAGGCCGCGCTGATGGCCACCGCGACGCCCAAGCCCGAGCGCGCGACCCGCAGGTTCCCGATGGTCGCGCTGATCGTCGTGGTGGCGGCGATCGCCGGGACCGCGCTGTACGCCGCCCACCTCGGGCGCGACCGCGCGACGTCGACCGGGGTGCGACGCCCCGTCGAGCCGAACCGGCCGGGCCCCCGAACGCTACCCGAACCGGCGATTGAACCCGCGGCGCCGCGGCGGTAGCGTCGAGGAGGTGGCGCAGGTCGACTTCCACGAGCGGCAGCTGACCCTGAAGTTGGTCTACTTCGGGCCGCCGCTTTCGGGCAAGACCTCGAACCTGCGCGCGCTGCACGGCCGCGTCGACGCCGCCGGGCGCGGCCGGCTGATGACGCTCGACACCAAGGACGACCGCACGCTGTTCTTCGATCTGCTGCCGATCTTCTTCCGCACCAGCGCGCTGTCGTTCCGGATCAAGGTCTACACCGTCCCCGGGCAGCCGATGCACGAGGCCACCCGCCGGGTCGTGCTGGCCGGCGCCGACGGCGTCGTGTTCGTCGCCGACTCGAGCCCGTCGCAGGTGATCGCCAACCGCGAGTCGTGGGAGGGCATGCAGCGCCTGCTGAGCGAGCTGGGCCCGGTGCCGGCGATCGTCCAGTACAACAAGCGCGACCTGCCCGACGCCGTCGACCTGGCGCGCTGCGACCGCTTCGAACAACCCGAGCGGCGGCTGTACCCGGCGAGCGCGATGACCGGCGAGGGCGTGCTGGCGACCTTCTTCGGCGCGCTGGCGGCGTCGTGGGATCACCTCGACGGCTCGATGCGGCTGGCCCAGAATTTCGGCCTGAGCCGCGACGCGTTCTTGCAGGCGGTGTGTGCCCATGTCGGCGGCGACGAACGTGATATCTTGACGGCGTGAACAGCCGGCTTGCCGGTGGTCCAGCCGGTGCCACCGATCCCCTCGACGAACCCGTCGAGCTCTCCCGGCTGTTGCCCGACACCGAGCTCGACGAGCTGGTCGGCACCTTCGCCGCGGCCCACGACTGCGCCGTGGTCATCGCCGACCGCGAGGGGCGGATCCTGGCGCAGGCCGGCGCCGCCTCGACCGCCGCCGCCGTGACGCCGATCGAGTACCTGGGCGAGACCGTCGGCTCGGTGGCGATCGATCTCGATCCGCCGCGGCCGGTGGTCGGCCGCCACATGGCCCACGTGATCGAGCTGCTCTTGCACCACGCCCACGCCCGGCGGCTGGCCGGCGTGGTACACGAGGCCGCGATCGCCTCGTCGGTGGCGGAGCTGACGGCCAAGAACCGCAGCCTCGAGGCCGCGGTCGATCGGCTCCGCGCCGCCGATCGCGTCAAGTCCAACTTCCTCGCCACGATGTCCCACGAGCTGCGCACGCCCCTGACCTCGGTGATCGGCTACTCCGAGATGCTGCTCGAGGGCCTGGCCGGGCCGCTCGCCCCCGAGCAGCGCGACTACGTCAACACGATCCTGGGCAAGGCCGACCAGCTGCTGCAGCTGATCACCAGCGTCCTCGACATGTCGCGCGCCGAGGGCGCCGGCGGCGTGGTCGACGTGGCGCCGGTGGCGATGACCGAGCTGGTCGACAGCGTCGTCGCCAGCTTCGCGCCGCAGGCGGCCAAGCGCGGCGTGCGCATCGTGCAGGAGGTGGCCGCGGTGCGCGCGCTCGGCGACCGCCGGCAGATCCGCCAGGTGGTGTGGAACCTGGTGTCGAACGCGGTGAAGTTCACCGCCGACGGCACCGACGTCGTCGTCGCGGTGCACATCGGGCCGCTGGTGCCGGTCGGCTCGGGCACCCGCCCCGACCTGCGCATCGGCATCCACGTCGAGGTGCGCGACCAGGGCATCGGCATCTCGCGCGACCAGCTGGCCCACATCTTCGAGCCGTTCTTCCAGGTCGACTCGTCGTCGACGCGGGTCTACGGCGGCACCGGCCTGGGGCTGGCGCTGGCCAAGGCCTACGTCGAGGCCCACGGCGGCCGCATCTGGGTCGACTCGACGCCGGGCCAGGGCAGCACGTTCGTCGCGTCGTTCCCGGCGGTGGCCGTCGATCTGCGCCCCGGGCGGTCGTCGTGAGCGCCACCGAGATCGCGCTGTACGCCGGCCTGGCGGTGGTGCTGCTGGTGACGTCGGGCTTCTTCTCGGGCTCCGAGGTCGCGCTGTTCGGCCTGCGCCGGGTCGATCGCGAACAGCTCACCAACTCGGGGCGCCCGGTCGACGCGCTGGTGATGCGGCTGATCGGCCAGCCCAAGCGGCTGGTGGTGTCGGTGCTGATCGGCAACGACCTGGTCAACATGACGCTGGCGGCGATCGCCACGTTCCTGTGGCTGCCGGCGTGGCCCGAGGCCGCGCCGTGGGTGGTCGCCGCGCTGGCGGTGCTGGTGTCGGCGGCGATCGTCATCCTGCTCGGCGAGGTGGTGCCCAAGACGCTGGCGATCCGCCAGCCGATCGTCTGGGCCCGCCAGGTGGCGCGGCCGCTGGCGCTGTTCGGGCTGGTGATCACGCCGGTGCGGTGGATCGTCCACGGCCTCGCCGAGGTGCTGGCGCGCCCGTTCGGCGGCGCCGCCCGCCCGCGCGCGGCCGATCTGTCCGAGGAGGAGTTCCGCAAGCTGGTCGACGCCGGCAGCGCCCAGGGCCAGGTCGACGCCCGCGAGCGCCGGTTGATCCACCGGGTCTTCGAGTTCGGCGACAAGAACATCGGCCAGGTCATGACCCCGCGCGACAAGGTGTTCGCGCTGGCCTACGACCTGCCGATGGCGCGCCTGGTCAAGGAGGTCGCGGCCCGCGGCTTCTCGCGCGTGCCGATCTACCAGCGCTCGCTGGACAACATCCGCGGCATCCTCAACGCCAAGGATCTCGTGCGCGCGACCGCCGGCCAGAGCCCGGCGCGGACGCTGTCGGAGCTGCTGAGCGAGCCGCTGTACGTGCCGCGCACGACGCCGGTCGCGCGGCTGTTCACGATCATGAAGCAGAAGAAGGTCCACCTGGCGCTGGTCGTGAGCGAGTACGGCAAGCTGCTCGGGCTGGTGACCATGGACGACCTGCTGGCGCTCTTGTTCGGCGACATCCACGACGAGCGCGACGGCCTGCAGCGGGCGACGCGGCGCGGCCGCGGCGGGCGCACCCCGCTGCCCAACTCGATGCCGGCGATCGATCAGTCGTCGCAGGTCGCCAAGCTCGACGGCGACGCGCTGGCCGAGGAGCCGGCCGCGGTCCCGCAGGCGGTGGACGGCGACGGGCGCGGGGACGGGGGCGACGGCGGCGGTGACCGCGACGACCGCGACGACCGCGACGACCGCGGCGGCCGCGGCGACCGCGACGACGACGGGGACGGCGACGGGGATGGCGCCCGCGCGGCGCGCGCCGCGGAGGACGCGTCGTGATCCCGCTGTCGACCGTCATCTCGATCGGCGTGTTCGCGGTGGTGTCCCACGCCCTGCTGGTGGCCACCGAGATCGCGCTGGCCAGCTGCGACCGCGCCCACCTGCGGCAACGCGCGGGCGCCGGCGGGCTCGCGGCCCGCGCCGCCGAGCGGCTGGCGGCCCGCTCCGAGACCACCGCGGCCACGGTGCTGGTCGGCGCCAACCTGGCCAGCCTGACGCTGGCGGTGACCTGCGCGCTGTACCTGATCGAGCGCGACCACGGCTGGTACTGGGCCGCGGTGCTGGCCGCGCCGCCGATGCTGGTGCTCGGCCAGCTGGTGCCGCGGGCGATCGCCACCGCCCACGCCGATCGGCTGGTGCCGATGCTGTCGTTGCTGATGATCCCGCTGGGCTACCTCTTGCGCCCGCTGGTGGTGGTGGTGGCGGCGGTCGCGGCGGCGATGACCCGCGTCATCGGCACCGACAAGAAGAAGGCGTTCATCACCCGCGACGAGCTGGCGCTCTTGATCGAGAGCGATCCGGTCACCGACAAGCCCGGCATCAGCGCCGCCGAGCGCGAGATGATCGCCAACGTCTTCGAGCTGTCGGAGTACGCGGTCGGCGACCTGATGGTGCCGCTGTCGGAGGTGACGGCGCTGCCCGAGGACACGACGCTGGGCGAGGCCGCGCTCGAGGTCGCCGACAAGCAGCATTCGCGGATGCCGGTGTACCGCGGCCGCGTCGACGACATCGTCGGCATCGTCCACGCCTTCGACATCCTCGCCGCCGGCCCCGATCAGCGCGCCACGCCGGTGGCGGCGGTGGCGCGCGCGGTCAGCTACGTGCCGCAGGCGATGAAGGCGATCGATCTGCTGGTGCAGCTGCAGGCGGCCGGCAACCCGATCGCGGTGGTGGTCGACGAGTACGGCGGCGCGATCGGCATCGTCACCGTCGAGGATCTGCTCGAGACCATCGTCGGCGAGATCGACGACGAGTACGACGACGAGCCGTCGCCGATCAAGCAGGAGAAGCCCGGCGTGTGGCGGGTCGAGGCCAAGACCCCGGTGGCCAAGCTCAACCAGCAGCTCGACCTCGGCCTGCCCGAGTCCGACGACTACGAGACGATCGCCGGCCTGTTGATCGAGCGGTTCCGCAAGATCCCCGCGGTCGGCGCGACGCTCACCGTCGGCGGCGTCGCGATCGAGGTGGTCGCCGCCTCCGAGCGCGCGATCGAGCTGGTGCGGCTGACCAAGAAGAAGCGCTGAGCGCGGCGGCTACCACAGGTCGATGTCGACGCCGACCCGGGCGCCGACCTTGATCGTCGTCAGGTCGGCGCCGTCGACGAAGGCCCGCTCCCACGACACGCCGAACGCGGCGCCGGGGAAGAAGAACCGCGTGCGCAGCGCCCGCCCGCCGACCGACGCGCCGACGTGGACGCCCTGGTCGAGCTGGTCGAGGCGATCCTCGGTGGTGCGGCCCAGCCAGCCCAGCTCGCCCTCGACGTAGGCGTTGGTCAGCGTGTAGCGGTAGACCACCGGCGTCACGACGTCGACGCCCAGCACCAGGCCGGTGCGGTTGCCCAGCGCGTCCTTGGGGAACGCCGCGGTGGCACCCAGCTCGACGCCGGCGTACAGCGCCGAGCGCGCGCCGAAGCTCTTGCCCAGGAGTAGCCGGCCGGCGCCGCCGCCCGACAGATCGCGGCGGTCGCCCTGCGCGACGACCATGCCCTTGCCGCCGCCGCTGGCGTGGAGCTGCCAGCGCCCGTCGGAGATCTGCCGGCCGCGGAACGGCTCCTCGGGCTCGAGCCAGAACGGGCAGTCGACCGCGGCGATCCGCTCGGCGTCGTCGAGCACCAGCCCGATGCGGTGCAGGCGCAGGAGCGTCTCGATCGCGCCCAGCCGCTTGCCGCGGGCCCGCCACGCCGCCTCGACCGGACCGCCGGCGCGGGCGGTCTCCTCGTCGAGCCACTCGCGCAGGTTGCGCCGGGCCAGCGGGTCGACCCGGCACAGCGAGTCGAGCGCCTCCGACTCGAGCCCCTCGACCTCCTTGCGGTCGATGTCCCAGCCGGTGGTCTCGGCGACGGTCACCAGGCGCTCGAGATCGCGGTACAGCGCCGCGGCGCTGCGATCGGGCGGCACCCGCCGCGCGCAGGCGCCGGCGGTCAGCGCCGCGAGCAAGAGGAGGGCGTGGCGCATCACACGTCGAGGTACGCGCCCTCGGCGGCCGCGAACACCGGCACGCTGGCGCGCGCCGCCGCGGTCACCACCAGGCGATCGATCGCGGCGTCGGTGGCGTCGGGGCTGTGGTGGAACAGCGCCAGCTTGGCCGCGCCCGCGGCCCGCGCCAGGTGCACGCCGGCCGACACCGGCGAGTGGCCCCAGCCGCGCGCCATCGCGTAGGCGTCGTCGTCGTGCATCGCGTCGTGGATCAAGAGGTCGGCGCCGGCGGCCAGCGCGAACGCCTCGCGAGTCGGGCGGTGCGGGGCCGGGTACTCGACGTCCGACAGGAACGCGACGATCTTGCCGTCGGCCTTGATCCGGAAGCCGGTGGTCCACATCGTGCCGTGGGGCAACGCCGCGGTCGTGATCTCGAAGTCGCCGATCGCGAACTCGGCGCCCGGCAGGAACGACTCGATCGACACGCCGGCGGCGAGGTTCTCGAGGCCGTTGAGCGGGCTGTAGTGCGGCGCCAGCTGGTTCTGCAGCGTGCCCTTGAGCGAGCTGCCGGCGGGGTCGGCGCCGAGGATGCGGATCTGGTTGCCCTTGATGAAGAACGGCGTGAAGAACGGCAGGCCCTGGATGTGATCGAGGTGGGTGTGGCTGAGCAGCACCGGCAGCTGGCCCTCGCCGCGCCCGAACTCGCTGGCCATCAGGTGCTTGGCGTAGACCGTCGCGCCGGTGCCGAGATCGATCAGCAGCCGGCTGCCGCCGTCGGTGACCAGCTCGACCGAGGTGGTGTTGCCGCCGTGGCGCAAGAAGTCCTTGCCGCACATGGCGAACGACCCGCGCACGCCCCAGAACCGGACCTTCACGCGGCCACACCCTTGACCGCGCCGACGGTCAGCACCATGCCCTCGCACGCGGTGATCACGTCGATGCCGACCTCGGCGCCCTTGGCCCGGTACTCGGCGGCGATCTGATCCATCTGGTCGTCGTCGTGCGACGGCGCGTGGTGGTAGAGGATGAGCCGGCGCACGTCGTTGCCGGCCAACAGCTCGAGCGCGTGATCCGGCGTCGAGTGGCCGTAGTGCGGGAACCGCGCGTACTCGTCGGGCACGTAGTGGGTGTCGTAGATGACCGTGTCGCAGCCGCGCAGCGCCGCGACCAGGTCGGCCTTCATCTGGGTCAGCGCGGCGCGATCGTCGTCGGTGAGCAGCTCGAGCCCCGACAGGAAGTGCTGCTTGTGCAGCACCTCGGTGAACGGCGCGGTGTCGCTGACGTAGGCCACCGACGTGCCGTCGGCCTCGATCCGGTAGCCGACCGCGCCGAACGGGTGGTTGAGCGCCATCGGCACCACCCGGAACTCGCCCAGCGTCATCGCGACGCCGGGGTCGACCTCGTGGAACTGGAAGTCGGCCGGCGCGGCCTCGAGCGGGATCGGGAAGAACTCGTGGCGGGTGATGCCGCCGATGACCTGCTGCAGCTCGTCGGCGGCGGTCAAGAGCGCGTAGACGTCGATGACGGTGTCCTGGACGTAGGCCGGCTCGAAGAACGGCAGGCCCTGGATGTGGTCCCAGTGCACGTGCGACAGCAGGATCGAGTAGCGCCGCGGCGCCACGTGGCCCTCGCGGGCCAGCTTCTGCCCCAGCGCCCGCAGCCCGGTGCCGGCGTCGATGATCACGCCCGCGCCGCTCTTGGCGCGCACCTCCACGCACGACGTCTGCCCGCCGTACCGGACGGTGGCCGGGCCGGGCACCGGGTAGCTCCCCCGGACCCCCCAGAACGTGATCTCCATTGGGGAAATCCTAGCCGGTTTGGGCGGCCACCGATAGCCGACGGACCGGCAAGGCAGTTACCAGGCGGCCTGGGCCCCGAGGGCCAGGCGCGGCACCCAGGTCGAGTCGGCGTGGTAGGCGCCGATGCCGTCGCTGTCGACCTCGGCGTGGCCCACCGCGACGTCGACGACCCAGCCCCACGCGCCCCACCGGGTCTGGCCGATGGTGGCGAAGCCGCCGGCGGTCGGCCCGGTCGAGGTGGCCGTGGCGCCGGTGCGCCACCGGACCGCGCTGACCAGCCCGCCGACGTCGACGCCCAGCCGCAGCGTCGTCGCGCCGAACCGCACCACGCCGGCGACCGCGACGGTCGCGCGCAGCTCGCGCACCGAATCGGGCCGGTAGGAGCCCTCGGTGAACCACGCGTACATCAGATCGACGCGCGGCCCGACCTCGACGAAGCGCCGCGGCCGGTAGCCGTAGGTCGCGTGGACGCCGGCGAGCTGGGTGATCGCCGACTGCTCGATGCGCCCCTCGGAGTTGCTGGGATCGCCGCCGCCCTGGTAGCTGGCCAGCTGCACCGGCATCAGGCCGAGCGTCGCGTGGTGACGCGCGGGCTCGGCGGCGACCGACGCGGCGCCGAGGCCCAGGATGACGATCACGCGCGCGGCCTGCCCCATGGCGAGAGCGTACGCGATCGGGCGCGCGGCTGCCGTCAGAACGGATCGTGCGGCCGCACCGCCACCTGGATGTCGGCGACCACCGCGTAGTGATCCGACGGCCAGACGTCGTCGACCGGCTGGTCGAGCGCGACCCACGCGGCCAGCGGCTCGCCGCGCAGGTGGCGATCGGGGCCGCGGGCGAAGACGTAGTCGATGCGGCGCGACGGCTCGCGGCTGCGCAGCGCGTAGGGGTTCCGGCGATCGTAGGTGAAGCCCGGCCCGGCGCCCGGCTCGGCGCCGGCGGTGACCGCCCACGCGTCCTCGAAGTAGACGCAGTCGCCGCCCAGCGGGGTCAGCCCGACCATGAAGCGGATCTCGTCGCTGTCGGGGTTGGCGTTGAAGTCGCCCATGACGATCGGCGCCGGGCCGTCGATCGGCGCCAGCGCGTGGACGTGATCGGCCAGCGCGCGCACCTGCTTGCAGCGCACGTGGCCGAGGTGGTGCTGGAACGTCAGGTGGGTGACGAACAGCGGCACCGGCCCGCCGGGGACGTCGACGCGCGCGAACGCCACCGAGCGGGTGTCGACGCCGTCGGGCGTCGGCAAGGGCAGCACCGCGGCGTCGCGCAGCGGGTGCTTGCTGAGGATGGCGTTGCCGTAGGTGAGGCCGCCGCCGATGTGCCACGCCGGCGCGTAGTGGACGTGCCAGCCGGTGCCGGCGGCGATCTCGTCGGCCTGGCTGGGCAGCCCGGGGAAGCCCAGCACCTCCTGCAGGCCGACCACGTCGGCGTCGAGCGCGCGCAGGCCGTCGCGGATGAGCGGCAGCCGCTGCGGCCACGGGCCCTGGCGGTTCCAGATGTTCAACGTCACGACGCGCAGGCGCTCCACGGCCGGCAGTATCGCGCGGGCGGCCGCGGTCGTGGCATGGTCGGCCCCATGATTTCCGACTCTCCGCGCGTGCTCGTCGTCGGCGCCGGCGGCATCGGCGGCATCGTCGCCGCGCACCTGGCCGAGGCCGAGGTCGACGTCACCGCGGTGTCGACCAACGCCGCGATCCGCGACGCGGTGGCGGCGGGCGGCGCGCGGATCACCGACGACGGCGACACCCGCACGGTGCCGCTGCGGCTGGTGCCGGCGGCGCCGCCCGACGAGCGCTTCGACGTCGTGATCCTGGCGACCCAGCCGCCGCAGATCGAGGACGCGGCCCGCACCGCGCTACCGGCGCTGTCCGCCGACGGCGTGTGCGTCGTCTTGCCCAACGGGCTGTGCGAGCCGCGGATCGCCCGGATCGTCGGCGCCGAGCGGGTGATCGGCGCGATCGTCGCGTGGGGCGCGTCGATGCCCAGCCCCGGCCACTACGAGCGCACCGCCGCCGGCGGCTTCACGATCGGCCGGCTGGCCGGCCCGCCCGACGACACCTGCCGCAAGGTCGCGGCGCTGCTCGAGGCGGTGGGCCCGACGGTCGTGACCGACAACCTGCTGGGCGCGCGCTGGAGCAAGCTGGCGCTCAACTGCGCGATCTCGTCGCTGGGCACGATCGCCGGCGAGCGCCTCGGCCCGCTGGTGCGGGTGCGGCGCTACCGCCGGCTGGCGCTCGAGATCATGACCGAGGTGGTGGCGGTGGCGCGCGCCGAGCGGGTGCGGCTGGAGAAGGTGGCCGGCACGCTCGACCTCGAGTGGATCGCGCTGACCGACGCCGAGCGCACCGCCGCCGGCTCGGCCGCGCTGACCGCGAAGCACGCGCTGCTGCTGGCGGTGGGGCTGCGCTACCGCAAGATGCGCAGCTCGATGCTCGCGGCGATCGAGCGCGGCCGCACCCCGGCCGTCGACTTCCTGAACGGCGAGGTCGTCGATCGCGCCGCGCTGCACGGGCTGACCGCGCCGGTCAACCAGCGGGTCGTCGCGCTGGTCCACGCGATCGCCCGCGGCGAGGCGCGCTCGTCGCGCGCGCTGCTCGACCGGCTGTTCGACGAGACGCGCTGAGTTCCTCGAGGGTGTGTCGCCGAGACTCCGTGCGCGTCGACCGGTGCTCGATCGAAACACCGACAAGCGCCGAACGCGACCTACGGGCAGCTGCCGGTCGCGGTGACCGGCATCAGCGCGCCGGTGCCGCACGCGAGCTTGCAGGTGGCGTCGGCGGCGCACGACATCGAGCACGAGCCGTCGCAGCGGATCTCGCAGGTCGACCCGCTGCCGCACGAGATGCTGCTGCTGGCGCCGACGGTCATCTGGCAGGTCGCGCCGCTGGTGCAGTCGACGCTGCACGAGTCGCCGCAGGTGCCGGTGCAGGTCGACTCCATCGCGCACGCCAGCGTGCAGCTGTCGCCCTCGCACGCCGAGCCGCCCAGGTCGCACGCCGTCCCCGGCGCGCAGGCGCACGACGTCCCGGTACACGCCGGTGGTGGGACATCGTCGCCACCGCAGGCCAGCGACGCGAGGAACAACCCGGACACCACGACGCGGATGAGCATGGGCCCGCGAGAGTGCAAGCCCTGCGCCCGCCCCGCGCGTCGCAACCACGCGGACCGCCGTCGCCCCCAGCCGCTCGCTGTCCCGCCCTTGCACAACCAGCGCGCGATCCGGAGCCGGAACCGGAGCCGGAGCCGGAGCTGGAGCTCGGGCTCGCGCGCTTCGGGCGGGGCGCGCAGCCCTCGCGCTCGACGGCCCGTCCGCGCGACCACGCCAGCCTCGCGCTCGAGGGCTCTCGCGTATCGGAAGGGGGACCCGCGGGGGCATGACCCCGCGGGGGAAGGTTTGTCGACAAACCTTCCTGGTAGTTCAGTTCGCGTCGTCCTCGATGACCGCGAGGCCGAGCCGCGTCACGCGCCCGAGGTACGTGAAGTCGATCTTGTCGAGCGTGTCGGTGGCGCGGTGGTAGTGCGGCGTGTGATCGCCCGCGACGAACTCCTCGGACACGCCGACGGCCGGCAGGCCGCGATCGACGAACGACTGGTGATCCGACAGCGCGAACGTGACCGGCTGGATCGGGATGCCGCGCTGCATGCCGTGGGTGCGGTACAGCGCCTCGAGCGCCGGCGCGGGCGACCACAGCTCGACCGCGCGGTCGGCGTCGCCGTCGAAGCTGATCATGTCGAAGTTGTGCATGCTGTGGATCGGCGCGCTGGCCCGGGCCTGGACGTAGGCCTCGCTGCCGACCAGGCCGGCCTCTTCCTGATCGAAGAGCACGATCTCGATCGGCACGGTCCGCGGCCGCCCGGCCAGGTAGCCGGCGGCGACCACCGCGACCGCCGCGCCGGTGGCGTTGTCGGCGGCGGCCGGGCTGGCCGAGACGCCGTCGAAGTGGCCGCCGACGATCAGCGGCGGGCCGCCGTCGGCGCCGGTGGTGGGCGCGAGGTGGACGACCAGGTTGGTGCCGGTGTTGTAGGCGCGGGCCTCGACGGTCAGCCCCAGCCGGGTCAGCTCCGCGGTGAGGTACGCGCGCACGCCGGCGCGCTCGCTCACCGACGCGCGCCGGTTGAACGTCACGCCGGTCGGCGTCGGCTGCGCGCCCGACAGCACCGCGACGATCGTGCGCAGCTCGTCGTCGATCCACGCGCAGTCGTCGGGCGTGGCGCACGCCGCGGTGGCGTCGATCGGCACCGGCGCGTCGATCGCCGCGTCGACCTCGACCAGCGCGTCGGGCGCCGGCGCGTCGATCACCGTCACGCCGCCGCCGTCGTCGCTGCCACAGGCGCACAGGGTCGCGGCCAGCGCGCCCACGAACACGGACTTCATCCGCGCAGCCTACTCGATCGTCGCCGGCCGCGGACGGCTATTGCGGGCACGACACGGTGGCGACGCCGTCCTGGGACATCGTCGCCGACATGCCGACGGTGCGCCCGACCAGCGCGCCGGCGGTGATCGGCACCGACACCATCGCCGCCCGCACCCGCCACGCCGTGGCGTCGCCGCCGCGGTGCTCGAGCACGAACGTCGCGCGCAGCCGCACGTCGACCGCGCGCTCGCCGCTGGCGTCGGCGCGCACGGTGTGGGCCAGGAGCGTCGTCGACGCGAACGCGGTCTGCCGGGTCGGGCCCAGCGCCAGGCGGACGCCGTCGACCGACACCGCCGTGGCCTCGAGGCTGGCCGCCAGGCTGGGGCCGAGGCGGGTCGCGCCACCGCGCAGCACCTGCAGCGGATCGGGCCACACCGCGAGCGCGTCGGCCGCGTCGTCCCAGGTCGCGGCGCGATCGCCGTCGGGCGAGATCGCCATCGCGATGACGTCGCGCGCGGCCACCGCGTCGGGCTGCTGCTCGACCGCGTCGGGCAGCTTGGTGCCGTCGGCGCGCACCGCGGCGTCGAGCCAGCGGCCCATCGCCTGGGCGTAGGCGACGTGCTCGGCCACCAGCGTCCAGCGGTCGGCGTCGCGGGCGTAGACCTGGAACACCCGCAGCGGGATCGCCGCGACCCGGCCGCACACCGGCAGCTCGAGCGTGGCCTCGTCGTAGGCCCAGCCCAGCGACTCGTCGTCGGCGACGTGGACCTCGAGCGCGCGCGACACCACCGCCGTCGGGCGCCCGGCGACCGCGGTGACCGGCCAGCGGCCGCTGGCCACCGGGCCGACGACCAGATCGCTCGGGCCGACGCCGATCGCCACCAGCCCGACCGCGGGATCGATGATCGCCGCCGCCGCCGCGGCGTCGAGGCCGGCGCGCAGGTAGCTGGCGCGCACCTCGGTCTCGAGCTCGCGCGCCAGCCGGCCGCGGCCGTCGTCGCGATCGCTGACCGCGGGGTCGCGCAGCTCGGTGGTGCGCGACGGCGCCGCCGCCGGACACCCGGCCAGCGCCAGCGCGGCGACGAGGCTCAGGCGCCGCACGCCAGCTCCAGATCCGCCGGCAGGTCGACGTCGCGGGCCACGCCGGGGTCGTCGACCGCGACCGCCGCGAGCTGACCGCGCAGCACGCCGCGGGCGCCGTCGGGGTGCGTCGTCGCGGTCGCCAGCGCCGCGATCAGCGCGCGCGCGACCAGCGGCGGGTGGCCGCCGCGGCCCTGGTACACCGGCACGCCGCCGCCGCGGGCGATCAGCGCGCGCAAGGTCGCCGCGGTCACCCACGGGTGATCGACCGGCCACAGGAACGCGGCGTCGATCGCCGGCGGCAGCGCCGCGAACCCGAGCGCGACCGAGCTGGCCATGCCGCGGGCGGGGTCGGGGTTGACGACGACGGTCGCGCCGCGGGCGGCGGCCGCCGCGGCCACCTCGGCGGCGAACGGCGGCCCGACGACGACGATCGCGTCGGCCGGCGCGACGCCGACGGCGCCGGCGGTGGTCAGCACGCGATCGAGGAAGCGCGCGTCGCCGATCGGCAAGAGCGCCTTGGCCACGCCGCCGAGCCGCGCGCCCGCCCCCGCCGCCAGCACCACCGCGCCCAGCCTCACGGCCGCGGCTCCCAGCCCGGCGCCGCCGCCCGGCCGCGCCGCCGCCACACCACCAGCTCGGCGGCGATCGCCACCGCGATCTCGGCCGGCGTCTCGGAGCCGAGGTCGAGGCCGATCGGCGCGTGCACCGCGCGCCAGGCCTCGGGCGCGATGCCGCGCATCGCCAGCCGCTTCTGGAAGCGCCCGACCTTGCCGCGCGAGCCGATCATGCCGAGGTACGCCAGCGGCCGCGGCATCAGCTCGAGCATGAGCTGCTCGTCGACGGCGTGATCGCGGGTGACGACGAAGGCGTGGTCGTCGGCGCCCAGCCCGCCCAGCGCGCGCTCGACGTCGGCCGCCGCGAACGAGTCGACGGTGCGCGCGGCGCCGGCGATCGGCGCGGCCAGCGCGCCGGTGTCGTCGTCGTCGCAGACGATCACCTCGAAGCCCAGCCCGGCCAGGAGCGGCGTCAGCGCCCGGCCGACGTGGCCGGCGCCGAAGACGATCGCCCGCGGCACGCCGCCGATCCGCTCGCGCAGCACCTCGTCGACCACCCGCGGCCCGGCGCCGTCGGCGGGATCGACCGCGGCCAGCCCCAGCCGACCGTCGGCGAGCGCGGTCGTCAGCGTCACCGGCGCGCGCTCGGCGATCGCCGCGACCACCGCGGCCAGCACGTCGCGATCGGGCGCGGCCGGCGCGACGACGACGTCCATCCAGCCGCCGCAGCACATCGCCAGGTCGCGCACGAGGTGGTGGCGGACCCGGGTCGCCGGCGCGCCGGCCGCCACCGCCTGCCCGGCCTGCATCACCGCCAGCTCGATGCGCCCGCCGCCGATCGTGTCGCGGGCGGTGCCGTCAGCGAACACCGCCATGCGCGCGCCGACGTGGCGCGGCGTCGAGCCGCCGGCGGCCACCACCGTGGCCAGCGCCACCGGCCGTCCGGCGTCGAGCGCGCGCAGCACCTCGGCAAACAGCGACACGGCGCCAGCCTAGCACTACGACCGGGTCGATCGGCGCCCGGGCCCCGCGGCGGTGGTAGCATCGCCGCCATGACCGACGAGGTTCGCGTCGTCGCGACCAACAACGTCGAGGTCTTCCGCCACCTGACCCAGCCGCCGCTGGCCCGGGCCGGGGTGACCTGGCAGATCGCCGCCGACCACGACGCGCTGCTGGCCGCGGTGCGCGCCGCGCCGCCGGCGATCGTGATCATCGACGCCGAGCTGGCCGGCGGCGACGGCTACGCCGCGTGCCGCGCGATCAAGGACGATCCGGGCCTGGCGGCGGTGCGGGTGGCGATGGTGGTCGCCCCCGGCGGCCTCGATCGCGCCGCGACGCTGGCGCTGGCGGCGTCGGGCTGCGACGAGGTGCTGGCGCCGCCGGTGTCGTTCGACGACTTCTGCACCCACCTGTCGCGGATGTCGCCGGTGCCGGTGCGCCGCGACCGCCGCATCGCCACCAACCTCGCGGTGGAGCTGGTCGACGTCGGCGCGCCGGCCCACGTCACCAACGTCGGCGCCGGCGGCATCGGCCTGCGGCTGACCGCGCCGCTGCCGGTGGGCACCGTCGTCAGCCTGCGCCTGCGGGCCGGGGTCGACGACGGCCCGCTGCCGAGCGCGCGCGTGATGTGGTGCCGGCCGGTGCCGGGCGAGCCCGCCAGCCACGCCGCCGGCCTGGCCTGGGAGGGCGAGCCGCCGCTACGCACCCGGCTGCTCTTCGAGCAGGTGGCGCTGTTCGAGCTCGAGCTGGGCGACGACGGCACCGCGCTGGTGCGGATGCACGGCGACTTCACCGAGATGACGCGGTTCGACGCGCTGGCGACGCAGCTGGTCGGCGCCGGGACGATCTCGTTCGACCTCGCCGCCGTGCGCTACATCAGCTCGGCCGGCGTGCGCGCGTGGTGCGAGCTCCTGGGCAAGGTCGCCGGCGCGCGGCTGTCGTTCCGCCACTGCTCGACCCCGTTCATCAGCCAGGCCGCGATGGTGCCGCTGGTGCTGGCCGGCGGCACCGTCCGCTCGTTCGCCGCGCCGTATTACTGCGAGGCGTGCGGCTTCGACGACGAGCGGCTGCTCGAGGTCGGCGCGATCGCCAAGGACGGCGACCGGCTGGTCGCGCCGCAGCTGGCGTGCGCGCGCTGCGGCGCCCCCAGCGACCTCGACGACCTGCCCGACCGCTACTTCGCGTTCCTGGCGATGTAGCCGCCAGGCCGTACCGCGCCACCGCCGCGCGGCCGGCAGCTCGTACCGCGTCGCCCCAGAGAGTCGCCTCGCTGGCGCGCGGCTAGCCTTTGGCGACCTTGAGCACGTGCTCGACCACCTCGCGCAGGCCGGCGCCCTCGGCCGCCTCGCTGAGGTAGGCCGGCTTGAACGACAGCTCGTCCCACCAGGCCCGCACGTTGGCCACGCCGATCGACTTGGGGAAGCCGCCGAACATCGGCGCGTCGTTGAGGGCGTCGCCGACGAAGGCGTAGCCGTCGAGGTCGTTGCCGTCGCCCTTGAGCACCTGGCGGATGACCGTGACGCACGCCGACAGCTTGTCGAAGTGCGGCGGCCCGAAGTTGACGTGGACGCTCGAGCGCGAGGCGGTGAAGCCGGCCTTGCGGATCATCGCGACGACGTTGTCGGCGTCGGCGGGCGACAGCGACGCCTCCTCGTTCCAGTCGATCGCCAGGTCGACCTCGCGGTACTTGGAGTCGGTCGACAGCCGCGCGCCCGGCACCTTGGCGGCGACCTCGGCGTACAGCTCGAGCATGCGGCGCCGCCACTCGGGCAGCGAGTTGGCCGGCACGCCGTACAGGCGGCTCAGCCGCTTGCCCTCGCGCACCCACGTGACGCCGCCGTTCTCGGTGACCACCGCCGCGACCCCGGCCACGCTCATGAACGCCTGGCCCCAGCCGGCGGGCCGGCCGGTCACCAGGACCACCGGGACCCCGGCGTCGCCCAGCCGCTCGAGCGCGGTGTAGGTGGAGGCCTCGATCCGGCCCGCGGTGGTGAGCGTCCCGTCGATGTCGGAGAACAGCGCGCGGATCGGACCGCGCAGGTCGGCTAGGGGCAGCGCCATGGCGGCGCTCTATAGCACAGGCGCTCGGGCGCTCCAGGAGGCTGGCCCCCGGGAGATGGCCGCGCGGACGCGCGGCTACGCGATCAGCTTCAAGGGGGCCGAGCCCAGCGCCTCGGCCACCGGCCGCGCCAGCGAGCGGGTCCGCTGGCGGCCCAGCCACTCGTCGAGGTCGGGCAGGTTCATGCGGACGATCCCCCCCACCTTGAAGATGGGCAGCGGGTCGGCGTCGCGCTGCGCCATGTACCGGCACCAGCGCTCCGAGCGGCCGAGGGTCGATGCGATGCTCTTCCAGGTCTCGACGTACGTGCTCATCGGTTCCTCGTTGGGATGACGCACTGGTCGCCGGATCTTCCCGGCTTCCTTCCGTGCTCTGCCAGGTAGAGCGCCGACCCCCGCCGGTGTGACGCCGAAATCGTACGATCTCGGAGTGGCGCCGTGGCGCCCCCCCAGGCGGGCGGCTATCGTTGTGCAGATGCAGCGAAACCACCTGCTCGGGGTCGCCGCGGCGCTGGCGCTGGCGGCCTCGACCGCCGCGGCCGGCCCCGCCGAGATCTACCCGCTGTCGAAGGTGCGCCGCGGCCAGACCGGCTACGGCATGACCACCTTCGTCGGCGCCACCCCCGAACGCTTCGAGTTCGAGGTGGTCAACATCCAGAAGAACTTCGTGCCCGGGCTGGACATCATCCTGGTGCAGTCGAAGGACCCCAAGCTGGCCACCTCGGGGTTCTGGCGCGGCATGTCGGGCAGCCCGCTGTACATCGACGACAAGATCGCCTGCGCGTTCTCCTACGGGTTCGCCTTCAACAAGGTCGTGCTCGGCGGCTGCACGCCGATCGAGTACATGATCAAGGAGGGCTTCGAGACCAAGCGCCGCACCGCGCCGGGCGTGATCGCGCCCGCGACCACCGCGCCCGGCACGATGGCGCAGTGGCAGAAGGTGGCCCCCGGCGGCTCGATCGACGCGCTGTTCGCGCGCTCGGAGTCGCCGACGCCGTGGATCCTGTCGACGCCGCTGCCGGCGCCCCCGGGCCGGCCCACCGACGACGGCGCCATGACCGCGGCGGTGCCGCTGGCGATGGGCGGCTTCTCGGCGCCGGCGTTCGCGCAGGTCGAGCAGCTGTTCGCCGACTACCCGCTGGCGCCGATGCGCACCGGCGGCGGCGGCGGCGCGGTCGACGGCCCCACCGCGTTCGTCGGCGGCGGCTCGATCGCGGTGCAGCTGATCCGCGGCGACATGTCGGCGGCGGCCACCGGCACGGTGTCGTACGTCGACGGCAACCGCGTGCTGGCGTTCGGCCACCCGATGTTCCAGGCCGGCGAGGTCTACGCGCCGGTCGCCAGCTCGGTGGTGCAGACGGTGATCGCCTCGGCGCAGTTCCCCTACGTCATCGCCACGCCGGCCAAGGAGCTGGGCTCGCTGGTCCAGGACCGGGCGTCGATGATCATGGCGGACACCAACCTCAAGAGCCCGATGATCCCGATCGACATCTCCGTGAAGTCGACCGACCCGGGCACCAAGACCGTCGTCACCCGCGACTTCCACGTCGAGGTGATCGACGACAAGTTCCTGACCCCGGCGATGGCCGGCTCGGCGGTGATGAACGCGGTCACGCTGGCCGCGCCCGACCGCGACCACGTCACCGCGCTGATCAAGTCGTCGATCAAGGTCGCCGGCGCGATGGAGCTGTCGTTCGTCGACTACCTCTACGCCAACGACGGCGCCTCGTCGGTGGCCGGCGGCGCCCGCGCGCTGCGGGCGCTGGGTGCGCTGGCGTTCAACCCGTTCGGGCCGGCCAAGGCCGAGCGGATCCGCCTCGACATCGACCTGACGTTCTCGGCCGACTACGGCGACATCGAGGAGGTCAGCCTCCACGATCCCGAGCTGCAGGTCGGCCGCAACGCGCTGTACGTGACGCTGGCGACCGTCGCCGGCACCGAGGTCACCGAGTGCGTGCCGTTCGACGTGCCGGCCTCGCTGGCCGGCGCGATCGTCGGCGTCGAGGTGTCGGCCGGCGACGCGGCGCGGCTCGACGCGGCGCCGCCGGTCGATCTCAAGAGCCTGCTGGCCGCGTTCGGCAAGCTGCTGGCGGGCGACGTGTGGGCGGTGACCGTCTACCTGCCCGACGAGGGCGCGGCCAAG
The DNA here is from genome assembly GCA_016794525.1 of Myxococcales bacterium. Lineage (GTDB taxonomy): Bacteria > Myxococcota_A > Polyangia > Haliangiales > Haliangiaceae > UBA2376. The sequence goes on from JAEUJY010000052.1 coordinate 49,608, forward strand.
GGCGGCGTGCTGGTGCGCGACCTGCCGGCCAGCGCCGTCGACAAGCTCCACCCCGGCTCGACCTCGCAGCGGGTCCTGCCGTTCCGGCCGATGGCCCGCACGCTGGTCAAGGCCCGGCGCGTGGTCGGCGGCAACGGCTCCATCATCGCGCGGGTGGCCACCGCCCCCGCCAAGTCGAAGCGCGACGTGTGCAAGGAGACCCCGTGAAGCGAATCGCTCTCGCCGTCGTGGCGGCGGCCGCCGTCCCCGGCGCCACCCCGGCCACCGCTGGCACCACCTCCACCTGGACCGTCGAGACCTACGGCCAGTTCGACGCCGGCGACGCCGCCGACGCGTTCCTCACCTCGCTGGGCGAGGTCCGCCCGGGCTGGCAGACCACCAAGGTCGAGCTGACCGGCGACGGCGTGTGGTCGGCGCTGCGGCTCGGCTCGGGCGCGATCGTCGTCGGCACCGACGCCGATGGCCAGATCCTCAAGGTCGACGGCGCCAAGAGCGCCAAGCTCGGCGCCATCCCGGGCGCGATCGCGACGGTCGCGCTGGTCGAGGCCGGCGGCACGCTCTACGCCGGCGGCATGCCGTCGGACACGGTGTGGAAGCTCGACGCCGCCGGCAAGGCCACCGCGTACAGCAAGCTGGCCGACACCGAGACGGTGTGGGCGCTGGCCGCCGGCAGCGACGGCACCGTCTACGCCGGCACCGGCCCCAACGGCAAGGTCTACGCGATCGACAAGGGCGGCAAGGCCCGCGAGCTGTTCGACACCGAGGACAAGCGGGTCACCGCGGTCACGGTCACCAGCGACGGCGCGGTGTGGTTCGGCACCAGCGAGCGCGCGCTGGTGTTCCGCTACGATCCGCGGACCAAGAACACCCGCGCGATGGCCGACTTCGCCGGCAACGAGATCGGCGCGATCGCCGAGGTCGCCGGCGGCGTGGTGGTCGCGGCCAACGAGCTGGCCGATCCGCCCCCCGGGCCGACCAAGAGCGCCGACACCGTCGACGCCGCCGAGAAGCCCAACGCGCCCAAGGGCCAGGGCGTCAAGCTGCCCGACGTCGGCAGCAAGCCCGGCGCCGACAAGGACACGCCGAGCAACGCCGACACGCAGCGCAAGGGCGCGCGCAAGGGCAAGGGCGCGCTGTTCCGGATCGGCCCCGACGGCCAGCTCGAGCAGCTGCACGCGCTGACCCAGACCTACTTCACGTCGATCGCGGTCGCGCCCGACGGCGCGCTGTACGCCGGCGCCGCCGACAAGGGCCGCGTCTACCTGATCGAGCCCGACGACACCGTCGCGACCGCGTTCGACGTCGACGAGCGCGCCGTCGCGCAGGTGTTCTGGGACGGCACGCACCTGGCGTTCACCACCGACGACACCGCCGCGCTGTACCGCGCCGGCGACAAGGCCTCGGGCGCGAAGTACGTGTCCGAGGTGTTCGACGCCAAGGGCCCGTCGCAGTGGGGCCGGATCCTGTGGCAGGGCGCCGGCAAGCTGGTGGTCGAGACCCGCAGCGGCAACACCGCCAAGCCCGGCGTCGGCTGGAGCCCGTGGGCCGCGCCCGGCAAGCTCGCGACCGCCGGCGGCGGCACCACCGGCGGCGCGATCGCCAGCCCGCCGGGCCGCTACCTGCAGTTCCGCGTCAGCCTGCCCGACGACGGCGCGCTGCGCCGCGTGCAGAGCTACTACCTGCCGCAGAACACCGGCACCGCGATCGAGGAGGTCACGATCGAGCTGGCCAACAAGGAGAGCCAGCCGACGCTCAAGGAGGCCGGCGGCAAGCCGCGCAACCCGACGCTGAAGGTGCGGTGGAAGGTCGACAACCAGGACGGCGACGACACCGCCTACGTGCTCGCGGTGCGGCGCGACGGCGACGCCGACTGGCGCGCGCTGTCGCTGGGCAAGCCGCCGTTCACCAGCACCAGCTTCGAGTGGAACACCGAGACGTTCGCCGACGGCTGGTACCGGCTGCGCGTGACGTCGTCGGACGCGATCGCCAACTCGCCCGACCGCGCGCTCGAGGCGGCGCGGACCTCGGCGCTGTTCGTCGTCGACAACACCCCGCCGGCGATCACCGGCCTGGCGGTCAAGGGCGGCAAGGCCGAGGCCGAGATCGCCGACGCGCTGTCGGTGGTCACCGAGCTGGCGTTCTCGATCGACGACGAGCCGTGGCGCCTGGCGACGACGGTCGACGGCATCTTCGACGATCAGGCCGAGCGCCTGCGGCTGACGGTCCCGACGCTGGCCAAGGGCACGCACACGCTGTCGATCCGGGCCGCGGACGCCGCTGGCAACGTCGGGGCGGCCACCGCGACGTTCGTCGTCCGCTGACCCCGCAGCGGTGACGGTCCGGACAATTCCGCCCGGGTGACGCGTCGCGACGCGGCACCCGACCGCCAACCCCGTGGAACTGCACGATCGTCGCGGGCCGTGAACCTACGATGCCCTCCGAGATCGTATGGCGATTGCCACGCTCCTACCGCGTTCCTACCCCACGAGGGTGACGCGGTTGTGGCAATCTTCAATGGCGATGGAAGTTGTCCCCACGGCCCTGCGCGTAGTCTTGGTCGATGACGACGACGACGCGCGGCGCGCGTTGCGCCGGTTGTTCGGCGCGTGCGGGTGCACCATCTCCGAGTTCATGGAGGGCCCGGCGGCGCTGATGCACCTCGCGCAGCACGAGGCCGACCTGCTCGTCACCGATCTCGAGATGCCCGCGATGGACGGCGCCGAGCTGGTCGCCGCCGTGCTCGCGCACGGGCTCACGCTGCCGGTGGTGATGGTCAGCGGCCGCTCCGCCGCGGTCTGCGAGCAGCGCCTCGAGGCGCTGGGCGTGGGCGACGTCCACGCGATCCTCGAGAAGCCGGTGTCGCTGGCCGAGGTCCGCTCGCTGGTCGCCGGCCTGGTGGCGCGCCTGGCCGCGGTGACGCCGCCGCACGGCGTCCGCGTCAGCGCCGACGTCTAGCCCGGCGCGCGATCACTCGTCGTCGCCGTCGTCCTCGCTGTCGTCGTCGTCCGCGTCGCCGGCGCCGAGCAGGTCGTCGTAGCCCCCGACGATCGGCTTGTCGCAGCGGAGCGCGGCGGCCGGGTGCAGCGTGACGACGTCGGCCTCGACGCGGGCCGCGCGCGCCCTCAGCGCGGCCAGCTGGACCCACAGCACCGCGCCGTCGGCGAAGCCGACCGCGATCTGGGTGCCGGCCGGATCGACGGCGATCGAGGTGGCCGAGAAGCCGTCGCGCTCAGCGGGGAGCGGCCAGGCGACGACGCTGCGCTTGCCCGGGTCCCACAGGTAGATCGCCTCGCCCACCAGCGCGAGCGCGGGGCTGCCGGGGATGAACGCGGTCGCCTCGATGTTGTCGTCGACGAGCTCGAGGCCGCCCAGGCCCTTCTTCTTGGCGGTGTCGTACAGGTGGACGGTCACGCCGTCGTAGCTGAAGGCGCGCTCGCGCCCGCGTTCGAGCGTCAGGTAGGTCGGCGTCCCGCAGTCGAACGGGTGGAAGCCGAACAGCTGGCCGCGGTCGGGGCGCGCCACGTAGAACGCGTCGTCGTCGTTCAGCGCGATCCGGCCGGTCGCGACGTCGATGTCGAGCACGAAGTAGACGTCCTTGCGGCGCAGCCACGGCGTCGGCCGGCCGTCGCCGACCTGCAGCATCACCCGATCGTCGCGGTCCCAGGCCAGCCGATCGCGGTGGCGATCGAGCGCGGTGCTGGTGGCGTCGGGGTCGAACACCTCGGTGGCGCCGGTGGCGGGATCGACGTCGAGCACGCCGTCGAAGCTGCCGACGTACAGCGGGCGGCCGCTGTCGAAGTCGATCGCCTCGGCGATCGCGCGGATCGGGCTGGTGGCGGCCAGCTGGCCGGCGCGCCACACCCGGAGCCGCTCGGCGCCCGAGGCCACGGCGCCGTCGAGCGCGGCCAGCTTGCCCACCGCCGCGAGGTTGGCGTCGGCGGCGGTCACCACCTGGCCGGTGGCGACGTCGATCACGCCGAGCCGGTGCGGCCCGAACTGCGCGACCAGCCGCGACGTGCCCGGGATCGCGACGACGCGCTGCGCCCGGGCCGGCAGGTCGACGGTGCGCAGCGCCTGCCCCGGCGCGGCCGGCAGCACGGTCAGCCCGTCGCTGGTGGCCGACACCAGCGCGCTGCCGTCGCCGAGCCACGCCGACGACACCAGCGTGGTCTTGTAGCTGGCGGTCGGCTTGCCGTCGGCGCCGAGCAGCGTCACGGCGCCGCGCTGCAGCTCGGCGCGCCGCTTGCCGGGCCCCGGGACGCTCACCGCCGCGCCCGCCACCTCGGTCGTGACGGTGCCGGCGGCGAGATCGAGCAGGCGCGCCTCCTTGCCGTCGACGCGGCCGACGCGCACGTGGCCGGCGTCGGCGAACTGCGGATCCTTGCAGCCGGCGACGCCGGTGAACACCTTCACCGCCGCCATCGTCTTGGCGTCGCGCAGCGTCGGCCAGCGGTCGTCGCTGCACGTGAACACCTGCGCGCCGTCGGGCGACACCGCCAGGTTCGACAGCCCGGCGGCGCCGGGCCCCGCCGGATCGGCCAGCGGCAGCGCCGTGATCGCCAGCGTCGCTGGCTCGACGCTCCACGCGGCGGCGTCCTTGCCGATCTGTCCGTACGCGATGAACCGCGCGCCGGCGCGCACCAGGCGCGTCGGGCGGCCGCCCTTGCCGAAGTCGACGCGCTGCGTGGTGACGGCGCCGGTGGTCAGGTCGAACGTCACCAGCGTGCCGAGCGCGGCCAGCCCGAGCGCGCGGCGATCGTCGAGCACGACCAGGTCGCGCACCGGCGCCGGCGCGCGCCACGCGGCGACGTCGCCGGCGATCCACATCCAGTCGAGCGCGGTCGGCGGCGGCGCGTCGGGCGGCGGCGGCGCGTCGACCGGCGGTGGCGCGTCGGGCGGCGGCGCGTCGGGCGGCGATGGCGCGTCGGGCGGCGGCGCGCCGGGCGGCGGTGGCGCGGTCGCGGTGACCGGCGGCGCCGCAGGTGCGGCGGGGTGGGCGCACGCGGCGCTGGCCAGGAGCGCGGCGGCGAGCCAGCGGGCGCGCAGGGATGGGATCGACTCGGCAGGAGGTCGCACCGGCGGCGATGGTAGCCGCGGTGGCCGGGCGGCGTCCTCCGCCGAGGACGCGGCGTGATAGATCGGTGACATGCGCGCGCTGCGAGTCGCCGACGGCACCACCGCCCTGGTCGACGCGCCGATCCCGGCGGCGGCCGGCGAGGCGCTGGTGCGGGTGACGCTGTCGGGGATCTGCAACACCGATCGCGAACTGGCCCGCGGCTACATGGGCTTCGCCGGCACGCTGGGCCACGAGTTCGTCGGCCAGGTGGCCGATGCTGGCGGCGGCCCGCTGGCCGTCGGGACCCGCGTCGTCGGCGAGATCAACGCCGGCTGCGGCGCGTGCCCGGGCTGCGTCGCCGGCGACGCGCGCCACTGCCCGACGCGCACCGTCCTCGGCATCCTCGGCCGCGACGGCGCCCACGCCGACTACCTGCGCCTGCCCGCCCGCAACCTGGTGGCGGTGCCCGACGGCGTCAGCGACGCGCAGGCGGTGTTCGTCGAGCCGCTGGCGGCCGCGTGCGGGGTGCTGGAGCGCGCCGCGATCGCGCCGGGCATGGCGGTGGCGGTGATCGGCGACGGCAAGCTCGGCCTGCTGTGCGCGCTGGCGCTGGCCGCCGCCGGGCACGCGCCCGTGCTGATCGGCAAGCACGCCGCCAAGCTGGCGCGCGCGACGCGCCGGGGCATCGAGACCACGCTCGCCGCCGCCGCGCCCAGCCGGGCCCGCAGCTTCGACGTGGTGATCGAGGCGTCGGGCAGCGCCAGCGGCTTCGGCCTGGCGCTCGATCTGCTGCGACCGCTGGGCACGCTGGTGCTCAAGTCGACGTTCCACGGCCAGACCGCGATCGACGCGGCGCGGCTGGTGATCGACGAGGTGCGGGTGGTCGGCTCGCGCTGCGGACGGTTCGCCACGGCCCTGGCGCTGCTGGCGCGCGGCGCGATCGCGGTCGACGATCTGATCACCGACGTGGTGCCGCTCGACCACGCCGCCGCCGCGCTGGCCCGGGCCGGCGAGCCGGGCGTGCTGAAGCTGTTGCTCGCCCCACGGTGAGGTCCGCGACGATCCGCCGCGGGTGAGTTCACTCCGGGCGCACGATTGAACCGCGCGGGCGGATCTCGACGACGACGTGATTGCAGACCGCCCTCGGCCCGCGCGAACGTGGTGGTGGGAGGGCACCGATGGAACCGCCGACGCTCGCCGAGTTGAACGCGCTCCTGGCTCGCCGCGACCAAGGCCCCCGGGGCTTGCTCGGGCTCGACCCCGCCGCGCCGCCGATCGAGATCGTCCGCGCCTACCACGCCCTGGTCGCCCGCATCCATCCCGCCAACTTCCCGGCCGACGTCGAGCGCCACCGCGCCGCCTCGGATCTCCTCACCGCCGCCCAGGTCGCCTACCGCACCCTCCGCGCCGCCCCGCGCCCGCCCCGCGAGCTCGCCCACGGCTCCGGCCCCCACCCCACCCTCAAACGCCCCGGCTGATCCGTCCCGGCTCCGACTCCGGTTCCCGATCCCGATCCCGATCCCGATCCCGATCCCGATCCCGATCCCGATCCCGATCCCGATCCCGATGACCGGTTCCGGTCGCCGTCGCGGTCGCCGTCGCGGTCGCGGCCACGGACCCGGTCGCCGTCGCGGCCGCGGCCACGGTCGCGGTCGCGGTCGCGGTCGCGGCCACGGTCACGGTCGCGGTCGCGATCGCGGTCCCGGCCACGGTCGCCGTCGCGGTCGCGGCCACGGTCGCGGTCCCGGTCCCGGTCCCATTCCCCATGCTACCCTCCCCTCCATCGTGCCCGTCCTGCGCCTCCTGCTCGTCCTCCTCGCGCTCGTCAGCGCGAGCGGCGTGAGCGAGGTCATCGAGGCGACCTGCGGCGACACCTGCGCCGGCGAGCCGTGCGACGACGGCGACTGCCCCCCGGTGTGCCCGAGCTGCACCTGCGCGCGCCTGCCGGTCGCCGTCACCGCCGTCCCCGCGACGATCGCGCCGCGGCCCGCGGTCGATCCGCGCACGCTGACGTTCGCCCCCGAGTCCGAGCAGCACGCCCGAGCCGCAAGAGATCCTGCGCGTCCCGATCGCCCGAGCCAGCTAGCTCACCCGATCGGATGACGTGCACCGGCGCGCGGATCACCTCCGCCGCCCGAGGATCCCCATGCGCTACGCCCCCATCGCGCGGCTGTCCGCCGCTGCGCTCGTGTTGTCTCCTGCCCCGGCCCGCGCCGACGAGGTCGTGGTCGATCTCGCCGGCGCGCTGGCCCGCGCCACCACCGCCGCGCCGGCGACGATCGCCGCCCGCGGCCACGCCGCCGAGGCGCAGGCGGCCCGCCGCGGCGCCGACGTGCGCGCCGCCAACCCGGCGCTCGCGGTCGGCGTCGGCCCCCGCTTCGCCGGCGACGCCACCGTCGATCTGCACGTCGAGCTGGCCCAGCCGATCGGCACCGGCGCGCCGCGCCGCGCCCGGCTGGCGGTCGCCGACGCCGCGACCGCCCACGCCGCCGCCGAGGCCCGCGAGGTGGAGCGCGCGACGCGGCGGGCCACCGCCCGCGCCTTCGTCGACGCGCTGTACGCCGAGCGGCTGGTCGCGACGCTGGCCGACGCCGCCGCGCTGGCCGAGCACGCGGCGACGGTCGCCACCCGCCGTCGCGCCGCCGGCGACGCCACCGACCTCGACGTCGATCGCGCCCAGGTCGCGGTCGGTCGGGCCCGCGCCGCCGGCCACACGGCCGAGCTCGCCCGCGCGCGCACGCTCGGCGAGCTGGCCGGCCTGCTCGGCCTGGACGCCGACGACACGCTCCGCGTGACCGGCGCGCTCGACGTCGACCCGCCGCTCGCGCTGGCCACGCTCGAGGCCGCGGTCGACGCGCGCCCCGAGCTGCGCCGGCTCGACGCCGAGGCGGCCCTGGCCCGCGCCGAGGCGCGGCTGGCCCGCGCCGACGCCCGCCCCGCGGTCGAGCTGTCGCTGGCCTACGATCGCGAGGCCGACGAGCAGCGCGTGCTGGGCGGCGTGCGCGTGACGTGGCCGCTGTGGGACCGCGGCCAGGGCCCGGCGGCGATCGCCGGCGCGCGCGCCACCCGGGTCGCGGCCGAGCGCGCCGCCGTGGCGCGGGCCGCGCGCCGCGAGGTCGCCGACGCGTTCGCGGCCTACCAGCGCGCGCGCGCCGCGGTCGCCGGCTTCGAGGCCGACGTGCTGCCGGCGCTCGACGACAGCGAGGCGCTCTTGACCCGCGGCGTCGACGCCGGGACGCTGACGATCGCCGACTACCTGGTGGCGCGCCAGGAGCTGCTCGACGGCCGGCGCGCGTACCTCGAGCACCTACGCGATCGCGCCCAGGCCCGCGTCGACGCCCTGCTCGCCGCGGAGGTGACGCCGTGAGGCGCGCCTCGCTGACGCTCGCGCTGACGCTGGCGCTCGCGGTCGCGCTGACCGCGTGCGGACGCGGCGACCGCGCGGCGCCGGCCGAGCACCACGACGATCACGACGACCACGGCGCGGCCGAGGCGCACGCCGACGGCGATCACCCGGCGACGCCAGACCGCGTCGAGATCGCGCCCGAGATGCGCCGCGACCTGCGGGTCACGACCGCGCGCGCCGAGGCCCGCCCCGCCGGCGAGCAGGTGGCGGCGCTGGGCGAGCTGCAGGTCAACCAGGACGCCTACGCCGAGGTCGCCGCGCCAGCGCCGGCGCGGGTGGTCAAGGTGCTGGCGCGGGCCGGCGACGAGGTCACGCTGGGCCAGCCGCTGGTCGAGCTGTACAGCGCCGACGCCGGCCTGACCCGGGCCGAGGCCCAGGCGGCGGCGGCGCGCGTCACCGTCGCGCGCGCCAACCTCGCGCGGCTGCGCGGGCTGGCCGCCGAGCGGCTGGTCACCGAGCGCGAGGTGCTCGAGGCCGAGGCCGCGCTCACCACCGCGACCGCCGACGCCCAGGTCGCGACCGCGGCGGCCCGCGCCTACGCCGGCGCCCGCGGCGGCACCGGCCTGGTGCTGCGCGCGCCGGTGGCCGGCACGGTGATCGCGCGCGACGTCGTGATCGGCCAGCTCGCCGATCCCGCGCGCACGCTGTACCGCATCGGCGACCTGTCGACGCTGTGGCTGGTCGCGCACGTCTTCGAGCGCGACGCCGTGCGGCTGCGGGTCGGCAGCACCGGCACCGCGACGTTCGCCGCGCTGCCGGGCCGGACGATCGACGGCGTCGTCACGTGGATCGGCCGCGAGGTCGACGCCGCGTCGCGCACGATCCCGGTGCGGATGGACGTCAAGAACACCGACGGCGTGCTGCGCCCCGGCATGTCGGCGATGGTGGCGCTGGCGCTGGGCGACGCCGGCGGCACGGTGGTGACGGTGCCGCTGGCCGCGGTGCAGCGGGTCGACGACGCGTGGGTGGTGTTCGTGCCATCCGGCCCGGGCGCGTTCGAGGTGCGCCGGGTCGGGCGCGGCCGCGAGCTGGCCGGCGAGCTCGAGATCCTGAGCGGCCTGGCGCCGGGCGACGAGGTCGTCGTCGACGGCGCGTTCCTGCTGAAGGCCGAGGCCGACAAGGCCCGCGGCGCGGGAGGCGGCCATGACCACCACTAGCCGCGGCTCGCTGATCGATCGCGTCGTGCTGGCGTGCTTCGGCGCGCCGCTGATCGCGGTGCTCCTGACGCTGGCCGGCGCCGCGCTCGGCGCCACCTGGCTGCGCGAGCTGCCGCGCGACGTGTTCCCCGATCTGTCGGCGCCGGTGTTCAACGTCATCGCCCAGAACCCGGCGATGGCCGCCGAGGAGCTCGAGCTGCGGGTCGCGATCCCGATCGAGACCGCGCTGGCCGGCCTGCCCGACGTGCGCCGGGTGCGCTCGACCTCGACCGCCGGCGTCGCGCAGGTGACGATCGAGTTCGAGCCCGACGTCGCCTACGAGCGCGCGCGGCAGCGGGTCGCCGAGCGGCTCGGCCAGGTCGCGCTGCCACCGGGCACCGGCGCGCCGGTGCTGTCGAGCCTGAGCGGCCGGCTCAACGAGATCTTCGAATTCACGATCGAGGCCGACCCCGGCACCGCCGACCTGATGACGCTGCGCGATCTCGCCGAGCACGAGATCAAGAACCGGCTGCTGGCGGTGCCCGGCGTCGCCGCGGTCGAGCGGCTCGGCGGCTACCTGCGCGAGTTCCAGATCCAGATCGATCCCGATCGCATGGCGGCCCGCGGCGTGACGCTGGCCGAGCTGGTCCACGCCGCCGAGGGCACCAGCGCCACCGCCGCCGGCGGCTTCGTCACCCAGGGCCCGATGGAGTGGACGGTCCACGCCGACGCCCGCGCCCACGGCGTCGCCGACATCGCGGCGACGGTGGTGGCGATGCGCGGCCGGACGCCGGTGCTCCTGGGCGACGTCGCCGACGTGCGCGAGGGGCCGGCGGTGCGGCGCGGCCTGGCCCACCGGCTGGCCGGCGAGGTGGTGAGCTGTCGCGTCGTGCGGCAGTTCGGCGCCGACACCGTGGCCGTCGCCGACGGCGTGCGCCGCGCGCTGGCCGAGCTGCAGCCGGGCCTGCCGCCCGGCGTGCGGGTGCGCGTGGTCTACGATCAGTCGCAGCTGGTGCGCTCGGCGCTGGGCGGCGTCGGCCGCGCGGTGCTGATCGGCGCCGGGCTGGTGGTGCTGGTGCTGTTCGGGTTGCTGGGCAACCTGCGCGCCGCGCTGCTGGTGACGCTGACGTTGCCGCTGTCGCTGGCGCTGGCCGGCGTGTTCCTGCGGCTGGCCGGCATCGGCCTCAACACGATGACGCTGGGCGGCCTGGCGATCGCGGTGGGCCTCCTGGTCGACGCCGCGATCATCGTCGCCGAGAACGTCGTCCACCGGCTGTCGGCGCACCCCGCCGCCGATCGGCGCGAGCGCGCGCTGGCGGCGGTGCTCGAGGTCGGCCGGCCGATCGCGTTCGCCACCGCGATCGTCGTCGCGGTGTTCGTGCCGCTGTTCGCGATGACCGGCATCGAGGGCCGGATGTACGCGCCGCTGGCCGGCGCGGTGATCGCCGCGATGCTGGCGTCGCTGGTGCTGGCGCTGGCGCTGGTGCCGGTGCTGGCGGCGGCGGTGCTGCGCCCGCGCCGCCCCGATCGGCCCGAGGACGTCGCGCTGATCCGCGCGATCAAGCGCGGCTACCGGCCGCTGCTCGACGGCGCGCTCCGCCACGCCGGCTGGGTGCGGCTGGGCACGCTGGCGGTGACGGTGCCGGCGCTGTGGCTGGCGACCCAGCTCGGCTCCGACTTCATGCCCGAGCTCGACGAGGGCGCCGTGCTGATGCAGACCTCGCTGCCGGCCGAGGCCTCGCTCGACGAGGTCGATCGCCTCAACCACCGCGTCGAGGACGTGCTGCGCGCGTTCCCCGAGGTCGAGGACGTCGTCCGCCGCACCGGCCGCGGCGAGCACACCGAAGATCCGATGCCGCACACGCTGTCCGACGTGCTGATCGTGCTGCGCCCCGACCGCGCGCGGTCGACCGCCGCGCTCGAGGCGGCGATGCGCGAGGCGGTCGAGCCCATCCCCGGGTTGTCGGCGTCGTTCACGACGCCGCTGGGCATGCGCATCGACGAGGGCCTCGGCGGCACGCCGGCGGATCTCGCGGTCCGCATCTTCGGCCCCGACCTGGCGACGCTCGGCGAGCTGGCCGAGCGCGCCGCGGCGATCATGGGCCGGGTCGACGGCGTCGCCGACGTGCGCGCCGAGCGCCCGACCGGGCTGCCGCAGCTGCGGGTCGACGTCGATCGCGCCGCCGCCGCGCGGGTCGGGCTGACGCCCGGCGACGTCACCGACGCGGTGGCGATCGGCCTGGCCGGCCGCGTCGTCGGCGAGGTCGCGGTCGGCCAGCGCCGCTTCGATCTGGTGGTGCGGCTGGCCGAGGATCACCGCAAGGACGGCGCGGCGCTGAACGGCCTGCTGGTCGACGGCCACGATCAGTCGCGCATCCCGCTGGGCAAGCTGGCGCGGATCGAGCCCGGCTTCGGCCCCGGCACGATCAAGCGCGAGGCCGGCAGCCGCCGGGTCGCGGTCGAGGCGTCGGTGGCCGGCCGCGATCTCGGCTCGACCGCGGCGGCGGTGCGCGCGGCGCTGGCTCGCGAGCTCGAGCTGCCGCCGGGCTACTTCGTCGACGTCGGAGGCAAGGTCGAGACCCAGGCCCGGGCCCAGCGCGCGCTGGTGATCGCGATCGCGATCGCGGTGCTGGCGGTGTTCGTGCTCCTGTACCTCGCGGTGCGCACGCTGGCCGAGACGCTGGTGATCCTGGCGACGCTGCCCGACGCGTTCGTCGGCGGCATCGTCGCGCTGTGGCTGGCCGGCGAGACCTGGAGCGTGTCGGCGCTGGTCGGCCTGATCGGCCTGTTCGGCATCGCGGTGCAGAACGGCCTGGTGCTGGTGGCCCAGACCCGCGACCTGTGCGCCGAGGGCCGGCCGTTCGCGGTCGCGCTCCGCGAGGCGTGCCTGGGGCGGGTGCGGCCCAAGATCATGACCGCGGCCACCGCGATCCTCGGGCTGATGCCGCTGCTCGTGCTGCGCCTGCACGGCACCGAGCTCGAGCGGCCGCTGGCGATCGTCATGATCGGCGGCCTGATCACGTCGACCTTGTTCACGCTGCTCGCGCTGCCGACCTTCTACGAGTTCGTCCACGACCTCGGCGTGCGCTGGCGGGCCCGGCGCGCCGGCTGACCACCGCGCGGGCCGACGACGACCGTGCGCGCCCGCGTTTCGGGTGGGGGCCCCACGTGTCGTGGGGGAGGGTCTTTGCGAAAGACCCTAAAAGGAAAACAGCGTCGGGCCGCTCGACATGCGCGGCGCGCCCTCGGGCAGCGGCAGCATGCGGCCGGTCTGCGCGTTGTTGTTCGAGCTGTCGTCGGCGAGGACGATCAGCACGTAGACGCCGACCGCGGCGAGCACCCAGAACACCGGGCTCTTGTAGAACGGGCGGCTCGACTTCTTGGGCGCGTCGCCGGTGGGGCCCGGCGCGGTGGCCGAGGTGCCGTCGGGCGTCGGGGCCGGCGTGCCGGCGCCGCTGGGCGGCGGCAGCGGCTGCGCGCCGCGCATCGCGTTCAGGTCGACCATCGCGACGCGATCGAGATCGGGGTCGCCGGTGGCGGCGGGCGGCTGCGGGATCGGCTGCGACGCGGCGGCGGCCTGCTCGGCGGCGCGGCGGGCGGCCTCGGCGGCGGCGGCTTGCTCGGCGGCCTGGCGCGCCGCCTCGGCGGCGGCGGCGCTGGCGGCGTCGGCGGCCGGCTTCAGCTTGGCGATCGAGGCCTCGACGTCGGCGCGGTTGGCGGCGTTGGGCGAGCGGTCGAGGTACGCGCGGTAGGCGGCGATCGCGCCGGCGGCGTCGCCCTTGCGGTCGAGCGCGAGCCCGATGTTGTAGTCGTTCATCGGCGACGGCGCGAGCTGCTCGGCGGCGCGGAACTCGGCGACGGCCTCGTCGTACTGCGCGGCGTTGTACTTGGCGACGCCCGCCTGGTAGTGGGCGCGGGCCTCGACCCGCGGATCGGGCTGGGCGATCGCGACGGTGGCGCCGAACAGCGCGACGATCAGGGTGAGCAACAGCAGCAGGCGGGGACGGCTGGGGAGCATGACGGACCTCGTGGGGGGCAGAGGGACAGCCCCGTCATCGTGCCAGATCCGAGTCGACGACCGCGCACGGTCGCCGCCCCGGTGTGATCAGCATTACCCCATGCAGGCGTCGGTCATCGCGTACTTGGGGTCGGTGCAGTCGACCTTGGGCGGGCGCGTGCCCTCCTTGGCCTCGAGCTTGACCTTGACCTCTTCGGACAGGCCGTCGACCGTGACGGTCTTGTCCTTGTAGCCCTTGGCCTTGACGGTGACCTCGCGCGGCGTGCCGGGCGTGATCTTGACGTTCTTCGGCGCCTTGCCGACCTCCTGCCCGTCGACGTAGACGATCGCGCCCTTGGCGTTGGACGACACCAGCACGACCACGTCGTTGCCCGGCTCCTCGCCGCCGGCGTCGACGTCGCCCGGGGGCGCCGCGGTGGCCGCGTCGACGTCCTCGGTCGCGACCAGCGCGCCGGCGTCGATGTCGTCGACGGGCGCGCCGGTGCTGCGAGCGTCGATCGTGGCCGGCGGCTCGACCGTGCCGCCGGCGCCCGCGTCGACGGCGTTGACCGCCACGCCGCCGCTGGCGTCGATGACGGCGGCCTGATCGGTGCCGGTGCCGCCGCCCTCGCCGTCCTTCTTGCCGCCGCCGCCGAGCACCAGCGCCGCGGCGACGCCGCCGCCGACCAGCACCATGATCAGCAGCGCGATGAGCAGGCCCTTGCCGCCCTTCTTGGGGCTGGCGCCAGCCTCGGACATCGCGAACGCCGACGAGTCGGGGTTGAAGTACGGCGCACTGCCGCCGGGGTTGGGCTGGGCATAGCCGCCGCTCGGCTGACCCGGCGGGTAGCCACCGCTCGGCGGCGGGTAGCCCGGCTGCGGACCGCTCGGCGGCGGGTAGCCGGCGCTGCCGTAGGGCGGCGGCGTCGGCGACGGCAGCCCGGGCACGCCGCCGGCCATCATCGTCGGCGCGCTGGCGGCGCCGGGCGGCATCATCGCGGGCGACGAACCGGGCGGCATCATCGCCGGCGACGAACCGGGCGGCGGCGGGGCCGCGGGCATCATGCCCGTCGCGGGCGCGAACGCCTCCATGTACGTGCTCATGCCGGCGCCGGCGATCGTGCGGTACACGCCGATCAGCGCGTTCACGAACTCGTCCATCGTGCGGTAGCGCTTGTCGGGATCCTTGGCCATCGCCTTGGCGATGACCTCGGGCAAGCCGGCCGGCAGGGTGCGGCCGGCCTTGGCCGCGCGCTGCGCCACCGGCTCGGGCTCGGTGGTGATGTGCTGGGTCAAGATGCCCATGAACGACTCGCCCTGGAACGGCAGCGAGCCGCTGAACACCTCGTAGCAGATGACGCCCATCGCGTAGATGTCGACGCGGCCGTCGACGCCCTGCCCCATCGCCTGCTCGGGCGCCATGTAGAACGGCGTCCCGAAGATCGTGCCGGTGCGGGTCAGGTTGTTCTGCCCGTCCTGGCCCGCGACCTTGGCGATGCCGAAGTCGAGCAGCTTGGGGATGTCCTCGCCGCCCGGGCCGCGGGTGACGAAGATGTTCTCGGGCTTCATGTCCCGGTGGATGATCCCCTTGGCGTGCGCCGCCGCGAGGCCGTGGCCGGTCTGGATCAGGATGTTGAGCAGGCGATCCGCGGGCAGCGGATCCTTGATCATGTCGTTGAGCGGAGCGCCGGCCAGCAGCTCCATGCACAGGTAGATGCGGCCGTCCTTGAGCTGGCCGAAGTCGTCGATGCCGATGATGTTGCGGTGACCGATCGACGAGGCCGAGCGGGCCTCCTGGCGGAAGCGGGTGACCGCCTCCTGGTTCGACACGATCTCGGGTCGCAGCAGCTTGATCGCGACCTTCTTCTCGATGTGGATGTGCTCGGCGGCGTAGACCTCGCCCATCCCGCCCTCGCCCAGCTTCTTGACGACCTTGTAGCGGCCGTCGAGGACCTCCCCGACCAGCGACGCCTCGGCGCCATCGGCGGCCGGCATCGAGGACGACGATCCGGACTGGGGCATGTCGCCCGAAGAACCCCCGGGGCCCATGCGCGTATTGCCGCCAGAACTCATGTGGCGCCGAGTATATCCCGACGGCGCGGCGGGCGCTCGTCGGCGGTCACGGCACTGGCGTGCAGACGCCGACGCCCAGCGGGTTGCCGGCCGGGTCCTGGTTGATGACGCAGGCATGGCCGGCCGGGCACTCGGGCAAGTCGGCGCGACCGCAGGCGCCGGGCGGCAGCGGCGGCGGTCCCAGCGAGCTGTCGCCGAGGACGCACTGGCCGAGGATGCAGCGGGGGCCGACGTCGGCCGCGCAGGTGGTGACCTCGGGGCACGGCACCTCGCCCGGGTTG
This sequence comes from Myxococcales bacterium, assembly GCA_016794525.1. Lineage (GTDB taxonomy): Bacteria > Myxococcota_A > Polyangia > Haliangiales > Haliangiaceae > UBA2376. Next base: position 65,557 of record JAEUJY010000052.1, read on the forward strand.
GCCGGGCAGCCCAGCCCCATGACGTGCGAATCGGCCTCGGCGGCCGGGACGGCGGTGTCGGTCCCGCCGCGGGCGCAGCCGCAGCAGTCGGCCGGCACCTGGACGCAGTCGGTGTCGAGGAGGCAGGCCGCGGGCGCGCTGGTCGGCGCGCACATGCAGGTCAGGCAGCCGCTGGCGTCGGCGGCGTAGCCCGCCGGGCACGCGGTGTCGCACGCGGTCGGCGCGCACACCGCGACGCAGGTGCCGGCGTGGCACTCGGCGGTGAGCGGCGCGCACGAGCCGTCGGTGGGCGGGGTGCAGTCGACGTTGGCGCAGGTCTCGAGCCAGCCGCTCGACGCCGGCGTCGCGTACGACGGGCAGTCGCAGCAGCTGGGTCCGGCCAGCACGCAGTCGGCGGCGACCTCGCACTGGGTCGGCGCGCCGATCCCGTCGTCGGCGGCGCGGCTCTCGTAGGCCGTGAAGCAGCCCGTGAGGGCGGCGAGCGCGGCGACGGCGAGGAGCGGACGCATGGGGACGCCTCAGGATGAGCAGCTTCCGTGCCGGGTGCAAGCGTTCGGGATCGCTGGAGTCCGGCTCAGAATTCTGTGTCGGCGGCGGCGGGCGTCGACAGTCATCCGGATCGTCGCGGGCCGCGCGGCTGGTGGCGATCAGAGGGATCGCATAGCGTGCGCGCCGTGGGTTCGAAGATCATCACCAAGACCGACCGCGCCATGGAAGACCGCCTGCTGGCGGTGTCTGGCGATCCCGAGCGCGCCGACACGCTGGCCAAGGCGCGGGCCTTCAAGCGCACCTGGCTGGAGCTGGCCGACGCCCTGGCCCGCGTGCAGAAGCACGAGTCGTGGCGGCGCTGGGGCTTCACCGACTTCGACGCCTACTGCCGCAAGGAGCTGCACCTGCGCTCGTCGACGGTCGCCAAGCTGCTGGGCAGCTACCGCTTCCTCGAGTCGGCCGCGCCGACGGTGCTCGAGCGCGCGCGGGCCATGCCCGAGGAGCCGATCCCGTCGATGGCCGCCGTCGAGTTCGTGCAGAAGGCGACCGATCGCGGCGCCGCCGACGCCGACACGCTGGCCGACATGCGGCGGTTCGCGTTCGAGGAAGGCGCCGAGGCGCCGATGCTGGCCAAGAAGTACAAGGAGGTCGCCTTCCCCGAGGCCGAGGACGAGAAGAAGGAGCGCATCCGCGCCCAGCTGCTCGGCGCCGCGCGGCGGCTGGTCGCGCTGCTCGGCGAGGACGAGCTGCCGGTGCCGAAGGCGATGGCCAAGCGCACCGAGGACGCCGTGAACGAGCTACTTGGGGCGCTGGAGGCGAACTGAGGGAGGCGACGGAGCGACCGCGGCGGTGACCGCGACCGCGACCGTGACCGCGACCGTGGCCGCGACCGTGACCGCGGCCGCGACCGTGACCGAAGTCGGGATCGGGATTCGGGATTCGGGATCGGATCGGGGCTGTGACGGCGATGTCGTGGTTGGCGGGGGGTGTGGGTGGCGGCGGGTGTGCAAGCGCTTGATCGGGCGCAAGGGCGGTGATGAAATGAGGGTTGCTGTCACGCGGGGGATGCGTGTGGCTGGCTATGCGATGAGGGAACCATGAGCTTGCTGGTCTGTGAGCGGTGCCGCGGCTTCGTGCCGAGCGGCAGTGAGTGTCCGCACTGCCGCGCGAGCGAGCGGCGTGGGCGCACGGTCACGGTCGGCGCGATCGCGCTGGCGGCGGTGCTGGCGGCGGGCGTGTGCGTGCCCGGCTGCGCGTACGGCGACTTCGCGCCCGATCCGGTCGACGCGCCGGCGGGCCAGGACGCGGGCGGCGACGGCGGCGGCGGCGGCGACGGCGGCAGCCCCGACGCCGCCGTGCGGTAGATGCCGGCCGCGCGGCGCCTCGACGTCGTCACCGAGGCCCACCACCCGCGCTACGTCGTGTGGGAGCTGACGCTCGCGTGCGATCAGCCGTGCACGCACTGCGGATCGCGGGCCGGCACGGCGCGCCCCGACGAGCTCGATCGCGATCAGGCGCTCGACGTGGTGCGGCAGCTGGCGGCGATGGGCACCCGCGAGGTGGTGCTGATCGGCGGCGAGGCGTACTTGCACCCGGCGTTCCTCGACGTGGTGCGCGCGCTGGTCGCCGCCGGCGTGCGCGCGTCGATGACCACCGGCGGCGCCGGGATGACGCCGGCGCTGGCGCGCGAGCTGGCCGCGGCCGGGATGGCGCTGGTGTCGGTGAGCGTCGACGGGCTGGCGCCGACCCACGACCTGCTGCGCGCGGGCAAGGGCAGCTTCGCGCGCGCCACCGCCGCGCTGGCCGCGCTGCGCGACGCCGGCATCGAGACCGGCGCCAACACCAACGTCAACCGGCTCAACCTCGGCGAGCTGGAGGCGCTGTACCCGATCCTGCGCGACGCCGGCATCCGCGGGTGGCAGGTGCAGCTGACGGTGCCGCTCGGCCGCGGCGCCGATCGCCCCGACATGATCCTGCAGCCCTACGATCTGCTCGAGCTGTTCCCGCGGCTGGCGGCGCTCAAGGAGCGGGCGTGGACCGACGGCGTCACGATCTTCTCGGCGAACAACCTGGGCTACTTCGGCCCCGAAGAGGGCCTCCTGCGCTCGCCGCGCAAGGAGGAGCTGCACCACTTCCAGGGCTGCGTCGCCGGCCGGTTCGCGATGGGCATCGAGTCCGACGGCGCGATCAAGGGGTGCCCGTCGCTGCAGACCGACACCTACGTCGGCGGCAACGTCCGCGCCACGCCGCTGGCCGAGCTGTGGCGGACGCCGCAGCTCGGGTTCGCGCGCGCGCGCACCGCCGCCGATCGCTGGGGCTTCTGCGCGACCTGCGCGTTCGGCGAGGTGTGCCAGGGCGGGTGCACGTTCACCGCCCACGCGCTGCTCGGCCGACCGGGCAACAACCCGTACTGCGCGTACCGCGTGCAACAGCTCGCGGCGCGCGGCCAGCGCGAGCGGCTGATCGCCGTCGCCGCGGCGCCGGGGCTCCCGTTCGACAACGGCCGCTTCGAGCTCGCGCTCGAGCCGATCGACGCGCCCGAGCCACCGCGCCCGCCGCCGCAGCAGCTGTTGCAGATCCGCCGCGCGCGGTAGCGCGGGACGCCCGCCCTACTTCGTCGCCGGGGTCAGCACGCCGATCACGACGTCCTTGCCCAGGTAGCGCGCCGCGGCGGCCTTGAGCTTGGCGGTGGTCAGGCCGGCGATCAGCGGGTCGACCGCGACGATCGTCTTGGGCTCGTCGTGGTTCGGGTAGACGTCGTCGATCAGCGCGTCGATCCAGAAGCGGTTGGTCTGGGTGTCGACCTGGCGCTGGCGCTTCCACGTCTCCTTGATCTTCTGCAGCACGACCGCCGACGGGCCGCGCTTGCGCAGCGCCGCGATCTCGGCCTGCGCCGCCTTGAGCAGCGCCTCGGCGCGATCGGGCGCGCAGCCGAACTCGATCTCGATCGTGGCAAGGCCGGTCGGGCGCCGCGCCAGCGTGCCGCGCACGCGCACGCCGTAGGTGCCGCCCATGCCCTCGCGCAGCTGCTCGCGCAGGCGGATCGCCAGCGCGTCGGCCAGCGCCTGGATCTCGATCTCGGCGGCCAGGCTCCACGGCGCGGCGACGTGGTAGAGCGCGCGCACCGTGGCCTTGGGCTCGATGCCCTGGTGCACGTCGAACCGCACCGGCCCGCTCGGCCGCTTGATCGCGATGTCCTTCCACGCCTCGGGCGCGCCGCCGTCGGGCAGCCCGCCCAGGTAGGTCAGCACCCACGGCTCGATCGTCGCCGGATCGAAGTTGCCGACGATCGCGAAGCTGGCGCCGTGGAAGCGGGCCAGCCGCGCGCGGTAGAACGCCAGCGCCTGATCGACGTCGAGCTTGGCGAAGTCGTCGCCGGTCAAGAGGCGCGTGCGCGGGTGGCCGCTGGTGGCGACCTCGTCGAACTTGGCGTCGAACACCGTCCCCGGATCGTCGGTCTGGTGGGCCCGGCCGGCGACCTGCTGGGCGCGCCACGCGGCGATCGCGGCGTCGTCCCTGCGCGGCGCGGTCAGCCGCAGGTAGATCAGCTGCAGCAAGGTCTCGACCCGCTCGGGCTCGGCCACGCCGTCGACGTACTGGCCGAGCATCCCGAACCGGACCGTCGCCGACACGCCGCTGCCGGCCAGCGCCTTGTCGAGCTGCACCGCCGACAGCGTGCCCGCGCCGCTGGCCGCGGCGAGCTCGTCGGCGTTGTCGGCGGCCACGAACTCGGCGTCGGTCGCCAGCGAGGTGCCGCCCGGCGACGTGCCGGCGATCAGCACCTCGCCGTTCTTCCACAGCGTGCGCTTGAGCACGACGGTCACGCCGTTGGACAGTGTCCACTCGCTGGCGCCGATCTCGGGCAGCTCGCGGCGCGCCGTGATCGTGCCCGGCGTCGGCGGGGTCGCGACCAGCGGGCCGCTGGCGGCGTCGTCGACGTACGGCGCGGTGGCCTTGGCGGCGCCGGCGGCGACCGCGGCGGCCAGCGCGGCCTCGGTCGGCAGCGTCGCGGCGGCGTTGCCGGCCACCAGCACGACCCGGTTGTGCTCGCTGGCCAGCCGCCGGATCACCGCCTGCAGCTCGGCGGCGGTGATCTCCGGCACCAGCCGGTGCGCGAGCGCGGCCTCGGCGACCGCGCCGATCATCGGCTCGCCGGTCAGGAACATCCGCGACAGCTCGCCGATCAGCTGCTTGGACTCGGTGGTGTCGCGCTCGGTGGCGGCCTTGTCGACCTGCTGCAGCAGGTCCTTGCCGGCGCGGGTCAGCTCGCTGGCGGCGAAGCCGAACTTGTCGGCGCGGGCCAGCTCGGTGGCCATCACGGTCAGCGCCTCCTCGACGCGGTCGTCCTTGACCACCGCGCCCTGGAACCACAGATCGATCGGCCGCAAGAGCGGCGCGGTGCCGACCGCGGCCAGCATGAACGGCGCCTCGGCGTGCTGACCCAGCTCGGTGAGCCGGGCGTTGAGCATCGTCGTCGCGAGGCGCTCGACCAGCGCGGCGCGGAAGTCGGCCTCGGTGCGCACCGCGCGGTGCGGGTGCTTGCTCACCACCGCCACCAGCGACACAGGGATTTCGGGATCCTGGATCGTCAACGTCACCGGCTTGGCCTGATCGGGCACCGCGACGTCGGGGCGCGGCCGCGGCGACGCCGGCCCGGCGAGGTCGCCGAACTGCGCCGCGATCTGCGCCGCCACCGCCGCCGGGTCGACGTCGCCGACGACGATCACCGCCATCAGGTCGGGGCGGTACCAGTCGCGGTAGAACCGGCGCAGCACGTCGGGACCGACCTTCGTCAGCACCTCCTCGGTGCCGATCGGCACCCGCTGCCCGTACTTCGAGCCGGGCAGCGCGCCGGGGAAGATCTTGTCGAGCAGGCGGCCCTGGGCGCCGCGGCCGAGGCGCCGCTCCTCCAGCACAACGCCGCGCTCCTTGTCGACCTCGGCGGGCTCGAAGGCCACGCCCTGGGCCCACTCGTGCAGCACGTCGAGGCCGTGGTCGAACACCGCCGGATCGTCGGTCGGCACCTGGATCTGGTAGACGGTCTCGTCGAACGCGGTGAACGCGTTGACGTCGGGCCCGAACTTCATACCGGTGGTCTCGAGCCAGTTGACGATCGCCTGGCCCGGGAACTTGCGGGTGCCGTTGAACGCCATGTGCTCGACGAAGTGCGCGACGCCGCGCTGATCGTCGTCCTCGAGCACCGCGCCGGCGTTGACCGCCAGCCACAGGTCGGCGCGCTTGGCCGGCTGGCCGTTCTTGCGGATGTAGTAGGTGAGGCCGTTGGGCAGCGTGCCGATCGTGACCGCGGGATCGACCACCAGCGGCACCGCCGGGACCGCCGGCGCGTCGGGCGGTGGCGCGGCGTCGGCGCCGAGGGCCGGCCCTCCGCCGACGGGCGTGCGGGTCGGCTTGGCCGACGGACAACCGGCGGCGATGACGACCGCGAGACCTGCGAGCAACCAGCGAGACCTGCGCATGCGAGCTCCTTGACGACCGACCGAGGCCGCGACCGTAGGGGCATCCCGCGGCGCAGGCAAGGCGCCGGCCGGCCAACTCCGGCGTGGCGCGCGGCGGTACAGTCCAGACGTGTCCCGGCCCCGCGCGCGCCCCCGGTTCCAGCTGCACCACGCCGAGCCCCCCGAGGTGCTGCTCGATCGCGTGCGCCAGCGCATGACCACCGAGGCGGCGCAGGTCGCGGGGCGGGTCTACCGCCGCACGGCGTTCCTCACCGTCGCGCCGACCCACGCCCACTTCTGGTCGCCGCACCTCGAGGTGCAGTTCACCGACGCGCCCGCGGGCGGCTGCTACGTCCAGGGCCAGTTCGGCCCACACCAGGCGATCTGGACGACGTTCGTGATCATCCAGCTGATCTTCGGCGTGCTGGCGCTGGGCGCGGCGATCTTCGCGTTCTCGAAGTGGAGCCTCGGCGACGACGCGACGCCGTGGCTGGCGCTGTTCGCCGCCATGATGTTCGGCGGCGGCTTCAGCTACGGCGCGGCGTACGTCGGCCAGGGCATGGGCTCGGATCAGATGTACGAGCTGCGCGCGTTCGTCGACGCGGTGCTGCGCGACGGCGCGATCGCCGCGCCGGCCGACGCGCAGGGCTGAGCCCCTTCGCGTGCCTGCTCGCCGAGGCCTTGGTCGGCCGGTTGCGCGGTTGGTTGCGCACCGTGAGCGCCGCGGGCGTGGGCAACCGCTCGCGACCACCGGCCTTCGCGGATCCCCGCGTTCTCCTGGCCGCCGGCGCCGGCGCACGTCGGCGCTCGGGCGCGATCGCCTCGTCCTTGGCGCCCGCCGGAGACGGAGCCGCGTCGATCGCGCCGCCGGCATGGGGCGGCGCAACCGGTTCCTGATCTCCCACGTGGGACGCCGCCGATGCGTCGGCGGAGGCCGGCGGCGCCCCGTACGGCCGCCCATCGGCGTGCACGAACCGCAGCTTGCCCGGTGCGATTCCATCGACCCGGAGCCGGCCGTCGTGCGCCGCCGTGTGGTGTGCGGAGCATAGCGCGGCCAGCTTGGTCGGCGTGTGATCGCCGCCCTCCGCCCGCGGCACGATGTGATGCACGTCGACGTACCGCGCGTTGCGACAGCCCGGCACCACGCACCGCCCGCGATCCCGCCGCAGCACCGCGCGTCGGGTCCGCGGCGGGATGGTCTTGGTCACCCGCGCCGGCTTGTCGCCGTCGACGCGCCCCAGCAGCTCCGCGTCGCATGACGCCTGCGCCAGCTCGGCGGCGCTGAGCTCGATCGTGTGCCCGGCGACGTCGTGCCACGCCTTGCGGCAATCGCTGCACTGCGTGATCGCGATCTGGTGCATCGGCTTGGCGGCC
>JAEUJY010000079.1 GCA_016794525.1 Myxococcales bacterium
CGCGCTCACCGCGAGCGCCGCCGCCGCCCACACCCAGAGCGACGGCTACGTCGAGCTGACCGCCGCCGGCGCCGAGGTCACCGGCCGGATCGATCTCGCCGCGCGCGACCTGGATCTCGCGATCGGCCTCGACGACGGCGACGGCGCGCTGCGCTGGCGCGAGGTCACCGCGGCGGCGCCGCGGCTCCACGCCTACCTGCGCGACCACCTCGCGCTGCGCACCGCCGCCGGCCCCTGCCCGCTGGTGCTCGGCGCGCTCGGCACCGTCGCGCGCGCCGACGGCCCGCACCTCGCGATCGCGCTGCGCGCCACCTGCCCCGGCCCCGCCGATCCGCTGACCGTCGACTACCGCGCGCTGTTCGCCGTCGACGCGCAGCACCGCGGCCTGATCCGGTTCGGCAGCGGCGCCGGCACCACCGTCGCGGTCGCCCGCGGCGCGCCGGTGACGCTGGTCGGCGGCGCGCGCCCGGCGGTGCGGCGGTTCGTCGTCGAGGGCGTCTGGCACATCTGGCGCGGCTTCGATCACGTCTGCTTCCTGCTCGCGCTGCTGTTGCCCGGCGTGTTCGTCCGCCGCGGCCGCCAGCTCGAGCCCGCGCCGACGCTGGGCGGCGTCGTCCGCGACGTGCTGGCGGTGGTGACCGCGTTCACGCTGGCCCACTCGATCACGCTGGTGGTCGCGACGATGGGCTGGGTCCGGCTGCCGCCCGGCATCGTCGAGCCGGCCATCGCGCTGTCGGTCGCCGCCGCCGCCGCCAACAACCTGACCCGCACCGTCGACGCCCGCTGGGCGGTCGCGTTCGCGCTCGGCCTCCTCCACGGCTTCGGCTTCTCGAGCGTGCTCACCGACCTCGGCCTGCCCGGCACGACGCTGGCGCCGGCGCTGTTCGGGTTCAACCTCGGCGTCGAGCTCGGCCAGCTCGCGATCGTGCTGGCGGTCTTGCCGCTGGCCTTCCTCGTCCGCCGCACGCGCAGCTACCGCGTCGGCATGTGGCTCGCCTCGGCCGCGATGGTGGTCATCGCGCTCGACTGGGCGGTCACCCGTCTCGCCGCCTGACCGGAGCCCCCATGCGCACCACGCTCATCGCCGCCCTCGCGCTGTCGCTCGTCCCGTCCCTCGCCGCCTGCAAGCGCGCGCGCACCCGCGGCGCCGCGCCCGCCACCGCCGCCGCGCCCACCGCCGCCCCCGCCGGTGCCACCCGGCCGCCGCCGTCGCCCGAGATGCGGACGCTCAGCGGCCGGCTGGCGTTCGAGGCGGCGCACCGCCCGACCGGCACCGCGCGGGTCGAGGACGTCGTCGCCAGGCTCGGCCGCGCCGGGGTCGCGCTCGCCGACACCAAGCAATACCTGGCCGCCACCGCCGCCGCCAGCTACTGCGCCGGCGGCCGCACCGCCGACGGCCTCGCGATCGCGATCTGCGAGTACGCCGACGCCGGCGCCGCCGCCGCCGGGCGCGCCCACGTCGAGCGGCAGTTCGCCGCGCTCGACGCCGAGCGCCGGATCGTCGTGCGCGGCGCCACCACGCTCACCACCACCGCGCCGCCCGGCGTCGCGGTGACGACCCGCGCCACCGCCGAGCAGGCGTTCCTGGCGCCCTGATCACCGGAACCCGCGCCGCGCTGGCGCTGTTCGACATCACCGTAGGAGGACCCATGCAGAAGCGACTGCTGGGTGGAGTGCTGCTCTGTGCCGCAGCGACTCTGCCCGCCACCACCCACGCCTCGAGCCACCGCGAGGCCCCCTTCATCACCGAGAACCCGAAGGTCGACGCCACCGACTTCTACCTGTTCGACAGCTACGAGCCGGGCCGCGCCGGCTTCGTGACGATCATCGCCAACTACCTGCCGCTGCAAGCGGCGTACGGCGGCCCCAACTACTTCACGATGGATCCCGACGCGCTCTACGAGATCCACGTCGACAACAACGGCGACGCGCAGGAGGACATCACCTTCCAGTTCGACTTCGCGACGACGCTGGCCGCCGCCGGCGCCGGCATCAAGCTGCCGGTCGGCCCGGCCGGCAACCAGAAGCAGGTCGCGGTGCCGTTCACCAACGTCGGCCCGGTGACCGCCGCCGACCAGAGCGCGCAGAACGTGCTCGAGACCTACACGGTCAACATCGTCCGCGGCGATCGCCGGACCGGCACCAGCATGCCGATCACCAACGCGGCCGGCGGCGGCGCGACGTTCAAGAAGCCGCTCGACAACATCGGCACCAAGTCGATCGCGAACTACCAGGCCTACGCCGACGCCCACATCTACAACGTCACGATCCCCGGCTGCGCGGTGCCCGGCTCGAAGGTCTTCGTCGGCCAGCGCGCCGAGGGCTTCGCCGTCAACCTCGGCCAGATCTTCGACCTGGTCAACCTCGACCTCGACAGCGGCACGCCGCAGGCCAACCCGCTCGGGCCGCAGGATCAAGGCGCCAACACGATCGCCGGCGCCAGCGTCACGACGATCGCGCTCGAGGTGCCGGCGGCGTGCCTCAACGACGCGACCGACACCAAGCTCGGCGCGTGGACCACGGCCAGCCTGCGCCAGGCCCGCGTGCTCAACCCCACCGCCAGCTTCACCACGCCCACCCGCGAGGGCGGCGCCTGGACCCAGGTCTCGCGCCTGGGCATGCCGCTGGTCAACGAGGTCGTGATCGGCCTGCCCGACAAGGACAAGTTCAACGGCAGCGAGCCGTCGGGCGACACCCAGTTCATCGACTACGTCACCAACCCGACGTTGCCCGAGGTGATGGAGATCCTGTTCGGCGCGGCCGGCGTGCAGGCGCCCAACAACTTCCCGCGCGCCGATCTGGTCGCCGCGTTCCTCACCGGCATCCCCGGCGTGAACGACACCGCGACGCCGTCAGAGATGGTGCGGCTCAACACCGCGCTGCCGCCGACGCCGGCCGCCACCCAGAACCCGCTGGGCGCCGCGGGGTGCATCGATCGCACCGCCACCGGCGCGGTCGTCGACGTCACCAACGTCGGGTGCGACCCGGCCGGCTTCCCCAACGGCCGCCGCCCCGGCGACGACGTCACCGACATCGCGCTGCGCGTCGCGATGGGCTACCTGGCGCCGACCGGCGACGCGCCCTCGGGCGGGCTGCCGTTCGTCGACGGCGCGTACCTGGCGCCGACCTCGTTCCGCACCACCTTCCCCTACCTGAACACGCCGCGCCCGGGGGCCCCGTGAGGGCGGCGTTGGCCCTGGCCGCGGGGCTCGCGCTGGCGGCGTGTGGCGACGACAACACCAGCACGCCGATCGACGCCCCGCCGCCGATCGACGCCGGCCCCGACGCGCCGATCGACGCGCCGCCCGACGCCAACACCTTCACGACGTTCGTGCTCGATCAGATCCAGAACCAGACCACCGCGACCGGGACGCCGGTGCCGTACGCGACCTTCGCGACGCTGCCCGACCCGGACACCGAGAACCCGGCCGCGTACGCGCCGCTGTTCCCGTAGCGGCGACCGCGATCGCCGGACCTGCCCGCGTCGACCTCGCCGAGGTCGGCGCGGCGGTCGTCGGGGGGTGACACAACCCCACCGCTACCCGCCCGAAAATTTCAGAAGTACGCCGCATTACGGTACATTCAAGTTCCGATGCTAGCCCGGCGCGTGATCGCGCTCTCGGTCGACAAGGCCTTCGGCAAGGTGATGGCCACGGCGCTGCGCGCCGCGGGTGGAGTGGTCGAGCTGCACAGCACGATCGAGGCGATGGGCACCGGCGAGCTGCAGGCCGCGCTGCTGGTCGTGCACCTCGACGGCGCGCTCGCCAGCTCGCTCGAGGATCTGGCGCTGCGGCTCCGTGACGACGCGCGGCTGATCGTGATCCTGCCGACGTACGCGCTGCCGCAGACCGTCGACGCGATGAAGATGTCCGACAAGATCTCGGGCGTCCTGGTGCAGACCGAGATGCGCCCGGGCGAGCTGGCGGCGATGGCGACCCGGGTGCTGGCCGGCGACATCTTCGGCCTCGAGAAGCTGGTGCCGTGGGGCACGCGCATCTACTCGACCTTGGTCGGCGACTACCAGGAGAAGTCGCTGTGCATCGCGCAGCTGATGGAGTTCGCCGAGCTGATGGGCGTGCGGCGCAAGTACCGCGACAACATCGAGCGCTGCCTCGACGAGATGTTGATGAACGCGCTGTACGACGCGCCGGTCGACGAGCACGGCAAGCCGGTGTTCGCCGAGATCCCGACCAAGAGCCGGATCGGGCTGCGCATGGAGCAGAAGGTCGTCGTGCAGTACGCCTGCGACGGCCGGGTCTTCGCGATGTCGGTGCGCGACAGCTTCGGCGCGCTCGAGCGCGGCACGATCCTCCGCTACCTGTACAAGTGCCTGCACTCCGAGCAGCAGATCGATCGCAAGACCGGCGGCGCCGGGCTGGGCCTGTACTTCATCGCGTCGAGCGCGAGCCGGTTCCTGATCAACGTGCTGCCCGGCGTCGCCACCGAGTGCGTCGTCACCCACGACCTCGAGGCGCCCAAGGTCGAGCTCGAGGCGTTCGGCTACTTCCAGGAGAAGATCGACGCCGCCGGCCGCCTGGCCGCCGGGCCGTCGCGGCTCCTGCCGCAGGGCGCGACCCACCCGGTCGAGCGGCGGGCCGGCGCGCAGCGCGCCCCGCGCGGCGTCGTGCTCGGGCTGTCGGCGGCGATCGCGCTGCTGGTCGCGTTGATCGCGCTGGTCGCCTACCCGCGGTTCGCCAAGCCGGCGACCACCGCGGTGCGGATCACCGTCGATCCCCCGGGCGCGACCGTCGAGCTCGACGGCCGGGTCCGCGGCGTGGCCACCGACGGCACGCTGCTGGTGACCGGGCTCGAGGTCGGCCGCGCCTACCGGGTCGCCGCGCACAAGGACGGCCACAGCCCCGCCGAGACGGTGTTCCAGCCGGCCGACGGCCCGCCGACCAACCTCGACCTGCGGCTGGTGCCGCGCACCGCGACCCTCGAGATCGACTCGGATCCGCGCGGCGCCGTGCTGATGATCGGCGGCCGCGAGGTCGGGGTCACGCCGACGACGCTGACCTCGCTGGCCCCCGGCAGCGACGCCGCGATCACGATCACCCGCGTCGGCTACGCGCCGGTCGAGCGCACGGTCCGCGTCCCGGCCGCCGGCGCCGAGGCCCACCTGTCGCTGACGCTCGCGATCGATCCCAGCTTCGCGTCGCTGGCGGTGACGTCGACGCCGGCCGGCGCCGACGTCTACCTCGACGGCCAGCGCCAGGTCGGCCAGGTGACGCCGGTCCGGGAGCTGCTGGTCGAGGCCGGCCGCCCGCACAAGATCTCGCTGCGCCTGGCCAAGCACGCGCCGGCCACGATCGCGATCACGCCGACCGCCGGCGCGCGCGCCGTGCCGGTGACGGCGACCTTGGTCCCGGGCGCGGCGATCGCGATCACCGCCAACGTCGACGCCCGCGCCACGGTGGTCGGCGTGCCGGCGTGCGTGCGCAAGCCGCTGCCGTTCGACTGCCCGGTGCCGGCCGGCCGCTACGACGTCGACATCGAGGCGCTGCGCCCGTCGGGCGTCACCCGGCGCCCGGTCGAGGTCTCCGACGACACGATCGCGCTCGACGTCCGGTTCGGGATCGTCGAGGCCAAGCCCGGCACCCAGCTGGTGGTGGCCGGCCGCAAGCTGCCCCGGCTGGCGCTCGAGGAGGGCAAGCGCACGGTGCGGGTCGCCGACGCCGCCGGGGCCGAGACCAACGTCGAGGTCAAGGTCGTCGCGGGCAAGCCGATCGTCGTTCCGTAGCCGGCGCCGGGTCGGGTATCATCGCACCCGATGTCCCGGCTCGCCGTCGCTCTGGTCTGCGCTGCGGCCGGATCCGCGGTCGCGGCGCCGACCGAGACCACGACCACGCCCTACCCCGGCGTGACCCACGTGCGCTGGACCGACGCCGCGGCGCAGCAACGCGCCCACTTCGTCGTGGTCGACCTGTCGTTCGGGTCGCTCACCGTGCGCGCGACCGACGAGGCCGACCGCGGCAAGACCGCGAGCCAGATCGCCGCGCTGCACGGCGCGCAGATCGCGATCAACGCCGACCTGTTCACGCCGGCCGGCTACCGCCCCGACGGCCTGGCCGTCGGCGTCGCCGGGCCGTGGACGGTGGCCCACGACGACGACCGCGAGGCGGTGTTCCGCTTCGGCAAGACCGTGGCCGGCACCGACGCGCTGATCGTCGTGCCCGAGTCGGTGGTCGCGCCGGGCGACCTGCCCGAGTTCGTCACCGGCGCGATCGGCGGCCGGCCCATGCTGGTCCGCGCCGGCCAGGTGCCGCCCAGCTTCGACTGCGCCGACGCCGACACGATCGCCTGCCAGCGCGCGCCGCGCACCGCGCTGGCGCTGACCGCCGATCGCCGCACGCTGATCATCGCGGTGGTCGACGGCTGGCAGGCCGGCGCGCTGGGCATGACCGCGGCGGAGCTGGCGGCGCTGCTGGTGGCGCGCGGCGCCCGCGACGCGGTGCTGCTCGACGGCGGCAGCGCGTCGACCTTGTTCATCGCCGGCGAGGGCGGCGTCGTCAACGCGCCGTCCGACGGCGCCGAGCGCACCGTCGCCAACCACCTGACGATCCGCTCGGGCCCGACCGTGACCCGGACGATGTACGGCGTCGTCCGCGAGGGCAACATCCTCACCGGCCCCGACCTCGGCGGCGTGCGGGTGGTCTTCGACGACACCCGCGTCGTCACCACCGCCGCGGTCGACTCGAGCTTCACCTTCGACAACGTGCCGATCCGCTGGGCCTGCGTCGACGCCACCAAGACCGGCTACGACCCGGTGCACCAGTGCCGGCAGATGGATCCCGACAACCCGATCACCTACAACTCGATCGCGATGTACCGCAGCGGCACCGGGCCCGACGCCGGCGTCGACGCGGCGGTCGACGCGCCGGGGCCGATCGACGCCGCGCCCGACGGGCCGGCCCGCGACGCCGCGGCGCTCGACGCCGGGACCGGCGGCGGCGGCGGCGACGGCTGCTGTCGGACCGATCGCGGCGGCGGGCCGCCGGTGGCGACCACCGCGGCGTTCGTGGTATTGGCTTGGCACCGGTCGCGCCGGCGGACGCGATGAGGACCCTCGCCCACACCAACGTCTACACCGACGCCGGCGGCCAGCTGATCGAGCGCAGCTTCCGCCTGACCGTGGTCAGCGGCCCCGACGCCGGGCTGAGCCGGGTGATCGAGGCCGGCACGACGATGGTCGGCACCCACGCCGACAACGACGTCGTGCTCACCGACAGCACCGTCTCGCGCTACCACCTCGAGCTGCAGCTGCGCCGCGACGGCCTCGCGGTCAAGGATCTCGACTCGACCAACGGCACCCGCCTCGAGGGCACCCGGGTCGGCGCGATCACCGTCACCGCGGCCACCCGGCTGCGGCTGGGCAAGCACACCGAGGTCGCGCTCGAGACCGCCGACGCGCCGGCGCCGCTCGGCGAGTTCGCCGGCGATCGCTTCGGCGGGGTGATCGGCACCTCGCCGCCGATGAAGAAGCTGTTCGCGCTGCTGGCGCGGGTGGCGCCGACCGACGCGACGGTCCTGCTCGAGGGCGAGACCGGCACCGGCAAGGAGGCGATCGCCGAGGCGCTGCACCAGGCCAGCGGCCGCGCGCTGGGCCCGTTCGTCGTCGTCGACTGCGCGTCGATCCCGCGCGAGCTGATCGCCTCGGAGCTGTTCGGCCACGCCAAGGGCAGCTACACCGGCGCGATCGCCGACAAGCGCGGCCTGATCGAGTCGGCCCACGGCGGCACGCTGTTCCTCGACGAGATCGGCGAGCTGCCGATCGACCTGCAGCCGCAGCTGCTGCGCGCGCTCGAGAAGCGCGAGGTGCGGCGCGTCGGCGAGACCCGGCCGATCCCGGTCGACATCCGGGTGCTGGCCGCGACCCACCGCGACCTGCGCGCGATGGTGAAGAGCGGCGGCTTCCGCGAGGACCTGTTCTACCGGCTGGCGGTGGTGCGCTGCGACGTGCCGCCGCTGCGCGCGCGGCCGGGCGACCTGCCGACGCTGGCGCGGTTCTTCGCCGAGTCGTTCGGGCGATCGCCGTGGGAGCTGTCGCCGGCGCTCTTGGCCGACCTGGTCCGCCACGACTGGCCCGGCAACGTGCGCGAGCTGCGCAACGTCGTCGAGCGCGCGCTGTCGCTGGGCACGCTGGGCGTCGACGACGACCTCGCCGGCGGCCGCGCCGCGCCGGCGCCGGCGGCCGCCGCGCCGGCCAGCCACGAGGCGATCCTCGAGCTGCCGTTCAAGGAGGCCAAGGCCGCGCTGGTCGAGGGCTTCGAGCGCGACTACCTGGTGCACCTGCTGGCCCGCCACAAGGGCAACATCTCGCGGGCCGCGCTCGAGGCCGGCATCGATCGCAACTACATCCACCGGCTGGTGAAGAAGTACGGGCTCGACGTGGAGCGGGGCTGATGCGCGCGCGCGCGGCGGTGGCGCTGGCGCTGATCGCGGCCGCGTGCGGCGGCAAGCGGCGCGAGCCGCCGCCCCCGGCCGTCGCGCCGATCGCCGGCTGCGTCGCGGCGCTCGGCCAGGCCGCGACCCTGCCGCCCGCCGAGCGCACCGCCGCGGTGCTGCGCGGCTGCCCGGTGTGCGGCCCGAGCTTCGTGCCGCTGCTCGCCGCCGCCGACGGCCACCCCGACCTGGCGGCGATGAACGCGCTGATCGCGGCGTGCCAGACCGGGTGCCGCGGCACGGCGATCGGCACGTGGCGATCGCAGCTGTCGGATCTCGAGCCCGGCCCCGGCGTCGCGCGGCCGTGGAAGGCGCTCGGCGAGGCTTGCCCGGCGACGATGCACGCCACGCCGCCGACCGCGCGCTTCGTCGGCGCGGCGTGGTGGGGGCTGGTGACGATCGGCCAGCGGCTGGCCGACGCCGCCGCCGGGCTGCCCGCCGATCAGGCCGCGGCGCTGGCCGCGGCGCGCGCCGCGCTGTGGATCCCGCTGCCGCCGTGGACCGTCACCGGCGGCGGCCTGGTGGCGCCGCCCGGCGTGGCGCGGCCGGGGCTGCCGTGGCGCCAGGTCACCGTCACCGATCAGGCGATCCTGATCGGCCGGCTGCCGTTCGGCCGGTTCGCCGAGGGCGGCTTCGTCGTCGACGGCGGGCCGACGCCCTACCCCGGCCAGCCGCTGGCCGGCGATCCGGCGGCGGCGCTGGCGGCGCTGACGCCGCCCCCCGGGCTGCGCGACGCCGTCGATCCGCCGGTCGTGATCGCGCCGACCGCGGCCCCGGCGAGCCGGCTGGTCGCGGCGCTGCGCGCGCTGGGCGCGCAGCCGCTCGCGCTGGCGGTGGCGGTGCCCGACGCGCCCGGCGGCTGGCACGGCGCGATCGCCGCCCACGCGCTGACGATCGCGCCGGCGGCCGGCGCCCGGGTGCGGCTCGATCTCGCCGCGGCGCGGATCGCGGTGGTGGCCGCCGACGGCGCGGTCCGCGCCTCGGCGCCGTGGCCCGACGCCGCGTCGCCGCGGGCCCGGCAGCAGGCGGCGCTGGCGATCGCGCGCGGCGTCGCGGTCGAGCTGGCGCCCGCGCTGCCGGCCGAGCTGCAGGTCGCCGACGTCGCGGCGCTCTTCGACGACTGCCACGCCGCCGGGGCCACCGGCCTGGCGCTGGCCCCCGACGGCGCCGACGCCGCCGCCGCGCCGCAGCCCGGGTTCGACGCCGCCGCGCTGCTGGCCGCCCTGGCGAAGGCGGCTCAGCCTTGACCGCGCCCGCGCTTCCCCCAATCCTTCGGCCATGACGGAGCCGCTCGATCTGGTCATCCTCGGCGGTGGCATCACCGGCGCCGGCATCGCGCGCGACGCGGCGCTGCGCGGCATGCGGGTGGCGCTGTTCGAGAAGACCGACTTCGGCGCCGGCACCTCGTCGAAGTCGTCGAAGCTGATCCACGGCGGGCTGCGCTACCTCGAGCACGGCGAGATCGGGCTGGTGTTCGAGAGCGTCAGCGAGCGCCGCGTCCAGACCACCGTCGCGCCCCACCTGGTGCGGCCGCTGCCGTTCCTGGTGCCGATCTTCAAGGACACCAAGCCCGGCCTCGAGGTCATGAACCTCGGCCTGTGGATCTACGACTCGCTGGCGCTGTTCCGCGCGCCGCGCATGCACAAGACCATCCGCGGCGCCAAGGCGGCCAACGCGGTCGAGCCGTGCCTGCGCACCGACGGCCTGCGCGGCGTCATCGAGTACTACGACTGCGCCACCGACGACGCCCGGCTGGTGCTCGAGAACATCCTCGACGCCACCGCGCTGGGCGCCGACTGCCGCAACTACACCGAGGTCACCGGGCTGGTGCGCGACGCCAAGGGCCGCGTCGGCGCGGTGCGCGTCCGCGACGTCTTGACCGGCGCCGAGGAGGAGCTGGCGTGCCGCGCGGTGGTGATCGCCGCCGGCGCGTGGACCGACGAGGTGGTCAAGCGCTTCGAGATCCCGATGGGGCGCGAGCTGCTCCGCCGCACCAAGGGCGTCCACGTCGTGATCCCCCACGAGCGGCTGCCGCTGGCGCGCGCGATCACGATGATCTCGCCGGTCGACGGCCGGGTCATGTTCGCGATCCCGTGGCGCGACCGCACCGTGCTCGGCACCACCGACACCGACTTCGAGGGCGCCGCCGACGACGTCCACGCCGACGCCGCCGACGTGCAGTACCTGTGCGACAGCGCCAACGGCTACTTCCCGACCGCGCAGGTCCACCCCGAGGACGTGATCGCGACCTGGGCCGGGCTGCGGCCGCTGATCCGCGCGGCCGACGGCGGCGCCGAGTCCGACGTGTCGCGCGAGCACGAGATCTTCGTCCGCGACGACGGCCTGGTGATCATCGCCGGCGGCAAGCTCACGACCTACCGGCGGATGGCGACCGAGGCCGTGCGCACCGCGATCAAGTGGCTGCGCGAGCACGACGACGGCTTCGAGGCGGCGGGCCGCGAGCGCTCGGGCACCAAGCACCGGCCGCTGCCGGGCGCGGTCGGCCTCGAGAAGGCCGACCTCGAGGGCGTGGCCGCGGTCGGCCGCGCGCTGATCGCCGACCACGGGCTCGACGGCGAGGTCGCGACCCACCTGTGCGGCGTCTACGGCGCGCGCGCCAGCGCGCTGGGCGCCGCGATCGCCGCCGACCGCGCGCTCGGCGAGCGGATGAACCCCGACCTGCACTACGTCTGGGCCGAGGTCGAGTTCGCGGTCACCGAGGATCGGGCCCGCACCGTCGACGACGTGCTGTCGCGGCGGGTGCCGCTCTTGCTGGTCGGGCGCGACCAGGGCCTCGACGTCTGCGCCCGGGTCGCCGATCGCATGGCGGCGCGGCTGGGCTGGAGCGCCGACGAGCGGGCCCGGCAGATCGCCGCCTACCAGCGCGTCGTCGCCGACAGCCGCCGCTTCCGGACCGCGCCGTGATCCGCGCGCCGGGGCTCAGCGCCCGCCCGCCCGACGACACGGTGGTGGCGGCGCTGCTGGCCTGCCACGAGCGCATCCACCGCTTCACCGCGCTGGCGGCGCGGCTGGGCACCCCCGACGGGACGGCGGCCGAGCGCGCCGAGGCCGCCGCCGGCGTCGTCCGCTACTTCACCGTCGCGCTGCCGCTGCACGCCGCCGACGAGGACGCCAGCCTGGCGCCGCGCCTCGCCGGGGGCGATCCCGCGGTCGACGCGGCGCTGGCGCAGATGACCGCCGAGCACGTCGCCCACGCCGCGCCGCTGGCCCGGGTGGTCGACGCCGCGCGGACGATCGTCGCCGCGCCCGCGACCGTGCCGCCCGATCTCGCCGCCGCCGCCGCCGCGCTGGCGGCGCTGTTCACCGCGCACCTCGCGCTCGAGGAGCGCGCGATCTTCCCGGCGATCGCCGCGCTGCCGGCCGAGGTCCAGGCCACGATCCGCGCCGAGATGCTGGCGCGCCGGCGCTGATCGCGCGCCAGGATCGGGGCACGATGCCGGCATGACCACCGGCACCGTCTCGCTCGACCGTCGCGGCCACGTGCTCGTCATCGGTCTCGATCGCGCCGCCAAGCGCAACGCCTTCGATCTGCCGCTGTGGGACGCGCTGTGCCGCGCCTACGGCGAGCTCGATCGCGATCCCGACCTCCGCGTCGGCGTGCTCCACGCCCACGGCGACCACTTCACCGGCGGCCTCGATCTGCCGCAGTGGGCGCCGGTGTTCGCGTCGGGCCAGTGGCACATCCCCGCCGGCGGCGTCGATCCGCTCGGGCTCACCGGGCCGCGGCTGCGCAAGCCGATCGTCGCCGCCGTGCAGGGCGTCTGCCTGACGATCGGCATCGAGCTCCTGCTCGCGACCGACCTGCGGATCGCCGCCAGCTCGACCCGCTTCGGCCAGATCGAGATCAAGCGCGGCATCTACCCGGTGGGCGGCGCGACGCTGCGGTTCCCGCGCGAGTGCGGCTGGGCCAACGCGATGCGCTGGCTGCTCACCGGCGACGAGTTCGACGCCGCCGAGGCGCTGCGCATCGGCCTGGTGCAGGAGGTCACCGCGCCCGGCGCGCAGCTCGATCGCGCGCTGGCGCTGGCCGACGTGATCGCCGCGCAGGCGCCGCTCGGGGTCTACGCCACGCTGGCGTCGTCGCGCGCCGCGCTGCCCGCGGCCGAGGCCGCCGCCGCCGCCCGCTTGATGCCCGACCTGCAGCCGCTGCTGGCGTCGGACGACATGCAAGAGGGCCTGCGCGCCTTCGTCGGCCGCCGCCCGGGCGCGTTCACCGGCAAGTAGCCGGCGCGCGCCGGCCTCGACTTTCGGGAGCGACCGCGGGACCATCGGAGCCGAGGGGGCCCATGGCTTGCTTCGTCCTGGTTCACGGCGCGTTCCACGGCGGCTGGGTGTGGTCGCGGGTCGCGGCGCGCTTGCGCGCCGCCGGCCACGACGTGATCACGCCGACCCTGACCGGCTGCGGCGACCGCTACCACCTCCTGACCCGCGCGGTCGGCCTGGCGACCCACGTCGACGATCTGGTCGCCACGCTCGAGCACGAGGACGTCCGCGCCGGCGTGTTGGTCGGCCACAGCTACGGCGGCACCGTCATCACCGCCGCCGCCGCCCGCGCGCCCGCGCGCGTCGCCCGGCTGATCTACCTCGACGCCCAGGCCCCCCTCGACGGCCAGACCGCCAGCGGCGCGATGGGCGACGCCACCGCCGCCACCCTGGCCGCGCTGACCGACGACAGCTGGCAGCTGCCGCCGCTGCCGCTCGACGTCGTCGGCGTCGTCGAGCCGGCCGACGTCGCGTGGGTCGCGCCGCGCCGCCACCCGCACCCGCTGCGCACGCTGCTCGAGCCGGTCGCGCTCGGCCCCGACGGGCTGGCCGGGCTCCCCCGCGCCTACGTCGCGTGCACCCAGCACGCGGCGCTGGCCGCGCTGTTCGGCGCCGACCCGCTGGCGCCGTTCGTCGAGCGGGCCCGCCGCGAGGGCTGGCCGCTGACCCACCTCGACGCGCCCCACGACGTGATGGTCACCGACCCCGCCGCCGCCACCGCCGCGCTCCTGGCCCATGCCTGATCGCCTCGAGTCGGTGCTCCGCGCGCTGCGGGTCGGGGTCGTGGTCCAGGGCCCGAACACCGAGGTGCTGCTGTGCAACCCGGCCGCGCTCGAGCTGCTGGGCCTCGACGAGGACCAGTACCGCGGCCGGACCTCGTACGACCCCGACTGGAACATCGTGCGCGAGGACGGCGCGGTCTTCACCGCCGCGCAGCGGCCGATGACCCAGGTGCTGGCGACCGGCCAGCCGGTGCGCAACGTCGTCATGGGCGTCTACCGCCCGCGGCGCGGCGATCGCGTCTGGCTGATGGTCAACGTCGACCCCGAGTTCGACGAGGCCGGCCAGATCGTGCGGATGATCGCGACCTTGTTCGACATCACCGAGCGCCGCAAGCTCGAGGCCGCGCTGGCCGAGGCGCGCAAGCTCGAGAGCATCGGCCGCCTGGCCGGCGGCATCGCCCACGACTTCAACAACCTGCTGACGATCATCACGTCGGCGACGGCGATGGCGATGCGCCGGCTCGGCGCCGACGATCGCGCCCGCGCCGATCTGGCGATCAGCCTCGACGCCGCCGAGCGCGCCGGTGCGTTGACCCGGCAGCTCCTGACCTTCGCGCGGCGGCGCGAGATCACCGCCGACGCCGCCGACGTGGCCGCGGTGCTGGCCGCGATGGCGCCGCTGCTCGAGCGCATCGTCGGCGCGCACGTCGCGCTGGTGATCGATGTCGCCGCCGACACCGGCGCCGCGCAGCTCGCGCCGGTCGAGCTCGAGCAGGTGCTGTTCAACCTGGCCGCCAACGCCCGCGACGCGATGCCGTCGGGCGGCACGGTGCGCATCGCCGCCGCGCGGGTCGAGGTGGCCGAGGCCGGCCCGGTGCCGCCCGGCGCCTACGTGCGGCTCGAGGTCAGCGACGACGGCGAGGGCATGGACGAGGCGACCCGGGCCCGGGTCTTCGAGCCGTTCTTCACGACCAAGGATCTGGGCCGCGGCACCGGGCTGGGGCTGGCCACGGTGCAGGGCGTCGTCCACCAGCACGGCGGCCACGTCGCGGTCACCAGCGAGCCCGGGCGCGGCACGACGTTCGTCTTGCACCTGCCGACCGCCGCCGCGAGCGCCCCCGCCCCGCCACCGCCGGCCGCGGCCGGCCGCGGCGGCGAGACCGTGCTGATCGCCGAGGACGAAGAAGGCGTCCGCAACCTGGTGATGGCGATCCTCGCGCACTACGGCTACCTGGTGCTGAGCGCGCGCGACGGCGAGGAGGCGCTGCGCCTCGCCGACGCCCACCCCGGGCCGATCCACCTGTTGCTCACCGACTACGCGATGCCGCGGATGAACGGCATCAGCCTGGCCACCACGCTGCGCGCGCGCCGCCCCGCGCTCAAGGTGCTGATGATCTCGGGGTTCGCGCCCGAGGGCCGGGTCATGCGCGACACCTGGCACGTGCTCGACAAGCCGTTCACGCCCGAGGAGCTCGGCCGCCGGGTGCGGGCGCTGCTCGACGAGCCGTGAGTTCTCAAAGCCAAGCGAACGGAGCGGCCTGACCGCGCCCCCTGCGGTGGTTCGCCGCGCCCCGGCGGCCCTGGCGATCGCGCGCCCGGACTTGCCTGTTTCGTATGCGTGGTTACATCTGCCTTCGCCATGCGATTCGACAAGCTGACCGTCAAGGCCCAGGAAGCCCTCGCCTCCGCCCGCGACCTCGCCGCGGCCCGCCGCCACGCCGAGGTCCTGCCCGAGCACCTGCTCCACGCCCTGGTCAGCCAGGAGGGTGGCGTGGTGCCGCGCATCCTCGCCAAGCTCGGCGCCGACCCGCGCGTCGTCACGGCCGACCTCGACCGCGCGTTGGCCAAGCTGCCGACCGTCAGCGGCGCCGCCGTCGACGTCGGGCTATCGCCGCGGCTCAAGGACGTCTGGGAGGCCGCCGCCGCCGAGGCCGGCAAGCTCAAGGACGAGTTCCTGTCGACCGAGCACTTCGTGCTGGCGCTGGCCCCGGCCAAGGGCGCGGCCGGCGAGGCGCTGCGGCTGGCCGGCGCCACTCCCGAGGCGCTGCTCGAGGCGCTGCTCGCCGTGCGCGGCAACCGCAGCGTCACCGATCAGAACCCCGAGGCCACGTACGAGGCGCTCGACAAGTTCACCCGCGACCTCACCCAGCTGGCCCAGCAGGGCAAGCTCGACCCGGTGATCGGCCGCGACGACGAGATCCGCCGCACGATCCAGATCCTGTCGCGGCGCAGCAAGAACAACCCGGTCTTGATCGGCGAGGCCGGCGTCGGCAAGACCGCCGTGGTCGAGGGCATCGCCGGGCGCATCGCCGCCGGCGACGTGCCCGAGAGCCTGCGCGGCAAGCGGCTGCTCGCGCTCGACCTGGGCGCGCTGGTCGCCGGCGCCAAGTACCGCGGCGAGTTCGAGGAGCGCCTGAAGGCGGTGCTCAAGGACGTCGCCGCCGCCGAGGGCGCGATCATCCTGTTCATCGACGAGCTGCACACGATGGTCGGCGCCGGCGCCGCCGAGGGCGCGCAGGACGCCGCCAACATGCTCAAGCCGGCGCTGGCCCGCGGCGAGCTGCGCTGCATCGGCGCGACGACGCTCGACGAGTACCGCAAGCACATCGAGAAGGACAAGGCGCTCGAGCGCCGGTTCCAGCCGGTCATGGTCAACGAGCCGACCCTCGAGGACACCGTCGCGATCCTGCGCGGCCTCAAGGAGCGGTACGAGGTCCACCACGGCATCCGCATCCGCGACGCGGCGCTGATCGCCGCGGCCCGGCTGTCGCACCGCTACATCCCGGCCCGCCAGCTGCCCGACAAGGCGATCGACCTCGTCGACGAGGCCGCGTCGCGGCTGAAGATGGAGATCGAGAGCGTGCCGACGCCGATCGACACCCTCGAGCGCAAGGTCGCGACCCTCGAGATCGAGCGCGCCGCGCTCGAGCGCGAGGACGACGCCGCGGCCCGCCGCCGGCTGCCCGAGGTCACCCGCGCGATCGCCGAGCTGCGCGAGCAGGCGTCCGGCATGCGCGCGCAGTGGCAGCGCGAGCGCGAGCTGATCAGCGGCCAGCGCGCGAAGAAGGCCGAGCTCGAGGCCGCGCGCGGCGAGGTCGAGCGGCTGACCCGCACCGGCGACTACGCCCGGGCCTCGGAGCTGCGCTTCGGCGCGATCCCGCGGCTCGAGCGCGAGCTGGCGGCGGCCGCCGATCAGCTGGCGGCCGGGCGCGCCGCCGGCGGCTTCCTCCGCGAGGAGGTCACCGAAGACGACATCGCGACGGTGGTCGCCAAGTGGACCGGCATCCCGGTCGAGAAGATGCTCGAGGGCGAGGCCGCCCGGCTGGGCAAGCTCGAGGAGCGGCTGCGCGAGCGCGTCGTCGGCCAGGACCCGGCGGTCGGCGCGGTGGCCCGCGCGGTGCGCCGCGCCCGCGCCGGCCTGCAGGATCCCAACCGGCCGATCGGCTCGTTCCTGTTCCTCGGCCCCACCGGCGTCGGCAAGACCGAGCTGGCGCGGGCGCTGGCCGAGCTGCTGTTCGACGACGAGCGCTCGATGATCCGCATCGACATGAGCGAGTACCAGGAGAAGCACACCGTCTCCCGGCTGGTCGGCGCGCCCCCGGGCTACGTCGGCTACGACCAGGGCGGCCAGCTCACCGAGGCGGTCCGCCGCAAGCCGTACTCGATCGTCCTGCTCGACGAGATGGAGAAGGCGCACCCCGACGTGTGGAGCGTGCTCTTGCAAGTCCTCGATGACGGTCGACTCACGGATGGACAGGGCCGCGTCGTCGACTTCAAGAACACCGTGTTGATCATGACCTCCAACGTCGGCTCGCAGCACCTGGTGCGGATGCGCGAGGGCGGCGCCGACGCCAAGGCCATGGAGGCCGCGGCCGATCGCGAGCTGCGCGCGACGTTCCGCCCCGAGTTCTTGAACCGCATCGACGACATCGTCTTCTTCGCGCCGCTGGGCAAGGAGCAGCTCGCGCCGATCATCCGCATCCAGGTGGCGCGGTTCGCCAAGCTCCTGGCCGACAAGGGCCTGACGATGAAGCTCAGCGACCGGGCGATCGAGGCGATCGCCGAGGAGGGCTACGATCCGACCTACGGCGCCCGCCCGCTCAAGCGCGCGATCAGCACGATGGTGATCGACCCGCTGGCGATGGAGCTCTTGGCCGGGCACTTCCGCGCCGGCGACCACATCGTCGTCGACGTCGGCCCCGACGGCCTGCGCTTCGAGAAGGCCCACGCCCAGGGCGCCGCAGCGTAGCCTCGGGAGAGCACCATGTCGATCGACTTCGACCCCACCCTCGACTACTACAAGGCGCTCGGCGTCGACGCCAAGGCCACGGCCGACGAGATCAAGAAGGCCTACCGCAAGCTCGCCAAGCAGTACCACCCCGACTCGACCGGCGGCGACAAGGGCAAGGAGGCGCGGTTCAAGGAGATCTCGAACGCCTACGACGTGCTGGGCGACGCCAAGAAGCGCGCGCAGTACGACGAGTTCCGCGCGATGGGCGGCCGGATGCCGCGCGGCGGCTTCCCGGGCGGCTTCCCCGGCGGCGCCGGCGGCCCGGGCGGCCCGTTCGGCGGCAGCCAGGTGTGGGACCTCGGCGATCTGTTCTCGCAGATGTTCGCCGGCGGCCCGCAGCCCGGCGGCCCGCGCGGCGCCGGCGGCCGGCGCAGCGTGCGCTTCGAGCGCGGCCACGACGACGGCGGCTGGGTGTTCGAGACCCGCCAGGGCGAGCCCGCGCCGCGGGCGCCCACGGAGTCCAAGCTCCAGGCCGCCGACGGCTCGTGGCTGACGGTCAAGGGCAACGACGTCTACTCCGACGTCCACATCCCGTTCCACCACGCCATCCTCGGCACCGTCGCCGAGGTCAGCACCGTCGACGGCACCGCGTCGGTGAAGATCCCGCCGGGCACCGGCTCGGGCCGCAAGCTGCGGCTGCGCGGCAAGGGCGTCATCGCCGACGGCGTCGGCCCCGGCGACCACTACGTCACGGTGCAGCTCGACGTGCCGGCCGACCTCGACGACAAGGGCAAGAAGCTCCTGCACGAGCTGACCGCGCACCTGGCGCAGGGCAGCGGCCGGCGCAAGGGATGACGCGTCTGGAATCGAGCGGGGCTTCGCAGCGCCCCTCCCCCCACGAGACGTGGGCCCCCCACCCGAAACGCGAGATCCCAGCCACGCCCCCCGCCGCCCGCACCTACCCGATTTGATGAGCCGATCGGCCAGGACACTCCCGACAAGACGGGCTAAGGTGCGGTGACGCTCTCGAGGAACCATGACCAGTCCAGCTCCCGCCCACGGCCAGTTTCCGGTCCTCCCGCTCCGCACCGAGATGCACCTGCCGGGGCGCGTCGCCTCGCTCGAGATCGGCCGCGAGGCCTCGATCCGCGCCATCGAGGCCGCGTCGCGTGACGACAACCAGCTGGTGGTCATCCCCCAGCGCGACCCCGACCTGCGCGACATCGCGCCCCGCGACCTGGTCGAGGTCGGCGTGCTGGCCGAGATCGTCTCGGTCATCAAGCACTCGCCCGGCCGCTTCACCGCGGTCCTGCGCTTCACCCGCCGGGTGAAGATCGACGGCGTCGTCGCCAGCGAGCCGTTCCTGGTGGCCGCGGTGTCGCCGCTGGCGACCCGCTCGAGCGTGCCGGCCGAGCGCCTGGCCGCCGACGCCGCCAAGGCCCGCGACTGGCTGACCGCGCTGATCGCCGACGCCCACGCCACCCGCGAGGCCAAGGAGAAGGAGGCCAAGGAGGCGGGCAAGGAGAGCAAGGAGGCCAAGGATCCGGCCCGCGCCCACGACACCGCGCGCGAGGCGCTGGCCGCGCTGGCCGCGGTCACCGACCCCGACCTGGTGGTCGATCACGCCGCGCCGTACATCGAGCTGCGCCGCGACGAGATGCTGGCGATCCTGCTCGAGACCGACAGCGCCAAGCGCCTGGCCAAGGTGCTGCCGGCGCTCGAGCGCCGCGCCACCGTGCTCAAGCTCAAGGGCGAGATCGGCGCCGAGCTCGAGGGCACGACCTCGGTCACCCACCGCGAGAAGGTGCTGCGCGATCGCATGCGCCAGATCCAGGAGGAGCTGGGCGAGGCCGACGAGAACGCCGAGGTCGACGAGCTGCGCGCCAAGGTCGACGCGGCCAAGCTGCCCGACGAGGTCCGCGCGGTCGCCAAGAAGCAGCTGGCGCGCATGGCCGGCATGGCCACCGCCTCGCCCGAGTTCTCGATCGCCCGCACCTACGTCGAGACGCTGCTCGACATCCCGTTCGGCAAGTACACCGACGACACGCTCGACGTGCCGGCGGCGCGCGCGATCCTCGAGGCCGAGCACGCCGGCCTCGACAAGATCAAGAAGCGCATCCTCGAGTTCCTCGCGGTGCGCAAGCTGGCGCCCGGCAAGCAGGGCCCGATCCTCCTGTTCTGCGGCCCGCCCGGCGTCGGCAAGACCTCGCTCGGCCGCTCGATCGCGCAGTCGCTGGGCCGCAAGTACGTCCGCATCTCGCTCGGCGGCGTGCGCGACGAGGCCGAGGTCCGCGGCCACCGCCGCACGTACATCGGCGCCCTGCCCGGCCGCATCATCAACGGCCTCAAGAAGGCCGGCTCGATGAACCCGGTGTTCGTCCTCGACGAGATCGACAAGATGACCGCCGACATGCGCGGCGATCCGGCCGCGGCGATGCTCGAGGTGCTGGACCCCGAGCAGAACAAGGACTTCACCGACCACTACGTCGAGGTCCCGGTCGACCTGTCGAAGGTGATGTTCATCGCCACCGCCAACTCGCTCGACTCGATCCCCGGCCCGCTGCTCGACCGCATGGAGCTGATCGAGCTGCCCGGCTACACCGCGGTGGAGAAGCTCGCGATCGCGACCCGCCACCTGGTGCCCAAGCAGCTCGCCGAGCACGGCATCGAGAAGGGCAAGCTGGTCATCGACGACGACACGCTGCGCGAGGTGATCAACGGCTGGACCCGCGAGGCCGGCGTGCGCAACCTCGAGCGCGAGATCGCGGCGCTGTGCCGCTCGGCGGCGGTGAAGATCGCCTCCGAGGAGGCCGACACCGTCCACCTGACCCCGGCCGAGCTGCCCGAGGTGCTGGGCCCGGCCAAGTTCAGCCACGACACCGCCAACCGCAAGCCCGAGGTCGGCGTCATCACCGGCCTGGCCTGGACCCCGGTCGGCGGCGACGTGATGTTCATCGAGACCCGCAAGTACCAGGGCAAGGGCGAGCTGCGCCTGACCGGCCAGCTCGGCGACGTCATGAAGGAGAGCGCGACCGCGGCCCACTCGTGGGTGCGGTCCAACGCGGCGCGGCTCGGCATCGAGCACGAGCACATCGCGGCGACCGACCTGCACGTCCACCTGCCCCAGGGCGCGGTCAAGAAGGACGGCCCGTCGGCCGGCGTCGCGCTGACGGTGGCGCTGGTCAGCGCGCTGTCGGGGCGGCCGATCCGCAACGACATCGCGATCACCGGCGAGGTCGACCTGCGCGGCAACGCGCTGCCGGTCGGCGGCATCAAGGAGAAGCTGCTGGCGGCGCACCGCGCCGGCATCAAGATCGTCTTCATCCCGGCCAAGAACGAGAAGGACCTGATCGACATCCCGGCCGAGATCCGCGCCGAGCTGGACATCCGGCTGATGAACAAGATCGACGACGCGCTGGCGGTGGCGCTGGAGGCCGCGCCGCCCAAGCCCGACGCCCCGCCCGCGATGCCGCCGCCCGCGGCCGCCGGCGGCAAGCTGGTCTCCGACAGCCTGAGCTGACGATGGCGTGGTGGCGTAGGGAGGGGCGCGGGCTGCGCCGGCCGCTCGACGCGAACGGCATCGCCGCGGTCCTACAGGCGGTGCGGGACGCGAAGGACGTCGACGCGGCGTGGGCCGCGGCGGCGCCGCTACGCGCGGCCATCGAGCACACCGACGCGGCGATCGCGCTGGCGCGGTGTCTGCGCTGGTTCGGCCCCCACCGCGGTGTCGAGGCCGGGCGCTCGCTGCTGGCGCGCCACGGCGACCGCCCGGCGGTGCTCGCCCGGCTCGGTCGGGCGTTCGAGGCGCTGACGGACATCGACGACCTGAACGCGCCACCACCTCCCGATCCGTGGTTCGCCGAGGTGGTCGCGCGCCTCGCGCAGGCCGTGGCGACCTCGACCGGCGACGACGAGCTGGCCGTGCTCGACGGGCTCGCGACCGGCGCCCGCCGCCTGGGCCGCGCCGGCGACGCGATCGCCGAGCGCGCGCACGCCGCGCTCCTGTCCCGGGAGCCGACGAACCCCGACCACCACTACAGCGCCGGGCTGTATTTCAAGACCCGCGGCCGCTGGGCCGAGGGGCAGGCTGCCAACCAGCGGGCGATCGACCTCGGCGAGACCGGCGAAGCGGCGTGGTGGAACCTCGGCATCTGCGCCACTGGCGCTGGCGACGGCGCGACCGCGCTGGCGGCGTGGCAGCACCTCGGGCAGAAGGTCGCGCTCGGCCGCTTCGGCATGCCCGATGGTCGCTATCCGGCGGCCCACGTCCGGGTCGCGCAGCGGCCGCTGGCGGAGCGCACCGCCCAATGTGACGAGCCCGGCGTCGAGGAGAACCTGTGGGTCGAGCGGATCAGCGGGTGCCACGGCATCGTGCGGGTCGCGGTGTTCGCCGACGAGCTCGGGGTCGACTATGGCGACGTCGTGATGTTCGACGGCGCCCCGGTCGGGTACCACGGCGACGAGCCGCTGTTTCCGCACCTCGCGACGTTGCGGCGGCAGCGCTACCAGATCTGGCGCTTCGCGGGGACCCAGACCGAACCGGAGCAGCTGGACCGCCTGTCGGAGGCGCTGCCCGAGGACGCGATCGTCTATCCGCACACCGAGCAGGTCATGCTCTTGTGCGACGCGTGCGCGAAGGGCCGCAGCGGCGCCGGCCACGCCCACACGCCCGCGCAAGCGCACCACGTCGTGCGCGGCAAGCTGTGCGCGCCGCCGCACCTCGCGCCGGCCACCGTGCTGGCCGCGCTCGACGCCGCGATCGCCGGCGCGCCGGGCGCGCAGATCGCCGTGCCCGATCTGTGCGCGGCCGCGGGCGACGCCGCGCGGGCCGAGGTCGAGGCCCGGCGCCTGGCGCTGCTCGTCGACAACACCTGACGGCGCGCTACCGGCGGGTTCGCGGCGCGCACAGCGCGCCGCCGAACCACGACCGCGCGATCCGCTCGGGCGCGAACCGCTGGATCACCAGGTGGCGCTCGCGCGCGAGCGCGCGGCCGAGCGTGCGGCTGAACGCCTGGGCCTGGCGCGCGAACCACGCCTCGGTCGGCCGGCGCCAGAACAACAGCGGGAACCGCCGGTACACCGGCAGCGTCACCCGCTGGCCGCGCTCGATCGCGACCAGCGCGGTCTGGCGATCGGCGGCGACCGCGGCGCCGTCGGTCGGCGGCGACGGCACCATCAGCCGGGTCAGGCCGGGGCGCTCGCCGACGAACACCACGTCGAGCCGCGCCGCCGCCGCGCGCAGGAGCTGATCGGGATCGAGCAGGCGGTGCGGCGCGACCGCGCCGATCGGCGTCTCGAACGCGCGGTTGAGCACGACGATCGCCTTGCCGGCCAGCAGCTCGCCCAGCGCGCGGCCGTCGGCCAGCGGCCGCTCGAGATCGAGGTGGCCCTCGTGCGAGACGTCCCACAGCGCCAGCCGCGCCATCACGCCGCGCGTCGTCGCCTCCCAGCGCGCGATCTCGGCAGCGGTGGTCTGGTGGCTGACCACCAGCAAGACGTCGGCGTCGTCGGCGACGAACGCCCGCGCGACCCGGATCGTCGCCTCGCGCCACTGCACCCGCCGCGGGGCCGGCTCGTCGAGCGGCGCCAGCTCGAGCGCGATCGCCAGCACCAGCGCGCGGTACTCCGGCGCGTCGGCGGCCAGCGTCACGGTGGCGGTCAGCTCGGCGGTGGCGCCGGCGGCCAGCTCCGGCAGCTCGTGGACCCAGCCGTCCAGCGCCAGCGCGTCGTGGCCGTGGCCGGTGATGCGCGCGTGGGCGTCGCCCAGCTCCGAGGCCTCGGTGGCCACCACCCGCACCCGCAGCGCGCGGCCGCCGGGCGACGCCGCGCCCAGCGCCGCCTTCGAGACGTTGGTGACGGTGAAGCGCAGCCGGGTCGACTCGCCGGCCGCCAGCGCGCGCAGGTGGCGCACCGGCGACAGCGCGACCGGGTGGCGCACGACGATCGCGCCCAGCGCGACCGCGGCGGCGTCCTGGTAGCCGGGGAAGCTGCGGCGCACGTCGGGGAGCGTGGCGCGGTGGACGATCGTCGTCGCCGCCGCCAGCGGATCGCCGGGCGCGGTCGGCGCGTCGTCGCGGATCGTCGCGGTCAGCGTCCCGGCGATCGCGGCGCCGGCGCCCTCGGCCAGCCGCGGCGGGCACGTCAACGATCCCTCGTCGGGCACGAGCCAGTCGGTCGGCTCGAGCGTCAACGCCAGCGCGCTCTCCGCCGGCGTCGGCATGCCGCCGACGTTGGCGACCGCGAGCGCGCTGACCACGACGCGATCGCGCGGCTCGTAGACGCCGTCGCCGCTGGCGTCGGCGTGGTGGAACCGGCGCAGCCGCAGGTCGAAGCGCGCCGGGTACCGGGTGACCGCGCCGTCGCGCTCGACCTCGATCGCGAAGGTGCCGTCGGCGCCGTCGGCGCCGCGGCCGACCCGGGCGTCGCCGGCGCGGCCGTCGCTGCCGCTGCGGCCGCGGGAGCCGCCGGGGTTCGAGTGGTGGGTCGTGCGCGACTGGCGGTTGCCGTCGCTGTCGGTGTAGCTCTCGGACTCGGTCCACGAGTACGACGAGCCGCCGGCGCCGCCCGCGCCGCCCGCGCCGCCGCGCCCGTTCACGCCCGGCGCGCCGCCGCGCCCGCCGGCGATCGCCGGCTCGATCAGCATCAGCGCGGCGGTGTCGGCGTCGGCCACGCGCACGACGATCGCGCCGCCCGCCCCGCCCGCCCCGCCGCTGGTGGCGTCGCCGCCGGCGCCGCCGTCGCCGCCCGGTCCGCCGTCGTCGCCCGACGAGTAGCGGGTGGCGTCGGCGCCGTCCCGGCCGCGGCCGCCGTCGCCGCCGATCCCGCCGTCGCCGCCGCGCCCGCCCGCGCCGCCCACGGCCCGCAGCACGATCGCGCCGGCCTCACCGATCGCGCCGGCGCGATCGATCGCCGTCGGCGGGCCGGCCCCGCGCGTCAGCTCGCCGCGCAGCGTGTACAGCCCGTCGCCGTGGGCCAGCCGCACCTGGATCGTCCCGCCGTCCTCGCCGCCGACCGCCGGCCCGGCGTCGCCGCCGCGCTGCCCGTCGCCGCCGCGGTGGCCGTCGGCGCCGGTGAAGCCGGCGACCCCGTCGGCGCCACGCGCCCCCGAGACGTCGACCCGCACCAGCGCGTCGGCATCGGGCCGCGCGGCCGGCGGCGCCGGGTCACGGTACGGAGCTCCCACGCCGCGACGGTACACGGCCAGCGCCGGCGGCGCGACCGCCCGCGCTCACGCCGGCGCGGCGGCCATGCAGGTCAGGCGCATCACCAGCCGCGGGCCGGCCGAGACGTTGGCCGAGATCGTGTGCAGGCAGCGCGCGTCGAGGAAGACCACGTCGCCCGGCGCGCCGGTGAGCTCGGCCACGCCGAGCGGGACGCCATCCGACACGCACCCGCCGTCGGCCTCGCCGCGCTCGACCAGCGCGGCGAACCACGGCTCGACGCGGGCCAGCGCCGCCGGCGCGTCGACGTGGCCGATCGGCGCGCCGCGCGCGGTCGCCAGCGCGGCCAGCCGGCGGTGCGAGCCGGTGACCACGACGGTCGCGCCGCCGCCGGCGACGACCGGCGCGAGGCACGCGTACGCGAGCACGGTCTCGGGCGCCGTGGCCCCCGGCGGGACGGCCTCGTCGGTGTGCCAGGCCACGCCGCAGGCGCCGCGGCGGGCACCGGGGCTCGGGAAGTTCGGCAGCGCCACCCCGCCGAGGTCGCCGGCGACCTGGGCCCACGGCCCCGCGCCGAACACGCGGGCGAGCGCGTCGGCGAGCGCCGCCGGCAGCGGCGCGAACGCCGGCTCGCGCCCGATGCCCCACAGCGCCAGCTCGTGCCCGGGCGCGGGCCGCCGCGCGCCCGCGATCTCGATCAGCTCGATCGCGGCCAGCCGCGCCAGCGCGCACGCGCGCATCGCCGCGAGATCGGCGGGCGCGATCACGCCGACCGCCCGCGCGATCCCGTCCTGCGCGAAGCGCGCGCCCTCGCTCGCAGCGGCGACCGGTCCCATGCCGTGACGCTACCACCGCGCGGGCGACCGCCGGCGCGTCACAGCGGCGGCGGCGGCGGCGTGCCGACCGGGCAGCTGGCTCCCGGCACCAGCCGCGCGGCGTCGATCTGGAACGTGCCGTCGTAGCCGGCGTCGTTGGTGTGGTCGCCGAAGCCGATCGCCGCGCCGGCGGTGAAGGTCGCGCGCTGCAGCGCCGGCGCGCCGTCGACGAACAGCGCCAGGCCGCCGGTGGCGGGGAACGCCAGCCGGTAGGTGTGCCAGGCGGTGGTGGTCAGCGGGTAGCTCTGGCTCTGGTCGCCCCAGGTCACCGCGCCGTTCTCGAGCATCACCATCTGCTCGCGCTCGACGCCGACGCCGTACCAGCCGCTGAACGCGGGAAACACCACCGCGCTGCCGTCGTACGGGTTGGCGGTCGCGGTGATCACCCGCGCGCGCCACTCGAGATCGTGGGTCGCGAACCACGTCGCGGCCAGCGGCCGCCCCCAGCTCGACACGCTCTGGGTCGACGGCGACGCGGCGGTGTCGACGGTGACCACCTGGCCGTCGCTGGTGGTCGCGGCGGTCTCGAGGTAGCCGGTCCAGCCCTCGAGGTCGGGCGTGGCGTCGCCCGACAGGAGCGGCAACGTCGCGGTGCCCACGCACGCCGCGCCCTGGCACACGTCGTCCCAGGTGCACGGGTTGGCGTCGTCGCACGGCGTCGGCGCGGTGACCGCGGTGAACACGCACGCGCCCCCGACGCAGGCGTCGGTGGTGCAGGCGTTGCCGTCGTCGCAGTCGAAGGCGCCGCGGCAGCGCTTGCGCGCCAGCTCGTCGACGTCATCGACGGACGGCGCCCCCTCGGTGAGGCACGCGGCGGCCAGCGGCAGGGACAGGAGCGTGGCGATGCGCAGCTTCATGCCCGGTGGGTCGACCCGCCGCGGCGCGGTTCACCTCACGGCGCCCTCACCGCCGCGGTCGCCCGGTCACGGATGGGCGCAGAACGTCGCGGCGTCGGCGAAGCGCGCGGTCAGCGCGTCCGGCATCGGCCCCGGCGCGGCGGTCAGGTCCCAGCGATCGTCCCAGTCGCCGTCGGCGCCGTAGCGCCAGCGGCCGGCGATCGCGCGCACGCCGTCGCGATCGACGATCACCTGCATCTCGACGTCGCCGGCGTCGCCGGGCGCGCGCCGCGACGGCGCCTCGCACCACCAGCCGACGAAGCGATCGCCGATCACCCGGCCGCGCACGGTGCCGTCGTCGTGGCCGTAGGCGCCCCACAGCTCGTCGCCGACCTGCCGCATCACCAGGCCGCCGAAGTCGCCGCGCCAGCCGCCGACGATCGTGTCGGCCGGCGCCGGCGGCGTCCCCACCAGGCGCGCCGGATCGCCGCACGCGTCGGGATCCGGCAGGTCGACCTCGGCGCGCACCGGCGGCGCGCTGGTCGCCTGCGCGACCCGGGCCCGCAGCGCGGCCAGCGTCGTGCGCAGGCACGTCTGCGACGCGCGGCTGATCGCCGCGCTCCACCGCCCGGCCTCGATCGAGTCGCACGACGTCACGGCGGCGCGCTGCCAGCGCGCCGACCACGCGTCGAGGCCGGCCGACAGCGCGTGGGCGGCGTCGGGGCCGCGCTGCGGATCGAGCCGCACGTAGTTGGCGACGATCTTGCTGCTCGGCGTCGGGCCCCACGCCGCCGCGGCCGGCGCCCCGGCGACGTCGCACGACGGCGGCCCGTGCTGCGATCGGATCACCAGCGCCGCCGCGATCGCCGCGACCACCAGCGTCGCCGCGATCGCCGCGACCACGCGCCCGCGCCGCGGCGGCCGCCGCAGCACCGCCAGCAACGCCGCGAGGTCCGGGTAGCGCTCGTCGGGCGCGCGGGCCAGGCCGCGGCGCAGCGCCGGCCACAGCCACGCCGGCACGCCGGCGCGCGTCGGCGTGCGCGGCGGGGTCGCGGCGATCTCGTCGCGCAGCGCCGCCACGTGCTTGCCCGGCCACG
This sequence comes from Myxococcales bacterium, assembly GCA_016794525.1. GTDB lineage: Bacteria > Myxococcota_A > Polyangia > Haliangiales > Haliangiaceae > UBA2376. Next base: position 27,648 of record JAEUJY010000079.1, read on the forward strand.
GCCGCTCGCCGTACAGCGCCTCGTACAGCACGACGCAGAACGCGAACTGATCGGCGCGCGCGTCGACGGCGCGCCCGGCCAGCTGCTCGGGCGCCATGTACGCGGGGGTGCCCAGCGTCGTGCCGATCGCGGTCAACTCGCGGCCCAGCGCCTCGGGGTTCGGCGTCGCGCCGCTGCCGGTGCGCCCGGCCGGCGCCAGCGTCTCGGCCACCGCGACCGCGTGCGCGTCGTCGGCGCCGGCAGCGACGCCGTCGTCGCCATCGCCGCGCCCACCGTCGCTGGTGACCCGCACCAGGCCGAAGTCGCCGACCCGCGGCCGGCCGTCGTGGCCGACCAGGATGTTGGGCGGCTTGACGTCGCGGTGGACGAACCCGGCGGCGTGGGCGGCGGCCAGGCCCTCGCCCACGCCGAGCATGACGTCGAGCACCGCGCGCCACGACCGCGGCGCCGCGGCCCGCCACCCGGCGAAGTTGTCGCCGGGCACGTACTCCATCGCGATGTAGAAGCGGCCGTCGACCTGCCCGACGCCGTGCACCGCGACGACGTTGGGGTGGGCCAGCTGCGCCATCGCCAGCGCCTCGCGGTACAGCCGCTCGGTGCCGAACCGCGCGTGGTGGACCTTGACCGCCACCTCGCGCTGCAGCGTCAGATCGCGCGCGAGGTACACGACGCCCATGCCGCCGGCACCCAGCCGGCGGACGATGCGGTAGGTCTCGCCGAACAGCTCGCCCGGGTGCAGGTCGATCGCCCCGACGCCGGGGGTGCCCGCCACCTCGCGCAGCAGCGCGCCCAGCGTGCCGGGCTCGCTGGCGGGCGGCGACGACAGATCGATCGCCGACGGCTCGCCGACCGCCGCCCCTGGCGAGTCCGTGAGCGCATCCGGCGTCGATCGCGTGAGAGCGTCGCGCTGATCCATGCAGGTGTTCCCCCCATGGTACGGACCCGCGGCCGCGCTGTCGATCGCGACCGCACGTCGACGAATCCGGTGGTGTCGACGAAGCCGCCGGCGCGTCGCGCTACGGCGGCAGGTCGGCGGCCGCCAGCGCGCGATCCCAGATGCGGATGCGGCGCACGGTGCCGGCCCCGGCCTCGCCCATGCCGGTCGCGGTGTCGTCGATGAAGAAGCTGGCCGCCGCGCCCGGCGCCAGCAGCGTCGCCACGCCGGCGGTGTCGGTGAACTGCCAGACCTGGGTCCGATCGACGTAGCCGACGACGGTGCCGGCGGCGTCGCGGGTGATCGTCATCTGGTACGTCGTGCCGCCGATCAACCCGGGCGGACCGTCGGCGAACTGCGAGCCCGCGACCACGACGAACTGCGAGAGGTCGCCGTAGGTGTAGTAGCCCTCGTCGGTGGTCAGCCCCTTGAAGTCGAGGATCTTCTGCCACGAGGTGGTGGTGTAGCTGTCGAAGGCGAACACCAGATCGACGGTGTAGACCTGATCGGGCATCGCGCCGGTCACCGTGAGCCCCTGGTTGGGGCCGAACTGGTAGCCGCCGGCGACGAAGCTGCCGCCGGCCGGTACCAGGTCCGGGCCGCCGAAGTCGTCGCGGTAGTCGCCGCGCAGGTGGTACTGGTGCAGCGGCGCCAGCGGATCGGCGTCCGGGGTGAGCGCGTCGTCGTCGCCGGCCGCGCCGTCGATCACCGGGTCGTAGCCGACGCGACCGCACGCCACCGCCGCCACGAGCGCGAGTCCGACCACCGAGATCCGCACCCCGCGAGCCTACACCCGGCGGCGCCGTCGATCAGTCGGTGACGCAGGTCGAGCCGGGCGCGCAGGCCACCTCGCACCCACCGGCGTCGCAGCCGAACTCGCAGACCGCGCCGGTCTCGCAGCTGAGCTCGCAGCCGCCCCCCGGGCAGTCGACCTCGCAGGTCGACCCGCCGGCGCAGGTGACCTCGCAGCCGCCGGCCGGGCAGTCGGCCTGGCAGCTCGATCCGGTCTCGCACACGATCGCGCAGCCGCCCTCCGGGCAGGTCCACTGGCACGCCCCGCCGTCCGGGCAGGTGGCGTCGCCGTGCAGGTCGCCATCGCCGGTGGCGGCGCCGCCATCACCGTCGTCGTCGCTGGCGCCGACCGCCTCGACCTCGCCGCTCCCCGGCCCCATCGGCGCCGCCGGCCCGGCCGCCGGCGCCGCCGCGACGCACGCCATCGTCGACGCGACCAGCGCGCTCATCACGATCCAAGACAGGCTCTTCATCAGTCGCTCCCTGATCCGGACGGCCACGATGGTAGAGCCGCGAGCCCAGGCGCCGGTGGACACGCCGATCTGACGCCGCGCCGAAAACACGAACGCCCGACGAACCGGGCGGTGCGTCGGGCGGGTCCAGTGAACCGAGCGACTAGCGCTTCGAGAACTGGAAGCGAGCGCGGGCGGCCGCCTGGCCGTACTTCTTGCGCTCCTTCTTGCGGGGGTCGCGGGTGACGTAGCCCACGACCTTCAGCTTCGGCCGCAGCTCGCGGTCGATCTTCATCAGCGCGCGGGTGATGCCGTGGCGCACCGCGCCGGCCTGCGACGAGATGCCGCCGCCGCGGACGGTGGCGTGGACGTCGTACTGGCCGAGCAGGCCGACTTCCTCGAGCGGCTGACGGATGACCATCCGCGCGGTGGCGCGCTTGAAGTAGTCGTCGTCGACGCGGTCGTTGATGTTGAAACCACCCGAGCCGGCGGTCAGCCACACGCGCGCCACGGCCGTCTTGCGGCGGCCGGTGGCGTAGGTCTTGGTCGAAGTCGCAGTCGCCATGTCGTCTTCTCCGAACTCAGGCTTCGATGGTCAGCGGCCGGGGCTTCTGCGCGCTGTGATCGTGCGCGGCGCCCGAGTAGATCTTGAGCTTCTTGATGATCCGGCGGCCGAGCGGGCCCTTGGGCAGCATGCCCCACACCGCGTCGCGGATGGCGCGGGCCGGGTCGTCGGCGATCACCTGCTTCGCGGTGCGGGTCTTGAGACCGCCCGGGAACAGCGTGTGCTTGTAGTAGATCTTCCCATCCATCTTGTTGCCGGTCAGCTTGGAGCCGCCGGCGTTGATGACGATGACGAAGTCGCCCATGTCGACGTTGGGCGAGTAGGTCGGCTTGTGCTTGCCGCGAAGGACCGACGCGATCTTGGACGCCGCTCGACCGAGGGTCTGGCCCTGCATGTCGACGATGTACCACTCACGCTGGGCCTCACCGGCTTCCTTGGTGAGCCAAAAGCTCTTCTGGGTCGTGCTCATGACGGTTCCGTTCGCGGGCACCGCGGGGGGAACCGCGGCGAAGGGGGATCGTCTACAAGGCGCGGGGCTCGGAGTCAAGGCCCTGAACGCCATCCCGGGGGCGATCACCGCCCGGACGCCCGTGGTAACACGCGGCGGTGGCTCAGGTCGGCTTTGTCCTCAAACCTTCGTCCGCCGAGGCCCGGGATCTGGCCGCCGACCTGGCCCGCTGGCTCCTGAGCTGTGGCCACACCCCGGTCTTGCTCGCCGAGGATGGCGTGGCGTCCCCCGGGGCGGTGATCGCCCCCGAGGACGCCCTGCCCCCGATCGATCTGGTCTGCGCCCTGGGCGGCGACGGGACGATGCTGCGGGCCAGCCGGGTGGTCGGCGACTCCGGCACCCCGGTCCTGGGCGTCAACCTGGGCCAGCTGGGCTTCCTGGCGGGGTTTCTGCCTGCCGAGGCCCGGGCCGCGCTGACCGCTGGCCTCGCCGGCAACCTGCGCGTCGAGGAGCGCTCGCGGCTGGCGGTCACCGTCCAGCTGGGCAGCGAGCTGGTCACCCGCACCGCCCTCAACGACGCCGTGCTGCACCAGGGCGCGATGGCGCGCATCGTCGACTGCGACGCCTGGATCGACGACGCCTTCGTCGCCGCGTACCGCGCCGACGGGTTGATCGTCTCCACGCCGACCGGCTCGACGGCCTACAACATGGCCGCGGGCGGGCCGATCCTCATCCCCGGCGCCGCCGGCATGACGCTCACGCCGATCTGCGCCCACTCGCTGACCAACCGCCCGCTGGTCGTCCCCGCCCGGTCGCTGATCAGGCTGGAGCTGCGACCCGAGGCCAAGGACGTCGTGCTCACCGTCGACGGCCAGTGGGCGCGCCCGATCTTGCACGGCGATCGCGTCGAGATCACGTGCGCGGCCAAGCCGCTGCGCTTGCTGGCGGGGCCGCAGAGCTACTTCGACGTCATGCGGGACAAGCTGCACTGGGGACTGCGCGGCGCTAGGTGACCGCGGCCGCGACCGCGGCCGCGACGGCGACGGCGACCGTGACCGCGACGGCGACCGCGACCGTGACCGCGACCGTGACCGTGACCGTGACCGCGACGGCGACCGTGACCGCGACGGCGACCGCGACGGCGACCGTGACCGCGGCCGTGCTTTGACGGCGACCGGTGACGGGATCGGGATCGGGATCGGGATCGGGATCCGGAACCGGAGACGGGATCGGGATCCGGAACCGGAGACGGGATCGGGGACGGGATCGGGGACGGGATCGGGAACCGGGGACGGGGACGGGGCGGGCGGGGAGTTAGGGGGACGAGCGGAGGGTCTGGAGGAGGGTCTGGAAGTCGGGGGGCGGCGGGGTCTCGAACTCGAGGCGGGCGCCGGTCACGGGGTGCACGAAGGCGAGGCGGGCGGCGTGGAGGGCCTGGCGGCCGAGGGTCACGGCGGCGGCGGCGAGCGCGCCGTCGTAGCGGCGGCCGTAGACGGCGTCGCCGACGAGCGGCCAGCCGGCGTCGCTCATGTGCACGCGGATCTGGTGGGTGCGGCCGGTCTCGAGGCGCAGGCGGACCAGCGCGGTGGCCAGGGGCAGGCGCTCGACGACGCGCCAGTGGGTGACCGCCGGCTTGCCGGTGGCGACCTTCGACGAGAACCGCTTGCGGTCGACCGGGTGGCGACCGTAGAGCGTGCGGATCGTGCCGACGTCGCCCAGCTTCGGCGGCGGCGCCGGACCGCAGACGGCGACGTACTCGCGCTCGACGGCGCGCTTGTCCTGCCACGCCGCCGCCAGCGCGGTCAGCGTGGCCTCGTCCTTGGCCACGACCATCACGCCGGTGGTGTCGCGGTCGAGGCGGTGGACGATGCCGGGCCGCAGCTCGCCGCCGATGCCGCCGAAGTCCTGGACGTGCGCGAGCAGGCCGTGGACCAGCGTGCCGGTGGCGTGCCCGGGCGCCGGGTGCACCACCAGCCCGGCCGGCTTGTCGATCACGATCAGGTGCGCGTCCTCGTGCAAGATCGCCAGCGCCATCGCCTCGGGCACCAGCGCCACCGCCACGGCCGCGCGCACCGTGACCTGCACGCGCGCGCCGCCCTTGAGCCGCACGCCGGCCTTGGCCGGCACCGCGCCGTCGACGGTGACGTCGCCGTCGTCGATCAGCCGCTGGGCCTGCGCCCGGGTCAGCCCCAGGTCGCTGTCGACCAGGAACGCGTCGAGGCGCGGTCGCTCGCTCGCGAACGGCACCACGCGGACGTGCACCGTCGGCGCGGCGGCCTCGCCCGCCTCCGCCTCGCCCTCCTCCGCCTCCTCGTCCACCCCGCCGCTACCAGATCTTCGACTTGACGTGGCCCTTGCTCTTCACCAGCACGTCGACGATGGCCCGCTCGTAGATGTTCTGGCCGAAGATGTCCTCGGTGACGCGGCTCTTGAACAGCTCGCGGCCGTCGTTGATCTCGTCGTGCATCACCTCGAACAGGTTGTCGTTGGAGATGCCGTCGAGGATCTTGGCCTCGTGGTAGAGGGTCAGGTCCGACGCGATCGCCCGCGCGAGCTGGCGCGCGCGCTTGGCGTTGTCGATCAAGTTGGCCATGGGGCAGATCGTAGGCGGGCGGGCCGCGCCCGGTCAAGCCACCGGCCGGCCGGACGCCCGCGGCGCGACGTCACTCGGCGGCGTCGCTCTTGGACTTCTTGCGCGCCCCGCCGCCCTCGCCGCCGGCGTCGGCGCTCAGCCCGCGGCCGGCGCGGTAGCGCTCGAGGTAGGTCTCCTTCACCCGCAACGACGGCAGGCCCAGGATGCGCGCGTACTCGACCAGGAAGCCGCGGACGTAGACCGGCGCCGGCAGCTTGGCCCACTGCTCGGCCTCGAGCGCGGCCAGGTAGCCCATGCCGATCTTCGACCGCTCCGACAGCTCGCGCAACTCGATGCCGGCGGCCTCGCGGATCTGCCGCAGCACCGGCCCCGAGTACTCGCTCTTGGGGCCGAGCTCGGGCATCGGCGGCCGCAGCGCCGCGGCGGCCTCGCGATCGAGGCGCAGCGACGGATCGATCGCCACCGACGTCGGCAGCGCCGCCGGCGGCATCGGGATGCCGTCGGGGAACAGCTCGGCGTCGTACTCCTTGCGCTTGGCCGCGTCCATCAGCGTCGTGTACGCGAGGTCGAGCCGGCGGTGGACCGCCTCGAGGCTGGCGGGGTCGTAGAGGCCGGCGATGGCGATCGACTCGGCGCCGTAGACGTCGCGGATGCGGCGGTTGGCGCGGCGGATGTCCTCGAAGCTGGCCGACGGCATGACCTCGAGCAGGTCGTAGTGCGAGTCCGACGGCAGGAGCTCGGCGTCCTGATCGGGCGCGCGCACCGCCATCAGGTTGCGCGTGACCTTCTCGATGCACTTGGTGATGCGGGCCTCGGGGTGCTCGACCAGGAGCGGCCGGCGCCGCCGGGTCGAGGCCCACACCGCCTCGTCGTACTCGAGGTGGCCGAGGTAGCCGATCGGCACGCCGAGCCGGCGGTGGGTGGCCGAGGTGATCGCGCGGCCGAGCTCCATGTCGTGCTTGGAGCGCGCGGCGTTGATCACCAGCTGCGGCGCGAAGCCGAGGATCGCGGCGCGCAGGTGCTCGAGGTACGGATCGTCGGCCTCGACGGCGTCGAGGTAGATCTCGAGCGGCCCGACGATGCCGCCCTTGGGCGCGGCGTGGCGATCGGCCAGGTCGCCGAGGCCGTGCTGGCGCAGGCGGTGGAGGAACGCCGCGCCGATGAACCGGTGCATCAGCTCGACCGACGTGGGATCGGGCACCGCGGCGACCACGCCGACGTCGGCGCCGAGGAACAGCTCGAGCACGACCGCGCTCATGCCGCCGGCGAGGTCGAGCACGACCCAGTCGCACGGCAGCTCGCGCACCTCGGCGAGAAGCGCCTGCGCGGTGGTCAGGTCGGCGTCGGCGACCCACGCCGGATCCGCGGCGCCGCCGATCAGACGCATGCCCGGCACCGGCGTCGACACCGCCAGGTCGGCCAGCGGCGCGCCGTCGGGGACCAGCGCCTCGGCCAGGGTCCGGGTCGGCCGCGGCACGCCGCAGAACAGGTGCAGGTTGGGCGCGCCCAGCGAGCAGTCGACCACCACGACCTTCTTGCCCAGCGTTGCCAGGAAGATGCCGAGGTTGGCGGCGATGAGGCTCTTGCCAACGCCTCCCTTGCCGCCGCCGACGGCGACCACCTGGGGCTCTCGGGCTGTCATCGCGGGGCGCACCCTAGCACAGTCACCGCGGCGGACGGTCGCGGCTACTCGAACACCATGACCTGCGCGCGCCACGGCTCGGGGCCGGCGAGCCGCTCCGCGGCGACCGCGGCGGCCGGGGTGGCGCCGGCGGCCAGCCGGGCCCGCAGCGACCCGAAGAACGCGGCGGCCTGCGCGTCGGGGATGGGCACGGCGGCGGCGATCACGGTGCGCGCGCCGGCGGCCAGGAACGCGTCGGGCAGGCTCCAGCGGCGGTTGACCAGCGACGTCGCGGCGGCGGCGCGGCACGCGGCCAGTACCACCACCGGCGCGGCGGTGAGGCGGGCGCGGCGCAGGTCGGCGGCGGTGAGCGCGAACCGGCCGTCGGGCTCGGGCGACAGCGCGAGGAACGACGCCTCGGCCTGGCCGAGATCGACCAGGCCGTGGACGTGCAGCTCGACGTAGGCCGCGGTGGCCATCGCCGCCAGCACCTGGGTCGGCGTGGCGGCGGCGCCGGCGACGAGCCGATCGCCGGGCCGCTCGATCGCCTGGACGCCGACGCGCGGCAGGCGCAGCGCGCTCGGCGGCGCCGCGTCGCGGACGATCAGCGCGTCGCCGGGCCGCGCGGCCGGCGGCGCGCCGCGGCCGAGGAACGACCACGCGGTCGCCGGCGGCAGCAGATCGGCGCGGCCGTGGAGCGGCGGCCGGGCGATCACCCGCACCGCGGCGCAGCCGGCCAGCGCCGCGCGCAGCGGCGGCGGCACCAGCTCGTCGGCGGTGGCGGTCAGGACCCGGCCGGTGCGGCCGTGGTGGCCGCGCAGCGCGCCGTCGGCGCCGCGGGCCACGGCGGTGACGCGATCGTCGTCGAGCGACACCGCCAGCAGGCAGCCGCCGGGGTCGGCCAGGCCCAGCTCGGCCAGCGCGTCGGCCAGCGCCTGCGCGTGATCGCCGCGGGCGCCGGCGTCGTCGACGAGCGAGCTGTAGGCCCAGGCGCGGAACTCGGCCGGGTTGCCGGTGCCGGGCAGCGCGGCGGCGGCGGCGATCGCGGCGCCGAGCTGGGCGCGGCCGCCGGCGGGATCGTCGGCGATCGCCAGCCGGCCCTGCGCGGCCGCGGCGATCAGCCGGCTCTCGGGATCGCCGGCGGCGGCCACCCGCGCCAGCGCGTCGGCGGCGCGCGCGCGATCGCCCGCGTCGCCGGTGAAGCGCGCCAGGTCGACGGCGACCATCACGTACGGCGGCGTCGGCGCCGCGCCGCAGGCGTCGGGCGCGGGCAGCGCGGCGCGGGTCGCGGCCGCGTCGCCGCGCCAGTAGGCGGCGGTCGCGCGCAGCTGGCCGATGAACGTCGCGCGCTCGCAGTCGTCGGGCGCCGCCGCGCGGGCCTCGTCGAGGTACGCCTGCATCAGCCCGAACCGCGCGCGCATCCGCTCGAGATCGCCGTGGTACGTCAGCAGCGCGGCCTCGAACACCGGCGTGCCCGACGCGACGAACGCGGCGCGGGCCGCGGCGATCACGGGCGCGGCGTCGGCCAGGCGCAGGCTGTCGAGGTACAGGCTGGCCAGATCGCGGCCGAGGCCGCCGCAGCGGTAGGCCACCGTCGCCGGGCACGCGGCCAGCGCGGCGCGCAGCGTCGCCTCGCCGCCGGCCAGGTCGCCGGCCGCGCGCTGCCGGGCGGCGCGGCCGCGCTCGACGTACATCGTGAACCAGGGATCGCCGTCGGCGCGGGCCAGCGCGGCCAGCCGATCGGCGCGCGCGTCGGCGGCGCCGGCCAGCACGATCGCGCCGAACGCGAGATCCGCCACCGCCGGCCCGGCGCGGCCCAGCTCGTCGAGGAACGCCGGGATCGCCGCCGGATCGAGCTGGCCTTGCACCAGCTGCCGGTAGCGCGGCGCGAACCGCGCGCGAACCGCGAAGTCGGCGGCCGCGACGCGCTCGACCGCGCGGCGCGCGCCGTCGCCGCCGGTGGCGCCGTCGATCGCCGCGGCCAGCGGCGCGAGGGCGCGGGCCGCGTCGGCGCTGGCCGCCACCCGCAGCGCGTCGTGCAGATCGACGCGGGCCTCGCCGGGGAACCGCGCCGCCACGTCGGCCGGGATCGGCGCGCCGCCCGCGAGCATCGCGGCCTCGGCGGCCTGGAACGCCGCGTAGGCCGCCGGCGTCGCCAGCGGGCCGCGCAGGCCGGCGGCCAGCGCGCGCGCCTCGTCGCTCCAGCCCGGCTCGCCCAGCGCCGCGACCGCGTCGAGCTCGGCGGCGGCGGTGCGCGGCAGGCCGAGGTCGCGCAGCGCCAGCGCGCGGTTCCAGCGCGCGGCCGGCGTCGGCCCCGCGGCCAGCGCACGGTCGGCGGCGTCGAGCGCGGCGACCGGATCGCCCCCGAGCAGCGCCAGCGCCGCCAGGTCGGTGTCGCGGGCCGGGCCCGCCGGCTGCCGCTCGATCGCCGCGCGCGCGCGGTCGAGATCGCGGCTGAGCAAGAGCGCGCCCTCGTACGCCAGCGGCGCGCGGGTCTCGAGCGCCGCCAGCGCCGCCAGCGGGATGGCCTCGCCGACCGCGGCGCCGCGCTCGACCGCCAGCGGCCGGTGGCGATCGAGCTGCGCGTCGGCCACGCGGATCTCGACCGCGCGGGTCGGCGCCAGCGCCAGCGCCGGCGGCGCGGCCGCGCGCGGCCCCGGCCGGGTCGCCCACCACAGCGCCAGCGCCGCGGCGGCGGCGATCACCGGCGCGGCGATCCAGGCCCGGCGCCGACGCGGCGCCAGCGGGATCACCGGCGCCGGCGGCCGCGGCGCATCGTTCGGGGACGGCTCCGCCACCAGCGGCGGCGTCGCGCGCGGCGGCGCGGCCACCACCGGCGGCTCGCCCGGCGCCGCGGCGGCCGCGTCGATCGCCATCCACTCGGCGAGCTCGGCCTGGCACGCGGCGCACCCGGCCAGGTGGCGCAGCGCCACCGCCTCCTCGTCGACCGCCAGGTCGCCGTCGTAGTAGCGCTGGGTCAGGTCGTGCTCACTCATGATCGTCACCGGTGAACATGGCGCGGATCCGCCGCCGCGCGCGCAGGATGCGGGTGCCGACGGTGTTGCGGGTGACGCCGAGCCGCTCGCTGATCTCCTGGTACGACAGCCCGTCGATCGAGAACAGCCGGAACGCGTCGCGCAGCTCGGGCGGCAGCGCGTCGATCTTGGCGCGCACGTCCTCGGTCGACAGCCGGTGCCACCACGCCTCGGGCTCGCGCGGCGGCTCGGCCAGCTGCTCCGGTTCGATCGCCGCGGTCGGGTGCTGGCGTCGCACCATGTCGATGAACCGGTTGTGCATCACCCGCACCAGCCACGCCCGCACCGGCAGCTCGGCCGGGATGCGATCGACGTTGGCCACCAGCCGCTCCAGCACGTCCTGGACCAGATCGCCGGGGTCGAGCTGGCCCCGGCACAGGCGGGCGGCCATCGCCTCCAGGAAGCCCCGATGGTCCCGGACCAGGGCGTCGAGCGCCTCCTGGCGGCGGCGTGCGTCGGCCGCGGGCGAGTCTTCCATCGATGTCCAGGGGGAATATTCGCGGCGGTCTGCGTAGAACGGTGGGCGGCATACCTGCCCCCACTCGATGTTCGCACAGGGAGATAGCCGATGACACGGATCACGACGACTGCGTTGCTGGTGCTGGCGCTCGGTGCCTGCGCCGAGTCCCCCGACGTCACCACCAGCGCCGAGGCCACGATCGGCAACCACTGCGGCGCCTACACACCCCCCGGCCGCAGCTGGAACGGCGTCGCCTACAAGGCGCCCTACGGCAAGATCACGCTGGCCCTCGACGTCCAGCCCCAGGCGCCGAACATGGTCCACGTCTACTTCATCGACCGCGCCGGCGACTTCACCTACGACCACGTCGTGGCCAAGCCGTCGCAGCTCGGCGGCGTCATCACCGCGACCGTGGCGCTCAACCAGGACCTGGCGATCGTCGGCACCGCCACCGGCCCGCGCCCCGGCGGCAGCGGCCCGCGCCCCGGCCAGGAGGGCATCTACGCGCTCGATCTCGCCGGCGGGATGCCCGATCTGCACGCCGAGGCCGCGGCGGCCGCCGACGCCTGTCCGCTGTGACGTCGCCGCGCGCGGCCGGGTGAGCAAGGCGATCGTCGTCACGGCTCCTCGGGCCCGGGACGCGCGCCGCCGCCGATATTCCCGGTCGCGTCAGCCCTTCCCGAGCGCCGCCACCACCCACGCCAGCTCGTCGTCGCCCAGCGCGCGCACGTCGAGCCACACCCGGCCGTCGGCGACCCGCGCGATCACCGGCACCGCCGCGGCGCGCAGCCGCGCGTCGAGCGCGTCGGCCGGGCCGGCCACCACCACCGCCCACGACGCCAGGCTGGCGGTCGGCATCGCGCCGCCGCCGACCGTCGCCACCGACGGCTCGACGGTGACCGCCGGCCCGCCCGCCGCCGCGATCGCCGCCGCCAGCGCGTCGGCCCGGGCCCGCAGCGCCGCCGGGTCGGCCTCGAGGCGCGCCACCACCGGCACCTCGCGATCGCGGCCGTCGCGGTACAGCGCCAGCGTCGCGCACAGCGCCGCCAGCGTCAGCTTGTCGGGACGCAGCGCGCGCATCAGCGGGTGGCTGCGGATCGCCGCGATCGCCGCGGCGCGACCGACCAGGATGCCGGCCTGGGGCCCGCCGAGCAGCTTGTCGCCCGAGAAGCACACCACGTCGACGCCGCTGGCCACGACCTCGGCCACCGTCGGCTCGGCCGGCAGCCCGGCGGCGTGCTGGCGCGCGCGATCGAGCATGCAGCCCGAGCCGAGATCGACCATCGCCGGCAGGCCGCGGCCGTGGGCCAGCGCCGCCAGCTCGGCCTCGCCGACCTCGGCGGTGAAGCCGACGATCGCGAAGTTCGAGCGGTGCACCTTGAGCAGCATGCCGGTGCGCTCGCCGATCGCGCGCTCGTAGTCGGCGAGCCGGGTCTTGTTGGTGGTGCCGACCTCGCGCAAGGTCGCGCCCGACAGCGCCAGGATGTCGGGGATGCGGAACGCGCCGCCGATCTCGACCAGCTCGCCGCGCGACACGATCACCTCGCGCCCGCCGGCCAGCGCCGCCAGCGCCAGCACCGTCGCCGCGGCGTTGTTGTTGACGACGCACGCGGCCTCGGCGCCGGTCAGCGCGCACAACAGCGCCGCGGCGTGGGCGTGGCGGCTGCCGCGCGCGCCGGCGGCGAGGTCGTACTCCAGGTTCGACGCGCTGGCCGCGACCTCGACCACCGCCGCGATCGCCGCCGGCGCCAGCGGCGCGCGCCCGAGGTTGGTGTGGACGATCACGCCGGTGCAGTTGACCACCCGGCGCAGCGGCGGCGTCGCCAGCGCCCGGGCCGCCGCGGCGACCGCCGCCGGCTCGATCGTCGCCGACGCGCCGGCGTCGGCCAGGATCGCCGCGCGGCGCGCCGCGATCGCCGCGCGCGCCGCCTCGACCACCGCCCACCGCGGCGCCGCGCCGTCGACCGCGAGCGCGGCGTCGACCAGCTCGTGGACCGCCGGCAACGCGCGCAACCAGTTCGCCGGATCGGCCGTGATGTCCGCCATGGCGATGGTGTCGCCCGTCGCCGCGATCGCGTCAATGCGCGGTCACCGACAGATCGGGCCGTCCGGGCGGCCGAGCGCGTCGGTGGTCCAGCGGGCCGGCGCGACGCCGATGCCGCGCACGGTGATCGTCGCGCGCGGCGGCAGCGCCGGCAGCGTGCACGCGGTCGTCGTCGGGTAGCAGTCGGTGCAGATCGCCGGCGACCGCGGATCGTAGGCCACGGCGAGGTCCAGCCCGGCGGCGGTCGCGGTCGCGCGGCAGCCCAGCGTCTCGCCGCACGAGCAGCTCCGGGTCACGCGCACGACGGTCGCGCCGTCGGGCGTCGCGGTGACGCACGCGGCGACGTCGGCCGCCGCCACCGCGGTCCAGCCCGGCCCCGGCGCCACGTCGACGCCGCCGACGATCAGCGCCACCGCGTCGACCCGCGCGGCGAGGCGCGCCGCGAACCCCGGGTCGGCGGGATCGGCCGGCGCCCGGCCCAGCTCCTCGAGCCGGTGGCCCAGCCGCGCCGCCAGCGCGCGCGCCGGCTCCGGCGCGTGGGCGCGCAGCTTCCACAGCGGCAGCTCGACGAACAGCGACGCCAGCGCCGGCGTCGGATCGGGATCGACGTACCGACACGCGATCCGCGCCAGGTACACCGCCGGCCGCGCCGCGAGGTCGGCGTCGATCGCCGCGGCCGCCGCCGGCCCGACGTGATCGGCCAGCGCCCGGCCCTGCCCGACCAGCGCGTCGAGGCCGCGGTCCGCCGTCGGGTCGGGCGCGCAGCGATCGGCGCCCGCCGGTGGCGCCGCCGCGGGCGCGTCGCTCGGCCGCGCCACCGCGTCGGCCGGCGGCCGGCTGGTCGCCGGCGGCGCCCCGCCACACCCCACCACCAGACAGCTCACCACCAGCAGCGCGCGCGTCGTCATCGTGGCTTCCCACGCACCGCCGCCGCGTTCGGTCTGGCCGGCTGCTATCTTCGGTCGGTGAACGTCCAGGCGGTCTCGGCGCTGCTGGCCGCGCTGCTGATCATGGCGATCGGCGCGTCGGTCCTGCTGCGCGACCGCAGCGCGCGATCGTACGTGTCGTTCGCGACGTTCACGTTCGTGGTGTCGACCTGGCACATCGCGACGTTCATCGAGATGGCCACCGACTCGCCGTGGTGGCGGTGGGTCGCGCTGTGGCCGGCCGCGACGATCCCGCCGACCGCGATCGCGTTCTTCCGCCAGTTCCTCAGCCAGCCGTCGATCGGCGGCCCGCACCGCCCGCCGCGCGTGACGCTGGCGTGGACGCTGCTGGCCTACGCCGGGCTGGTCTACGGCGCGGTCATCTACCCGATCCACGAGTCGAACTGGTTCCTCTTGCCGTTCGGCGCCTACGTCTTCGGCGGCCTGTACCGCTGCGTCTACGACATGTACGTGCAGTACCGCGCGGTGCAGAAGCGCGTCGAGAAGGCGCGCATCCGCTACCTCGCGCTCGGCGGCTTCGTCGCGACGACGCTGGCGCTCACCGACGTGCTGCCGCGGTTCGGCGTCGCGTGGCCGACCGTCGGCAACGTGCTGTCGATCCTGTACCTGTACTTCATCAGCCAGACCTTGTTCCGCAGCCGGCTGATCGACGTCAACGAGCTGGTCGGCAAGATGGCCGTGCTGGTGTCGCTGGTGGTGCTCCTGTCGGCGGTCTACTCGCTGCTGCTGTCGTGGGTCGGCGGCGGCCAGCAGGGCATCTACCTGTTGAACGCGCTGGTCGCGTCGTTCGTCATCCTGATCCTGTTCGAGCCCGTGCGCAGCCGGCTCGAGAACGGCATCAACCGCTGGCTCCTGCGCCAGCGCCACGAGATGCGCGGGCGCCTCGAGGCGCTGCGCCGCGAGCTGGCCACCGTCGTCGCGATGCCCGATCTGATCGATCGCGTCGTCACCGCGCTCGAGGAGTCGCGCCGCGTCACCGACGCCGCGGTGTTCCTGCTCGATCCCGACGGCGCCGGCTTCGATCGCAGCGGCCACTTCGGCGCCCGGCCGCTCGATCGCCTCGAGGCCGGCGCCGCCCGCGCGTTCGTCGATCGCCTGCGCACCGGCTACCTCGACCTCGACCTGGTCCGCCGCGAGCTGGCCAGCCTGCCGGCCGACGCGCCCGCCGATCGCCGCGAGGCGCTGGCCGCCACGATCGCCACCTGCGAGCAGCTGACCGCCGGGCTGGTGTTCCCGTTCCTCGGCACCGCCGAGACCGAGCAGGGGCCGTGGCTGCTCGGCTTCCTGACGATCCGCGACGACCGCGCCGAGGGCGCGTTCGACCTCGACGACGTCGACGTGTTCCGCGCGCTGGCGTCGCAGGCGGCCCGGGTGATCGAGTCGAGCCAGGCCTACGAGCGGGTCAAGGAGCGCGATCGCCTGGCGGCGCTCGGCGAGATGTCGGCCGGCCTGGCCCACGAGATCCGCAACCCGCTGGGCGCGATCAAGGGCGCCGCCCAGCTGCTGGTCGGCCCCGATCGCAAGCCGCTGCCGCTGGGCCCCGAGTCGGCCGAGTTCATCGACATCATCCTCGAGGAGGTCGACCGGCTGAACAACGTCGTCAGCCGCTTCCTCGACTACGCCCGCGCCGATCGCGGCGAGGGCGGCCGGCCCCAGCCGATCGACCTCAACCACGTCGTCAAGAAGGTGGTCACGCTGATCTCGTCGGCGCCCGAGGCCAAGGCGGTCGACGTGCGGGTCCGCTACGACGAGCAGCTGCCCAAGGTGGTCGCCGATCCCGAGGCGCTGGTGCAGGTGTTCCTCAACCTCGGCCTCAACGCGGTGCAGGCGATGCCCGACGGCGGCACGCTCGAGATCCTGACCACCCGCCGCCGCCGGTCGCGGCTCGGCTACGGCCAGTTCGCCGAGGTGCGGCTGCGCGACACCGGCCACGGCATCGCCGCCGACAAGCTGCCCAAGCTGTTCATCCCGTTCTACACGACCAAGGCCCGCGGCACCGGGCTGGGCCTGGCCATCGCCCAGCGCATCGTCAGCCAGTCCGGCGGCACGATCGAGGTGCGGTCGACGCCGGGCGCCGGCTCGACGTTCTCGGTGTTCCTGCCGGTCGCGCCCGGCACGCCGGCCCAGGCCACGATCACCGGCCAGATGACCAACCCGCTCCTGCCGCCGCGCGCCGAGCCCGAGCCCGCCGACGAGACGCCGGTGGTCGACCTGCCGCGCGGGACCGCGTGAGCGCCCGGCCGCCGCGACGCCGCGACGCCGCGTCAGGGCTTGCGCCCCCGCCCCCGTGCGATACCGTGCACCCGACATGACCGAGCCCGTGCGCGTCCTGGTGGCCGACGACGAACCGAACCTGCGGCGCGTCCTCACCGCCATCCTCAAGCGCGACGGCCACGACGTGGTGCTGGCCAACGACGGCGCCGAGGCGGTGGCCGCGCTCGACGGCGTCGACGTCGTGATCACCGATCTGCGGATGCCGCGCCTCGACGGCATGGAGGTGCTCCGCACCGCGATGCGCACCCACCCGCACGTGCCGATCGTCATGATGACCGCCCACGGCTCGGTCGGCCACGCCGTCGAGGCGATCAAGGCCGGCGCCTTCGACTACATCGAGAAGCCGTTCGAGCAGGAGCAGATCCGCGCGATCGTCGACAAGGCGGTGCGCCAGGCCGCGGCCAACCGGGCCGCGCCCCAGGCGGGGCTGTACCCGCCGTCGGACGACGTCCGCGGCCGGTTCGGGCTGGTCGGCGACTCGCCCGAGATGCACGGCGTCTTCGAGGTCATCGAGCGGGTCGCCGACTCGCCGTCGACGGTGCTGATCACCGGCGAGAGCGGCACCGGCAAGGAGCTGGTGGCCAAGGCGCTGCACGAGGGCTCCGACCGCAAGGGCGGCCCGTTCATCAAGATCAACTGCGCCGCGATCCCCAAGACGCTGATGGAGTCGGAGCTGTTCGGCTACGAGAAGGGCGCGTTCACCGGCGCCACCACCTCGAAGCCGGGCCGGTTCGAGCTGGCCGACGGCGGCACGCTGTTCCTCGACGAGATCGGCGAGATCCCGGTCGAGATGCAGGTCAAGCTGCTGCGCGCGATCCAGGAGAGCGAGTTCGAGCGGGTCGGCGGGCTCAAGACCATCAAGGTCGACGTCCGGCTGATCACCGCGACCAACCGCGACCTCGAGCAGGAGATCGCCCGCGGCAACTTCCGCGAGGACCTCTACTACCGGCTCAACGTCGTGCCGCTGCAGATCCCGCCGCTGCGCCGGCGCAGCGGCGACGTGCCGCTCCTGGTGCGCCACATCCTCAAGCGCTTCAACGAGCGCCTCAAGAAGAACGTCCACGGCATCAGCGACGACGCGATGGCGGTGCTGGTGGCCTACGGCTGGCCGGGCAACATCCGCGAGCTCGAGAACGTGCTCGAGCGGACGCTCCTGTTCTGCAAGAGCGAGATCATCGCCAAGGCCGACCTGCCCGACGAGCTGTGCACCGCCGCCGCGGCCGCCGCCGCCACCCCGGCCGCGCCGCGCGACGAGCTGACGGGCGACGACGCCGTCGACCTGGCCGGCGACGCGTCGCTCAAGGACATCGTCCGCGCCGAGACCAGCCGCGTCGAGAAGGAGTTCATCGCCAAGGCGCTGGCCGAGACCGGCGGCAACGTCACCCAGGCCGCGAAGCTGCTCAAGATCAGCCGCAAGAGCCTGCAGATGAAGATGAAGGAGTTCGGGCTGCGCGACACCGAGAGCGGCGGCATCGCAACGAAAGATTGACGATCGCCCCAGATAGTCTTGCTTTCCTTGTGTTCGCCGCCGCGCCACCGTGTGCGGCATGAAGCTCGAACGCCTGTTCCATGTCCTGGTCGTGATGGGCGGCGCCGGCGCCGCCGGCTGCACCTCCGACGACGATCCCGCCGCGCGCCAGCCGCCGCCGCCCGACGCGCCTCCCAGCGGCGACGGCGACGCCGCCCCGGCCGAGGCCGACGCCGCCGCCGCCGGCGATCCCTGCTTCTGCGACACCCAGGCGTGCTGCGACCGCAGCCAGGCGCCGGCGATCGTCGCGCCCGGCTTCACCTGCTGCTGGTCGACGACGTGCCCGTGACCGCGCCGCGCGCCGCCGCGATCTGGCGTCACCGCCTGGCCATCGAGGGCGAGGCGGCCGGCCACTTCGGGTGGCTCGCGGGGCGCTTCGCCGCCGCCGGCGATCACGACCTCGCCGCCCGCGCGCAGCAGGCCGCGGCCGACGAGCGCGATCACGCCGCGCGCTGCCAGGCGGTGATCGCCGCGCTGGGCGGCGATCCGACGCCGCCGGCCGCCGCGCCGCTGCCCGCGCTGGGCCCGACCGCCCGGCCCGCCGCCGATCGCGCGCTCTACGCCGCGGTCGCGGTCGGCTGCGTCACCGAGAGCCTGAGCTGCGCGCTCCTGCTGGCGCTGCGCGCCGTCGCCACCCACCCGCAGGTGGTGGCGACCCTCGACGCGATCGCCCGGGACGAGATCGCCCACGCGCGGCTGGGCTGGGCCGCGCTGGCCCGCGCCGCGGCCCGGGCCGACGTCGGCTGGCTCGGCGCCCACGTCGACGCGATGCGCGCGGCGGCGGTCGCCGACGAGGTCGCGGCGGTCGCCGGCGACGACGCGCTGGCCGAGCTCGGCGTGCTGCCGCGGGCCGAGGCCGCCGCGGTCGTGTCCGCCACCTGGGCCACGGTGATCGTGCCGGGCCTCGCCCGCCACGGCGTCATCGCCGGCGCGGCGTCAGCGCCCGCGGCCCGCGCGGCGGCCGGGCGCTGAGGCGATCGCCGCCAGCTGCGCGCGCACGGCGGCGATCGTCGCCTGGCCGAGCCGGCGCTCGAGCGCGCCGCGGTGGCGCGCCGCGAACACCGCGATCGGCGCCAGCGGCACCACCGGCAGCGGCCGCAGCTCGCGGCGGGCGACGTGCGGCGCGGCGGTGACGTCGGGCAGCACGGTCAAGAGCGTCCCCGACAGCGCCACCACCAGGTTCGAGCGCAGCATCGTGATGCGCATGCCGATCGACCGCGGCACGTCGGCCGGCCAGCCGTCCTGGACCCGGCCGCTGTCGCCGATGCGCGGCACCGAGAACGGGTGGGCCAGCACCGCCGCGCGGGTCACGCGTCGCGCCGCGAACAGCGGGTGGCCGCGGCCGCAGTACACCGTGGCGCCCAGCGCCCCCAGCCGCTCGACCGCGATCTCCTCGCTGGTGAGCTCCTCGTAGTAGAACGCGACGTCGAGCAGCCCGCGCACCAGCAGCGCGTTGGCCTCGGCCGGGCCCAGCACGACGTGCTCGGGCACCAGCGCCGGGTGCGCGCCGCGCAGCGCGATCAGCGCCGGCACGACGACGTGATCGGTCAGCACGCCCAGCGACGCCACCCGCAGCGGCCCGCCCAGCCGATCGTCGGCGTCGCCGGCCAGCCCGGCGTCGACCACCCGGGTCGCCGCGCGCACCGCGTCGCGCAGCGCCACGCCGGCGGCGTTGAGCGCCAGCCGCTTGCCCACCCGATCGAACAGCGGATAGCCGAGCGCGTCCTCGAGCAGCCCGAGCGTCCGCGACACCGCCGCCGGCGTCAGCGCCAGGCGCCGCGCCGCCGCGACCACCGAGCCGGCCTCGGCGATCTCGACGAACGCCGGCAGCCAGTTCCAGACGTGCTTGCGCAGGCTGGCCAGCACGTCACCGCCGGATCGCGAAGGCGGGGTCGAGGCCCGGCGCGGGCGCCAGCTCGTCGACGTCGACCGCGGTGACCCGGGCCAGCGGCGGCCCCCGGCCGCACCACGCGATCAGCGCCGCCACCGCGTCGGCCGGCCCCGCGGCCTCGAGCGCGACCGCGCCGTCGGCCTGGTTCTCGACCCAGCCGGCCAGCCCCAGCCGGCGCGCCTCGTGGGCGGTCGCGGCCCGGTAGCCCACGCCTTGCACACGTCCGCGCACAAGCGCGCGGATGCGGCGGAGCGTCGGGGTCGCTTGACCGGCTGCCATGGACCTCCCTACTCTAACCCTGGGGAGTCCGCACCGCCGGGCTCGGGGTGTCCAGACCGCGCTCGCCTCGCTCCCTCCTCTCCTCTCCCGCCGTGGCCCCCACCATCCAGTCGCCTGCCTCGTCCGCCGCGCCCGCCGGCGCGCTGGGCGCGTCGCTCGAGCTGGGGGCGCTGCGGCGGATGACGCAGGAGGAGCTGTGCGTCACCGCCGAGAAGCTCGGCGTCGACGACGCCCGCGAGCTGCGCAAGGCCGACCTGGTGCTGGCGGTGCTCGAGGCCCACGCCGATCGCCGCGGCGAGACCCACGCCGAGGGCGTCCTCGAGGTGCTGAGCGACGGCTTCGGCTTCCTGCGCAACCCCGACGCGCAGTTCGCGCCCGGCACCGACGACGTCTACGTGTCGCCGTCGCAGATCCGGCGGTTCGGGCTGCGCACCGGCGACGTCGTCCGCGGCACCGTCCGCGCGCCCAAGGAGAGCGAGCGCTACTTCGCGCTGCTGCGCGTCGAGGCGGTCGAGGGCGGCCCCGCCGATCAGCACCCGCACCGGGTCGACTTCGACGATCGCCCCGCCGCGGCGCCGCGCGCGCGGCTGCGCCTCGACGGCGCCTCGCCCGCGGTGCGCGCCGGCGAGCTGTACGCGCCGCTCGGGCTCGGCCAGCGGGTGTTGATCAAGGCACCGCCGCGCGCCGGCAAGAGCGCGCTGCTCGGCCAGCTCACCCGCGCGCTGGTCCAGCACCACCCCGACGCCGAGGTCACGCTGGTCGCGATCGACGTCCGCCCCGAGGACGCGCCCGAGCTCGGCCGCGGCCTGGGCGCCCACGTCGCGGTGTCGACGCTCGGCGAGCCCGCCGCCCGCCACGTGCAGCTGGTCGAGATGCTGGTCGAGCGCGGCAAGCGCGCCGCCGAGCGCGGCGGCCACGCGATCGTCGTGATCGACTCGCTGGGCCGGCTGGCCCGGGCGTGGAACCTGGTCGTGCCGGCCAGCGGCCGCACGCTGATCGGCGCGCTCGACGCCGCCGCGATCACGCGGGTCCGGCGGCTGTGGGCCAGCGCGCGCCAGCTCGACGGCGGCGGCTCGCTCACGCTGATCGCCACGCTGACCACCGAGTCGGGCCAGCGCATCGACGAGGTGCTCGCCGACGAGCTGGCCGAGACCGCGTCCGCCGAGTGGGTGCTGGCCAAGGGCGGCAGCGCCGAGGCGCCGCGGTTCGACGTCGCCGCCACGTTCTCGCGCCAGGCCGAGGCGCTGGTCGACGATCCCGCCGCCTGGCGCCGCGCCGCCGCCGCGCCGCTCGATCGCGTCACCGCGGCCGCCGCTACCGCCGGCGATCTGCCGTCGCTGATCGCCGCGCTGGCCTGAACGCGATTGCCGGGCGCGCCGGCTCGCGTCGGCGCCGCGGTCGTGGATAATCAGCGGTCATGGCTCGCGTGCTACGGCTGCCGGACCACGGCCGGCTCCTGGTCTGCACCGACCTGCAAGGCTGCCTGCGCGACTTCCACCGCATCGTCGAGATCTTCGACGAGGTCGACGCGGCCACCGGCGACGCCCACCTGCTGTTCACCGGCGATCTGATCCACGGCCCGCACCTCGACGAGCGCGACTGGCCCGACTTCCTCGGCGAGTACTACCGCGACGCCTCCGACGAGGTGATCGACGAGCTGGTCGTGCTGTCCTTGCGCCACCCCGGCCGGATCCACGCGCTGGTCGGCAACCACGAGCACGGCCACATCGGCGGGCCCCACACCGCCAAGTTCGCCGCCGACGAGGTCGAGCTGCTCGAGGCGCGGATGGGCCCGCGCGCCGCCGAGCGGATGCGCCAGGTGCTGCGCGGCTTCGCGCTGGTCGCGGTCGCGCCGTGCGGCGCGGTGTTCACCCATGGCGCGCCGGCCGCGACCGTGCAGTCGATCGCCGACATCGAGGCCGCGCCGCTCGAGGGCTTCGAGCTGGGCTCCGCGCTCGACATCCTCGACGCGCCGATCATCGGCCCGATCCTGTGGGCGCGGTCGGCGGCGCCCGACGTCGCGGCCCGGTTCGTGCGCGCGCTGGGCGGCACGTTCTGCATCTACGGCCACGACGTCATCCCCGAGGGCTTCGAGCGGGTCGGCGACGAGCAGATGGTGGTGTCGACCAGCTTCGGCGTGCCCGACGCCCGCAAGATCTACGTCAGCCTCGACCTCGGCGCCCGCTACCGGTCGGTGCGCGAGCTGCGGCTGGGCCACGAGATCTTGCCGCTGTACCCGGACGTGGCGGCCCCCGATCTGCGGGGGTAACCACCTGGAAGCACAGGCGATCGCCGCTGGGCCGGGTCATCGGTGGATCGCGGCGCCGATTCCTGCTAGAAGACCCTCCGCTCGAACGCCCCCACCCCCGGCGCAATCACGCGCCGGCACGCGGGGCCCGCGAGGAAGTGCCATGAAGGACACCGCCGCTCACCCCCACTACCGTCCGTCGAAGATCAGCTGCGCGTGCGGCACGATCATCGACACCTTCTCGACCAAGGGCGACTTCGCCGTCGAGATCTGCTCGAAGTGCCACCCGTTCTTCACGGGCCAGCAGCGCATGATGGACACCGCCGGCCGCATCGACCGGTTCAAGAAGAAGTACGCGCCGAAGGCGTAGCGTGCTTCCAGAGAGGGTCTTTCGCAAAGACCCTCGCGTGTTGTGATGAGGGTCTTTCGCAAAGACCCTCCCCCGGCATGCGCCGGGGCCCCCACCCGAAACGGCCCAGAGCGTTCAGCGCGGGGTCGGGTGAGCACAATCCCCGGCCCAGAGCGTTCGGCGCGGGTCGGGTGATCACAGCTCGGGTGACACCATTCCCCTGCTAAAGCGAGATCGGCCCCGGCGTTCGGGGCCGTATGTCTATCCAGGCTGAGCTAGAAACGGGCCCATGTTCGACGAGCCGCGCTTCCACGACAAGATGGCGGCGCTGGGCCGCCGCCACGAAGAGGTGACGGCGCTGCTCGGCGACCCGGACGTGATCTCGCGGCGCGCCGAGTTCGGCAAGCTGTCGCGGGAGCACGCGGAGCTGGAGCCGCTGGTGGTGGCGTGGCGGGACTACCAGAAGCTGCGCGCCGATCTCGAGCAGGCGCGGCTGATGGCCGGCGCCGAGCCCGACCTCGAGCTGCGCGAGTTCGCCCGCGAGGAGATGCGCGCGCTCGACGCGCAGCGCGAGGCCGCCGAGCAGGCGATCAAGATCCTGCTCCTGCCCAAGGACCCGCTCGACGCCAAGAACACCGTGCTCGAGATCCGCGCCGGCACCGGCGGCGACGAGGCCGCGCTGTTCGCCGGCGATCTGTTCCGCATGTACACGCGGTTCGCCGAGCGCCACGGCTGGAAGCTCGACATGCTGTCGTCGTCGCCCGGCGCCGCCGGCGGCTGGAAAGAGATCATCGTCCTGGTCGAGGGCAAGGACGTCTACTCGCGGCTCAAGTGGGAGTCGGGCGTGCACCGCGTCCAGCGGGTGCCGGCGACCGAGGCCCAGGGCCGGATCCACACCTCCGCCGCGACGGTCGCGGTCCTGCCCGAGGCCGAAGAGGTCGACGTCAAGATCGAGGACAAGGACATCCGCATCGACGTGCAGCGCGCGTCGGGCTCGGGCGGCCAGTCGGTCAACACCACCGACTCGGCGGTGCGCTTGACCCACATCCCGTCGGGCATCGTCGTGTACTGCCAGGACGAGAAGTCGCAGCACAAGAACAAGGCCAAGGCCCTCAAGGTGCTGCGCTCGCGCCTGTACGACCACCAGCTCGCGGAGCGCCAGGCCGCCGAGCGCGACGCCCGCCGCACGATGGTCGGCTCCGGCGATCGCTCCGAGAAGATCCGCACCTACAACTTCCCGCAGGATCGCGTCACCGATCACCGCATCGGCCTGACCAAGCACAACCTGCCGGCGGTGATGGAAGGCGAGCTCGACGACATCATCGAGGCGCTGCGCGCCCACGATCAGGCCGACGCCCTCAAGGCCGCGACGTGATCGGGCGCGGCCTGGCCGCGACGCTCACCGCGCTGGCGCTGGGCGCCGCCTGCGACCGCACGCCATCCGTGCACGGCTGCGACGACGACCTGACCGGCGTCTGGCGCGGCCCGGGCGGCGCGTGGCAGCTGCTGACCACCCGCGGCGGTCGCGAGCTGTACCCGATCGACGCCGAGCTGCCGACCGACCTGCCGCCCGGCGTGGTCGCGGCGCCGGCGACGATCGATCTGCCGCGCGCCGGCGTCGGGGCCATCACCCGGCGCTACGAGCGCGGCGCCCGGTTCTGCAAGATGACCGGCCCGGCGCGGCTGACCGCGTGTGGCGGCGCCGGCCTGACGCTCGAGCTGGCCCCGCCGCCGCCGCCCGACGACTGGGAGCGCTGCGTCGGCGCCGCCGCGGCGCCGCGGGTGGTCGCGCTGACGCGCTGACGCCGCTTCCGCGCGCGCCGCGGATGTGCTCCGATCGATCGATGCGCACGCCCCTCGCGCTCCTGGCCGGCGCCGCGCTGGCGGCGCTGCCCGCCTGCGACGCCGCGCCCGCCGCGCCCGCCGACGCCGCCGCCGACGCGGCGATCGACGCGCGCCCGGCGCTGGCCGCGGCCCTCGCCGCCGAAGGCTTCACCGTGCAGGCCGGCGACGCGTTCGGCTTCGGCCTCGCGGACTGCGCCGACCTGCCCGACTGCTTCGCCAGCAACGCCAGCGGCAGCTACCTGCTGTTCAGCGTGCCGCCGACGCCCGGCGGCGCGCTGCCCCCGCTGGGCGCGACCACGGTCAACCCGCCGCGGACGCCGGCCGGCCAGAGCGTCGCCTGGCAGCTCGGCGCCGACGAGGCGGTCGTGATCGCCGGCGCCACGCCGCCGCGCGACGGTGTTCGCCAGCCTGACCGACGCCACCAACCTGGTGAACGTCGCGCGCGTCGGGCCGTCGCCGTTCGCCGCGCAGGTCGCGTTCGTGGTCGCGGCCGACGCCGGCGTGCTGGCGCGCGCGCGCGCCGGCCTGATCGCCGCCGGCTGGGACGACCGCGCGATCAACCCGCTGGTGCTGGCGCCCGAGGTCGTGCGGCTGGGCGCCGGCGGCGACGCCGACACCGTCATGGCGCTGGGCCGGCTCGCGCTGGCCGACGATCCCGCCGCCGCCGCCGCGTACCTCGCCGACGTGCCGCTCGAGGTGCTGCGCCTCACCGCCACCGCGCCCCCGCCGCCCGCGCCGCTGCCGGCGCCGCCGCGCACGCCGCCGCGCAGCGCCACCGACGAGCGCGGCCTCGCGCCCGCGGTCGACGCGCTCGAGGCGGCGATCCGCGCGCGCCTGGGCACCGCCCGCGCCGATGGCCTGCTGCTGGCCACCGCCGCGCAGGTGTCGGCGACGCTCGCCCCGGCCGGGTGCATCGCGCGCCTGGCCAACTGCCTCGGCGAGGTCAGCGACACGGTCTACGCCGCGGGCCCGATCGACGTCGTGCTCGGGGGCGGCGCGCTGACGCTCCCCGACGATCCCGGCGACTACTTCCTGGTGTACGGCGTCAACCACGAGGCCGCCGGGCTCGCGACCTACAGCAACGTCGTCGTCACCCACTGGGCCAAGCGCGCCGGCGTCGCGGCGTTCGAGAGCCCGGCGATGGTCGGCAGCGCCGACGCCTACCTACCCGATCACCCCGATCGCGATCGCCTGTTCGTGGTCAAGGTGGCGCGGCGCTGCGGCGGGGCGCCGTACTGCCTCGAGCTGCCGACCACCTTCCCCGGCGTCCCCCTCGACCAGACGCTGGCGTTCTTGTTCCGGGCCTACCTGGCGCCAGGCGCCGCGGTCGCGCCGGATCCCGCGGCGCTGGTCACCGAGCGCGTCATCCACGTCACGCCGTGAGCGCCACGGGCGCGGCCGCGCGCCGGCCGTGCGCTACGGCGTCGTCGGCGCGCCCGCGTCGATCGCGGCGCCCGCGTCGATCGCGGCACCGACGTCGAACACGCCACCCGTCGGCGGCACCAGCCGGTGCGCCTCCGCCGACCACGCCAGCTCGTCGCGGTGCGCCTGCCACCACGCGGCCCGCGCCGCGTCGTCGGTCGCCGCCGGATCGATCGCGACGTGGGCGTGCAGCGCGTCGGCGGCGTCGCGGCGCGCGGCCCGCGGCGCGTCGGCGTCGGTCGACACCTTGACCAGCACGTCGCCCGCGCCGCGCAGCTCGGCGTCGAGGCCGGGGCCGGCCAGCTCGAACGCCGCCACCGCCATCGCCACCGCCAGGTCCGGCTCCTCGTCGCGCCCCGCGGCGGCGATCAGCGCCGGCACCGCCGCCGGATCGCCCAGCGTGCGCAGCGCGCGGATCACGCTCTCGCGGGTGTTGGCGTCGGGCTCGACGCCCGCGCCCAGCCGCGCCACCAGGGGCGTCACCGCCTCGGGCGCGCGGATCTCGAGCAGCAGGCCGATCGCCGCGTCGCGCACCACCGGATCGGGGCTGTCGACCATCGGCACCACCAGCGGCACCCATCGCGCGCGCTCGCCGGGGAAGCGGCGGAAGCTGTCGAGCGCCTGGCGCATCCGGGTGGGGTCGCCCGAGCGCGCGAACTCGTCGGCGGCGGCCAGTTCGTCGGTCCGCTGCGGCTTCTTGAACACCAGCGTGCCGCCCAGGAACGCCGCGAACAGCGCGGCCATGCCGATGACCTGCGCGATCGCGCGGCCGGCGAACCGCCGCGCCCGCAGGAACAGGAACACGCCGAGCAGCACCAACGCCGCCGCGAACAGGCACACGATCGTCGGCCCGGGATCGAGCTGCGCCGCCCGCGCGGTCTCCAGGCCGCCGAGGCTGATCACCCCGGCGAAGCCCCAGCCGAACAACAGCCGCGCCTTCACCGACTCGAACAGGAACGCCGCCGCCACCGCGGGGATCACCAGGTAGGCGAACACCGGCAGCACGCCCAGCACCGCCACCGACTGCGTGATCAGGATGCCGAACAGCAGGTAGAAGACGAAGTCCCACACCCGGATCGAGATGCCCGCGGCCTCGGCCGCCGCCGGATCGCGGCTGATCCGGATCAGCCGGCGGTGCAGCCCGGCGAACACCGCGCCCACCAGCGCGCAGGTGATCACCAGCTTGATCAGGATCGCCGGCGTCACCAGCGCCACCCGCCCGGCGATCAGCTCCTTGAGCGCCTCGGTGCCGAGCGCGAACCGATCGGCCAGCACCAGCCCGCCGGCGGTCGCGGTCACGTAGATGATGCCGATCAGCGCCTCGTGCGGCACCCGCTCGTTGCGGGTTCGGGTGATCGAGAAGATCAGCGCGCCGACCGCGGTGAAGCCCAGCGAGTACAGCGTCACCGGCAGGGTCTCGGTCTCGTGGTCGTAGCCCATCAGGATCGCCCACATCACGCCGAGCGCGGCGATCTGCGCCAGCGCCAGGTCGACGAAGATGACCTTGCGCTCGACGACGTGCATGCCGAGGTAGACCAGGATGCCGGACACCGCCAGGCACGCGAGGAGCGGCAGGCCGTTGATGTCGATCAGGCTGTCGAGGTAGCCCACGACGACCTACTTCGCCGCCGCCAGCGACCGCGTGATCAGCGTGTCGATCAGCGCGAAGTAGTCGCCGGTGCCGGGCGCGCCGCCGACGTCGATCGGGCTCGCCACCACCTTGGCGCCGGTCTTGCCCGCGATGAACGCGCCGTCCTTGCTCGGGTAGATCGGGTCGACGAACAGCACCCGCACGCCGTCGGCCTTGATCTTGGTGATCAGCTTGGCCAGGTAGTCCTGCGACGGCGGGATGCCGGGCTTCTCCTCGATCTCGCCGTCGATGACCAGCCCGAAGCGATCGCAGAAGTAGATCCAGGTCTTGTGGTAGGTGACGATCTTCAGGCCGCGCAGCGGCTCGGCGCGCTTGAGCCAGCCGCCCAGCTTGTCGTAGGTGCCCTTGGTCTTCAGGTAGTCGATCAGCTCGTTGCGGCGCGACAGCCGCTCGAGCTTGCTGGCGCCGTACTCGTCGAGCAGCGCCCGGCCGTAGAGCGCCTCGTCGAGCTTGGCCTGGAACGCCTTGAGGTTGGCGTCGTAGGTGGCCTTGCCGTCGGGATCGACGCGGCCGAGGCCGGCGGCGATGTTGGCGGCGATCTGCTTCACGTTGACCGGGTCGAGCCAGACGTGGGGGTTGCCCTGCGGGTGGATGTCGCCCCACGACTTCGACAGCGTCGCCGGCAGCTCCTTGGTGGCGATGCCGTCGGACGCGATCACGCGGCCGGGCTGGCCGAGCTGGATGTCGGGGTTGCCCGAGGCGTCGGTGACCGCCGAGGCCCAGCCGTCGAGGCCCAGCCCGAGCTCGACGAACATCCGGGCGTTCTTGGCCGCCACCTTGTAGGTCGGCTTGGCGACCAGCGTGTGCGGATCCTGGTTGGGCTTGGCCAGCGCGCTGACCGCGACCCGGTCGCCGCCGACCTCCTTGGTGACGGCGGCGAGGACGTTGAGGGTGGTGACGACCGCGACCTTCTTGGGGCCGGCGACCGCGACGGTGGGCGCGGCGAGCGCGAGCGCGACCAGCGCGGCCGCGACGAGAGCGAGGGGAGAGCGCAGCATGGGTGGACTCCTTTCAGCGGTTGACCCAGTAGGGCTCGGTGGGGTGCGAGCCGAAGACGACGTTGACCTCGGCGATCGCCGAGTCGAGGCCGTCGTCGGCCGGGACGTCGCTCCAGCGGTGCTCGTAGCCGAGCCGGAAGCGCAGGTACTCGGACGTGTAGTACGACAGGTAGCCGGCCGCGACCGCGGTGGTGAGCTGGTCGTCGACCGGATCCTGGGCGACGTCGAAGCGCGCGCCCAGGTAGGTGTGCCACGACAGCTGGACCTGGCCGAAGCCGTAGGCGGCCCACGGCGTCGTGCGGGCGACGACGTCGCCGACGCCGTCGCCGTCGGTGTCGCGGGCGAACCGGCGATCGCCCCACATGAACTCGCCGCCGAGCACGACGCTGTGGAACTCGCCGGCGGCGATCGGCTTCCACTTGTAGACCAGGTCGACGCCGAGCAGCCGGCTGCGGCGGTCGCCGCGCTCGAGGTAGCCCGACACGCCGAGGTTGACGTCGTGGGCGTCGGCGGCGGTGAAGAACAGGTTGTAGTGGCCGAGGTAGCCGAGGTGGCGGTGGGCGTCGGGATCGGCGCCGCTGAACGCGACGTCGCCGCCGTCGACGACGTCGGCGTTGAGCTCCATGACGACGTCGTCGATGATCGTCGGCAGGATCACCTCCGCGTCGGCGCCGACCGGGTTCCACCCGCCCTCGAACAGCTCGCCGTGCTCGTTGCCGAGGAACCGGCTGATCGGCAGCGGGCGGGTCGTCCACGGCAGGTCGTGCATGTGGATCTTGTTGGCCATGCCGAACGGCGCCCGGTACCGCCCGAGCTTGAGCTTGAGGCCCAGCGGCGCCGACTCGAGGATCGGCAGGCGCTTGACGACGACGTAGCCCTCCTCGAGATCGGCGCCCCAGCCCTCGCCGAGCTCGTTCTCGAGCGCCAGGATCGCGACCGCGTCGGCGAACGGATCGACCGCGGCGCGGAACTCGACCTCGAGCGTGCGCATGAACAGCCGATCGTCGACGCGCTCGCCGGCCGGGGTGTAGGCGGCCTGGTCGTCGAAGCGCGCCGCGCCGTTCAGGAACGCGGTGATCTGCGGGTTGAGGGCGTTGAGCGAGGTCGGCGGCTTGCTGGCCGCGACCCGCTCGCGCAGATCGTCGACCTCGGAGCGCAGGTCCTCGTTCTCGCCCTGGACGTCCTCGAGGGCGTCGGCGAGATCGTCGACCTTGGCGGCCAGCGCCGCGGGATCGTCGGGGCTCGCCGGGGGCGCGGGCGGCGCCGGCGGTGGGTGGGGTGGCGGCGCCGGCTGGCTGGCCGGCGGGGCGGTGGCTGGCTGGGCGATCGTCGGCCGGATGCCGACGACGACCACCAGCGCGGTGATCGCAGACGAGAACGTGGCGAGGCGCATGCGCGCTCCAGATGAGACGGGGGGACCGCGCGGCGTGGACGCGCGGCGAGGCCGGGCGGACCCGGCGAGACGTCGACACCGGACGCGACCGCGCGAGGCGCGGCCGCGGCTACGCGGGTGGCGAGGTCTTGGGCGCGCTACGGAAGAGGTGCCGGCCGACCAGCGCCGGCGGCTCGCGCCGGATCGCGACGATCGCGTGGTCGGGCGTGGCCACGACGGCGGCGGCGCGGCGCGCGCCGACCACCGACGCCGGCGTCGCGCATGGGAACGGACAGTGCTCGTGCGGATCGACGGGCCCGCTGGTCGGTCGGTCGCGCAGCGCGCGCTCGGGGCCCGGGTGCGTGTGGCCGACGTCGGTCGCCGCGACCGCGCCGCCGTCGCCGTTGCGGTGCACCAGCTCGCCGTGCTCGGCGCAGCGGGTGTGGCGGGTCGTCGCCTGGTGGTACAGGTCGGCGGCCCCCGACAGCACCATCGTCACCGTCGCCAGGATCGCGAACGCCCAGACGCCGAGGCCGCGACGGCGCGGCGGCCGACGGCGAGGCGCGGGGCGAGGCGGGGACGACACGACGGCGCCAACCCTAGCACGCCGGACGGTTTGACGTGCCTGCGGCATCGCGCCTGGCGGCCGCGCCACCACGACGCGCTCGCGACAGATCGCGCGACACCGCCGCGCGTTTGACCCGGAGACCGATGCCGCGCTTGGCCCTCCCCTGCGTGATCGCCGCGGCGCTCGCCGCGCCGACGACCGCCCGCGCCGGCGACGACGATCCGCTGCGCTGGCCCGATCGCACCACCGGCGTGACGTTCGGCGTGGGCGCGCGCTACCTCGGCGATCAGTCGGTCGGCGGCCCCGGGCTCGGCGGCGAGGTGGCGTGGGGCTGGGGCCGGTGGCAGGCGCTCGCCGACGGCCGCGCCAGCTGGTACCTCGGCGACGGCGACCACGCCGGCGGTCCGGCGCTGCGGGTCGGCGGCGGCGCGCGCTGGCTCGCGCGCTCGTTCCAGCCCGACAACAGCGCCGCCCTGCAGCTGTACCTGGAGGCCGGCGCGGCGGTGGAGCACGTCGCGCTGCCCGCGGGCGGGCTGACCGTGCCGTCGCTGTGGGCCGGCTGGGGCTGGCAGGTGCGCGCGATGGGCGACCACCGGCGCCTGATGGTCCGGTTCTGGGTGCGGGTCGAGCTGTCACCGCCCCTCGATCGCCAGCGCGTCGCCGACGTGCTGTGCCGCGGCGCGTGCGCGACGCCGGTGCGCGCGACGATCCTCGACGACGGCTTCGCCGGCGGCCTCGGGGTGGCGTGGTGAAGGCCGCGCTCGCCACCGCGCTGGTGATCGGCGCGACCGCGGCGGCGCAGGCCAACCCGGTGATGCCATCCCCGGACGACTGCCTCGAGCTGGACGCCCCCCCGCGGGGCATCGCCTGCATCCGACGGCCGCCGCCGCCGCCACCGCCGCCACCGCCACCCGTCGAGATCGTGGCGGCGCCGCCCCTGCCGCCGGCGACGCCAGCGCCGCCGCGCTGGCAGTCGTTCGGGTTCCGAACCGGCGTCGAGCAGCTCGCCACCACGGGCCACACGCGCCTGGCGTTCAACTACGGCCTGGCGTGGGGCGTGGCGCTCGCGGGCCGGCTGCACGCCTACGCCGAGTACGACTTCGTGATGGTCGCCAGCGGCGACACGATGGCCGACGGCACCCGCGAGGACGTCCACGGCCACGGCCACGCGCTCGGCGCCGGCGTGCGCTTCCCGCTGGCGACGACGCTGATCGGTCGTGCCGACGACGTGTCGGGCACGCGGCTGCGGCCGCACGTCGATCTCGAGCTCGGCGGCGCCGGGCTGCTGGTGTCCGAGGATCGGCTGGGCAGCTACCTGGTGCCGCAGGCCGTCGTCGGCGCGCGCCTCGGCCTCGAGCTGGTGCGCGCGCAGGCCGCCGGCTCGCTGCGCCCGGGGACCGCCGACATCTACATGACGGTCCGCGCCACGGGCACGCCCGAGGCCGTGACCTGGGCGTTCGCGATGGGCATGGACTGGGGCGGCTGACCGCCGCGGCGCGCTACTTGACCAGCTTGGCCAGCAGCGCGTCCATCTTCGCGTCGTCGCCGCTCGAGTAGGCCTCGTGCATCTCGAGCACGATGCCCTTGGGGCTGAGGATGTACGTCGTCGGCTGGGTCGGCGGCGAGTAGATGTCGGCCGCGGCCGCCTTCTCCTCGGGCGCGTACACGCGGATCATGTTCTTGACCTTCAGGCTGTCGAAGAACTTCTTGCCCTTGGCCGAGTCGTTGTCGAGGTTGACCGCGATGAAGGTGACCTTGTCCTTCCACTTCGCGGCCAGCTTGTCCCACGCCGGCAGCTCCTTCTTGCACGGCTTGCACCACGAGCCGCCGAACGTCATGACGACGAAGCGACCCTTGGTCGCCTTCAGGCTGAAGGCCTTGCCGGCGGCGTCCTTGGCGCCGTCGAGCTCGGGGGCGCGGTCCCCCTTCTTCACCTCGGCGAGCGCCGGAGCGGCGACCGCGATGGCCAGGACGGTGATGAGCGACGCGAGCGAGCGATGCGACATCGGGGTACTCCTCGGACGGAACTCTGGCAGCGACTATTCAGCGGCGGGACGCCCCGCCGGCGTCACTTTGTCGCAGCGCCGGCGGGCGCCGGAGCCGGGGCGGCCGGAGCCGCGCCACCCGCCGGGGCCGGCGCCGCCGGGGCCGCGCCACCCGCCGGGGCCGGCGCCGCCGCCGCCGCCTTGACCGCGATCTCCTCGTCGATCGCCGCGGCCAGGTACTTGGGATCGACCGGGCCACCGTACGCGCGGCCGTTGAGGAACAGCGACGGCGTGCCCTCGACCTCGACGTCGGCGCCGTCCTTCATGTCGGCCTTGACCCGCGGCTCGGCGGCGGCGTAGTCGGCGTCGAAGCGCGCCAGGTCGAGGCCCAGCCCGCCGGCGTAGCGGCGCAGGTCGTCCTTCTTCTGGTTGCCGAACTTCTCGAAGATCAGGTCGTGCATCTCGTGGAACTTGCCCTGGGCGCGGGCCGCGAACGCCGCCTGGGCGCAGCCGAACGAGTCGGGGTGCTTGGTCACCAGCGGGAACATCTTGTAGTAGACGCGCAGCCGGCCCTGGTTCTCGGCGATCACGCGATCCAGCACCGGCTTGAGGCCGACGCACGCCGGGCAGCCGTAGTCGAAGAACTCGACCAGCGTGACCGGCGCGTCGGCCGAACCCACCGACGGCGTGTCGACCAGGTTGATCGTCCACACCTTCTGGTTCTTGACGTAGCGGCCGTCGTAGATCTCGCGGACCGTGTCCTCGGTCTGCTCGTCGACGATCAGGTCGTGGACCAGCCGCACCGCGAACGGCGCGCGCTTGCAGCTGCCGTCACTGGCGAAGCTGGTGCGCAGGCTGTGGGCCTTGCCGCACGGCGACGGCAGCTCGCCGACCAGCTTGAAGAACAGGTCCTGCTTGGCCGGCTCGAGCTTGGCCACGTCGAAGCCGGGGATCGGCGTGCGGTCGACGTTGACCGAGGCACCGGCGGTGCCGCCGTCCTTGGCCTTGTCGGCGGCGGCGACGACGTCCTGCGGGTTCGCCTTGGGCGATCCCGTGTCCTTCTTGCAGGAGGCGCCGGCCAGCAGGCCGACGGTCATCACGGCGGCGATCGAACCGACCAGGCGGCCGAACAGCGGACGGTTTTCATTGCACTTCCGCGGCGTTTGCACGCCAGGGGTTGTAGCGAGCGACCTCGCGTGGCGCAAGCCCGCGACGCGATCCACGCCTTGACGTCCTGCGTCAGGCCGGGTACAAGCCTGACTGAATGACCGTTCATTCATCGGAGGCTCGGGCCGGTCGCGCCAGCGCCGACCCCGATCGCGCGGCCAAGCGCGAGCGCATCCTCGACGCCGCCGAGCGGGTGTTCGCGCAGCGCGGCTTCTACGCGGCCAAGGTCGCCGACATCGCGCGCGAGGCCGGCGTCGCCGACGGCACGATCTACCTCTACTTCAAGAACAAGGACGATCTGCTGATCTGCCTGTTCGAGTCGCGGATGGAGCGGGTCATCCAGATCCTGGGCGACGCGGTCGCCGGCGCGGCCGGCCCGCGGGCCCAGCTGCGGGCGTTCGTCGCCGCCTACCTGACGCTGATCGCCGATCAGCCGACCGCCGCCGAGGTGCTCACGATCGAGCTGCGGCAGTCGACCAAGTTCATGCGCGAGTACTCGCCGCAGCGGTTCGGCGAGCTCTTGCGCATCCTCGCCACGGTCATCGCCGCGGGCCAGGCCACCGGCGACTTCACCGACCAGGTCCCGGCGCCCCACGCGGCCCGGATGATCTTCGGCATGCTCGACGAGATGGCGCTGGCCTGGCTGCTCGGCCGTGCGCCACGCCGTCGCGGACAAAAGCCGGCGCCGCCCCTGGCGACCGGCCGCGAACGCGGCAAGATGCCCGCGCCCCACGGTACCGATTTCGACATCAGCCGCGCCGCCGACTGGGTGGCGGCGCTCGTCACCACTGGCCTCGAACGAAGGAGCCCCGCGTGAAGATCCTCGTCCCCATCAAGCGAGTCCCCGATCCCGAGCTGAAGGTGAAGCTCAAGGACGGCGCCATCGACCTGGCCGGCGCGAGCTGGGTGGTCAACACCTTCGACGAGTACGCGGTCGAGACCGCGCTGCGCCTGCGCGAGAACGCCGAGTCGGGCGAGAGCCACGGCGAGGTCGTGGTGGTGACGATCGGGCCCGACGACGCCGGCCAGCAGCTGCGCTCGGCGCTGGCGATGGGCGCCGACCGCGCGATCCGCATCGACGGCGAGGACAAGGCCCTCGACAGCCGCGTCGTCGCGGCGGTGCTGGCCAAGGTGATCGAGGCCGAGAAGCCCGACCTCGTGGTCATGGGCAAGCAGGCCGTCGACGGCGACGCCAACCAGGTCGGCCAGATGCTGGCCGGCAAGCTGGGCTGGCCGCAGGCGACGTTCGCCGCGACCGTCGAGCTGGCCGCCGACAAGGCGTCGCTCACCGTCGGCCGCGAGGTCGACGCCGGCGTCGAGTACAAGACGATCGCGCTGCCCGGCGTGCTCACGGTCGATCTGCGCGTCGTCGCGCCGACCTCGGTCAAGAACAACATCACGCCGGCCAGCCACAGCTACGGCACCGGCGAGGGCGGCCCGCGCTACGCCTCGCTCAAGGGCATCATGGCCGCCAAGAAGAAGCCGATGGAGCAGAAGTCGATCGGCGACTACGGCGTCGACGTCACCCCGGCGACCCGGGAGCTCGGCGTCACCCTGCCGGCGGCCCGCGCCGCCGGCCAGAAGGTCGCGGACATCCCGACCCTGGTGAAGAAGCTCGTCGACGAAGCCAAGGCGCTGTGATCCAGGGAGGGCTGTCGCCAGCCCTCCCCCCAGCGGGGTCATGCCCCCGCCGGGTCCCCCCGCCAAGACGCGCGACCACCCACACCCGCGATCATTCGCACCTTCATCTTCAAGGATCACGCCATGGGCAACATCCTCGCGTTCTGTGAGTTCGACGGCGGCGCGCTCCGCGCCTCCGCGCTTTCCAACCTCAGCTTCGCTCGCCAGGCCGCGTCGGCCCACGGCGGCGAGGTCATCGCGCTGCTGATCGGCGTCGGCGCCGCCGCGGCCGGCCCGGCCGCCGCCGCCTACGCGGCCAAGGTCGTCACCGTCGAGCACGGCGACCTCGGCCACTACCTCGCCGAGACCTACGCGCCGATCGTCGCGCGCCTGGCCGGCGAGCACGGCGCCGCGATCGTGTGCGCCACCGCCACCTCGGTCGGCAAGGACCTGCTGCCGCGCGTCGCCGCGCTGCTCGACGCCGGCATGGCGTCGGACATCTCCAAGCTCGAGGGCGGCAACCGCTTCACCCGGCCGATCCTGGCCGGCAACGCCTACTCGACCGTCGAGGTCTCGACGCCGGTCGTCTGCGTCACCGTCCGCCAGTCGGAGTTCGCCCCCGCCGAGCCGACCGGCTCGACCGGCAGCGTCTCGAGCGCCGACGCCGGCGCGATCGACGCCAAGGGCGCGCGGATCGACCGCGTCGACAGCCAGAAGAGCGATCGCCCCGAGCTGACCTCGGCCAAGGTGGTCGTCGCCGGCGGCCGCGGCATGGGCAACGGCGAGAACTTCAAGCAGCTCGAGGCGCTCGCCGATCTGCTGGGCGCCGCGATGGGCGCGTCGCGCGCCGCCACCGACGCCGGCATGGTCCCCGCCGACTGGCAGGTCGGCCAGACCGGCAAGATCGTCGCCCCCAACCTGTACTTCGCCGTCGCCATCTCCGGCGCCATCCAGCACCTCGCCGGCATGAAGGGCTCCAAGACGATCGTCGCGATCAACAAGGACCCCGAGGCCCCGATCTTCCAGGTCGCCGACTACGGCGTCGTCACCACCTGGGAGAAGGCCGTGCCCGAGCTGATCGAGGAGATCAAGAAGGTCAAGGCGACGCGCTGAACTCCTGGGAGGGTTTGTCGACAAACCCTCCCCCACGGGGTCATGCCCCCGTGGGTCCCCCTCCCGATACGCGAGAGCCCTCGGGGCTACTCGCCGAACAACTCGCCGACCGCGAGCTCGATCTCGGCGAACGGCGGGGCGTGGACGCGATCGGCCTTGCCGGCGGTGAGCGCGACGACGTAGCCCTCGGCGCTCAGGCGGTAGACGGTGAGGGTCTGGTGCTCGGGATCGATGATCCAGTAGTGCGGGATGCCGGCGTGCTGGTACGCGAACAGCTTGGTGCCGAGGTCGCGCTCGGCGTTGGTCACCGACAGCACCTCGGCGACCCAGTCGGGGCGGACCGAGATCGGTCGGCCCTGGGGACGCGCGCCGACCCGCTCGCGGCGCCAGCCGACCACGTCGGGTCGATAGACCTCGTGGATCGCTAGCACGATCTCGACCTCGGTCGCGATCCACCACCCGCCGGGGCCGCCGCGGCCGCGCTGGAACGGCGGCTTGAGCAGCTCGGCCAGTGAGCTCTGGGCCTCGCCATGCTCGTAGCTGGGCGCCGCCTTCTCGACGATCAGCCCGCCGATGACCTCCGCGGAGACGTCGTCGGGGAGCGCCGCGAGGTCCGCGGCGGTGGCGAGCGGCGGGTGGCGCGACGCCGGGTTCACCCGACCAGCATAACCGACGCCTCGCCGGGTGGGCGGGCGACCAGCCCCCGCCCGGCTGCCGAGAAGTCGCGACCGGCGCCCGGCTGGGGCATGGTCGGGGCATGCGGCTCGGGATCGACTTCGGGACCACGCGGACGGTGGTGGCGGCGGTGCAGGACGGCCGGCACCCGCTGGCGGTGTTCGACGACGACGGCGAGTTCCGGGACCACGTGCCCGGCATCGCCGCGTGGCAGGACGGCGCGCTGCGGGTGGGCTGGGCCGCGGAGCGGGCGCTGGCCGACGGCTCGGCCGAGCACGCGATCCGCTCGATCAAGCGCGCGATCGGCGCGCTCGCGCCCGACGCGCCGGTGCCGGGGCTGCCGGGCGTCACCGCGCTCGGGCTCGCGACCGCGTTCTTCGTCGAGCTGCGCGCCGCGCTCCACGCGCGCTGCACGCTCGATCTCGATCCCGACGCGCCGCTCGAGGTGATGGCGGCGGTGCCGGCCAACGCGCCGTCGCGGCAGCGCTGGCTGACGCTCGAGGCGCTGCGCCGCGCCGGCTTCGCGCCGCTCGGCCTGCTCAACGAGCCCACCGCGGGCGCGCTCGACTTCGCGCACCGCCACCTCGAGCTCGGGCGCAAGAGCCCCAAGAAGTACGTCGTGGTCTACGACCTCGGCGGCGGCACGTTCGACACCTCGGCGGTGTCGCTGCAGGGCCGCCACTTCGAGCTGATCGCCTCGGCCGGCCTGGCCCGGCTCGGCGGCGACGACTTCGACCAGCTGCTGCTCGACGCCGCCGGCGTCGAGGCCACCGCGGCCACGCTCGAGCGGGCGCGGCTGGCCAAGGAGTCGCTGACGCCGACCTCGCGCAAGCTCTTGCTCGATCTCGGCGACCGCGAGCCGATCGCGCTCGACGTCGCCGCGCTGTACGCGCGGGCCCAGCCGCTGATCGACGCGACGCTGGCGCAGGTCGACGGGCTGTTCGCGAGCCTGCGCGACCGCGGCATCGATCCCGACGACCCGCGCGAGCTGGGCGGCATCTACCTGGTCGGCGGCGGCGCCGCGTTCCCGGCGGTCGCGCGCGCGCTGCGGGCGCGGTTCGCGCGCAAGCTGCAGCTGGCGCCGCAGCCGTTCGCCGCCACCGCGATCGGCCTGGCGCTGGCCGCCGATCCCGACGCCCACGTGCTGATCCGCGAGGCCGTCACCCGCCACTTCGGCGTGTGGCGCGAGGCCGACGCCGGCGACGACAAGGTCTTCGATCCGCTGCTGGGCAAGGACACCGCCGGGCCGATCGTCGTCGAGCGCCGCTACCGCCCCGCCCACCCCGTCGGCCACCTGCGCTTCCTCGAGTGCGGCGCCCTCGACGCCGCCGGCCAGCCGGTCCAGGACCTCGTGCCGTGCGAGGACATCTACTTCCCCTACGATCCCGCGCTGGCCGATCGCGACGAGCTCGCCACCGTGCCCAACCCGCGGCGGACCGAGCTGATGGCCAACGAGATCGTCGAGACGTACACCTACGGCCGCGACGGCGCGATCTCCGTGCGCATCGAGAACCGCTCGCGCGGCTACGGCCGCACGTACCAGCTGGCGTAGCGACGCCGACCTGATCCCGATCCCGATCCCGATCCCGATCCGCGATCCCGATCCCGATCCGCGATCCCGATCCCGATCCCGATCCGGATCCCGATCCCGATCCCGAAGGGGGCGCGCGGCCCCAGCCGCCGCTACCTGGCCAGCGCGTACGTGATCCGCCCGACGCGATCCGCGAGCGCGCGCGCCGCGGTGACCGCCGCCTCATCGGCCCAGCCCCAGGCGACGGCCGCTTCGAGGCCAGCCCGCACCTCGTGCGCCTCGGCGGCGGCGATGCGATACGCGCGCTTCTTGTCGCGGCCGGTGCGGCGTACGCCTTCGCCGAGGTTGAGCATCACGCTGGTCGCAGCGCGCCGCAGCTGATCCGCGAGGTCGGCCGACGACCGCGCGATCTGCTCGCACAGCGGGCGCAGCGCGCGGATGAGATCGAGAGTGAGCAACTGAGCATCGAGCATGGTG